>NZ_BAAFVK010000004.1:0-84996 GCF_054661535.1 Actinophytocola sp. KF-1 | reverse complement strand
GCCGCTTGCGCGGCTGTGCCGCTTGCGCGGCTGTGCCGCTTGCGCGGCTGTGCCGCTTGCGCGGCTGTGCCGCTTGCGCGGCTGTGCCGCTTGCGCGGCTGTGCCGCTTGCGCGGCTGTGCCGCTTGCGCGGCTGTGCCGCAGTACTGCCTTCGAGGCTTGTGCGGCAGGTACCACCGCAGTTCGGCCCCGTTCCCGCCGGACCACCGGGCCGTCCGCGGCTTGCGCCGCTGCGCGGCGCCCTCTCGTCAGCGAACACCCCCGACCCAGCGAACACCCCCGACCCAGCGAACACCCAGCGCCCACCCCGGCCACCCCCACTTCCCGCCAGGTCAGCCCAAGATCGACCCCACCGCCGCCGACCCGCACACGCTCACCAGCCGATGTGTGATCTGTGTTAAGTCGGGACGCGGGCATCGTACTTCGACCACACGCCCACTACGGTAGAAATCGTGATGTCGTACCTGCCGACGTGGATCGTGGTCCTCGTCGGGTTGTCGTTGCTCGGCTGGGTGTTGGTCCGGGTGCTCCGCCACGTGCGGCGGTTCAACCGGACCGCGGCCTCGACAGGCGCCCACTTCAGCCACGAGACCGGCACCCTGCGGGCCCGCTCCGCGGCGCTGCGGGTGGCGATGAGAGAGACCCGGGCACGGGTGAAGCACGCTCCGGCTGACGTACCATCGAACGGCCGGGGGAGACAGGAGGAAGACCGTGGGTAACCTGGGTGTGCCCGAGCTGCTGATCATCGCGGGTGTGATCATCCTGCTCTTCGGGGCGCGGAAGCTGCCGGAGATGGCTCGTTCGCTCGGCAAGTCGGCCAAGGCCTTCAAGGAAGAGACCAAGGGCCTCCGCGGTGAGGACGAGAAGCCCGCCGCCGCGCAGGAGCCGCAGCAGCCGGTCCAGCAGCAGCTGCCCCCCACGCAGCCGCAGCAGACGAACGGCGTGACGCCGCAGTCGGTCGAGCAGCAGAACAAGAACGCCAGCTGAGAGAGAACAGGTCCTAGACGGTGGCGCGCACCTCGCACCGCCGGGACGAAAGCCGTCGGGAGAAGAAGAAACTTCGCAGCCGACGACACAATCCCGACGGCACCATGACCCTTCGGGATCACCTCTACGAGCTGCGGCACCGGCTCGGGCTGGCCTTGCTGGCCCTGCTCGCGGGCTGCATTCTCGGCTTCCTCTGGTTCCAGTGGCGGGTGGGCCCGATCCCGTCCCTCGGTCACCTGCTGACCGGCCCCTACTGCGAACTGCCCGCGAGCGTCCGGTTCGAGCCGATCCCCGGCAAGTGCCAGCTGCTGCAGACGCAGCCGTTCGAGGCGTTCCTGATCCAGTTCAAGGTGGGTCTCGCCGCGGGCGCGGTCCTGACCAGCCCGTTCTGGCTCTACCAGATCTGGGCGTTCATCACGCCCGGCCTGTACGAGAACGAGCGGAAGTTCACCCGGATCTTCGTGGTGCTCGCGTCGTTCCTGTTCGCGTGCGGCGCCGCGCTTGCCTACTTCGTGGTCCCCAAGGGCCTGTCGGTGCTGGTGAGCTTCGGTGGTGACACGTTCATCGCGGCGCTCGCGGCCAACGACTACATCTCGTTCGTGCTGGTGATGCTGCTGATCTTCGGTGTCAGCTTCGAGCTGCCGCTGCTGGTCACCATGCTGAACCGGATCGGGGTGCTGCCGTACCGCAACCTCAAGAAGTGGCGGCGCGGGATCATCTTCATGCTGTTCGTGTTCGCGGCGATCGCGACGCCCGGCACCGACCCGATCGGCATGCTCGCCCTCGCCGGCGCCATGACGGTCCTGTTCGAGGTCGCCGTGCAGATCGCCCGCATCCACGACCGCAAGAAGGACCGCGAGGCCGTCGAGGAGGGCTGGGTCGACCCCGACGACGAGCTGGAGCCGGTGAACCCGAAGGCCGCCGGCACCGACGACGTGACCTGACATGCGTGCCGCGATGGTCGTGCACCCCGCGTCCGGGCTCGGCCGGGCGGGGCGCATCGCGGGCACGGTCGCCGACCGGCTGCGCACCGTCGTCGACGACCTGGTCACCGTCGACGCCAACACGGTCGAGGACTCGCACCGCCTCATGCACAAGGCCCGGGACGCCGGCCTCGACCTGCTGGTCGTCGTCGGCGGCGACGGCTCGGCCCACCAGGGCGTCCAGTTCTGCGCCGACACCGGCGTCACGCTGGCCGTCGTCCCCGCGGGCACCGGCAACGACCTCGCCCGCACCCTCGCGGGCGCCCCGGAGGACCCGCTCGACGCCACCGACCGCCTGGTCAAGGCCATCGCGGCGGGGGAGACGAGGACCATCGACCTCGGCCGCGTCGAAGGCGGGCCGTGGTTCGCCGGGGTCCTGTGCGCCGGGTTCGACTCCGCGGTCAACGAACGCGCCAACCGGATGCGCTGGCCGTCCGGCCCGCGCCGCTACGACCTGGCGATCCTCGGTGAGCTGGCGCGCCTGCGGGCCCGCACGCTCACGGTCGAGGCGGACGGCGAGCGCACCGAGCTGGAAGCCACCCAGATCGCGGTCGGCAACATCCCGTTCTACGGCGGCGGCATCCCCATCTGCCCCGCCGCCGACCCGGCGGACGGGCTGTTCGACGTCACGCTCGTGCGCCGCGCGAGCCGGTTCGACCTGGTGAAAATGCTGCCCGGCCTGCGCACGGGCAACCACGTCCACCACGAGATGGTCACCACCTCCCGGACCGCGAAGATCCGCATCGGGGAGGCGAACGGCTGGGTCGCGTACGCCGACGGCGAACGCATCGGACCCCTGCCGGTCGAGGTGACCTGTGTCCCGAACGCGTTGAAGGTGGTCGGGCCCGCCACGTGACCCGCCACCCGTGTGACAACCTTGGGAACGTGGCCGCCAGCCCTTCTCCAGCCTCCGGGTCAGTGCCCGAGCGATCGCCAGCCGAGTCCTACACGGCCGCCCGCAAGCGCTCGAGCCACCCGAAGCTGACCGAGTTCACCTCGGTGCTCTCATTCACGCTCGACCCCTTCCAGGAGCAGGCGTGCGCCGCGCTCGAGGACGGGCACGGGGTGCTCGTGTGCGCGCCGACCGGCGCGGGCAAGACCGTGGTCGGCGAGTTCGCCGTCCACCTCGCGCTCGCCGACGGCCAGAAGTGCTTCTACACGACACCCATCAAGGCGCTGTCGAACCAGAAGTACGCCGACCTGGTCGAACGCTACGGCACCAAGTCGGTCGGCCTGCTCACCGGCGACACGTCGGTCAACGGCAACGCGCCGATCGTCGTGATGACCACCGAGGTGCTCCGCAACATGCTCTACGCGGGCTCCTCGACGCTCGACGGGCTCGGCTACGTGGTCATGGACGAGGTGCACTACCTCGCCGACCGGTTCCGCGGCGCGGTGTGGGAGGAGGTCATCCTGCACCTGCCCGAGTCGGTGCGGCTGATCAGCCTCTCGGCGACGGTCAGCAACGCCGAGGAGTTCGGCGACTGGCTCGTCGAGGTCCGCGGCGACACCACGGTCGTCGTCGACGAGCACCGGCCGGTCCCGCTGTGGCAGCACATGCTGGTCAACAACCGGATGCTCGACCTGTTCACCGGCGAGGGCCCCGACGGCGAGCCACGCATCAACCCCGAGCTGCTGCGCCGCACCGAGAACGAGAGCCGCACCCAGGTCACCTGGGGTCCGCGCGGCGGCCGCAACGGGCGGCGGTCCGGCGCGCCCCGCGGCCCCCGCTTGCGGCCGCCGTCCCGCGTCGACGTGATCACCAGGCTGGACGCGGCCGGGCTGTTGCCCGCGATCGTGTTCGTGTTCAGCCGTGTCGGCTGCGACGCGGCCGTCGCGCAGTGCGCCCGCTCCGGCATCCGCATGAACACCGAGGCCGAGGTCGCGGAGATCCGCAGGGTCATCGACGCCCGCACCAAGGACCTCAACGACGCCGACCTGCGGGTCCTCGGCTTCTGGGAGTGGCGGGAGGCGCTCGAGCGCGGCTTCGCGAGCCACCACGCCGGCCTGCTGCCCGCGTTCAAGGAGACCGTCGAGGAGCTGTTCGTCCGCGGCCTGGTGAAGGTGGTGTTCGCGACCGAGACGCTCGCGCTCGGCATCAACATGCCCGCGCGCACGGTCGTGCTGGAACGGCTCGTCAAGTACAACGGCGAGGCGCACGTCGACCTGACGCCGGGGGAGTACACGCAGCTCACCGGGCGTGCCGGGCGCCGGGGCATCGACGTGGAGGGCCACGCGGTCGTCGTGTGGCAGCCGGGTGTCGACCCCCGCCAGGTCGGCGGGCTCGCGTCCACCCGAACCTACCCGCTCCGCTCGTCGTTCCGGCCCGCCTACAACATGGCGGTCAACCTCGTCGACCGGCTCGGTGCCACCGCGGCGCGCGAGATGCTGGAGCAGTCGTTCGCGCAGTTCCAGGCCGACCGCGGCGTCGTCGGGCTCGCACGGCGGATCGAGCGCAACCGCGAGGCGCTCGCGGGCTACGCCGAGTCCATGACCTGCCACCTCGGCGACTTCACGGAGTACGCCGACCTGCGCGCCAAGCTGAACGAGCGGGAGAAGTCGTTGTCCCGCAAGAACACCGCGGCCCGGCGCGCCGAGGCGGCCCGGTCGCTGGAGACACTGCGCAAGGGCGACGTGATCGCGGTGCCGTCCGGCCGCCGTGCGGGCCTCGCGATCGTCGTCGACCCCGGGCTCGACCCGACCGGGGACGCCCGCCCGCTCGTGCTCACCGAGGACCGCTGGGCGGGCAGGCTGTCGGTGGCGGACTTCCCGACCCCCGTCGAGTCGCTCGGCCGGATCAAGCTGCCCAAGCAGGTCGACCTGCGGTCACCGCGGTCGCGCCGGGACCTCGCGTCCACGTTGCGGAACACCGGCATCGAGGCCCCCGGTCGCGGCAAGCGGCACAGTCGTGGCACCGGGGACGACGCCGAGGTCGCGGCGCTGCGCAGGGCACTGCGCAACCACCCGTGCCACGGCTGCAGCGACCGCGAGGCGCACGCCCGCTGGGCCGACCGGCACCGCAAGCTGGCCGCGGAAACGCAGGCGCTGGAACAGAAAGTGGCCGCGCAGACCCACTCGCTGGCCCGCGCGTTCGACCGCATCCGCAAGCTGCTGACCGAACGCGGCTACCTGGCGGGCGAGAACACGGTCACCGACGACGGCAGGCGGCTCGCACGGTTGTACAGCGAGTCGGACCTGCTGGCGGCGGAGTGCCTGCGGCACGGTGTGTGGGACCAGCTGCCGCCGCCCGAGCTGGCGGCGGTCGTGTCGTCGCTGGTGTACGAGGCGCGCAGGGACGGGCCGAGCGAGGCCCGGGTGCCGCAGGGGCTGGTGTCCGACGCGCTGGCCGAGACCGCCCGGTTGTGGGCGGGGCTGGAGGCGGACGAGCGGCGGCACAAGCTGGAACGCACCCGCCAGCCCGACGCGGGCTTCGCGTGGACGGTGTTCCGGTGGGCGCGCGGCGAGTCGCTGGAGCGGGTGATGACCGCGGCGGAGTCGGCGGGCAGCGAGTTCTCCGCGGGCGACTTCGTGCGGTGGTGCCGCCAGGTCATCGATCTGCTGGAGCAGCTGCGGGACGTGATGGGCACGGACGCGCCGGTCGGCGCCGCCGCGAAGGAGGCCGTGAAGGCGATGCGGCGCGGCGTGGTGGCGCTCGGCACGGCGTGACCGACGTCCGCGCTCGTCCACGAGTGTTGGATTTCGCGTGGCGGACCACACGCCCTACCCACCTCCCGCTATGGTTTGATCGCGCCCTGGCACGACCTCGATTTCGCGGAGGCGAACAATGACCAGCCCTTACGGGCCGCCCGGTGGGAACGACCCGCAGCAGCAGTGGGGACAGCAACCCTACGGCGGTGGTCCCACTCCCGGCACCCCGTCCGGCGGGATGCCTGCGCAGGGTGGATACCCCCAGCAGCCTGGTCAGCAGCAGCCGTACGGGGGTTACGGCCAGCAGCCCCAGCCGACGCAGCAGTACGGGCAGCCGCAGTACGGCCAGCAGCCGCAGTACGGTCCGCCGTCGGGTGAGTTCCCGGGGCCCTACCAGCAGCACCCGTACCAGCAGCAGCCCGCCAAGAAGGGCGGTGGCGCCTGGATCTGGATCACGATGGTGATCGTGGTGCTGGCCGCGGCGGCGTTCCTGGTGCTCGGGCTGGTGACGCCGGGCTTCCTGAACACGAAGGTGCTGGACCAGGCCGCGCTCGAGGGCGACGACGGCGTCAAGAAGATCCTCGTCGACGAGTACAAGGTCAAGGACGTCGAGAAGGTCAGCTGCCCCGCCGACCAGGAGGTCAAGCAGGGCAACAAGTTCGAGTGCACCGTGAAGATCGGCGGCGACGAGCCGAAGGACGTCAAGGTCACCATCACGATCACCAACGAGGAGAACGCCGAGTACCAGGTGTCCCTCCCGGAGGAAGCCAAGTAGGTCTTCGTCGAAGCCCCGGCCGGGCGGCAGGTTCCTGTCACCCGGCCGGGGCTTCTCCGTACACTGAAGGGGACAAAACGGACGGTCCCCCCAGTAGATGAGGAACTTCGTGCGCCTTCGCCTCGCCTTTGCCCTGATCCCCGCGCTCGCCGTCGCGGCCTGCTCCGAGATGCCCGAGGTCGAGGTGCCGGAGGTGCCCGACGTGCCGGACGTCCCGTCGCTGGAGAGCCTCAGCGAGGGCGCGCTCGAGGGCGCGGACGGCATCAAGCGGATGCTCGAGGAGCAGTACCAGCTGACCGACGTCGGCAGCGTCGACTGCCCGCCGACGCCGTCGCTCTCCTTCGAGAAGGGCGCCACTTTCGAGTGCACGGTCGTCGTCGCGGGGGAGGAGCGCACCGTCGAGGTGAGCGTGCTCAACGAAGAGGGCGGCATCCAGGTCAGCGAGCCGAAGTAATAGGTCGCGTGCGGGGCGTTCGGTGTGCATCATCGGGCGGTGACCCAGACGCTCCTGCCCACCGGGCTGACGTTCCGCACCGTGGCGGCGGACTCGCTGCGTGCCGCCCACGACCTCTTCCTCGCCGCGCTGCACAACAAGGCCGCGTCGGACGAGCTGTGGGACGTGATCCGGCACGTCTACCTCGCCGACCGGACCTTCGGCGCCTTCGACGGCGACCGCCAGGCCGGCACGGCGATGTCGTTCCCGGGCAGCCTCACCGTGCCCGGCGGCGAGGAGCTGCCGATGGCGTGTGTCACGTACGTCGGCGTGCGCAGCGACTACCGGCGCCGCGGCGCGCTCACCGGGATGATGCGCGCGCAGCTCGAGGACACGGCGGCCCGCGGCGAGGTGTTCGCCGCGCTGCACGCGTCGGAACCGGTGATCTACGGCCGGTTCGGCTACGGCATCGCCACCATCGGGCGCGACCTGCGGGTGAACTCGAAGCGTGCGCGGCTGCGGCCGGAGGTGCCGGGCAGCGGCACCGTCCGGCTGCTCGACCAGGACGAGGTGGTCCCCGCGCTGAGCGCCGCCTACCCGGCGCTGCTGCCGACCCGCGCCGGGCTCATGGGCCGCTCGCCGCAGTGGTGGGCGCTCGGCTACGACCGCAGGCTCAAGACCGACCACTTCGTCGTCGCCGCGCACTTCTCCGACGCGGGGGTCATCGACGGCTGGGTCGGCTACAAGCCCGCCGAGCCGGCGCCCGGTGACGTGCGCGCCAACGCCTCCCTGTACGTGCTCGACTTCCAGGCCGCCGACCAGACCGTCGCCAACGACCTGTGGCGCCACCTCGTCGGCGTGGACCTCGTCGAGGAGGTCATCGCCTACCTCCGGCCGGTCGACGACCCGATCGAGGCCATGCTCGTCGACGCCTACGCGGTGCGCGGCGAGACCGAGGGCGAGCTGTGGCTCCGGATCGTCGACGTGCCCGCCGCACTCGCCGCCCGCACCTACGGCGTCGCGGAAGCGGTGGTCGTCGAGGTCGTCGACCAGGTGCTGCCCGCCAACTCCGGCCGGTACCGGATCAGTCCACACGGGATGGAGCGGGTGCCGGACGCGCCGGCGCTCACCATGGACGCCGAGGTGCTCGCCATGGTGTACCTGGGTGCGTGGCGGCCCAGCGTGCTCGCCGGGATCGGGCGGATCACCGTCGCCGACCCGGCCGCGCTGCCCGCCGCCGACCGGTTGTTCGCGGTGGACCGTCCCGCCTGGAACGGGTCACTGTTCTAGCAACACGCGCGCATCTCGTCTCGGCCGCACTGTCCCCCGGCTAGGCGGCGTAACGGTCGGCGCGTTCCTGTCCGGACAGACCGGCGATCGCGCGCATGACCTCGTCGGTGACCGCGCGCCGGGCACGCGCCGACGTCGGGTCGCCGGTGAAGGTCAGCGGCGGTCCGAATCGGACGGTGACCCGGTGCGGGCGGGGGAGCCGCTTGCCGACCGGCTGGAGCCGTTCGGTGCCTTCGAGCGCCACCGGCACCACCGGCGCGCCCGTGGTGAGCGCGAGCCAGCCGACCCCCGTGCGCCCGCGGTACAGCCTGCCGTCGAGCGACCGCGTGCCTTCCGGGTAGATGCCGAACACGTTGCCGCCGTCGAGCACCTCGCGCGCGGTCTCGAGCGAGGCCTGCGCGGCGCGGTGGCTGCCACGGCGCACCGGCACCGACCCGGCCGCGGTGAAGAACCAGCGCACGAGCGTGCCGCGCAGCCCGCGGCCGGTGAAGTACTCCGCCTTGGCGAGGAAGGTGACGCGGCGCGGCGCGGCGAGCCGGATCACGACGCTGTCGATGAAGGACAGGTGGTTGCTGGCGAGGATGACCGCGCCCGTCGCGGGCAGGTGTTCGCGGCCCTCGGTCCGGATCAGGAACACGTGACGACCTGCCCCGCCCACGACAGGCCGCCGCCGAACCCGAACAGCAGCGCCTTCGCGCCCGGCCGGATCTCGTTGCGCGCCAACAGTTTCGACAGCGCGATCGGGATGGAGGCGGCGGAGGTGTTGCCGGACTCGACGACGTCGGTCGCCACCACCACGTCCGGCACGTCCAGCTGCGTGGCGATCGCCTCGATGATCCGCAGGTTGGCCTGGTGGGTGACGATCGCGCCGAGGTCGCTGGGCGCGATGCCCGCCCGCTCGCACGTCTGGCGCGCCAGCGGCGCCAGGGTCGTGGTGGCCCAACGGAAAACGGTCTGCCCGTCCTGTGCGAACGCGGGGTGCCAGTCGCCGAGGATGCGGACCGCGTTGCTCAGCGCCGGGTCGGATCCCCAGACGACCGGCCCGACGTGTGCCTCGTCGCTCGCCGAGAGCACGGCCGCGCCCGCGCCGTCGCCGAGCAGCACGCACGTCGAGCGGTCGGTCCAGTCGGTGATGTCGCTCATCTTCTCCGCGCCGATCACGAGCGCGTGCCGGGCGGCGCCCGCGCGGATGGCGTGGTCGGCGGTGGCGAGGACCGTGCAGAACCCGGCGCAGGCGTTGTTGACGTCGAACGCGGCGGCCGCCGGGATGCCGAGCCGCCCGGCGACCTGCGCGGCGATGCTCGGGCAGCGGTCGATCGCCGAGCAGGTCGCGACCTGCACCAGCCCGATGTCGGCGGGCGCGAGCCCGGCCGCGGCCAGCGCCTTGCCCGCGGCGGCCGTCGCGAGGTCGGTGACGGTTTCCTCGCGGGCGATGTGGCGGGTGGCGATGCCGGTCCGCCTGCGGATCCACTCGTCGCTGGTGTCGACGGTGCGGGCGAGGTCGTCGTTGGTGACGACGTGGCTGGGTTGGTGGTGGCCCATAGCGGCGATGCGCGATCCCGGCACAGGTGCTCCTTTTAGCGTCCGAACGTTCGGTCGCCAAATGCTACTGTGTTGTTCATGAGTCCGCGACGGTCCGTTGCCGAGGCCCGCCAGACGAGGGCCGACATCCTGGCGGCCGGCGTCCGCCTGGCGTCGGCGGAGGGGCTGGAGGGCCTGACGATCGGCAGGCTGGCGACCGAGCTGGGGATGAGCAAGTCAGGCGTACTGGGCCACTTCGGCTCCAAGGAGGAACTGCAACTGGCGGTGATCGACGCGGCGGCGGAGATCTTCGCCCGCGAGGTCCCGGAGAAGGCCCGCGGCGCCAGGCCGGGCCTGCAGAAGCTGACCGCGATGTGCGCGGCGTGGGTGTCCTACCTGGAACGGCGCGTCTTCCCGGGCGGCTGCTTCTTCATGGCGGCGGCGACGGAGTTCGACGACCGGCCGGGGCGCGTGCGGGACACCATCGTCGGGCTGACGTCGGTGTGGGACCGCGACCTGTACCGCCAGGTACGCACCGCAACGGCCGACGGCGAACTGCCCGCCGACACCGATGCCGATCAGCTGGTGTTCGAGGTGTCGGGCGTGATGCTGGGGTTGAACAACGCGTTGCAGCTGCGGCGCGACACGGGCGCGCCCGCCCGGGCCCGGCGAGCGCTGGGGAGGTTGCTGGGCCAGCCGATCGCCGCTGTGGCGGTGCTGATGGCGCTGGCCTCCGGCCCCCGGTTCCATCGTCGCACGAGACACCGACGTTTTCGCTTCCCTCGGCGGCGGTTGTCCACAGCCTGAGCGGCGGTGCCGGACCGTTGTCCGGACGACCCCGGCGTGGCGGTGGTTGCGGTGTCCTGAAAAGGCGCTTTCAGGACACGGTTCCTTCGGGCTTCGCAGACGGGAGTGGCCGAATTGGGGGAGTCGCGGGCATCGTCCGGGCTGGTTGAGCGCGGTTGCTGCGGAGACAGTGCGCAGGTCCTGAACGCGCCTTCGAGGACACGCCCCCGGGCTTCCGAGACAGGAATGGCCGAATCAGCAGGAGGCCACCGCCGGGGCTGGTTGTGGGCGGTCGTGGTGGAGACGGCGTGTAGGTCTTGAACGCGCCTTTAAGGACACGCTTTCCTCGGGGCTTCCGGGCGGGAGTGGCTGAATTAGCGGGAGTCGTGGGCATCGTCGGGGCTGGTTGAGGGCGGTTGCTGCGGATACAGTGCGCCAGGTCCTGAACGCGCCTTTAAGGACACGCTTTCCTCAGACTTCCGGGCGGGAGTGGCCGCATCAGCCGGAGTCGCGGGCATCGTCCCGGCTGGTTCAAGGCGGTCGCCGCGAAGACAGCGCAGGCCGTGAACGCGCCTTTCAGGACACGCCTTCCCTCGGACTTCCGAGACAGAAATGGCCGAAGCAGCCGGAGACCGCGCACACCACCGCGCCGATTCAGCGCACACACCGGAAACCCCGGGTTGGCCTCCGGCCCCCGGTTTCCAGCCTGCCACAAGGGACCGACATTCCCGGGCCGTTGCGGATCGGTTGTCCACAACCGCCAGCCACCTGGCGAGTTGTCCACAGGCGTGCCCGGCGGGCCCGGGAATGTCGGCCCCCTCCGGTAGCGTGGAAACCGGGGGCCGGAGGCCGAGCCCCGGCACGCGAGGTAGCGTGACCGCGTGGTCAAGCGTGCCCTCGCCGTCCTCCTCGTGGCCGCCCTCGTGGGTGCGTGTGGCCCCGACGCAGGGCCCGACCTGTCCCGCTTCGCGCAGGTCAGCCCGGGAGTGCTGCCAGCAGCCGGTCGATAGACGCGCCCAGGTCCCACTTCTCCTGCAGCTCGCGCACCCGCGCCATGTCGCGTGGCTCGGCGGGCACGCGGTCGTCCCGGTCCTGGACGACCTCCGCGTCCAGTGCCACCCGCACCACGACCGGAGCGGCAGCGACATAGTCCGCCGCGTCGGCCAGCGCTGTCCGGACGCGCAGGGGCACGTCACTGGGCGACGCCGCGGCGGCCGCCAGCAGGCCCTCCAGCGACCCGTACTTGGTCATCAGCCGGGCCGCCGTCTTCTCGCCGATGCCCGCCACACCCGGCAGACCGTCGGAAGGATCACCGCGCAGCAGTGCCATGTCCGCGTACGCGATACCGGTGTTCTCCGGCGGCAGCGCGTACTTCTCCGCCAGTTCCCGCGGGCCGAGGACCTCCGCCTTCGCCCAGCCTCGGCCGACGTACACGACGCTGGCGGGCGTCGGTTCATGACGGATGACTTGGAACAGGTCGCGGTCGCCGGTCACGACCTCGACCGGGTCCGTCCGCTCGCGGTGGACGAGGGTGCCGATGACGTCGTCGGCCTCGTAGCCGTCCGCCTCGGCGACGGCGAAGCCGAACGCGTCCAGCACGTCCAGGATGATCGGCACCTGGGGCGTCAGCGTGTCCGGCACCTCCTCGACGTTGTTCACCGGGTCGGCTACGCGGTGCGTCTTGTACGTCGGCAGCGCCTCGACCCGGAACGCCGGGCGCCAGTCCGCGTCCATGCACGCCACCAGCCGCGACGGGCGGCGGTCGGTCAGGATTCGCGCGATCGTGTCCGTGAACCCGCGCACGGCGTTCACCACCGTGCCGTCCGGCGCGGTCATCGAGTCGGGCAGCGCGTAGTAGGACCGGAAGTACAGGCTCGCCGAGTCCAGCAGTACGAGTGGGCCAGTCACGGGGCCAGCCTGCCATGCCCGCGGCAAGGGGCAGAATCACCTGCGTGCGTGTCGCGATGCTCGGCCCCCTCACCGTGCGGGCCGAAGACGGATCACCGGTGCCGGTCACCGGCGCCCGCCTGCGCACGCTCCTGATCCTCCTCGCGCTCGACGCCGGCCGGGTCGTGTCCACCAGCCGGCTGGTCGACGGCGTCTGGGGCGACGACCCACCCGCCGAGGCCGCGAACGCGTTGCAGGCACTCGTGTCCCGGCTGCGCCGCACCGGCCTCACCGTCGAGTCCCGGCCCACCGGCTACCTGCTGGCGCTCGACCCCGACGACGTCGACGTGCACCGGTTCGAGCGGCTCGCTAGCCAGGGGAACACCACCGACGCGCTCGCGCTGTGGCGCGGCCCCGCCCTCGCCGACGCCGCCACCGCCGAGTTCGCGCAGGCGCCGGTCGCGCGGCTCACCGAACTGCGGCTGGCCGCCCTGGGCGACCGGCTCGAGGCCGACCTCGCCGCGGGCGCCGACCTCGTGCCGGAGCTCGAGTCGCTCGTCGCCGAACACCCGCTGCGGGAACGGTTCGCCGGGCTGCTCATGCGCGCGCTCGCCAAGGCGGGCCGCACCGCGGACGCGCTCGCCGTGTTCGCCCGTGTCCGCGACACGCTCGCCGACCAGCTCGGCGCCGACCCCTCCGCCGAGCTGACCGCGCTGCACGTCGAACTCCTCCGCGCCCCCGCCACGCGCGACGACCGGAAGAAGACGAACCTCCGCGCCGGGCTCACCAGCTTCGTCGGCCGCGACGAGGAGCTGGCGACGGTGACCGCGATGGTCGGCGGCGCGCGGCTCGTCACGCTCACCGGGCCGGGCGGCTCCGGCAAGACCCGGCTCGCCACCGAGGTCGGCCGCGGGCTGGTCGGCAGGCGACCGGACGGGGTGTGGTTCGTCGAGCTGGCCCCCGTCGGCGACGGCGGGGACGTGCCGCAGGCCGTACTCACCGCGCTCGGCCTGCGTGGGCTGCCCCCGGTCGTCGGCGCGGCGGGCCGCGGCAGGCCGGAACCGGTCGACACCCCCATCGACCGGCTCGCCGCCGCGCTGTCCAGCCGGTCGCTGCTGCTCGTCCTGGACAACTGCGAGCACCTGGTCGGCGCCGTCGCGGCGGTCGTGGACCGGCTGCTCGGCGACTGCCCCCGGCTGCACGTCCTCGCCACCAGCCGCGAACCGCTCGGCATCACCGGCGAGACGCTCTGGCCGGTCGCGCCGCTCACCCTGCCGCCGGCCGGCGCCGACCCGGCCGAAGCGCTCGGCTACCCGGCCGTGCGCCTGCTCGCCGAACGGGCCCGCGCGGTCCGGCCCGGGTTCGCCGTCGACGCCACGACCGCGCCGCCGATGGTCCAGGTCTGCCGCGCGCTCGACGGCATGCCGCTCGCGATCGAGCTGGCGGCGGCACGCCTGCGCACCATGTCCCTCGACCAGCTCGCCACCCGCCTCGACGACCGGTTCCGCCTCCTCACCGGCGGCAGCAGGATGGCCCTGCCCCGGCACCAGACGCTGCGCGCGGTCGTCGACTGGAGCTGGGACCTGCTCGACGACGACGAGCGCACGCTGCTGCGCAGGCTGTCGGTGTTCGCGGGCGGTGCCACGCTCGAGGCTGCCGAGCAGGTGTGCGCGGGCCCCGACCTGCCCGCCGACCGGGTGCTCGACCTGCTCACCGCGCTCGTGGACAAGTCACTCGTATTGCTCGCGGGCGACCGGTACCGGCTGCTGGAGACGATCAAGGCCTACGGCCGGGAGCGGCTCGCCGAGGCGGGGGAGTCAGACCGGGTGCGGGACGCGTTCGTCGCGTGGTTCACCCGGCTCGCCGAGACCGCGGAGCCGCACCTGCGCCGCGCCGAGCAGCTCGAGTGGATGCGCGGGCTCGAGGGCGACCACGACAACCTGCACGCCGCGGTCCGCGCGGCCATCTCGTCCGGGTCGGCGGCCATGGCGGCGCGGCTGGTCAACAGCGCGGGCTGGTACTGGTGGCTGTCCGGGAACAAGACCGAGGGCGCCGAGCTGTCCGCGGAGGCCGTGACGATGGCGGGCGACGTGCCGCCGAGGGACCGCGCGCTCTCCCTCGGCCTTGCCGCGTTGCTCGCGATCGACGGCTCCTTCGACCACGAGAGCGCGGCCGCGTGGTTCCGGCAGGCGGTCGAGCTCGCCGAGGTCGAGAAGGCCGACGACCACCCGCTCCTGCGGCTGATCGTGGCGCTCGACGACATGATGGTCAACAACGGCGCGCCGAGCGAGGCGGTGAACCGGCACCTGGCTGAGGTCGTCGAGAACAACGCGGACCCGTGGGCCGCGGGGAGCGCGCTCGCGATCCGCGCGCACACCTACCTCAACGCGGGGCTGCGGCACGAGGACGCCGAGAAGGACTTCCGGGCCGCGCTGGCCGCGTTCCGCTCGGTCGGTGAGCGGTGGGGGATGTCGTTCGCCCTGTGCTCGCTCGCCGACCTGGTCGCGTGGCGTGGTGACTTCGCGACCGCGATCTCCTACTACGAGGAGGCGAACGGGCTGTTCGTCGAGCTGGTCACCAACGAGGACCTGGTCCGCTACCGGCTCAACCTCGCGTCGCTGTACGCGCACCTCGGTCAGCACGACCGCGTGGCGGCGGCGCTCGCGGAGGCCGAACGCGACGCCGAACGGGGCGGTCTGCCGGAGGGGTTCGCGGGAGTGGCGCACGTGCGCGCCGACCTCGCCCGCCTGGCAGGGGATCTCACCGAGGCACGCAGGCAACTGGACCGCGTGCGGGACCTGGTGCGGCAGGCCAGGTCCCGCGCCGGGGTGGCGCCGCAGTTCTACTCGCTCATCGAGGCGTCGTACGGCTACCACGCCACGGCTGTCGGCGACCTGGACACCGCCGCCGCCCACCACGCGCGGGCGATGGAGCTGGCCATCGGCAGCAACGACGCACCGGTCGTCGCGATGGTGCTGGTCGCCGCCGCGGATCTCGCCCTGCACCGCGGGGAGCCGCACCGGGCGGCGGTGCTGCTCGGCGCGAGCGAGGGAGTGCGCGGCGCCAAGGACCTGTCCCAGCTGGACTACGCGCGGGTCGACGCCGCCGTCCGTGCCGCGCTGGCAGAAGACGACTTCGCCGCGGCCTACGCCGAGGGCCGCGCCACGACCATGAAGACCGTGCGCGACCTCGTCGGGGACCCGAGCGCCGTGAACGGGTGACCGGTCACCTGACCCGTCACCCGTTCACCCGTCGTCAGACCCGCTTCCGGAAGGCACGCACCGCGAGCGGCGCGAACACCACCAGCACGCCCGCCGCCCACAGCAGCGCCCCGCTCACCGGGCCCGCCACCGGACCGCTGACCAGCAGACCGCGGATCCCGTCGGCCAGGATCGTCACCGGGTTCACGTCCACCCAGCCCTGCAGCCAGCCCGGCATGGTGTCGGCGGGCACGAACGCGTTGGACACGAACGTCAGCGGGAACATCACCGCGAACCCGAACACCATCACCCGGTCCGGCTCGCTCACCAGCATGCCGACCAGCACCGAGATCCACGAGAACGCGACCGCGAACGCGAGCAGCAGGCCGAACGCGCCGAGCACGCCGAGGAACCCGTTGTCGCCGACCCGGAAGCCCAGGATCGCGCCGAGTCCGAGCAGCAGCGCCATCGCCCACGCCTGCTTCACGGTGTCCGCCACGATCCGCCCGGTGAGCGGCGCCCACCGTGCGATCGGCAGCGCACGCAGCCGGTCGAACACGCCCTTGGTCAGGTCGTTGTTGAGGCCGACGCCGGTGTTCATGGTGCCGAACAAGGCGTTCTGCACGATGATCCCGGGCAGGGCGAAGGTGAGGTAGTCGCCGGTCGACCCGGCGATCGCGCCGCCGAACACGTACGTGAACAGCAGCAGGAACATGATCGGCTGGATGCTGAAGTCGATCAGCTCCATGGGGTTGTGCTTGATCTGCACCAGCGTGCGCCACGACAGCGACGCGCTCTGGCGCAGGCCTTCCGTCGGCCGCACCCTCGGCGGCAGTGCGATGGCGGCGGCGGTCATGCCGGGGTCCTTTCCAGGTCAGGCGTATTGGTGGGTTCGTCGGCGCGGTGCCCGGTGAGGCTCAGGAAGACCTCGTCGAGGCTCGCGTCCCGCAGCGCCAGCTCGGCCACGGTCACGTGCGCGTCGTCGAGCCTGCGGACGACGGCGGGCAGCAGCGCCGGGTCGGCGACCGACGCCGTCACCGTCGTGCCGTCGACCTCGGGCACCTGCCCGGTCAGCTCCCGCACGATCGCCGTCACGACCGGCAGGTGACCGGGCTCCGCCGGCCGCACCACGAGCGGCTGCGCGCCGGTGCGCGACTTCAGCTCGGCCGGCGTGCCGGTGGCGATGACCCGGCCGTGGTCGATGACCGCGATCTCGTCGGCCAGCTGGTCGGCCTCTTCCAGGTACTGCGTGGTGAGCAGCACGGTGACGCCGTCGGCGACGAGGTCGCGCACCATCTGCCACAGGTCCATGCGGCTGCGCGGGTCCAGCCCGGTGGTCGGCTCGTCGAGGAACAGCACGCGCGGCCCGCCGATCAGGCTCGCGGCCAGGTCCAGCCGCCGCCGCATGCCACCGGAGTACGTCTTGGTGGCCCGGCCCGCGGCGTCGCTCAGCGCGAACCGCGCGAGCAGGTCCCGCGCGTTCGCCTTCGCCTCGGCCCGGGACTGGCCGAGCAGCCTGCCGATGAGCAGCAGGTTCTCGAAGCCGGTGAGCATCTCGTCGACCGAGGCGTACTGCCCGGTCAGCCCGACGAGCTGGCGCACCCGGTGCGCGTCGCGGACGACGTCGTGCCCGCACACCTCGGCGTGCCCGGCGTCGGGGGCGAGCAGGGTGGCGAGGATCCGCACGGCGGTGGTCTTGCCCGCGCCGTTCGGGCCCAGGATGCCGAGCACGCTGCCGGTGCGCGCCGCGAGGTCGACGCCCGCGAGCGCCGTCGTCTCGCCGAACCGCTTGGCCAGTCCTTCTGCCAGTACGGCGTTGTCCATGGTGGTCCCCCTCGGGATGAAGGCCGGGGACGTGGTCCGTCCCGCTGTCGTGGACGACGATGCGCGCACCCGCTGATACGGGGCTGAGACCGGCCTGACACGGCGCGCACACCGTGCTGAGGCCGGTTTCCCCGGCCGAGGACTAGGCTTCCGGACATGTCGACCACCGTCTCCGCGATCAACCCCGCGGCGCTGTCGAAGCGGCTCGACCGCGCGGCCGCCGCAGCCGCGAGCGCCGGGGTGGCCGCCCTGCTCATGGCGCCCGGTTCGGACCTGCGGTACCTCCTCGGCGCGGGTGGCAGCTCGTTCGAGCGCCTGACCTGCCTCGTGGTGCCCGCCGACGGCGCACCGACGCTGGTGGTGCCGAAGCTGGAGGCGCCCGGCTACGAGCCGGTTCCCCTCGGCGACCTGGGCGTCCGGGTCGCGACGTGGGTCGACGGCGAGGACCCGTACGGGCTGGTCGCGTCGCTGGTCGGCAACCCGGGGAAGGTCGCGGTCGGCGACGTGATGGTCGCGATGCACGTGCTCGGCCTGCGTGGCGCGCTGCCGGACACCGAGCAGGTGCTGGCCGGGCCGATCGTGCGTGAGCTGCGGATGCGCAAGGACGCCGAGGAGGTCGCCGAGCTGCGCGCCGCGGGCGCCGCGATCGACCGCGTGCACGCCCGCATGGCGGAGTTCCTGCAAGTCGGCCGTACCGAATCCGAGGTCGGCGCGGACATCGCGGCCGCGATCGTCGAGGAGGGCCACGCGGTGGCCGAGTTCGTGATCGTCGGCTCCGGCCCGAACGGGGCGAGCCCGCACCACGGGGTGTCCGACCGGGTGATCGAGGCCGGGGACGTCGTGGTGATCGACATCGGCGGCCCGGTGCCGTCCGGCTACTGCTCGGACAGCACCCGCACCTACGTCATGGGCGAGCCACGCGATACAGACGTACTGAAGACCTACGCGGTGCTGCAGGAGGCGCAGCAGGCGGCGGTCGACGCGGTCCGCCCCGGCATCCCGGCACAGGACGTCGACGCGGCCGCCCGCGACGTGATCGCCGCCGCCGGGTTCGGCGAGTACTTCATCCACCGCACCGGCCACGGCATCGGGCTCGACGTGCACGAGCACCCGTACATCGTGGGCGGCAACGACATGGTCCTCGAGCCGGGCATGGCGTTCTCGGTCGAGCCGGGCATCTACCAGCCGGGCCGGTGGGGCGCGCGGATCGAGGACATCGTCGTGGTCACCGAGGACGGTGTGGAGCCGCTCAACACCCGCCCGCACGACCTCGTGTCGCTGCCCGTCCGATGACCGCGTCCGAGCTGGAGCCGATCGACCAGGCGATCGCGCGCGAGCTGGCCGAGGACGGCCGGTGCAGCTTCACGGACCTGGCGGAGCGGGTCGGGCTGTCCGTCTCCGCCGTGCACCAGCGGGTGCGGCGGCTCGAGCAGCGCGGCGTGATCCGCGGGTACCACGCGCAGCTCAACGCCGAGGTGATCGGCCTGCCGCTGACCGCGTTCATCTCGCTGACGCCGATCGACCCGGCCGCGCCCGACGACTACCCGCACCGGCTCGAGCACATCCGCGAGATCGAGGCGTGCTACTCGGTGGCGGGCGACGAGTCGTACATCCTGCTGGTCCGGGTGGCCTCCCCGGCCGCGCTCGAGGACCTGCTGCGGCAGATCCGCGAGGCCGCCAAGGTCTCCACCCGGACCACGGTCGTGCTCTCGACCCCGTACGAGGGCCGGTCGCCCGCGCTCTGACCGGCGCTGTGGTTACCGGACCGCAACCAGGACATGGTCGTCGCCGAACTGCCACACCGGGCCCGCCTCGGCGAAACCGGCCTGGCGCAACAGGTCCGCGTGCTGCCACACGGTGAGCCCGTTCTCGCCGCTGTGCGCGATCGCCGCGTCGGAACGGGCGTCGATCAGCGGCGCCAGCTCGTCGTCGGCGCGCAGGGCCTGCCACCACGCGGCCCAGTCCTCGTTGTCCTGCGTGCCCGCGCGGCGTGTGCGGGCACGGCGGACGGCGTCGGCGATCCCGTCCAGCGCGGGCAGGCCGAGGCCCATGTTGTCGGCGTTGACGAACACGCCACCGGGCCGCAGGTTCCGCGCGAGGACGCGGTACAGCTGACCCAGATCCGCCGGCGACAGCCAGTGCAGCGCGGTGCTCGACACCGCCGCGTCCCACGGCCCCGGCAGCCCGGTCGCGTCGGTCCAGCCGGGGTCGGCGAGGTTGGCCTCGATCAGGCGCACGCGCGGGTTGGTGTGCGCGCGGCCGAGCCCCAGCAACAGCGGGTCGGCGTCCACACCGACCACCTGCACCCCGGGCAGCGCGTCGGCCAGCCGCCGGGACAGCGAACCCGGGCCGCAGCCGAGGTCCACCACCGCGGCGGGCCCGTCCCCGGCCACCGCCGCGACCACGTCGATGACCACGCGGAACCGCTCCTCGCGGTCGGGGACGTAGCGTTCCTGCTGCGCGTCCCACCGCGCGAGCCACCGGGTCGCCACCGCGCTCCGCACCGTCTGCTGCATGGTTCCTCCGTAACTGGCGTTAAGCTTGACGACAGTGACGCTAACTCGAACAGGAGTAACTGGTCAAGTGGAGTTCGACAGTCACACGAGCGATGTGGTCGGGTATGCGGTGAAGTTGATCAACGACGTCACGCCGGGCGAACGCCACGGCCGCCCGTTCCACCCGCCGGAGGGGGACGCGCTGACCGCGGCGGTCCGCGACGCGGTCCCGCCTTCCCGTACACCTGACTTGCCAACGACCGCGGACGCGGTGGAACTGGCCGCGTGGGCGGGCCGGCTGCGCTTCGTGGTGGAACTCGTCGACAGCGGCGACGTGGACGCGGCGTGCGCCGAGCTGAACACGATCATGCGCGAGGTGAACGCGGTGCCCACGCTGTCGCGGCACGACGGCGAGCCGTGGCACCTGCACTTCCACAGCGCCGACGCGTCCTGGCCGGTGAGCTGGGCGGCGCCCATGGCCACCGGGCTCGCGATCGTGCTGGGCAACCCGGCCATCGACCGGCTCGGGCTCTGCAACGCACCGGCGTGCGACCGGGTGTACGTCGACGTCTCGCGGAACGGCACGCGGCGCTTCTGCTCCACCGCGTGCCAGAACCGCGTGAAGGCGGCGGCCTTCCGCGCGCGGAAGGCCGCCGGGAACTAGCTACGTGCGCAGGAAGTCCGCGAGACCTTTCAGGTCATCCGTGTTGATGTGGTCCACGTCGGCCGCGACCAGCTCGCGCCAGATCGCCGCGCGCTCCGCGCCGGGCACGTCCGGGGTGGCCCAGAACCGGACCCGCTGACCCGCGCGGTGCGCGGTCCGCACGATCTCGCGCAGCTTCGCCTGCTCGGCGGCGGGCATCGGACCGGAACCGGTCCACGTGAACAGCTTCGTCCAGTTGTCCGACACCAGCGGCGTCAGGCGCGCGTCCGAGCCGGGACCCAGATCCGACTGGTCGGCAATACGACCGTCATAGAACGCGACCCGGGTGCCCTGCGCCGCCATGGTCGCGCGCGGCCGGTTGCCGGACACCACCGCGGTCACCGCGCGGGTGCGGACGTGGCCGTAGCGGTAGGTGGTCCACAGGAACGCGTAGCGCGGCTCCCGCAGCAGCGCGTCGAGCGCGGCGTAGGTCGGCTCACCCTCGGTCTTGATGTCGATCAGCAGCTGGAAGTCGCGGAAGCCGCGGTAGACGCCGCCGTGGTTGGCGATCACCCGCTGCCGCAACGGTTCCAGGTACAGGGCGCTCAGCGTGCGCGCCGGGTCGAGGTCCTCGGGGTCGTGCGCGACGAGCAGCTCGCCGCCGACCAGGTAGATGTCGGCCTCCACGCTCGTGAAGCCCGCGTCGAGCGCGTCGAACAGCGGCCGCGCGTGCTCGTAGTCGTTGTGGGCGTGGGCCTGCGCGAGCGGGCGGACCCGCTCGTGCGCGGGTGTCGCGGTCGCCGGCACGGCGCCGGCGACGAGGCCGAGGACGGCCAGCAGGAGGAGCAGGGGACGTCGCACGGGGACAACCTCCATGGTTCTCGGGTGCCGACACCGTAGGCCACAGCGGCGAATCCCGGGTGAACCGGCGATGAGCGTCAGGCATGATCGAGGCCATGGCCGATGAGGGACTGGGGACCGGGGGAGCGGGCGGGCACGCGCCATGACGTTCGACGCCGTCCTCTGCGACCTCGACGGGGTGCTGCGCCACTGGCCCGATACGGCTGACCTGGAACGGGAGCACGGGGTACCGCCCGGCACCCTCGCGGCGGTCGCGTTCGCACCGCACCGGCTCCTGCCCGCGATCACCGGCCGCCGCACCGACGAGGAGTGGCGGGCCGCGGTCGCCGAGGACCTTCGCGCGCACACCCCCACGGCC
This sequence comes from Actinophytocola sp. KF-1, assembly GCF_054661535.1. Taxonomy (NCBI): domain Bacteria; kingdom Bacillati; phylum Actinomycetota; class Actinomycetes; order Pseudonocardiales; family Pseudonocardiaceae; genus Actinophytocola; species Actinophytocola sp. KF-1. The sequence goes on along the minus strand of NZ_BAAFVK010000004.1, from coordinate 63,306 downwards.
GCGGAACTCGTCGCCGCGTGGTCGAGCGGCACGGGCAGCGTCGACGAGGAGGTCGCGGCCGTGCTCGCCACCGCGGGCGGTCCGGTCGTCCTGGTCACCAACGCCACCACGCGCCTGGAGTCCGATGTGGACGTGTTGGGACTCGCCCGGCACGTGGCCGGGATCGTGAACAGCGCCCTGCTCGGGGTGGCCAAACCGGACCCCGCGATCTACCTGGCGGCCGCGGAGGAGGCGGGCACCGCACCGGAGCGGTGCCTGTTCGTCGACGACTCCGCCGCGAACGTCGCCGCGGCGGAGGCACTGGGCATGACCGGCCACCACTTCACCGGCGTGGCCGGGCTCCGCGCCGTGTTCGCTAGTCGGGGCTGGTCGCCGCGTGCAGGTTCCCGTCCCGGTCGGGGAGGCACGCCGCCGCCCGGTCCACCGAGGTGAGGAACTCCGACAGGCACTGCGCGAACTGCTTGTGCCCGTTCGCGTTGGGATGGAAGGACTCCTGCAGCGCGTGGGTCGCGCGGTCGTCGTGCCGCAGGTCGTTCCACTCGACGGCGAGGCGGCGGAACCACTCGCGGTCCGGATCGCGTGCCGACGTGCACGCCTCCCGGCCGATCCCGGCACGCGACAGGTCGAGGAACCGCGCGTCCGCGTTCCGCGCCGCCGTCCGCACGCCGGCGGTGAGGACCGGCACCGCGTCCTCCTCCACCCACCGCAGGTCCTCGGACAGGAACGGGCACCCGGACAGGTCCTGCAGGCCGCGGGCGACGTCCGTGCCGACCGGCGCCGCGTACGACTGCACGACCAGCGAGTAGTCGCTCCGCTGGTAGCCGGCGTTGTGCATCACGGTCCTGATGTCCCGCAGCGCCTTCGTCAGCTTGGGGATCATCTTGTCCACGCGCCGCTCCCACCGCGGCCCGACCGACTGGCTGCACGGCTGCCCGCGCCCGGCCCACGCCTGGACGCACGAGTCGAGCACGTGGGAGAACGAGGGGTCGTCGTTGGCGCCGGACGCCACGACGATCGCGGTCACCCGGTTGCGGGCCGCGATCCGCGCGAGCTGCTTGGCCTGGGAGATCTCGGTGTACTGCTCGACGTCACCGAGCGCGACCTGCGCCGACGGGGCGCCGGAGCAGGCCAGGTTGAACGCCTCCTCGACGCCGGGCACGCGCACCTGGAAGATCGAGGCGTTGGCGGAGCGGTGGCACCAGTTGCCCTTCTCCCCGTTCGTCCCCGGCTCGTAGTCGCCCGCGCCCTCGCCGGAGATCGTGCTGTCGCCCATCGCGACGATCACTCTCGGCGCGTCCTGCGGCGGTCCCGGCAAGGGGTGCGGCGCGGGAAACCGGTGGTCACCGGTCATCCCGAACGTGACCACGACGAGGACGAGGAAGAGGACGAGCCATCGCATCGCCACCCAGTCTAGGGAAGGCGGCCGTCCCGTGATCAACGAGACGGGGCGGCCGCCCGCCTGCTAGAGGGGCCTGCGCTCCAGGTCGGGGTTGCGGGCGTCGAGCACCGAGGTCGCCGCCGAACGGGCGGTCACCTGTGCGGACACCCTAGCCCACCGCAGCACGGTCGCCCGCGCCGCGGCCGCGTCCGCCGGGGAGAGGCGCGCGATGTTCGCGCCGTGGTTCGCCCCGGGAGCGGTGTAGGAGTAGGAGTCCTTGTCGCTCGGGTGGAACGGTTCCGCGCCCCACGGGTCATTCGACCCGTAAACGAACAACATCTGGCTCGCCGTCTTGGTGACCCAGTGGTCCACGTCGATCATCGGCCACGGGTCGTGCCGCGACTTCAGGTCGGCGGGCAGGCTGGAGTTCGCCTGGTAGAGCGCCGGGTAGTGCAGCCCGTCCCGCAGGTACCGGAACTTCGGCTGCGGCCAGCCGAGCTGCGTCGCCGCCTGGTAGTAGTACGGCGCGTACGGCAGGATCCCCTCGTCCGCGTAGAACCCGAAGCCCGCGATGCGGTCGATGAACGCGAAGATCTCGTCACTGCTCGCGTCCCGGCCCGGGACGTCGCAGTTCGCCTCGAGGTTGTACTGCCAGAACGCCCACTCGGTGTCGAGCACGGCCATCTCGAACGCCTTGTCCGTCGACCCGAAGACCTGGTCGAAGTGCAGGCCCTGCTCGGCGGCGAGCGCGTCGTACCGGTTCACCATGTCGGTGCGCCGTGACAACGCCTCGTCCTGCAGGGTCTTCAGCGCCGTGCGGCACGCCGGGGTGCTGCCGACCGACTCGAAGAACTCGTCGTACGCGCTGTCCTCGCGGTTGTTCGTGTCGTTCGGCGCGACGTACGCGACGACGCCGTCGACGTCCCTCGGGTAGAAGCGGCGGTGGTAGACCGAGGTCATGCCGCCCTTGCTGGCACCAGTGGACAGCCACTTCGCCGAGTAGATCGTCTTCAGCGCCTGCGTGATCCGGTGGTGGTCGGTCGCCGCCTGCCAGATGTCGAGCTTGGTCCAGTCCGCGGGGTCGGGCCGCGACGGCGAGAAGAACCGCTGCTCGACCGAGATCTGGTTGCCGTCGACGATCTGCGCAGGCTCGCTGCGGAACGCGAACTCCGGCATGTCGTAGCCGGTCGTGTGGAGGATCATCGGGCGGCTCACGTCGCGGTGCAGCAGCTGGAGCCGCTGGTCGAACGCGGGCCCGGACGGCTTCCTGTGGTCGACCGGCTGCCGGTAGGTGAGGAAGAAGAACCGGTAGCCCGCGGCGGGCGGCGGTCGTTCGGAGACGGTCATGCCGGGGATGGCGGCGAGCTGGTCGGCGATGTCGGGGGTGGCCGCCTGGGCAGGCGCGACCGTGCCGATCCCGATCGCGGTCGTGGCGAGCAGCGTCGCCGCCAGCGCCGCGAACGGCTTTCTTCGGTTGTGCACGCGGTTACTCCTCGGGGATGCGCAGGGTCAACCTCGCCGGGATTCTCACCGAGTGCCGGTACCCCGCACAGCCGCCAAAAGGACCGTAGTTGCCGCGCGGTCAGCCCGCGGCCAGTGCGCGTGCCAGCGCGGCGCGGCCCGCGGGCTCCCACGCGGGCTTGCCGCCGGGGAGCCCGAGCCTGCCGTTGCGTCCGATGCTGATCAGGTGCAGGGCGCGCAGGACGGCCCAGCCGCGCGCCCGCGCGACGGTGGCCTCGTCGACGTCGCCGTAGGCGTCGAAGAACCGGCTCGCCGCGCCCGCGGGCAGGAGGAGCCAGGCCGCGGACAGGTCGGTGGCGGGATCGCCCGCGCACAGCTCGCCGAAGTCGACCACGCCGGCGAGCGTGCCGTCCCGCGTGACCACGTTCGCGGGGTGCAGGTCGCCGTGCAGCCACGTGGCGGTCCGTGCCACGCGGGTGCCGCGACCGCCTTCTCCCAGATCTCCCTCGCGGCGCCGGCGTCGTCGGTCAGGACGTGCGAGGCGCTGGTGAACCCGTCCCGCAACGCGGCGCGCGGGACGCCGCGCGTGGGGTTGGCCGGCGCGTCCTCGGGTGCCTGCCGGTGCAGTGCCGTGAGGAAGTCCGCGAGGGCGCGCGCCGCGTCGGCCTCGGTGACCGGAGCCTGGTCCGCGGGCTCGCCGTCGACCCAGCGCACGACCGTCCAGGTGTGCGCGAACAGCGCCGACGGTTCGCCGACGCGCACGGGGCGGGGCGTCGGCAGCGGCAGGCGCTCGGCCAGGGCGGGCAGCCACCGCTGTTCGGTGCGCAGCAGGGTCGGCGCACGCTCGGTGCGCGGCATCCGCACGGCCAGGTCCGTCCCGAGGCGCCACACCTGGTTGTCCCACCCGCCCGCGACGGCCCGGAGCTCGAGGTCCGCGAGGTCCGGGTGCTGTTCCGCCAGCAGCGCCCGCACCAGCTCCTGCTCGAACCCGGCCTCGGCGATCACCGAACGATCATGCCAGGGCGAGGCCGAGCGCGGCCGGATCGCCGGTCAGGCGTACCGGCAACGGTCATCCGGCGACGCCGAGGCGGTCGAGGGCCTGCACGAGGGGCGCCAGCTCCGGCACCTGTCCGGCGTCGTCGAGTGCCGCCGACACCGCCGCGTCGTGGGTCGGGCGTGCCGCCGCCAGCAGGTCGTGCCCGGCGGGCGTCACCTCGGTGTAGATGCCGCGGCGGTCGGTGGGGCACAGGTACCGCTGCAACAGGCCGCGGTCCTCCAGGCGCGTGACGAGCCGGGTGGTCGCGGACTGACTCAGTACGACCGCATTGGACAGCTGGGTCATGCGCATGTGCCAGCCGTCCTGCCTGGCCAGCACGTCGAGCACGCCGTACTCGCTCACCGACAGCTCGTGCTCGCGGCGCAGCGCACGCTCGAGCGCGTCCTCGATCCGGGCGTGCAAGGCCGCGAGCGTGCGCCAACCCTGCGCGCGCGCCTCCGCGGCGTCATCATCGAGTGACAAACGACTCACGCTCCTCGCACTGCAATAACCCGCGTGTGCAACTATTGTCGACGCTGGTATTTGCAGTGTACTGGAGGAACATGAACATCGACCTCACCGGGAAGCGGGCCCTGGTCACGGGCTCCACCTCGGGCATAGGACAGGCCACGGCGGCGACCCTCGCACGGGCCGGTGCGGCCGTGGTCGTCAACGGCCGGCGCGCGGACCGCGTCGACGCCACCGTCGAGGCACTCCGCGCGGAGACCGGGTCGGACCTGGTCACCGGCGTCGCGGCGGACGTGGGCACGGCGGCGGGCGCGGCCGCGCTGGTCGCCGAGGTGCCCGACGTCGACGTGCTGGTCAACAACGCCGGCATCTTCTCCGCGACCCCGGTCTTCGACATCCCGGACGCGGAGTGGCAGCGGTTCTTCGAGGTCAACGTCCTGTCCGGGGTCCGCCTCGCGCGGCACTACCCGCCCAGGATGGCCGAGCGCGGCTGGGGCCGGGTGATCTTCGTGAGCTCCGAGTCGGCCGTGTTCGTCCCGACCGAGATGGTGCACTACGGCATGACGAAGACCGCGCAGATCTCCGTGTCGCGCGGCATGGCGCAGGAGCTGAAGGGCACCGGCGTCACCGTGAACACGGTCATGCCCGGCCCGACGCTCACGCCCGGCGTCGAGGAGTTCGTCCGCGACCGCATCGGCGCCGACGTGCCGTTCGAGGAGGCCGAGCGCCGCTTCATGGCCGAGGAGCGGCCGACGTCGCTGCTCGGGCGCCTCATCCGGCCGCAGGAGATCGCCAACATGATCACCTACGTGGCCTCCGACCTCGCGTCGTCGACCACCGGCGCCGCGCTGCGCGCCGACGGCGGCGTCGCGCCCACGATCATCCCCTGACGAGGAGAGACATGGCAGTCCCCAACATCACCCTGAACAACGGCGTCGAGATGCCCCAGCTGGGCTTCGGCGTGTTCCAGGTGCCGGACGACGAGACCGAGGCGGCCGTGACCGCCGCGCTCGACGCCGGGTACCGCAGCATCGACACCGCGAAGATCTACGGCAACGAGGAGGGCGTCGCCGCGGCGCTCGCCAAGTCAGGCGTACCGCGAGACGAGCTGTTCGTCACCACCAAGCTGTGGAACAGCGACCAGGGCTACGACTCGGCGCTGCGCGCGTTCGACGCGTCCCTGTCCCGGCTCGGCCTCGAGTACCTGGACCTGTACCTGATCCACTGGCCGACGCCCCAGCGCGACAAGTACGTCGAGACGTGGCGCGCGTTCGAGAAGCTGCTGGCCGACGGCCGCGTCCGCGCCATCGGGGTCTCGAACTTCCAGCCCGGCCACCTGCGGCGGCTGGTGGACGAGACGGGCACCGTGCCGGCCGTGAACCAGGTCGAGCTGCACCCGTACCTCACCAACGAGGCGGTGCGGGCGGCGGACGCCGAGCACGGCATCGCGACCGAGGCGTGGAGCCCGCTCGCCAAGGGCGGCGACCTCCTGGCCGAGGACGTGGTCACCTCGCTCGCGAAGAAATACGACCGTACCGCCGCGCAGGTCGTGCTCCGCTGGCACCTGCAGCTCGGCAACGTCGTGATCCCGAAGTCGGTCACCCCGTCGCGGATCGCGGAGAACATCGACGTCTTCGGCTTCGAACTGGCCGACGACGACGTCGCCGCGCTGTCCGGTCTGGACCGCGGCCTGCGCACCGGCCCGGACCCCGACCGGTTCAACTGACGGGTTCTTACCACGGGTGATGCGCCCGGCGTCGCCCCTGCGCACGCCGGGCGCACCCCGTCAGGCCTCCGAGCCGGCCGAGTTCTCGTAGTCGCGCCACCACTTCTGGCCGCTCTCCGGCAGGGTGGAGATCGGGTCGTAGTACGGGTAGCGGCGGGACAGGGCGTCGGGGTCGGTGCGTTCGATGCCCGTGCGGTAGTTCTTCGTCCAGTACGAGACCCCGCGCTCGCGGTCGTACTCCGCGAGCTGGTGCACCCAGCGCTTCCCGACGTAGGGCACGTCGCAGATGATGCGCGGCGTCGCGTAGCCGGGAAGGTACCCCATGATCGCGTGCTGGAGCGCCTGGGCCTCCCACACGGCGACCCGCCAGTGCTCGGCGTTCGGGATCATGTCGCACATGTAGAAGTAGTACGGCAGGATGTTCGCCTCGCCCTGCAGCGCGAAGCACAGGTCCAGCAGGTCGTCCGGGGTCGCGTTGACGCCCCGCATCAGCACGCCCTGGTTGCGGACGTCACGCACACCCACGTCGAGCGCGGTGCGCGCCGCCTCCGCGACCAGCGGGGTCACCGACTGCACGTGGTTCACGTGCGTGTGTATCGCCAGGTTGACGCCGCGCCGGTGCGCGGTGCGCCCGACCCGCTCCAGACCCTCGACGACCTTCGGCTGCAGCCAGTGCTGCGGCATCCCGGCCAGCGCCTTGGTGGCGAGCCGGATGTCCCGCACCGTCTCGATGTCCAGCAGCCGCATGAGGAACGACTCGAGCTGGTGCCACGGCACGTTCGCCACGTCGCCACCCGAGACCACGACGTCGCGCACGCCGGGCGTCTTCTTCAGGTAGTCGATCATCTGGTCCTGGCGGTCGACCGGCTTGAGCGCCAGCTTGTGCTTGTCCACCGACGGGGTCGAGTTGCCGACCAGGTCCATCCGCGTGCAGTGCCCGCAGTACTGCGGGCACGTCGACAGCAGCTCCGCCAGCACCTTGGTCGGATAGCGGTGGGTCAACCCCTCGACGACCCACATCTCCGCCTCGTGCAGGGAGTCGCGCGACGAGTGCGGGTGGTTCGGCCACACCGGGTCGCGGTCGCTCGCGACCGGCATCATGTACCGGCGCACCGGGTCCGCGAGGAAGGCCTTGGTGATGTCGTCCCCGGTCGCTGTCGGCGCCATCGTGTTCAGCATCTGCGGCGGGAGCAGCATCGACATGGTGGCGAGCCGCTCCTGGTCCGCCGCCAGGTCCTCGTAGAAGGACTCCGACAGCAGGTCGCCCATCACAGCGCGCAGCTGCTTGATGTTCTTCACGCAGTGCACGCGCTGCCACTGCGCGTCCCGCCACTGCGCCTCGGTGACGTGCCGCCACCCCGGGAACCGGCGCCAGTCAGGCTCGACCAGCTCTCGTCTGACGTACTCGTACGGTTGCCGCCCGGTCTCCGCCACTGCGTCGGAGACCGTCGTGGCGGCGGTGACCGCGTCGTGCACTGCCGTCATCCGTCCTCCTGGTCGCTAGGTTGACGTAAAGATATGCTGCCAGAACGTAGTACAGACGCAAATCCTACGGAAGGAGGTCGTGCGTGTCGTCTCCATACGGTCTGCACCGCGTGGTCGAACCCGCCGGTGTGCTGCCGCAGCAAGCGTGGCGACTGTCGACCGAGCCTGGCTCGTGGCCGGATGAAGTTCTGGTGGACGTCGAGCGCCTGAACCTGGACGCGGCCTCCTACCGTCAGCTACGGGAGGAGCACGGGTCACCGGAGGCGGTGCGCGCCGCGGTGGCGGCGATCATCGAGCAGCGCGGGAAGATGCACAACCCCGTGACCGGTTCCGGCGGGATGCTGCTCGGCACCGTCCGCGAGGTCGGTCCCGAGTCCCCGCTCGGTCTCAAGTCAGGTGACCGGATCGCCACACTTGTGTCGCTGACGCTCACGCCGCTGCGGATCGACGACGGCCTCGCCGACTGGTCGGGGGAGAGCGAGCAGGTGCCGTGCCGGGGCACGGCGGTCCTGTTCGGCCGCTCGATCGCCGCGGTGCTGCCGCCGGACCTGCCGGACGAGCTGTCCCTGTCCGTGCTGGACGTGTGCGGTGCGCCCGCGCTGACCGACCGCGTGGTGCGTGAGGCCGGTTCCGGGTCATCCGTATTGGTTCTGGGTGGCGGCGGGAAGTCCGGCAGCCTGTCCCTGGCGGCGGCCCGGCGGGCCGGTGCCGGACGGCTGGTCGCGCTCGTGCCCACCCAGGCCGAGGCCGACGCCGTGCGCGCGGCCGGGCTCGCCGACGAGATCGTGGTCGCGGACGCGCGGAACCCGGTCGCGGTGGCCGAGGCGGTCGGCGACCAGGTCGACGTGACGATCGTGTGCGTCGACGTGCCGGGCTGTGAGCACGGTGCGGTCCTGGCGACCGCCGACGGCGGCACGATCGTGTTCTTCTCCATGGCCACGTCGTTCTCGGCCGCCGCGCTCGGCGCCGAGGGCCTGGCCGCGGACGTGCGCATGCTCATCGGCAACGGCTACGTGCCGGGGCACGCGCGGTTCGCCCTCGACCTGTTCCGCGAAACGCCAGGCGTGCGCGAGCTGTTCGAGGCCCGGGAACGGCACACTGCTTCGACATGACGACCCTGTACACGAACGCGCGGCTCGCCGGCGGGGCGACCGCGCTGGCCGTCGACGCTGGTCAGGTGACCTGGCTCGGGACGGACTACCCGGGCCCGGTCGCCGGCACGGTCGACCTGGGCGGTGCGTTCGTCACGCCCGCGTTCGTGGACGCACACGTGCACGCCACGTCGGCGGGCCTGCTCCGCACCGGCCTGGACCTGACCGGCACCGAGTCGCTGCCGGACCTGCTCGACGCGGTCCGCGATCGTGCCGATACCGGTGTACTGCTGTGGGGGCACGGCTGGGACGAGACCCGCTGGCCGGAGAACCGCCCGCCCACCCGTGCCGAGCTGGACGCGGTGGCGGGTGGGGCGGCGGTCTACCTGTCCCGGGTCGACGTGCACTCGGCGCTCGTGTCCACCGCGCTCGTCGACCGCGCACCCGCCGCGCGGACGGCGGCGGGCTGGTCGGCCGACGGCCCGCTCGCCCAGGAGGCGCACCACCACGTGCGCCGCGCCGCCATGGCCGCGATCACCCCCGCGCAGCGGGAGGAGGCGCAGCTGGCGTTCCTCCGGCACGCCGCGGCGATGGGCATCGCCTGCGTGCACGAGTGCGCGGGCCCGGACATCTCGGGCGCCGACGACCTCGCCGAGCTGCTTGCCAGGTCAGGTGACCTGCCAGAGGTGGTCGGCTACTGGGGCGCGTTCGGCGAGCCGGTGCCGGGGGTGCGGGGACAGGCCGGCGACCTCTTCGTCGACGGCGCGTTCGGCTCCCGCACCGCGGCTCTGCGCGCCCCGTACACCGACGCCCCGCACACCAGCGGCGCCCGCTACCTGGACGCGCAGCGGATCGCCGACCACGTGGTCGCGTGCACGGAAGCCGGCCGCCAGGCCGGGTTCCACGTCATCGGGGACGCGGCGGTGGCTGAGGTGGTGGCCGGGTTCCAGCTCGCCGAGAAGGTCGTGGGGGAGAAGGCGCTCCGCGCGGCCGGGCACCGGCTCGAGCACCTGGAGATGGTCACCGGCGAGCAGATCGACGAGCTGGCGCGGCTCGGCGTGATCGCGTCGGTGCAGCCGCTGTTCGACGCGTACTGGGGCGGGCCGGACGGCATGTACGCGCAGCGCCTCGGCGACCGCGCGGCGGCGCTGAACCCGTTCGCGGCGCTCGCCGCCCGCGGCGTCACGCTGGCGTTCGGGTCGGACGCCCCGGTCACCGCGGTCGACCCGTGGGCCACCGTCCGCGCGGCCGTCGAGCACCGGACCCCGGGCTCGGGGCTCACGTGGGAGCAGGCCTTCGCCGCCCACACCGAGGGCGGCTGGCGCGCGGCGGGCACGACCGGCGGCCGCCTCGAGGCCGGCGCCCCGGCCACGTTCGCGGTGTGGGACGGCGATCCCCGCACGTCCCCGCGCTGTCTGCGGACCGTCCTCAACGGGACAACGATCCACCGCGTCGCGGGAGCGAAGGAGCGTGCGCCGTCCGGACCGGGGAGCGCGCGCCGGCGCGCCGGCGCCGAGCACGCGACGAGGGAAGACGGCGTCCTGGCGAACGAGCGGAGCGACAATTGAAGGGGAGCGCGCTGATGCCTCTGCTGGACCTGGATCCCGACGTCGTCACGACCGCGCGGCAACTGGCCGCGCGGGCCGCGGAACCGGTCGTGCGTATTGCCAAGGCGCACACCACGGTCGCCGTCGAGCGGGCGACCCTGCGCCTCGCGGGCATCACCGGCGCGGACTCCACCCACCGGGCGGGCGACGTGCCGTGGGTGAACCGCGTCGTCGACACCGTCCGCGAGCACTGCGGCCTCGAGCACGGCGTGGTGCTGCCCGCCTTTCACGCCCTGCGCGAGCACGACCTCGGGTCGCTCACCGAGCTCGCCGAGGCCACCGCCGCCGGGCAGATCCAGTACCGGGTCCCGGAGGGGCGCGACGCCGAGCGCGCCGCGAAGGCAGGCCGGGTCGCGATCGCCAAGGGAATCCGTACGGTTGACCGGAATCGCGTCCAGCGCGACCGGCTGGTCACGAAGTACGGCAACCCGCCGCAGCGGCCGTGGATCTACCTGATCGTCGCGACCGGCGACATCGACGAGGACGTCGTGCAGGCCGCCAACGCGGCCCGCGCGGGCGCGGACATCATCGCGGTCATCCGCTCGACCGGGCAGTCCCTGCTGGACTACGTGCCGGAAGGCGCCACGCACCACGGCTTCGCGGGCACCTACGCCACGCAGGAGAACTTCCGGATCATGCGCGCCGCCATGGACGAGGTGTCCAAGGAGGTCGGCCGCTACATCCGCGTCACCAACTACGCGTCGGGCCTGTGCATGCCGGAAATCGCCGTGCTCGGCGGCCTGCAGCGGCTCGACATGATGCTCAACGACTCGATGTACGGGATTCTGTTCCGCGACATCAACCCGATCCGCACGTTCGTCGACCAGCGGTTCTCCCGCCAGGTCCACGCCCGCGCCGGGATCATCATCAACACCGGCGAGGACAACTACCTCACCACCGCCGACGCGGTCGACGCCGCGCACACGGTCACCGTGTCGCAGCTGCTCAACGAGCACTTCGCGCACGAGGCGGGCCTGCCCGACGAGCTGCTCGGCCTCGGGCACGCCTTCGAGATCAACCCGGCGGTGCCGGACTCGTTCCGCCTGGAACTGGCGCACGCGCTGCTGGCCCGCGAGCTGTTCCCGGACGCGCCGCTCAAGTGGATGCCGCCCACCAAGCACATGACGGGCGACGTGTTCGGCGGCTACCTGCTCGACGGGTTCTTCAACCTGGCCGGTGTCTTGAGCGGGCAGTCGATCCTGCTGGTGGGCATGATGACCGAGGCCGTGGTGACGCCGTTCCTGTCCGACCGCGACCTCGCGCTGCGCAACGTCCGGTACGTCCTCAACGCGGCCGCCGGGCTGCGCGAGGACTTCCGCCCGGCGCCCGACGGCTTCATCGTCAAGCGCGCCCACCAGGTGCTCGGCGAGGCCGTGGACCTGCTGGAGCGGATCGTCGACGACGGGCTGCTGAACGCCATCGCCGACGGCACGTTCGGCCTCATGAAACGCCCGCCGGACAAGGGGAAGGGCGCCGACGGCGTGGTCGAGAAGGCCGACGGCTACCGCAACCCCGCCGCTGACCTGCTCGAGTCGGGGGAGACGAAATGAGCTCGATACGCCCGTATGGCGACACCACCGGCGACGGCATGGTGCAGACGTCGTTCACGCTGCCCATGCCGCCCGGCCCGAAGGCCGAGGGCGCGGCCATGCAGCTCGCGAACAAGATGGGCATCGACCCGGCGATGGTCGTGCACTCGCACGGCATCGGCGGCGAGTTCACGTTCTTCGTGGTCTACGGGTCGGTGCGCCACCTCGTGGACCTCGACGCGATCACCGTGGTCGAGCGCGAGTACCCGCTGCTCTCGCCGTCCGAGGTGAACGGCGAGGTCAGGAAGTTGTTGCGGCGCAAGTTGGTCGTGGTCGGCGGCTGCATCGGCACCGACGCGCACACGGTCGGCATCGACGCGATCCTCAACATCAAGGGCTTCGCGGGCGAGAAGGGCCTCGAGTACTACCGCGAGCTGCGCGTGATCAACCTCGGCGCCCAGGTCACCGTGCCGGAGCTGGTGAAACGCGCCCGCGCGGAGAAGGCCGACGCGGTGCTCGTCTCGCAGGTCGTGACCCAGCGCGACGCGCACATCCTCAACACCCAGGAGATGTCCGCGGCGTTCCGCGAGGCCATGGGCGACCGGCGCCCGGTGCTGATCGCGGGCGGTCCCCGGTTCGACCCGATGATGGCCGAACAGCTCGGCGTGGACCGGGTCTTCGGCCGCGGCACCACGCCCGGCGAGGTGGCGAGCTACCTCGTGCACGCGATGAAGGAGAACAGGAAGGTGGCTGCGTGAGCCTCGAAGTCGGTTTTTCCGTGACGCACCGGCGTTATGTCCCCTATGCGCACGCGCACTACGGCGGCAACCTGGTCGACGGCGCCTACGGGCTGGCGATGTTCGGGGACGTGGCGACCGACCTCGCCATCCACACCGACGGCGACGAGAGCCTGCTCGCCGGGTACTCGAACGTCGAGTTCCTCGCGCCGATCCAGGCCGGTGACGTGGTCGAGGTGACCGCCACGGTCACCCGGGTCGGCAACCGCTCCCGCGACCTCTCGTTCGAGGCACGCGTCCTCTGCCGCGCGGCACCCGAGCGCGGTCCGTCCGCCGCCGACGTCCTCGACCCGCCGGTGGTGGCGACGAAGGCGACCGCGACGATCGTGGTGCCGCCGAAATAGGCAGGCGGTTCGCGGGTCGGCTGACTTACCGTCGGGCATGGAAACCATACGGCTGACCGGCGACGACTGGCGGCTGCTGCGCGACGTCCGCCTCGCCGCGCTCGCCGACGCCCCCTACGCGTACGGGTCGTCCCTCGCGATCGAGGAGGCGTTCGGCGAGGCGGAGTGGCGCCGCCGCATCCACCCGGGCGCGCTGTGGACGGTCGTGCGCCATGAGGACGAGACGGTCGGCCTCGTGGGCGCGTACGTCCCGGACGACACGCCCATGCTCGTGGCCATGTGGGTGCGGCCCGGCGCGCGGGGGCTCGGGGCCGGCGACGCGCTGATCACCGACGTGTTGCGGTGGGCGGGGGAAAACCGCTGGTCCCGGGTCGTGCTCCGGGTCGCGGACGGCAACGACGCGGCCCGGAAGCTGTTCCTCAGGCATGGATTCGAGCCGACCGGGGTAAGTGCTCCGCTGGAGAGCGACCCCAGGGTCCGCACGGAACTGCTGGCCCGTGCGATATAACGTCCACATCACGGAACCGGGTCTTGCTCCGAATGGAGCACGCTGCTAGTAACTCTAGCTCTGGGCGTTCGCCCCGCGGACGGAGGAGCATGGCGACCGATCTCGTCGAGGTGACGGAAGTCCTCGACCACCCGCTCGACACAGTGTGGGCGCTGCTGACGGACCTCGAGAGCTACCCCAGGTTCGTCGCCGAGGTGGCGTGGTGCGAGCCCCTCGACGAGCCCGGCACGGGCCGGTACGAGGTGCGGTTCTGCGTCGACCAGGGACCGGTCGTGCGGCACCGCGTGGAGATCCTCGTCAACCGCCCCCACGAACACCTGGTGATCGTCAGCGACCGCTGGCCGGGCGGGCACGTGTCGCTGAAGTTCGCCGCCGTGTCGCCGTCGAGCACCGAGGTGCAGCTGAACGTCTCGATGCCGAACGTCGACACCTGGATCACCGCCAACTGGCTGCGCAAACGCGTCCGCCGCGCGTTCACGCTCATCCACCACCACCTGGCGGGCATCCCGATCACGACGTCCCGCAAGGGCATCGACCAGGCCGCGAAGAGCCAGTCGCAGCTCACCGCCGCGCGGATACTGACCAAGGCGGGCGTGCTGACGCCTGCCCGGCCCGACCGGTTGCTGCGCCAGCTGAACGTGCTGGCGAAGTGGGGCGCGACCGTGGCGGGCGGCTACCGCGCGGCGTGCGTGCGGTTCCCGAACGAGCACGCGATCGCCGACGAACTGGGCACGCTGACGTTCACCGAGATCGACCAGCGCACCACCCGCCTCGCGAACGCGCTGAGCAAGCACGGGGTCCGGCAGGGGCGGCGGGTCGCGGTGATGGCCCGCAACCACGCCGGCATGGTCGAGTCGATCGTCGCGTGCGGCAAGCTCGGCGCGAGCGTGCTGCTGCTGAACACGGGCCTGTCGGCGAACCAGGTGCGGGACACGGTGATGACGCACCGGCCCGCGGCCGTCCTCGTCGACGAGGAGTTCATCTCCCTGATGCACTACCTGCCCGCGTCGCTGCCGCGCATCCTCACGTGGGGCAGCGGGCACCCCGGCGACCTCACGATCGACGGGCTGATCGAGGACGCGTCGCCGGAGCGGATCAAGGCGCCGTCCGCGCCCGGCAAGATCATCGTGCTGACGTCCGGCACGACCAGCAACCCGAAGGGCGCGCGGCGGCGCAACCCGCACGGCATCCGCACCGCCGCGGCCGTGCTGTCGCGGATCCCGTTCCAGGCAGGCGAACGGATGATGGTCGCCGCGCCGCTGTTCCACACGTGGGGGCTCGCGGCGATGCAGCTCGGCATGCCGCTGCACGCGAAGCTGGTGCTGCACCGCAGGTTCGACCCCGAGGCGACGCTGGCGGCCATCGAGGAACACCGCTGCACCACGCTGATCGCGGTGCCGATCATGCTGCAGCGCATCCTCGACCTGCCGAAGCAGGTGATCCGCAACTACGACACGTCGTCGCTGCGGATCGTGGCGTCGAGCGGGTCGGCCATGCCCGCGTCGCTGGTCGCCGGGTTCACGGCCGAGTTCGGCGACATCCTCTACAACCTGTACGGGTCGACCGAGGTGTCGTGGGCGAGCATCGCCGACCCGCAGGACCTGAAGGCGGCGCCGACGACGGCGGGCCGCTGCCCGGTCGGCACCCGCGTCGGCATCCTCGACGACAACGGCCGTCCCGTGCCGCCCGGTGTCGTGGGCCAGATCTGCGTCGGCAACGACATGTTGTTCGAGGGCTACACCGGTGGCGGCAGCAACGCCGTCTTCGACGACATGATGGTCACCGGCGACCGCGGCTACCTCGACGCGGACGGCAGGCTGTTCGTGTCCGGCCGCGACGACGACATGATCGTCTCCGGTGGCGAGAACGTCTTCCCCCGGCCGGTCGAGGAGCTGCTGCTGACGTTGCCGCAGGTCATGGACGCGGCCGTGGTCGGGGTGCCGGACCGGGAGTTCGGCCAGCGGTTCGCCGCCTACGTGGTGCCGATGCCGGGCGCGGCGATCAGCCCCACGGCGGTGCGCGAGTACGTGCACGCGCACCTGCCGAGGTTCGCCGTGCCGCGGGACGTGATCTTCGTGAACGCGCTGCCGAGGAACGCGACCGGGAAGGTGGTCCGGCGGCAGCTGCTCATGGAGAGCTGACGTCGGGCTTGTCGATCACGCAGAACCGGTTGCCCTCGGTGTCGGCGAGGACGGTGAAGTCGGCGTCCGGCGGGTAGTCCGTCCAGTCCACGCGGGTCGCGCCGAGACCGAGCAGCCGGCCGACCTCCTCCTCGGGGGTGTCGCTGTAGAGGTCGAGGTGCACCCGCGGCTTCTCCTGAACGGGTGTCTCGCTGAGCATCAGCGAGATGTTCTGCCCCACGCCGTCCGCGGGCGCCAGCACTGTGAACCGGTCGTCGATGCCGTCCCTCGGCACGTAACCGAGCGCGCGTGCCCAGAACTCGGCGGCGCGCCGCACGTCCGACGCTCCCAATACGGTCGATCCGATGCGCAACATGCTGCGATTCTCGTAGTACCCCGGTACTACCCGCAGGTTGGCTCCGCGGTGTGACGATCACGCGGCCCGCCGTCCCTACCGTCGTCCCCATGAGACGCACACTCCGCCACCTCGCCTACGCACTCGTCCCGGCGCCCGGGATCGCCGCCCGGTTCGGCTACTCGTGGCGGCCGGCGGTGCTGCTCGCGTTCCCTTTCGCCGTGCTCGTCGTGTTCCTCTCCTGGAGCGGGTTGCTCTACCCGCTGCGGCCCGACTCGTTCGCCGCCGTCGGGCACCCGTTCACCGCCGACGCGTCGTTCGACGGCGCCTGGGGTGGCCCGACGCTCGCGGGCGCGTGGTTCGTCCACGCGACGTGCGCGCTCGGGATGCAGGTCGTCTGTATGGCGGTGATCCGCCGCCTGCACGGACGGAAGCTCGTCGAGGCGGTCTAATGGTCGCCGTGACCTACCGCCGCCTCGGGCTCGGGGTGACCGTGGCCCTGCTGGTGGCGCTCGGTGCGCTCGACCTGGTCCAGCACTACCGGACCGACCCGCCCGCCGCGCTCGCGTTCAGCGTCGTGCGTGCCGTGCCGCTGCTGTTCCAGCGCAGGATGCCGCTCGAGGCCTGGCTCCTCGAGCTGTCGACGGCGGTCGGGCTGGCGGTGGTGTCGACGCCGGTGACCCCCGCCGAGCCGTGGCCGTGGGCCGTCACCAGCACGGCGGCGTTCACCGCGCTGGGCGGGCTGGTCGCGGCGAACGGGCACCGGCGGCTCTCGGTCGTCATGCTGGGGGTGCTGACCGGGATCGGCCTGCTGCTGTGGTGGTGGCCGGGCTGCGGCGACCTGACCGCGGTGGTGGTCTCGTCCGTGCTGTGCGGGGTGGGGATCCTCGTCGGCGACGTCGTGCACGGCAGGCGCAGGGTGGTCGCGGAGCTGGCGGAGGAGCGGCAGGTCAGCGCGGCCGAGCGGGAGCTGCGGTCGGTGGTGGAGGAGCGCGCCAGGATCGCCCGCGAACTGCACGACGTGGTGGCCCACCACATGTCGGTGATCGTCGTGCAGGCGGAGACCGCCCGGTACCGGCTGACGGGGCTGCCCGACCAGGCGGCCGCGGAGTTCACCGAGATCGCGCGGCTGGCCAGGGGTTCCCTGTCGGAGCTGCGCGGCCTCCTGTCGGCGCTCCGCGACGACGGCGCCGACCCGGCCCGCACCCCGCAGCCCACGCTGGCGGACCTGCCCGCGCTGGTCGCACGGATCGAGGCGGCGGGCACACCGGTGACGCTGACGGTCGGCCGGGGGACCGAGGACCTGCCCAGGGTGCTGCAGCTGGCGGTGTTCCGGATCGTCCAGGAGGGTCTGTCCAACGTGGTCCGGCACGCGGCGGGCGCCAGGGCGTGGGTCGACGTCGCCGTGGCGGACGGGGTGCTGGCGGTGGCGGTCACGAACGAACGGGTGGCGGGCGCGAGCCCGTTCACGGAGAAGGAAGGCGGGCACGGGCTGGTGGGCGTGCGCGAACGGGTGACGTTGCTGGGCGGGCGGTTCGAGGTGGACCAGCCGGACGGCGGCTGGCGGCTGCGGGCGGAGCTGCCGCTGTGACCGGGGCACCGATCCGCGTGGTGGTGGTCGACGACCAGGACATGGTGCGGGCCGGGTTCGCGGCGCTGCTCGGCGCGCAGCCGGACATCGCGGTCGTCGGGCAGGCGGCCGACGGGCAGGCCGCGGTGGAGCTGTGCGCGGCGACCACACCGGACGTGGTGCTGATGGACGTCCGCATGCCGGTGCTCGACGGGGTCGAGGCCACGAAGCGCCTGGCGGGCACGCCGTCCCGGGTCCTCATGCTGACCACCTTCGACATCGACGACTACGTCTACGCGGCGTTGCGGGCGGGCGCGTCCGGGTTCCTGCTCAAGGATGCGACACCCGACGAGCTCGTGGCCGCGGTGCGGGTGGTGGCGGCGGGGGAGTCGCTGCTCGCGCCCGCGGTGACGAGCAGGCTCATCGCGCACTTCGCACGCCAGCCCACGCTGGTCAGCACGCCGCCGTCGCTGGCGGAGCTGACGCCGCGGGAGCGGGAGGTCCTCGTGTGGGTGGCGCGCGGCCTGTCGAACACGGAGATCGCGACCCGGCTCGTGCTGGCCGAGCAGACGGTGAAGACGCACGTCAGCCGGATCTTCCTCAAGCTCGGCATCCGCGACCGGGCACAGGCGGTGGTGGTCGCCTACGAGACCGGCCTGGTGTCGCCCGGCGTCCTCTGAGTGGCCGCGAGCACGCGGGAGAGGGCGGCGTGCAGCTCCTCCAGTTCGGACAGCTCCATGCCCAGTGCCTCGACCACCTGGTAGGGGATCTTCTCCGCCTCGGCGCGCAGGGCCCGGCCCTTGTCGGTGAGGTCGACCGCCAGCGCCCGCTCGTCGCGGGCGCTGCGACCGCGGCTGATGTAGCCCAGCGCTTCGAGGCGCTTGAGCATGGGGGAGAGGGTCGCGGGCTCGTGGCGGAGCGTCTCGCCGATGTCCCGGACGGTTCGGGGTGAGCGGTCCCACAGCGCCAGGAGGACCAGGTACTGCGGGTGCGTCAGGCCGTGCGGTTCCAGCAGCGGCCGGTAGATCGCGATGACGCTGCGCGACGCCAGCGACAGCGCGAAGCAGACCTGCCGGTCCAGCGCCAGCGGGTCGGGGCCGAGATCGATCGGTGGCATGCCTCATAGTCCCTGATAGTTAGTGTGCTAAGTGTTAGTGTACTGAATATGCAACGACCCAACCCCTTCCAGTGGCTCTGGTACGCGGTGGGCGGACGGCTGCCCGAGCGACTGGCCCCGTGGGTGCTGCACGACGTGACCGCCAGGACGTGGGTCTGGCGCCACGCGGCGCGCGGCGTCGTGGTCCTCGTGCCGATCGCGGCCGCGTGCCTCGCCCTCCCGGGCCCGCTGGGGCTCCGGCTCGCGATGGTGCTGCTGGTGGCCATCGTCGGCGTGTACTTCTCCCTGTCGTACGTGGACGAGAGCTGCGAGCTGCGGGCAGTGAAGCACGGCTACCGGCACGGCATCGCCCGCGCCACCCGCGACGCCCGCAACGAGAAGGCCGAGGAAGCTGCGCGGGCCCGCTACGCCGCCCAGTTCCGCACCGAACCCCGCGACCAGATCACCCGTTGACGACCCGGCGCCACAGCACGTGCCGCGGGGCGCGGGCACCCGCACGCAGTGCACGGTTTCGGTCGCCTTGTCACCCGATGAAGCGGACGCGGGTCGGCTGGAACACGGAGTGAACACCCGACGCCGTACCCTTGCCGGGTGGCCGCACCCGTAGTTTCGCCGGACGAGCCGGCGGTGTCCGACAAAACGGACGAACACCCGCCTGCCTGGCGAAACGTGCTCCTGCGCGTCGTGATCGCGACCGGTGCGGGCGTGATGATCTACTTCAGCGGCCCGCCGCGGACGCTGTGGTGGCTCGCGCCACTCGGGTTCGCCGTCCTCGGTGCGGTGCTCTACGGGCGCCGGGCCAGGGCCGGGTTCGGTTACACCCTGTGCGCGGGCCTCGGGTTCACCGTCCCGCTGCTGGCGTGGACCGGCGAGTTCGTCGGCGTCGTCGCGTGGCTGCCGCTCGCCCTCGTCGAAGCGCTGCTGATGGGGCTGGCCGGGGCGGGGATCGCCGCGGTGAGCGTGCTGCCCGCCTGGCCCGTGTGGGCCGCGCTGGTCTGGGTCGCGGGGGAGTGGCTGCGCGCGATCTTCCCGTTCGGCGGGTTCCCGTGGGCGCGGATCGCGTTCACGCAGCCGGACGGCGTCTACCTGCCGCTGGCCACCGTCGCGGGCACGCCGCTGATCGGGCTCGCGGTCGCCATGACCGGGTTCGGGCTGACGATGCTGGTGCGCGCCCTGCTGGTCGACCGCCACCCGCGGCGGATCGTCGCGCCCGCGCTGGCGTTCCTGCTGCCGATCGGGGCCGCGTTCGGCGCGTTGCCGCTGGTCGGGACGGACGCGAACGACGGAGAGGCGACGGTCGCGGTCATCCAGGGCAACGTGCCGAGGGCCGGTCTGGACTTCAACGCCCAGCGCCGCGCCGTGCTCGACAACCACGCGGCCCGCACCGAGCAGCTCGCCCAGGGCGTCCGCGCGGGCAAGGTCAAGCAGCCCGACCTGGTGATCTGGCCGGAGAACTCCTCCGACATCGACCCGTACCGCAACCCGGACGCGTGGGCGCGCATCGACGCCGCCGCCCGCGCGATCGACGCGCCGATCGCGGTCGGGTCCGTCCTGCTCGGCGACGACGGGCTGCCGCGCAACACGATCCTGCTGTGGGACCCCGAGCGCGGGCCCGTCGAGCAGTACACGAAGCGGAAGCTGCAGCCGTTCGGCGAGACCATGCCGTGGCGGTCGTTCTTCCGGCTCTTCACCTCGGCCGTGGACCGGGCGGGTCAGTTCGTGCCGGGGGACAAGGCGGTCTCGTTCCGCATGGCAAACGCCACGGTCGGGTTCGCCACCTGCTACGAGGTCGCGTTCGACGGCGTGGTGCGCGAGTCGGTCGAGGGGACGAACCTCCTCGCCGTGCCGACGAACAACGCCACGTTCGGCTACACGGAGATGACCTACCAGCAGCTCGCCATGGACCGCGTGCGTGCCGTCGAGCACGGCCGGGCCGTGGCCGTGGCGGCGACGAGCGGGGTCAGCGCGTTCGTCCGGCCCGACGGCTCGATCAGCCAGTCGACCGGCATGTTCGTGCCCGGAGCGCTGGTCGAGACGGTGCCGCTGCGGACGACGACTACGCTGTCTGACCAACTGGGCCCGGCCCCGGAGTGGGTGATGGTGCTCGCCGGACTCGGCGCGCTCGGCGTCGCGATCGTGGTCCGGCGGCGCGGCAGGGCAAGCAACTGAACGAGTGAGTGACCGGCGCGCCAGGAGCGCCGGCGAGGAGGGTGACGTATGGCGGAGCAGCTCGAGCCGGTGCTCGTGGTGATCCCGACGTACAACGAGCGGGACAACATCGAGCGGATCGTGACCCGGCTGCGTGCCGCACTGCCGAACGCGCACGCCCTGATCGTGGACGACGGCAGCCCGGACGGCACGGGCGAGATCGCCGACCGCCTGTCCGCCGAGTCCGACGGACACGTGCACGTGATGCACCGCACCGAGAAGAACGGGCTCGGCGCCGCGTACGTGGCGGGCTTCCAGTGGGGCCTCGACCGCGACTACGCCGTGCTGGTCGAGATGGACGCCGACGGCTCGCACGCGCCGGAGGACCTGCCGCGCATGCTGGACGCGCTGCAGGACGCCGACCTCGCGATCGGCTCCCGGTACGTGCCGGGCGGCAAGGTCGTGAACTGGCCGAAGCACCGCTACCTGCTGTCGTGGGGCGCCAACACCTACGCCCGCATCGCGCTCGGCGCGCGGGTGAAGGACATGACGGCGGGCTTCCGCGCCTACCGCCGCGAGGCGCTGCAGAAGATCCGCATCGACAACGTCGCGTCGCGTGGCTACTGCTTCCAGATCGACCTCGGCTGGCGCACGATCGAGGCGGGCTTCACGGTCGTCGAGGTGCCGATCACGTTCACCGAGCGCGAGCACGGCGTGTCGAAGATGAGCAGCGACGTGATCCGCGAGGCGCTGATCCGCGTCACCAAGTGGGGTCTGCGCCGCCGCGGCACCCAGCTGAAGTCCCTGTTCAACCGCTGACCGGCGCCGGCAGGGGGTGGGCAACGCGGCCACCCCTGCCGGGCACCGGATCAGGCGGGCAGACCCAGTGTGGCCATGGCCGCCTCGACGGTCGCCGCCCGCAGTTCCTCGCGCGGGATGTCCGGGAACTGCATCGTGCAGTCCTGCATCCCGCCCAGCGCCATGACGGCCCTGGTCGCCTCCCGGAGCGTCGGCTCGGTGCCGAACAGCAGCCGGGTGAGGCGGGCACGCCACTGCAACACGACGTCGATGAGCCCCAGTTCGGCGAGCGTGGTCATCTCCGTCAGCACGAGCAGCACGTCCGCGCGGTACTCGTAGTGGAAGTCGAAGAAGCCCTCCAGTAGCGCCCTGGGATCGAGGTCCCGCGCCCGCTCCTGCCGCTCCAGGAACTCCTCGCCCGCGTCGATCAGCGGCTGCACGATGCTGCGCACCAGGTCCTCGCGGGACGGGAAGTGGTAGTACAGCGCGGGCTTGGTGATCCCGAGCCGGCCTGCGATGTCCTGCAGGCTCGTCCGCTGCACGCCGCGCTCGGCGAACAGTTCGCGGGCCACCGCCTGGATCCGCTTCTTCGTGTCCGATGCCACGTACGCAGCGTAACTGACTTAACGATAGGTAAGTCGCGGTGCTAGCCTTACTTACCGATAAGTAAGGGACGATCATGAAGGTTCTCGTCTCGGGCGCGAGCATCGCGGGTCCGGTGCTGGCGTACTGGCTGAACCACCACGGCTTCGAGGTCACGGTCGTCGAGCGGGCACCCCGGCCGCGCACGGCGGGCGGTCATGCGGTCGACCTGTTCCGCCCGGCCATGGACATCTCCGAGCGCATGGGCGTGCTGGCCAGGATCGAGGCGGCGTCCACCGGCATGACGCGGATGTCCGTGCTGCGCGAGGGCACGGCGAAACCGGTGACCGTGGACCTGACGAAGATCTTCAGCGCCACCTCCGACCGGCACGTCGAGATCATGCGCGGCGACCTGAGCGCGATCTACCGCGACGCGACCAGCGCGGACGTGGAGTACGTCTTCGGCGACTCGATCACGGGCATCGACGACCGGACCGTCACGTTCGAGCGCGGCGCGCCGCGGCGGTTCGACGTCGTGGTCGGCGCCGACGGGCTGCACTCGAACGTGCGCAGGCTGGTGTTCGGCGAGGGGTTCGAGACCTACATCGGCGCGTACCTCGCCGTGCTGACCCTGCCCGCCGAGGCGCGACTGGGCGCCGAGTACGTCGTGCACCTCGGCCCCGGCCGCATGGCCGGGGTGCACAGCGCACGGCACCTGGACGACGCGCGTGCGGTGTTCCTGTTCCGCCGCGACCGGCCGCTGGACTACCACTACCGGGACGTCCCGAGGCAGAAGGAGCTGCTGCGGGCGGCGTTCGCGGGCATGCACCCGCAGGTGGACTCCTACCTCGCGGAACTGGACCGGGCCGAGGCGTTCTACTTCGACTCGATCACCCAGCTGCGGATGGACACGTGGTCCCGCGGCCGGGTCACGCTCGTCGGCGACGCGGGCTACTGCCCGGGGCCCGCGGTCGGCGGCAGCACGAGCCTCGCGGTGCTCGGCGCGTACGTGCTGGCGGGGGAGCTGGCCGCCGCGGACGGCGACCACGAGCGGGCCTTCGCCGCGTACGAACGTGAGCTCGCCGACATCGTGCTGCGGAGCAGGGCGTTCGCGCTGGGCGCCGCCAAGAGCCTGATCCCGTCGTCACGGCTCGGTGTGTGGGGGCTCACCCAGGGCGCGCGGCTGATCTCCGCGCTGCCCGCGGGGGTCAGCAGGGCGGTCGCGAAGCTCAACGCCAAGGGCGTCCGGCTGCACGACTCGATGCCGGTCAAGGACTACCGAGCACCCGTGACCAGGTGAAACACGCCGAATGCCACATCGGGACGACGCCCGATGTGGCATTCGGCGTAAGGAGCCGCGGGAGGCTCAGGCGGAACGGCTGCGGCGAACCTTCAGCTCCTGAAGGCGCTCGGTCAGCAGGTCCTCCAGCTCCGGGATGGTCCGGCGCTCGAGGAGCATGTCCCAGTGGGTGCGCGGCGGCTTGACCTTCTTGGTCTCCGGCTCGGTGCCGTCGATCAGCTTCGACGCCGTGCCGTGGAGACGGCACTCCCACATCGACGGGACCTCGGCGTCGTCGGAGAAGGGCACCTCGAACTCGTGGTCCTTCGGGCAGGCGTAGCGGATCGTCCGCCGGGGCGCGAGGTCGTGGTTGCGGTCGGTCTCGTAGCTGACCGCGCCAAGTCGGCTTCCACGGAGTACACGGTCGGCCATGGCGACGTCCTTTCGTTCGGCTCACAGCTCCCAGCTGGAGCCAGGGTGGTGCTCACCAAGAGCAACGTCCGAGTGGGTCGAAACGTTCCCGCCCGCCACTCCCAGTTGCTCAGGGTGACCTGCGGCAACCCCTGCTTCTATAGCTTCCACCGTAGAGAGGTCCCGTAAACGTGTTCGTGACGCGACACTCGTCGGATTGCCGAATGATGTCGCCCACTTGGGGGTACGAGTTGCCCAGGATGGCCGGTCAAGCCAGGCTGAGCTGTCCGCGCCCGGCCACGGCGGGCCCCAGGTCGCCGACGCGGAAGTGTCTGCGGCACAGCACTTGGTAACGCACAGTAGCGGGTGGGGTGGAATCCGGTAATTCACGGTCCGTATCCGCCACGAGCACTGTGTCGCCGGCGCGGATCACCGTGCCGTCCGCCACACGCGCGTTGAACCGGGCGGGCAGCCCGCACCAGCAGAGCACGTCGACCTGGACGGGCTCGAGTTCGTCGGCCAGCTCGAACAGCCGCCGCGAGCCGGGGAACATGCGGCTGCGGAAGTCGGTGGCGATGCCGAAGCAGTACACGTCGACCTGCACGTCGTCGGCCAGCTCGGCCAGCTGGTCCACCTGCGCGGGGGTGAGGAACTGGGCCTCGTCGACGATCAGGTAGTCCACCCGGTGGCCCTCGGCCCAGCGGGCGCGGACCAGTTCCCGCAGGTCGACTTCGCCGTGCACCTCGTACGCCTGGCGGGTGATCCCGATGCGGCTGGTGATCTGCGGCTTGCCGGAGCGGTCGTGGTGGACGAGGAGCAGCCCCTTGCGGCCCTGGCGGGCGTGGTTGTGGTCGACCTGCAACGCGAGTGTCGACTTCCCGCAGTCCATCGGTCCGTAGTAGAACCGGAGGTGGCCCACCACGGGCACTGCCCGCCGCGACCCGGCTGCGGGCACCGAGGAGAGCGCGTCGGTCGGGTCGTTGAGGTGCGTCGGCATGGGCTCCACGGCAGGTGACCCTATCCCGGCCGCGCCGGGTGGCTTGGGACCTCCGGGCCACGGGTATCCACGGCGGTGTCAGCCGCTCCGGTCGAAAGGTCGTCGTATGTCCGCCCTTCCCCTGTACCGCCTGGTCGGCCGGGCCCGTGACGAGGCAGCCGATGGCATCGCGTGGCTCACCGGCCGCACCGCGGGCCTCCTGGACGACACGGCCGTGGTGATCGCCGACGTGTCGGACACGGCCGCACTGACCGCCGCGCGGGTGAGCGGCCACGCGGGCGAGGCCGCGGGCCGGTACGCGGCGCAGGCGTGCGGCTGGCTCGCCGACCGGGTGAGCGTCCTGGGCGAACGCGTCGCGAGCCGCGTGGAGGACTGAGCCGGGTTCAGCTCGCGCCGACGACCAGCGACACGCCCAGCGCGACCATCGTCGCGGCGACGAGGCCGTCCAGCAGCCGCCACGACGACGGGCGTGCGAAGACGCCGGTCAGCAGGCGGGCGCCGAAGCCCAGTGCCGCGAACCAGCACAGGCTCGCGACCGCCGCGCCAACGCCGAACGCCCAGCGCAGGTCGCCGCGGTGGGCGGCCACCGAGCCCAGCAGCAGGATGGTGTCCAGGTACACGTGCGGGTTCAGCCACGTCAGCGCCAGGCAGGTGAGCGCGACGCGGCGTGCGGAGCCCGTCGGCGCGCCGGTGACGTCCATGGCCGACGGCCGGAACGCCCTGCGCGCGGCGAGGAAGCCGTAGCAGAGCAGGAACGCGCCGCCGACCAGGCCGACGACGGTCAGCGCCCGCGGGAACGCCGCCACGACCGCGCCGACGCCGCCGACCCCGAGCGCGATCAGCACCGCGTCCGACAGCGCGCAGATCGCGACGACCGCGAGCACCCCGTCGCGGCGGATGCCCTGGCGCAGCACGAACGCGTTCTGCGCGCCGATGGCGACGATCAGGGACAGTCCCGTGCCGAACCCCGCGACCGCCGCGAGCAGGGCGTCTCTCATGGACCCGAGGCTAGGTCCAGGGCCATCGACAGTACAGCTAAAGATTCTTACGTAACATTAGCGACCGTGATGACCGATCTGCCGCTCGACCAGGTCCGCACGTTGCTGGCCGTGGCCGACGAGGGCACGTTCGACGCGGCGGCCGCGGTGCTGCACGTGACGCCGTCGGCGGTGAGCCAGCGGGTGAAGGCGCTCGAACAGCGCACCGGCAGCGTGCTGGTGACGCGCACGAAGCCGGTGCGGCTCACCGAGCCGGGGCAGGTCGTGGTGCGGTTCGCGCGGCGGCTCGCGGCGCTGGAGCGCGACGCCCGCGCCGAGCTGGGCATGAGCGGCGCGGGCGAGCCGGTGCGGCTGCCGATCGCGGTGAACGCGGACTCGCTCGCCACGTGGTTCCTGCCCGCGCTGTCCCGCGTGGCCACCGATCCGCCGGTGTGCTTCGAGCTGCACCGCGAGGACCAGGACCACACGACGACCCTCCTGCGGGACGGCACCGTGATGGCCGCGGTCACGTCGTCGGCGACGCCGGTGCAGGGCTGCTCGGTGCGGCCGCTGGGTGGCCTGCGGTACCTGCCGTGCGCGAACCCGGCGTTCGCGCGGCGGTGGTTCACGGGCTCGTTCGCCGACGACGTGGCCGCGGCGCCGGTGGTGGTGTACGACCGCCGCGACGATCTCCAGGACGCGTTCGTGCGCGCGGTGAGCGGCCGCGACGCGAGCGCGTTGCGGCACTACGTCCCGGCGTCGGAGTCGTTCGCCGACGCCGTCACCGCCGGTTTCGGGTGGGGGATGGTGCCGGTCGAACAGGCCGGGCCGCGGTTGCGCGCGGGCACCCTGGAGGTGCTGGCGGACCGGCCGATGGACGTACCGCTGTATTGGCAGCAGTGGAAGCTCGACGCACCCGCCCTGTCGGCGGTGGCCGAGGCCGTCGCGGCGGGGGCCGCCACCTCGTTGCGGAGGACCGGTCCGTGAAGTTCGCAGACCATACGTTTGACCTGCCACTCGACCACGACCGCCCGGACGGTGAGCGGATCACCGTGTACGCGCGGGAGGTCACGGCCGACCCGTCGCTGCCGTGGCTGCTGTTCCTCGGCGGTGGCCCGGGCTTCCCGGCGCCGCGCCCGCTCGGCGGCGAGGGCTGGTTGCTGCGGGCGCTGCGGGACTACCGGGTGCTGCTGCTCGACCAGCGCGGCACCGGCCGGTCGACGCCGGTGACGCGGCGGGTGGCGGCGGCCAGGGGAGCGGAGTACCTCACGCACTTCCGCGCGGACTCGATCGTCCGGGACGCGGAGGCGATCCGGCCCGTGCTGACCGGTGGCGCGCCGTGGACCGTGCTGGGCCAGAGCTTCGGCGGGTTCTGCACGGTGACGTACCTGTCGTTCGCGCCGGAGGGGTTGCGGGCCGCGCTGATCACCGGCGGGCTGCCGGGCGTGGCGACGGACGCGGCCGGCGCGTACCGGGCGCTGTACCCGGTGGTGGCGGAGAAGAACCGTGCGCACTACGCGGCCTACCCGGCGGACGTGGCGACGGCGCGGCGGGTGGCGGAGCACCTGCGTGCGCGCGACGTCCGCCTGCCGACGGGCCGCAGGCTGACGGTGGAGGCGTTCCAGTCGCTGGGCAACCTGCTCGGCGGGCGGGACGGCAGTGCGCGGCTGCACTACCTGCTGGAGTCGCCCTTCGACGGTGACCGGCCGGCGGACGCGTTCCTGCTGGCGGTGACGGCGGAACTGTCGTGGGCGTCGGCGGCGAACCCGCTGTACCTGCTCCTCCACGAGGCGACCTACGCCCAGGGGCCGGGTGCGACGGGGTGGGCGGCCCAGCGCGTGCGCGCGGAGTTCCCCGAGTTCGACGGCGACCCGGTGTACTTCACCGGCGAGATGATCTACCCGTGGATGTTCTCCGACGACCCGTTGCTCGCGGAGCTGCGCCCGGTCGCGGACGAGCTGGCCGACCGTCCACAGTGGTCGCGCCTGTACGACGTGGACCGGTTGCGCGCCAACGAGGTCCCGGCCGTCGCCGCCGTGTACGACACGGACATGTACGTCAACCGCGACCTGTCGTTGCGGACCGCCGCGTTGATCGGCGGCCTCCGCGTCTGGCACACCCCCGACCACCAGCACGACGGCCTCCGCGTCAGCAACGGCGAGGTCATGTCCCGGCTGCTGGAGATGCTGTGACGACCCGGGCGGCCGCCATTCCGTTGAGGATCCATCTCGGCCGGTGGAACGCGCATGCGCGCCACCACCCGCTGCACCTCGGTCAGCGCCACTCCGGGGAGGACTCGAAGTGCCGCGCCAGCGCCCAGCTCCTCACAGAGGTGACCGACGAAGGTGGCGAACTCATCGGTGGAGTCGCCACGCACTGCTCCGGCTCAACAGGATTTCGCGTAGCGGCAGGCGACCACTGATGGTTGTTCGACCGGGTGGCCTTCCGCGATGGACCACGCCAGGCGGATGTACTGGGCGTGGGTCCACGCGAGCGGCGTCGCCGACGTGGTTCCTGTGCCTGGTCGTGCGCCCGGGGGTGCGGCGTTGTCCCACACCTGTTCCGGCAGCATGAGACCGCTGTTCGCCGTCGCTGCGATGGTCGACAGGCGGCGGGACGCGGCGGCGGGGTTGCCTGCCAACAGGTCGTACTCGCCGCGTTCGCCTGCGAAGATCGGCCACAGGCGACCGTACGTGCGGGTCGGGGTCGGCCAGTTCACGTTCCACGGGCCGCCGTTCGCCTGTTCGCCGTAGCCGTCGCTCGTGAAGCGGTGCCACAGCGTTCCGGCCGGCGTGCGTTCGCCGAGTTCGCGGTCCACCACCGCGATCGTGTCGCGGATGGCCGGGTCGTCGGCCGGGCGCACGCCGAGGCGGACCAGTTCCAGGAAGCTCGGGTCGACGACCGTGCGCTGGTCGACCTCGCCGACGTTGTTGTCGCCCAGGTTGTACGTCGTGCCCTTGTCCGGGTCGCCGTCCTTCGTCAGGCGCAGGTAGTACGGCTCCGGCGAGAGCGGGCCGGTCGTCGTGAGCGTCCACTTCTCGATCGACGACGCCCACTCGTCCGCGATCGCCAGATAACGGGTCGCCGCCGCCTCGTCGCCCGCGCGGGCCAGCAGGTCCGCCAGGCACACCAGGCCCGCGACCTCCGACGCGATCGTCGCGGGGGAGTAGCCGCTCTGGTTCTCCCAGCGCTCCTGTTCGGTGAACGGGGCGTTCGGGTAGTTCACCATGAAGTCGGCGGCCCGCCGGAGACCGTCCAGTGTGGACTTGTCGGTGCGGTCGAGCAGCCACGCCAGCAGCATCGGGGCCGCGGTCTCGTCCAGCTGCACGCTCGTCCAGTACGGCTCGCCCGTCACCCTCGTGTTCTGTGCCAGGTGGCCGTCCGGCTGCTGCTGCACGGTCAGCATGTAGTCCAGCGCGCGCTCGGCGCCACCGCGGTCGCCCGCGGCGAGCAGGCCCGTCGCGATCTGGTACAGGTCACGCGGCCACACCAGCGCGTACGACCCGAACTCCGGCGCGATCTGCCGGTCGAAGCCGAACGCCCACGGGAAACCCGGCGCCGCGATGTAGGCACCCGGGTTCTGCTTGTCCTCCGACGCCGCCAGCACCAGCAGCGAACTCCGGTACACCGCCCGCTCGTGGCGCGACCCCAGCCTCGGCGTGCGCAGCCCGGACAGGTAGTCCCGCCAGCCCTTCGCGTACGACCTGGCGGCCGGGGCGAACCCCGTCGACAGGGACGCCCGCGCGGTGCTCACCGCCGACCGACGCTGCGGGCCGAAGCCCAGCGCCAGCGTCTCGTGGCGGTGCCGGGTGCCGTCGACGCGCAGTTCGCCGGTCTGCACGACGTTGCCGGGACCCGCCTCCGGGTACCGCCAGTCCATGCGGTGGTCGGCCAGGTCGGTCCAGCCGTCGCTCGTGCCGAGGTAGCCGGTCGACGTGGCCGCGAACCCGCGGCCCGCCACCAGTGCGGACGCCGCCGCCGCGTCCGACGCGACCAGTGCGTCGCCGCTCGCGCCCGTGTCGTCGCCGCCCTCGCGGGACAGCGCGGGGTCGTACACCGCGTACACCCGCAGCGGCCGGTGGGACCGGAAGTCCAGGTCCGCCAGCACGGTCGGGCGTGCCGGGTCGGTGACGTAGGTGATCGTCGCGGCCCAGCCGGTGCCGCGGGCCGTCTGCCGGAACCGCAGGTCGCCGACCTGCTCGGTGCGGCCGCGCACGCGTTCGGTGAACGTGCGCCCGTCGGTCACCACCAGCTGCAGCTCACGGCTCGCCGGGGTGCTGAGGTCGGGGTAGAACACCTCGGTCATGCGCCCGCCGCCGAGGGTGAACCACACGGGGCTCGCCGTGCCGCTGTGTGCCGTGCCGAAGCCCTGTTTGTCCGCGGGCTGGTACACGGCGGGCTCGCCGGGGGCGCCGGGTGCGTCACCTCCCGGAGCCGCCGCCGTCGTCGCGATCACCGCCAGGACCGATAACAGCGCTGTCGTCCGCACGCTTCCACGGTGCCCCACCGGGTGGCGCCCTGCACGACGAGCGAGCGGAATCCGGGAAATGGGGGCACGATGAATCACCATGGCAGCCGGTAAGCAGGTGAAACGGGCGACGATCGCGGTGGCAGGCGCGGTCGTGCTCCTCATCGGTGTCGCTCTGCTGGTCCTGCCGGGGCCCGGGCTGTTGCTGGTGCTCGCGGGCCTGCTGATCCTCGCGTCGGAGTTTCCCGCACTGGAACGGCACGTCGACCCGGTCCGCGACCGGGCGATGAAGGCGGCGGAGGACAGCGTGTCCTCGCCGCTGCGGATCGCCGGCTCGGTGCTCGTCGGGCTGGGGCTGATCGCGGCGGGGATCGTGTGGGGGCTGCGGGTGTTCCCGTGGCTGCCGTTCGCGGGGTGGAGCACCGGGTCGAGCCTGATCCTGTCCGGGATCGTGCTGTTCGCGCTGCTGGCGTGGTCCTACCGGAAGGTCACCGCACGGCGTCGGTGATGTGCTTGCCCAGCGCGTCCGGCGCGTGCACGTGGGCGAGGTGGCCCTGGCCCGCGATCCGCGTGACCCGCGCTCCCGGGAAGGCGGCCGCGAACCGGCCGAACGGCTCGCCGTACGGGTGCCTGCCCTCGGACCGTTCCCCGACGATCAGCGTCACGCGCACGTCCAGGCCCGGGTAGCGGTCGAACGCCGGGCGGTGCGCGTTGATCGCCGCCAGCTCCTCGGCGAGCGGCGCGGCGAGCCGCACCAGCGCGGGCCACGCCGGGCTCCGGCGCAGGTCCTCGACGTACTCGGCGGAGAACCCGGACACGTCCCGGTTCACGATCTCCACGGCGCGCTCCGGGGTGGCCGCCCGCAGGGCAGGGACGTGCTCGGCGACGAACGGGGCGGCGACCGGCTCGTACAGGGTGAGCGACCGCGGGTCGGCGCGCCCGGCGGCGGCCTCGGCGGCGATCAGCCCGCCGTAGCTCCAGCCGACCAGGTGCGACCCGGTG
The DNA here is from genome assembly GCF_054661535.1 of Actinophytocola sp. KF-1. Lineage (NCBI taxonomy): Bacteria > Bacillati > Actinomycetota > Actinomycetes > Pseudonocardiales > Pseudonocardiaceae > Actinophytocola > Actinophytocola sp. KF-1. The sequence continues at coordinate 32,052 of NZ_BAAFVK010000004.1, read as the reverse complement.
CCGAGCTCGTCGAGGAGCCGGTTCAGGTCGTCGACCTCGGTGCGCACCGAGTAGCCGGCGCCGAGCGGCCCGCTCGGGGCGCGGCCGCGGCGGTTGACCACGACCACCGGGTTCGGCACGTCCACGTGCTCGACGACCGGCAGCCAGGACTCGGCGTCCGCCATCACGCCCGGCACCAGCACCACCGGCGCGCCCGCGCCGTCCCGCACGAGCGCGGTGAGGGTGGTGCCCGCCCGTTCGACCCGCATCGACCGCATGCCGCCATCCTGGCACCCGGACGTGGAGCGGCCCCCGGCACGGGGTGTGCCGGGGGCCGCTCGTTGTCACTCAGCCGGTCAGGAAGCACCGCCCGGCTGGACGACGCCGTTGACCGTCAGGGTGTACGGCGCGTACTGGTTGACGAGCTCGGTGGGCTCGTCGTACGCGACCACCGCGACGACCTTCGGGAACGGGGTCAGGAACAGCAGCTGCAGCCAGCCGAGCTTGACCTTGTTCTTGCCGTCGATCTCCATCTGGAGCGCGACCTGGTTCTTCTCGTCGTACGCGATCAGGCGCAGGTTCCAGTTGTGCACCGGGAACGGCCGGATCTCGGTCGGCGAGTCGAACGACTCCAGCGACGAACCATCGCTGACGGCGGTGCCGCCCACGGTGATGTCGTCGATCTTCAGGCCACCCTCGTTGACGCCGCCGTCGCTGATGTACTGGAAGCCCAGCAGCACGGTCTGGCCCGCGTACGCGGACAGGTCGAACGAGTGCGGCTCGAAGCCGTCGGTGGTGCCGTTCAGCGCCGGACCCTGCGGACCCGGCACCGTCTTGTCACCACTGATCGGGGTGTAGGTCGCCCCACCGTCGGTGGACACGACCACGTAGCCGTAGTCGTAACCCAGCTCGGCGCCGTACTTCGCCTCGAAGCGCAGCGTCGGGTCGGTCGTCGGCACCGCCACCGACGTCACCGCGGTGGCGTTGATGTTGTTGCCGTTGCCCGACCACAGCACCGGGTCACCGGCGCTGTCCGGGTCGTCCGAGACGACCGTCCACTCGAGCGGGAGCGGCGGCAGCGTCGCGGAACCGTCGAACGACAGGGACTTGAGGTCCTTGCCCTTCAGCACGGTGCCGTCGGCCTTCTGGAGCGGCACGAAGTCCGCACCGTTCGGAGCCGCGCCCGGGTCGTCGTAGGACTGCGGGTTGGCCAGGTTCACCGTCGAGCGCAGGCTCGGCGTGGTCACCCGCGACTTCGGCACACCGAGCACGACACCACGCCGCGAGTCGCCGACGATCTTGTCCAGCAACGTCATCGACTGGTAGTCGTGCAGCACCCGGTACATGTCCGACTGCCCCTCGGCCTCCAGTGCGGCGTCGAGGCTGGCCAGACCCTGGTGCTCGCCGTCCCGGTGCAGCAGCGACATGATCTCGGTGCCGTACCGGTCGGACAGGAACTGCATGAACGAGTACGCGTTGCCGTAGTCGGCGAGGACGGCGTTCGGGTTGCCCTCACCCCACAGGTTCAGCGAGTTCTCCGCACCACCGCAGTCCCGGGGGTTCGTGTTGTACGGCGTCTGCACCGTACCGAAACCCTGGTAGCAGTAGATGTGGCTGTCGCCGCCCTTGTCGAACACGGTCAGGCGCGGGTCCACGTAGCCGGTCAGGGTCTGCGCCCAGTCCGAAAGACCCTCGTTGATCCAGTTCCCCTCGAACGGGTCGGTGTAGTAGTGCAACAGGTGCTGCCACTCGTGCGCGAACGTGCCCTCGTACAGCTGCGGGCGCGCCGGGCGGCTGGTGCACAGGTCGCTCGTCGGCTCGTCGGCCGGGTTGGCACCGGTGCGGTGCGCCCAGTCGAACGCGTCGATCGTCATCACGTTCCGGTCGACCAGTTCGTTGAACTGGGCCGAGAAGAAGCCGGCGATGTACGTCGGCGCCGCCGGGAACGTGTAGTAGTTGTCGTCGCGCACGTTGTCGATCAGCGCGACCGTGTTGTCGCCGTCACCGGAGAAGTCGAAACCCTCCAGTGCCGGGTCCATGTTCGAACCGTCACGATCGGGCGGTGTCGAGAACGCCGCCGTCTCCTTCGGGTACATGTTGGTGTCGAACTCGTGCACGAAGGACGCCACCTGCTCGTCGGTGACCGTGGTCGAGTCCGGGATCTGGTTCCGGCAGTCGTTCGCGGGGAACGACGTGTCGTTCGCGACCCAGACCTCGATCTTGTCACCGACCCCGCGGAGTGTGTACTCCTTGAGGTACAGGCGGCCCTGGGCGTCGTCCAGCGCGAGCCACGGGCGGACCGTGCCGACCGGCGGTGTCACCGCTGCCGCCGCTGCCCTCTTGCTGCTCGGCTGGTAGCTGCTCGGGACGTGCACCGGCTTGCCGTTGAGCGTGAAGTCCTTGCGGGTCAGCTCACGGGTGTCGTCCACCGGTGCTTTCGCGGCGGGTGCACCGGCCGCCGCCGTAACGGGCAGTACCTGGAGAAGTGGAACCACGAGCAGAGCGGCCGCGACCGAGACTAATCGGCGTCGTCGCATGGAAACCCTTTCGCTATGCGTGCCCACCCCGTGGGGTGCCCACGAAAGCGGGCACAGTTGTACATGCCCCCGTACCTCGCCTTTTCGGTTGCGGCGTTCCAGTCGTTTCATTCACACACCAGTTTGTTTTTCCCGGTTAACGGGCACCGGGTGATCAAGTGGCTACTGGTCGTGGCGACTTCTCCGCGCCGTTTCGCGCACAACGGACAGCGCTCGGAGCGGGTGCTCCGAGCGCTGCCGGGAATTGCTGCGAACGCAGGAATCAGGTTCGTGCGTGTGCCTCGGCGGTCACCGGTCCCGCCGTGCCCTGCGGTGCCGAACCGGGGTTCACGATGACCACGTCACAGTGGACGGTCCGCCAGAGTTCCCTGCCCGCGCTCGCGTCCATCAACGCGGGCAGCCCGCCGTGGGTCGGCGCGCCGATGACGACCGCGCGGGCGTGGATGTCGTCGGCGTGCTTGCCGATCAGCCTGCCGACCGCACCGTGGTCGCCCGCGTTCAGCAGGACGTGCCCGACCGCGGGGACACCGGCCGCTGCCAGCCGGGACAGGTGCGCGCGGACGAGCGCCTCCGCGGTCTCGAGCGCCTCGCCGCTCGCGGCGGTCTCGGTGGTGTTCGCGTGCTCCTGCGCGTGCAGCACGTGCACCGCCCGGCCGTTGACCGCGGCGAGCCGGGCCGCCGCGTCGGTGACCCGCTCGGCGACGGGGGAGTCGTCGACGGCGGCGACGATCACGCCGTTGCCGGTGCCGCCGAGCGCGGTGCCCAGCTCCATGGTCGCCGGTGCCGCCGCCGGCGCCACGCTCTTGGCCTGCACCCGCTCCGCCTCGGCCAGCTCGCCGCGCGCCGTCCGCAGGATGACGATGCCGAGGAGCAGCGCGCCGGCGCCGAGGTAGAACGGCACGTGCACGTTCGTCGCCTCGACGAGCTTGCCCGCCGCGAACGGGGCGAGGCCGCCGCCGATGAACCGCACGAACCCGTACGCGGCCGAGGCGACGGGCCGTTCGACCGGCGCGATCGTCATGACCGCCTGCGTGGTGACCGTGTTGTTCACGCCGATGAACACGCCGGCCACGATGACCGCGGTCACGAGCACGGGCGTCTCGTTCGTCCAGATCGCGATCACGAGCACGACGAGCGCGAAGAGGAACAGGTTCGCGTAGAGCGTGCGCGCGATGCCGAAGCGGGCCTGCAGCTTGGGCGCGCCGAACACCGAGAAGACCGCGACGAGCACACCCCAGCCGGTGAACACCAGGCCCAGCTCGATCGCGCCGAGGCCCATGGGGAACGGCGCGTACCCCAGCACCGTGAAGAACGCCCAGTTGTAGCAGAGCGCGGTGAGCGACATGGTCGCGAGACCGCGGTGGCGCAACGCCTTCAGCGGTTCCAGGACACTCGTCTTGCGTTCGGGTTTCGGCAGCGGCTCGACGAGCACGAGCGTCGCGAGCGCGGCGATGGCCATGAGCACGGCGACGCCGAAGAACGGGCCGCGCCAGCTGATGTCGCCGAGCAGGCCGCCCAGCAGGGGCCCGACGGCGATGCCGAGCCCGAGCGCGGTCTCGTACAGGATGATCGCGCCGACGAACCCGCCGCTCGCGGACGCGACGATCACGGCGAGCGAGGTCGCGATGAAGAGGGCGTTGCCGACGCCCCAGCCCGCGCGGAAACCGACGATGCCGCCGATCGAGTCCGACGCGCCCGCCAGCGCGGCGAACACGACGATCAGCGCGAGCCCGGTGAGCAGGGTCTTCTTGGCGCCGATGCGGCTGGACACCCAGCCGGTGATCAGCATCGCCACCGCGGTGATCACCAGGTAGCTGGTGAACAGCAGCGTCACCTGGCTCGGCGTGGCGTTCAGGTCCGCGGAGATCGCGGGCAGGATCGGGTCCACGAGGCCGATGCCCATGAAGGACACGACACAGGCGAACGCGACCGCGAACACCGCTTTCGGTTGCTTGAAAGGACTGGCCGTCTGGCCGGTCATACCGCTGCTCCTTCGTGTGGTTCGGCGGCCAGCTGGGTCAGCGTCCTGATCGCGGGGACGGCGGCGAACAGCGCCGCCCGCTCGTCGGCGCTCAGCCGGTCGAAGAGGGCGCCGAGGCGTTCGGTGCGCACGACGCGGCGGCGGGCCAGCTCGGCGCGACCGTTCTCGGTGATGTGCACGCGGACCACGCGGCCGTCGCCGGGGTCGGGCACCCGTTCGGCGAGGCCCGCCTCCTGCAGGCGCGTGACCAGCTGCGTCATCGCGGGCTGGGTCACGCCCTGCTGCGTGGCGAGCTCGGTCAGGCGGGCCGGGCCGTCGCGGTCGAGGCTCGCGAGCGTCGCCGCCGAGGTCAGGGACAACCCACCTGCCGGGTTGAGGCGCCGGAAGAGCCGGACCACCTCTTCGAGGGCGATGGCCAGCTCGGCGGCGTCAGTATGCATAAGACATTTATATCACGCGCTTATGTATCTTGCTGCAAGCCGCTCAGGAAGGTGCGGACGGCCTGGTCGAACAGGGCGTCCTGGTCCGGCGCGGCCAGGTGGCGGGTGGCTGCGAGGGTGGGGTAGCGGTCGGCGTTGGCCTGGATCAGCTCGTGCGCCGAGGCCCTCGGCAGGGCGCCGTGCCAGGTCGACTCGGTGAGCGCGGCGCCGATCGTGAGGTTGGCGAGGCCGTGGGTCGCGGCGGCGAGCGCCGGTCCGGTCCGGCCGCTGCGCGCCAACGTGGACTGCAGGAACTCGGTGCGCGCCAGCACGTTCGGGCCCAGCATCGGGCGGCCGATCAGGGCGGGCGACCACGGGTGGCGCAGCATCGTGGCCCGCCATCGCAGCACGAGCGTGCGCGCGTCCGCCGCCCAGTCGGCGGTCCGGCCGGGGATCGCCACCTCGGCGAAGATCGCGTCGACGGCCAGGTCCAGCACGTCGTCCTTGGTCTTCACGTGCCAGTACAGCGTCGGCGGCGCCACGGCGAGGCGCTCGGCCAGCTTGCGCATCGTGAGGTGCGCGGTGCCGTGCTCGTCGAGCAGCTCGATCGCCGCCGCCGTGATGCGCTCGCGGGTCAGTGCGTCCCGCCGGGGTTTCTCCTCCCGCAGCCACACCTCGCCCGCGACCCCGCCCGACCGGCCGCCGCGGCCACCCGCCCGCAATTCCTTCGCGTCCACGAACGGCACTCTAGTACGTTGGTCGAGCACTCGACCAACGTTCGAGGAGGCTCCCTTGGCGCACGTGGACGTCACCGGCCTCACCTACCGGCTCGGCGACGGCAGGCTCCTGTTCGACGACGTGTCCTTCCGCGTCGGCGACGGCGTGACGGCGGGACTCGTCGGCCCGAACGGCGCGGGCAAGACGACGCTGCTGCGGCTGGTCGCGGGTGAGCTGGCGCCCGCGGCGGGCACGGTCGCGACCTCCGGCGGCATCGGCGTGATGCGGCAGTTCACCGGGCCGGGGCGGGTGCGTGACCTGCTGCTGGGTGTCGCACCGGCCCGGATCCGGGCCACCACCGCGGCACTCGCGGCGGCCGAGGCCGCGCTCGCCGACGACGAGGCCTCGCAGCTGCGGTACGCCGGCGCGCTCGCCGAGCACGTCGACGCGGGCGGGTACGACATCGAGGTCGTGTGGGACACGTGCACGACGGCCGCGCTCGGGCTGCCCTTCGGCGCCGCGGCGGACCGGCCCCTGGACACGCTGTCCGGCGGCGAGCAGAAACGCCTGGTGCTGGAGGCCTTGCTGCGCGGCCCGGACGAGCTGCTCCTGCTCGACGAGCCGGACAACTACCTCGACGTGCCGGCGAAGCAGTGGCTCGAGGAGCGGTTGCGGGCCAGCGCCAAGACGATCCTGCTCGTGTCGCACGACCGGCAGTTGCTCGCGAACGCCACCGACCGCGTCCTGGCGGTCGAGAACCGGGACGTGTGGGTGCACGGCGACGGCTACGCCACGTTCCCCTCGGCACGGGACCGCCGGGTCGCCGAACTGGACGAGAAGCGCAAGCGCTGGGAGGACGAGCACCGGCGGCTGCGGGGCATGGTCCACACGCTGCGGCAGGCCGCCGCGAAGAACGACGCGGTCTCCTCGGCGTACAAGGCCGCCCGCACCCGGCTCGACCGCTTCGAGGAGGCGGGTCCGCCGCAGCGGCCGCCGAAGGCGCAGAACATCCGCATGCGGCTGTCCGGCGGCCGGACCGGCAAGCGGGCGCTGACGTGTGCACGGGTCGCGCTGACCGGGCTGACCGACGCGTTCGACCTGGCGGTCTGGTTCGGCGAGCGGGTCGGGGTGCTGGGCGGCAACGGCTCCGGCAAGTCCCGTTTCCTGCACCTGCTGGCGGGGGCGGACGTCGCGCACGACGGCACGGTCGAGCTGGGCGCCCGGGTCGTGCCCGGCCTGTTCGCGCAGACGCACGTCCGGCCGGACCTGCGCGGGCGCCGCGTCGCGGACATCGTGATGGCCGACGCGGCGCTGCACCGCAACGACGCCATGGCCGCGCTCGCCCGCTACGAGATCGCCGCGGCCGGGCACCAGACGTACGAGACGCTGTCCGGCGGGCAGCAGGCGCGGCTGCAGATCCTGTTGCTGGAGCTGGCGGGCGCGACGCTGCTGCTGCTCGACGAGCCGACCGACAACCTCGACCTCGCGAGCGCGGAGGCGCTGCAGGCCGGGCTTGCCGCGTTCACCGGCACGGTCGTGGCGATCACCCACGACCGCTGGTTCGCGGGCGAGCTGGACCGCTTCCTCCACTTCGGCCGCGACGGCCGGGTGACCGAGGTGGACCACCCGGTGTGGACGTGAGCGGAAATCGGTTGCTCACTCCCGGTAATCTGCACCGCATGACGACGTTCTTCTTCCGATCGGCCGGCCGCCGCTAGCCGGATCGAGGAACACCCGCGGCTGGCGATGTGGGGCGGCTGTCCGTCGCGCCAGGTCGCTCTTCGGGAGTGTCGTCATGCCCGCACACCGCCGCCCGGCGGTGGGTACCCGCCTGTTCGCACGCACGGTCCACGGCCTGGAGAAGGTGGCCGAGGCGGAACTGCGCGAACAGGGCTGCACGGTCCACGCCGTGACCCTACGCCAGCTCGTGCTGACCGCACCGGCCGCTCTCTGTCCACCGAGGACGGTCGACGACCTGTTCGACCTCGTGCTCGCCCTGCCGGATCCCGGTGCCACCAAAGCGGATCTCGGCGCGCTGGCGCGGGCACTGGCGTCGGCGCCACTGGGGGTGCCGCCGACGCCGGTGCTCAGCGTCTCCGCGTCGACGGCCGGCCGCCGCACCTACAGCCACCTCGACGTGGCGGACGCCGTCGGCACCGTCCTCGCGGCCCGGTTCGGCGCGGTCTACGCGTCCCGCCGCGGCGGCGCGAAACCACCGCCCGGCGCGGTGGACTGGCGCGTGGCCATCGACGCCTCCGGTGTCCACATCGGACTCCGCGGTGCCAGGCCGCCGCTGCACCGGCGGCCGTGGAAGGTCGCGTCGGTGCCCGGCACCCTGCACCCGCCGGTCGCCGCCGCGATGGTCCGCCTCGCCGGGATCCGGCCTGGTGACGTGGTCGTCGACCCGTGCTGTGGCGCGGGCACCCTGCCGGCCGAGGCCCCGGCGGACACGTTCCGCGCAGGCAGCGACCGGGCCGGGGTGGCGGCGGCCAGGACGAACGCGCCCGGCATCCCGTGGTTCACCGCCGATGCCCGGCGGCTGCCGTACCCGACGGGGTCGGTCGACCACGTGCTGACGAACCCGCCGTGGGACCGGCAGGTGGCGTCCCGTGGCACGTTCGCGGAGTTCGTGCGCGAGTGGCGTCGCGTGCTGCGACCGGGTGGGCGGCTGACCTACCTCGGCCCGCAGGACCCGCCGCCCGGCTGGCGCGTGGTCGGCCGCCACCCGATCAGCCTGTTCGGGCAGCACCCGGTGATCACGGTGTGCGGGCGGTGAATGGGAAGTACGGGAATTACCGGACGCTTTCGGCTGTAGTGCGCGACCGGTTCGTGGCGCACGCTGTGTGGCGTTGTCCTTCTTCCCCCTGCTGGAGGCAGCATGCGTACCTTCCTCGTCTCACTCACCGCGGGCGCGCTCGTCGCGTTCGCCGTCCCGGCGGCCGCCACCGCGCCGCCCGCCGTGCTCGCCGCGCCGGACATCCCCGTCGCGAACGTGCAGGCGCACCTGAACCAGTTCCAGTCGATCGCGACCGCCAACGGCGGGAACCGGGCGCACGGCAGACCCGGGTACCGCGCGTCGATCGACTACGTGCAGGCGAAGCTGAACGCCGTCGGCTACACGACGTCGGTGCAGTCGTTCACGTCCGGTGGCCTGACCGGCTGGAACCTGATCGCCGAGTGGCCGCGCGGCGACGCGAACAACGTGGTCATGGCGGGCGGGCACCTCGACAGCGTGACCGCGGGTCCCGGCATCAACGACAACGGCTCGGGTTCGGCCGCGCTGCTGGAGGTCGCGCTGACCGTCGCGAGCCAGGACCTCAACCCCGGCAAGCGGCTCCGCTTCGGCTGGTGGGGCGCGGAGGAACGCGGCCTCGTCGGCTCGACCTACTACGTCAACAACCTGCCGTCCGCGGAACGGTCGCGCATCAAGGCGTACCTCAACTTCGACATGATCGGCTCGCCGAACCCGGGCTACTTCGTGTACTCGGCGAGCGGTCAGCCGTCGGGTTCCCTTGCCCTGCAACAGACCCTGCAGGCGCCGTTCGCGACCATGGGCGTGCCGACCGAGCTGACGTCGGTGGGCGGGCGGTCCGACCACGCCGCGTTCGCGAACGCCGGCATCCCGGTCGGCGGGCTGTTCACCGGCGCCGAGGTGACGAAGACGTCCGCGCAGGCGCAGAAGTGGGGCGGCACGGCGGGACAGGCGTTCGACCGCTGCTACCACGCCTCCTGCGACACGACGAGCAACATCAACGTGACCGCGCTCGACCGCAACGCCGACGCGATCGCCTACGCCGTCTGGACGCTGTCCGCGGGCACCCCGCCGCCGACCGGTCCGCGCTACGAGAACACCACGGACGTCACCATCCCCGATCTGTCCACAGTGGAAAGCACGATCACGGTCAGTGCGCACTCCGGGTACGCTCCGCCGCACCTCGAGGTGGGCGTCGACATCCGGCACACCTACATCGGCGACCTCGTCGTCGACCTGGTCGCGCCGGACGGCTCGGTCTACAACCTCCACAACCGCACCGGCGGCGGCACCGACAACATCACGACGACGTACGTCGTGAACGCGTCGAGCGAGCTCGCGAACGGCACGTGGCGACTGCGCGTGCGCGACGCCGCGTCGCTGGACACGGGTTACATCAACGGGTGGAGCATGCAGTTCTGAGCTGACGGGCCGGGCGCGAGCAGCGCACGCCGCTGGTCGCGCCCTGGCTCACCTCAGCGAGGGGTGAGAACTTCTCATCGACTGTGGTTAAGTACGCGCATGGTCGACTACCGGTCGCGGCACCCGGAGCTGCACGCGGACTTCGTCACCCCGGACCCGGCGTTCTCGCCCGCGCCGATCTGGTGGTGGAGCGGTGGCCGGGTCACCCTGCCCGGCCTGCGCGACCAGCTCGACAAGCTCGTCGACCAGGGCGTGCACAACGTCGTCGTGATCAACCTGGCACCGTCCGGGCCCAGCTACGGGGCACTGGCGGACGAGCCCGCGCTCCTGTCCGACGACTGGTGGGCCCTCTGGGCGGGCCTCTGCGCCCACGCCCGCGACCGCGGCGCCCGGCTCTGGTTCTACGACCAGATCGGGTTCTCCGGCGCCAACCTCCAGGGCCGGATCGTCGCCGGGCGGCCGGCGTTCGCGGGCGCCTCCCTCGAGTACCTCACCGGACGCGGTGAGCTGCGCGTGCCCGACGGCGGCGACGCCATCGCCGCGTGGGCGGTCGACGAGCGGCGGCCGCTGGCCGTCCACGACGGACGGGCCACCCACGACGGCGAGATCCTGCTCGCCTACCAGCTGCGCCGCGGGTTCGACTACACCTCACCGCAGGCGTGCGCCGTCCTGTTCGACCAGGTCCACGGCGAGTTCGAACGGCGGCTCCCCGAGTACCTCGGCGACGTGGTCGTCGGGTCCTTCCAGGACGAGCTGCCGTCGCTGCCGACCTGGTCACCGCGGTTCGCCGAGGAGTTCGCCAAGCGCTGCGGGTACCGGATCGAGACGCTGATCGGCGCGCTCTGGCACGACTGGGGCCCCGAGTCCGCGCGGGTCCGCGTCGACTACCAGCGGGTCCGTGCCGCGCTCGCCGAGGAGGCGTTCTTCGCGCCCCTGCACGAGTGGCACGAGCGGCACGGCATGACCGTCGGCGTCGACCAGCAGAGCCCGTCGCGGGCGGGGGAGCCGCTCGGCACCGTCCGCCAGTACGCCGACTACCCGCGCACGCACCGCTGGTACAGCGCGCCCGGCAGCGACCACTGGGGCGACGCGAAGCTGCACAGCTCGCTGGCCCACCACTACGGCAGGCCGCGCACGTGGATCGAGGCGTTCCACTCCACGGGCTGGGGCGGCACCCTCGAGGAGACCGTCGACTGGCTGCTGCCGTGGCTGCTCTCCGGCGCCACGCTCTACAACCCGCACGCCGTCTACTACGCGACCGGCTCCTCGGCCGGCGCCGACTGGTGGGAGTGGGCGCCGCCGAGCACGTGCTGGCGCCAGCCGTACTGGCCGCACTACCGCCACTTCGCCGACACCGTCAGCCGCCTGTGCAAGCTGCTGACCCGCGGCGAGCACGTGTGCGACGTCGGCGTGCTGTTCCCCGCGACGACCGTGGCCGCGGGCACGCTCGTCGACGGCACCCGCGCCGACGCCGCGCTGGCGCACCGCACGTACCTCGACGTCGTCGGCCGCATGCTGTGGTTCGACACCGCGCCCGGCGCGTTGCGGTCCGCCGGGCTGGACTTCGACGTGCTCGACGACCACACCGTCGCGACCGCGTCGGTGCGGGACGGCGCGCTGCACACGCGGGGGGAGCGGTACCGCGTGGTGGTCGTGCCCGCGTGCACGGTGCTGGCGGCCGCGACCGCGCGCAGGCTGGTCGAGCTGGCGTCGGACGGCGGGCAGGTGGTGCTGCTGGGTGCGTTGCCGGAGCACGCCGACACCCCCGACGGCGACGAGGCCGTGGCCCGGCTGCGGGAGCTGGGGGTGGCGGAGCTGCCGTCGGTGGACCGGCCCGTGCGCGCGGACACGCCCGTGCTGCGCCGCCGGGTCGGCGACCGCGAGGTGCTGCTGGTGACCGCGGGCGAGGCGACGGTCAACCCGATCCTGCCGGGCACGGCGTGGTCGGACGAGGCCGAGGACCTGGACATGCCGCGGTACAACCGGCTGCTGCGCGAGCGGGGGTACACCTTCGACCCGTCCCGCCGCGCGGCGACGACCGCAGTGTGGCTGGCCGGGACGGTGACCGACGTCGAGCAGTGGGACCCGCTGACCGGGACGGCGTCGCCCGCGCCGTGCCAGCCCGTCGACGGCGGCACGGAGGTGACGGTCGCGTTCGACTCGGCGCCCGCGGCAGTGCTGGTGTGGTCGGGCGAGGCGGGGCCGCCGGTCACCGCTGCGCCGTCGCCTGCGCTGACGCCGTCGCCGCTGCCCGGCCCGTGGCGGTCCACAGTGGACGCCGAGGTGGTCGAGCAGTGGCGGCCGTGGCACCGGATCGACGGCGAGTGGCGGCAGGTGCTCGTGACGTACGGCGAGTTCGCGCAGGTCAGCGTGGATGGCGGGCCGTGGCGGCCGGTCGCGTACTCCCTGTCGCGCGGGATCGAGAAGGACCCCGTCCACGTGCACGCGCTCGGGCCGAAGGGGCGGGTGCCGGAGGAGTTCTGGCACGTCGAGGAGGCGTCGACGGTCCGGCTGCGGACCTTCCTGCCGGCGCCGCCGGGCGCGCGGACGCTCGCCGTCGCGGCGAACGGGCCTGTCGAGGTGTGGTGGAACGGGACGCGACTGCCGGACGACCCGGGTGGTTACCTGCGCCTGTTCGACGTGGAGTGCGCTGACCGCAACCGGTTGGCGGTCGTCGTCCGGTCCGAAGAGGACGGTCCGCTGCGCGGCTACTGGGCGCTGACCGACGACCCGGCGGCGTTCGCGCGGCCGGAGTGGCTGACGCCTGCCGATGGCAGCGTGCCGGGGACGACCGTGCGGGCGTCGGCTTCCGTGGTCGGCGAGCCGGGCCCGGTGATGGTGCAGCTGGGGACGGAAGGCGCGGCGACGTTCCTGGTCAACGGCGTTGAGGCGGCGGTGCAGGGCGCGTTCGACCCGTACGCGACGCGGCCCAATCCCCGGGTGCTGCCGCACGAGATCGTGCTGGCGCCGGGGGAGAACCGCCTCGAGGTCGTGTTCCGGGACATGGGCACGCCGGTCTCGTTGATCTTCGACGGCCCGGCGGCGACGTGGTCGTTCACCCGCGACGGCGCGCCGGTGGCGACGGCGTTGCGGCGACGGCAGTCGTACGACCCGAGGTGGCCGCTGCTGCGTGCGCGGCCGCACCCGCTGCCGAGGGCGACGTGGCTGGACGGGGCGCCGGTGACCGGGGTGCTCGACGTCGTGCCGGACTCGGGGCACGAGCGTCGGGACGAGTGGTTCCGGCTGGTCGTGCCGCCGGGCGCGCGACGGGTGCGGCTGCCCATCGTGGGGGAGGTGGAGGCGTCGGTCGACGGGGTGCCGGTGACCGGTGCGGAGCTGCCGCCGGGCCGGGAGCTGCTGATCAGGGTGACCCCGGAGGACGGCCGCACAGGCGGCGCACTGTGGGACGGTCCAGCGGAGTTCTTCCGTGACGAGGACGGCACCGTCGAACTCGGGCCATGGGAAGACCTCGGGCTCGGGTCGTTCTCCGGGGCCGTCGGCTACCACCGCGACCTCGACCTCAGCAACCCCGGCACCGTCGTCCTCGACCTCGGCGCCGTGCGCGGGACGGCCGAGGTGCACGTCAACGGCCGGCCGGCGGGCGTGCGGATCTGGTCGCCGTACCGGTTCGACCTCACCGGGCTCGTCCGCGACGGCACCAACTCGATCACCGTCACCGTGCGGAACACGCTCGGGCCCCGGCTGGACGACACCTCGCCGACGCTCGGGGTCTACGCGGGGCAGCGCGTCTCCGGCCTGCTCGGCCCCGTCACGCTGTGGACTTGACCGGACCGCACCGGCTGATACAGGCTTTGTGATGTTGGCGCGGAAAATGTTAAGAGGGTCATGAGCAACGACACGAGCAGCCGCAAAGGGCCGGACTCGCGGCGGAAGGCACTCGCCGACCACGTGCTGTCCGCGGGCTCGGTGAGTGCGGCGGACCTGGCCGAGCTGTTCGGCGTCAGCCTCATGACCATCCACCGCGACCTCGACGAACTCGAGCGGCAGGGCATCGTCCGCAAGTACCGGGGCGGGGTCACCGCGCAGCCGTCCGGGGTGTTCGAGAGCAACGTCGCCTACCGGATGAAGTCCATGCGGCGCGCCAAGGACGCGATCGCCGCGCACGTCGTGCCGATGATCGAGCCCGGCATGGCCGTCATGCTCGACGACTCCACCACGGCACTCGCGCTGGCCCGCCAGCTGGTCGGGATCACGCCGTTGACCGTGGTCACCAACTTCCTCGAGGCCATCAACCTGCTCGCGCGCGAGCGCGACATCCGCCTCATGGCCCTCGGCGGCGACCACGACCCGCTGCACGACTCGTTCCTCGGCATGTCCTGCGTCGACGCCATCGAGTCGCTGCGCGTCGACCTCTGCTTCGTCTCCACGTCCGCGGTGTCCGGCGGCTTCGCCTACCACCAGGAACAGCACATCGTCTCGGTCAAGCGCGCCATGCTCGCCGCCGCCGCCCGCAGCGTCCTGCTCGTCGACCACACCAAGCTCGGCCGGGTCGCCCTCCACCGGGTCGCGCCGCTCGCGGTGTTCGACCGGGTCGTCGTGGACGACGGCGCGAGCGCCGATGTCCTGCGTGAGCTGGACGAGCACAAGGTCGTCCACGAGGTCGCCGCCACTTCTTGACACGTTTCAATTCGGCTCTCTACGCTCCACGTCACACTCTCTGGTGTTAACTTCACATCTCATCGGTGACATGTGATCGGAGCGGGATGACCGACAACGCGACGGTGGCGCCTCACGGTCTCCGCTGCGATCACCTGGTCGAGCCGCTCGGCGTCGGCACCGACCGTCCGCTGCTGTCCTGGCGCCTCCGTTCCGGCCGCCGCGGCGACACCCCGGCGTCCTACCGCGTGGTGGTGACCGACGGCGGCGCCACGGTCTGGGACTCCGGCGAGGTCGCGGACCCGGCCGCCGTGTCCACCCGGTGCGTGCCGCTCACGCCCCGGACCCGCTACCACTGGCAGGTCACCGTCACCGCCGAGGACGGCGCCGCCGCCACCGCCGCGTCCTGGTTCGAGACCGGCAACGGCACGTGGACCGCGGCCTGGATCACCCACGACCCGTCCGAAGTGGACGTCGTGGACGCGCCGGAGGAGGGCGTGGTCGCCCTCCCCGACCACGGCCTGCGTCCCGCCATCGACCTGCGCCGCACGTTCACCGTCCACACCGCACCGGTCCGCGCTCGCCTGTACGTCACGGCCCGCGGCCTGTACGAGGCGCACCTCAACGGCGTCAAGGCGGGCGACCACGAGCTGGCGCCCGGCTGGACCGACTACCGCGACCGGATCGACTACCAGACCCACGACGTGACCGACCTGATCACCAGCGGCGCCAACACCGTCGACGTCACGATCGCCGACGGCTGGTGGAGCGGCTACGTCGGGTTCGACCCGCGGCGCGCGGGCGCCCACTACGGCACGTTCCCGCAGCTGCTCGCCGAGCTGCACCTCGACCACGCCGACGGCACCCACGAGGTGATCGCGACCGACGGCACCTGGCAGTCCCGCCGCGGCCGCGTCCGCTACGCCGACCTGCTGATGGGGGAGTGCCACGACCGCGCGGCGAACCCCGGTGAGTGGCGTCCCGCGACCGTCGTCGACACCGACCACAGCCGCCTCACCGCACAGGTCGCGCCACCGGTCCGCGCGACGCGGCGACTGCGGGCCTGGACGATCACGAAGCAGGGCGACCGCCACCTCGTCGACTTCGGCCAGAACATCGCGGGCCGCGTCCGCGTCACCGCGCGGAACCTGACGCCGGGCGACCGCGTGGTCATCCGCCACGGCGAGGCCCTGAACGACGACGGCACGCTCCACACCGCGAACCTCCGCACGGCGGCGGCGACCGACGTCCTCATCGCCGGGGCGGACACCGAGACCTTCGAACCGCGCTTCACCTACCACGGCTTCCGGTACGCCGAGATCACCGGCGTGCCGGCACTGTCCGGTGCGGACATCACGGCCGTCGTCCTGCACAGCGACACCCCGCACACCGGCGAGTTCACGTGCGACGACCCGGAACTGCAGAGGCTGTACGAGAACATCCGCTGGGGCCAGTGGGGCAACTTCGTGTCCGTCCCCACCGACTGCCCGCAACGCGACGAACGCCTCGGCTGGCTCGCCGACGCGCAGGTGTTCCTGCCGACCGCCGCGTTCAACGCCGACGTGGCCGCGTTCTTCGCGGGCTGGCTGCGCGAGGTCCGGGGCGCGCAGTCACCCGACGGCGGCTTCACCAACGTCGCCCCGCGCCTCGCGGGCGTCGCCGACGAGGGCGCACCCGGCTGGGCCGACGCGGGTGTCCTCATCCCGTGGCACCTCTACGAGGTCTACGGCGACGAACGGTTCCTGGCGGACAACATCGACGCCATGCGCGCGTGGGTCGCCTTCGTGCACCGCCACAACCCGGACCTGGTGTGGCGCGACAAGGTCGGCCCGCACTTCGCCGACTGGCTCGCCCCGGTCCCCACGCCACGCGAGGTCGTCGCCACCGCCTACTTCGCCCGCAGCGCCGAACTCACCGCCCGGGCCGCCGCCGTCCTCGGACAGCCGCACGACGCGACGCTCGCCGAGCGCATCCGCGCGACGTTCGTCGAGCGGTTCTGGCGCGACGGCCGCCTCCACGGCGACACCCAGACCGCCTACCTGCTCGCGCTCGCGTTCGACCTGCTGCCCGGCGACCTCGTCCCGCACGCCGTCGCCCGGCTCGTCGAGCTGACCGAGGACGGCATCGCCACCGGCTTCCTCGGCGTCTCCCTGATCGCGCCGGTGCTCGACCGCTTCGGCCACCCCGAACGCGCGCACGCCCTGCTGGCCAACGACGAACCGCCGTCGTGGCGGTACCCGCTGCGGCACGGCGCGACCACGGTCTGGGAACGCTGGGACGGCTACACCGCCGAACGCGGCTTCCAGGTCGCCGCCATGAACTCGTTCAACCACTACGCGCTCGGCTCGGTCGGCGAGTGGCTCTACCGCGGCGTCGCGGGCCTCGACCAGGCCCCCGGCTCGGTCGGCTACCGCGACCTGCTGATCCGCCCGCGACCGGGACCGCTGACGCGCGCGGGCGCCCGGTACGAGTCGGTCCGCGGCACCGTCGCGACCGGCTGGTCCATCGAGGACGGCAGGTTCACCCTCGCCGTCACCGTGCCACCCGGCGCGACCGCCACCGTGCACGTGCCGACCGCCGACCCCTCGAGCGTGCGGGAACGGGGCCTGCCGGTGCGGGAGGCCGCCGGCGTCCGCGTGCTCCACACCGAGCCAGGCGCGCTCGTCTGCCTGCTCACCTCGGGGGACTTCCATTTCACCTCGGCAGCGCCGCCACCTCAGGAGTGATCATGACCATCGACAAGCTGTCCCGGCGCGGGTTCCTCGCGCTCACCGGCGGGGTCGCCGCGACCGCGGCGCTGGCCGCCTGCGGCGGTTCGGGCAGCGGCGACACGCTGCGGCTCATCGGTGTCGCCGACCAGCAGAAGCCGCTCGACCAGCTCACCAAGGCGTACAAGAAGATCGGGTTCTCCACCTCGTACGCGCCGACCGACCAGGTGCAGACGTCGGTGCGCACGCAGCTCGGCGCGGGCAACGCGCCGGACGTGCACGTCGTGTACCCGGGCAACGGCAGCGCGATGAGCATGGTGCAGATCGCGGACGCGAACCTGCTCGCCGACCTGTCCGACCAGGAGTGGACGAAGAAGATCCCGGAGAACTTCAAGCCGGCCTTCCAGAAAGACGGCAAGACCTACATCTACTCGGCGGGCGCGAGCGTCATCGGCGCGATCTACAACACGAAGGTGTTCGCCGAGGTCGGCGTGCAGCCGCCGACGACGTGGCCGGAGTTCCTCGACGTGTGCGCGAAGCTCAAGGCGGCGGGCAAGGTCCCGATCGCGCTCGGCGCCCAGACCCCGTGGATCACGCAGCTGATCACCTATGCGCTCGTGCCGTCCACCGTGTACGCGAAGGACCCGGACTTCGACGAGAAGATGGCTGACGGGTCTGCCAGCTTCGCCGACTCGGGCTGGGCCGACGCGTTCGAGATGTACCTGGACCTGCAGAAGCGCGGCTACTTCAACGACAACCCGAACGGCACCACGTTCGAGCAGCAGACCTCGATGGTGGCGACCGGCAAGGCCGCCATGGCGATCCAGGTGAGCGCGGTCCTGCCGGACTTCCGCGACGCCGCGCCCAGCCCGGACGACCTGTCGATGTTCCCCGTGCCCGGCGCGGACACCGCGGACGGCGTGTGGATCCCGGCGGGCATCGTCGTCGGGCTCGGCGTGAACGCCCGCAGCAAGAAGCTCGCCGACGCCACGGCGTTCATCGAGTTCCTCGGCGAGCAGGAGAACATCAACGCGTGGTCGGAGGCGGTCGCGTGCGTGCCGCTCGTGCGGGACGCCTCCTCGAAGATCGACCCGGTGCTCGATCCGTTCCTGCCGTTCCTCGACGAGAACAGGGCGGTGCCGTTCATGGACCAGGCGTGGCCCAACGCCGAGGTGCAGCCCGCGCACTTCGCGGTCGTGCAGGAGCTGCTCGGTGGCCAGACCACCATCCCGGAGGCCCTCGCGAAGCTCGACCAGACCTACCGGAAGAGCTAGCCCGTGCGGCACAGGTTTCTCCTGCCGCCGTGGTGGTTCGCGGTGCCCGCGCTGCTCGTGTACGCACTCGTCGTGCTGTACCCGAGCGGTGCCGGCATCGTGTACGCCTTCACCGACTGGACGGGTATCGGCGACTTCTCGTTCGTCGGCTTCGACAACTTCAGCCAGCTGTGGAACGACGAAGCCGCACGCGGGTCGCTGCTCAACACGCTGTTGCTGACGCTCGCCATCGTGGTGGTGCAGAACGGGATCGGGCTGCTGCTCGCGCTCGGCGTGCACGCGCGCATCAAGTCGCGGGCACTGCTGCGGGTGATCTTCTTCGCCCCCGCGGTGGTGAGCCCGGTGATGGTCGCGTTCCTGTGGAAGTACGTCTACAACCCCGATCCCGAGTCCGGGCTCAACGGGATCCTCGGCGCGCTCGGGCTCGGTGGCTGGCGGCAGGACTGGCTCGGTGACCCCGACCTCGCGCTGTGGTCGGTGGCGTTCATGGTCGTGTGGCAGTTCGCGGGCTACTCGATGGTGATCTTCCTCGCCGGGCTGGAGTCGGTGCCCGGCGACCTGCACGAGGCCGCGATGATCGACGGCGCCGGGCGGTGGCAGCGGTTCCGGCACGTGACGTGGCCGCTGCTCGCACCCGCGGTCACCGTCAACGTGATGTTGTCCACGATCGGCGGGCTCAAGCTGTTCGACCAGGTGTACGCGGCCACGAACGGTGGCCCCGGGCACGCCAGCGAGACGCTGTCCACTGTGCTCTACAAGCAGGCGTTCGTGTTCGGCAACTACGGCTACTCGACGGCGATCGCGCTGGTGCTCGCCCTGTTCGTCGCGGCGGTCTCGTTGGTCCAGATCCACTTCCTGCGCGGTCGGGAGGTCACGTCATGAGTTTCCGATATGGACTCCGGACGTTCGCGCTCGAGTTGTTGATGATCGCGGTCGCGGTGGCTTTCCTGTTCCCTGTGTACGCGCTGGTGACGCTGTCCCTGAAGGACCAGCGACAGGTCGCGGAGTCGCCGCTGGGACTCCCGTCGTCGCCGACGTTCGACAACTTCGGCAGCGCCTGGGAACGGGCGTCGTTCGGTGACGCGTTGCTGAACAGCACGGTGATCACCGTCGCGAGCGTGGTGGTGCTGATCGGGATCGGCTCGTTCGCCGCGTACTTCATCGCGCGCTGCCAGACCCGGCTCGGGTACGGCCTGTACGTGCTGTTCCTGCTCGGCATCGTGCTGCCGTTCCAGCTCGGCATGATCCCGCTGTTCTCGATGGCCGACGACGCGGGCCTGCTCGGCACCTACCAGGGGATGATCGTCTTCTACACCGGCATCCAGCTGCCGTTCACGATCTTCCTCTACACCGGGTTCATCCGCGCGCTGCCGAACGACTACGCCGACGCGGCGCTGATCGACGGCGCGAGCCACTTCCGCGCGTTCCGGCAGGTCGTGTTCCCGCTGCTGCGGCCGGTCACCGGCACCGTGCTGATCCTGAACGCGGTGTTCGTGTGGAACGACTTCCTGACCCCGCTGCTGTACCTCGGCGGGTCGGAGAAGGAGACGATCCCCGTGCGGGTCTTCTCGTTCGTCGGGCAGTACGTGTCCGACTACGGCCTCGTGTTCGCCGGGCTCGTGCTGGCCGCGCTGCCGATCCTGGCGATTTTCCTGGTGCTCCAGAAGTACGTGATCAAGGGCTTCTCCAGCGGCCTGAAGGGCTAGCTCAACTCCCAGGTTTCCCCACCAAGGAGGTTGTCTTGACCACACCCATGTCCCGGCGACGGGCGTTAGGGCTCGGCGGTGCCGGCGCCGCGGCGGTGCTGCTGGGCACCGGCGCGTGGAACGCGGCGGGCGCGTTCGCGGCACCCAAGGCGGGTGGCGTGTTCACGCTCGGCGTCGCGTCCGGTGACCCGGCACCGGACGGTGTCGTGCTGTGGACCCGGCTCGCCAGCGACCCGTTCGCGGTGGACGGCAAGGGCGGCATGCCGGACCGCCCCGTGCGCGTCGAGTACGAGGTCGCGGTCGACGAGCGGTTCCGCGGTGTCGTGCGGCGCGGCAGCGTCGTCGCCACCCCGGAGCTGGGGCACTCGGTGCACCCGGAGATCCACGGGCTCGCCCCGGACCACGAGTACTACTACCGGTTCCGCGTCGGCGACGAGATCTCGCCGGCCGGCCGCACGAGGACCATGCCCGCGCTGCACTCGAACCCGCGCGAGCTGAACTTCGCGTTCGCGTCCTGCCAGGCGTGGCAGGACGGGTACTTCACCGCCTTCGACCACATCGCGGCCGAGGACATCGACTTCGTGGTGCACCTCGGTGACTACCTGTACGAGTCGGGCGTCCGCACCAACCGCCGCGGCGTGGTGACGGATCCGCGCTTCCACACCGAGACGTTCGACCTGGCGCGCTACCGGCTGCAGTACTCGCTGTACAAGGTGGAGGCGCCGCTGCAGAACGCGCACGCGGCGCACCCGTTCATCACCACGTTCGACGACCACGAGGTCGAGAACAACTGGGCCGGGGACATCTCGCAGGCCGACACCGAGCCGGACCAGGACCCGGCCGTGTTCCGCAAGCGCCGCGCGGACGCGTTCCAGGCCATGTACGAGAACCTGCCGCTGCGCCGCGCGCAGATGCCGACGGGGCCGGACATCCGCATGCACCGGCGGCTGTACTACGGCAAGCTCGCCGACCTCACGATGATCGACACCCGGCAGTACCGCGACGACCAGCCGTGCGGCGACGGCGGCGGCGTCGACTGCGCCGACCGGTTCGACGACGACCGCACGATTCTCGGTGCCGCACAACGGGACTGGCTGGTCGACGGCTTCTCCCGCTCGCACGCGCGGTGGCAGATCCTGGGCAACCAGGCCCCGATCGGCCAGACCGACCGCGACCCGGGCCCAGCGGTCGACGTGTGGTACGACCCGTGGGACGGCTACGTGGCGGACCGCAACCGCGTGCTGGCGGCGGCGCAGGACCGGGGCGTGCGCAACCTGGTGGTGATCACCGGCGACCGGCACCAGAACTACGCGTGGGACCTGAAGCGCGACTACGCCGACCCGACCTCGCCCACGGTGGCGACGGAGTTCGTGGGCACGTCGGTCACCAGCGGCGGCGACGGCGCCGACATGAACGACGACGGCGTGAAGTTCATGGCGGCCAACCCGCACATGAAGTTCTTCAACGCGCAGCGCGGGTACGTGCGCGTGAACGTCAACCGCGAGCGCTGGCAGAGCGACTTCCGGGTGCTGCCGTACGTGCAGCAGCCGGGCGCCCCGGTGACCACGCGGGCGAGCTTCGTGGTCGAGGACCGCGTGCCCGGCGTCCAGGAGGCCTGAGACCCCGGTGACCGGGGCACGTCCGCCAACGAGCCCCGGTCACCGGACCGAGCCGGTGGCCGCCGGAGTCTGCGCCTCGTAGACGGCGGCGGCCACGGTCAGGTCCTCCCAGGCCATGCCGACGCTCTTGAACACGCGTGGACGGTCGGCGGGCACCGTGGTCTCGCGCCGGACGATCGACGCGAGGGGGATCAGGTCCGTCGTCCCGGCGAGGATCACGTCGCCCGCCTCGCGGAGTGCGGTCGGGACCGACTCGACGACGACCGTGCGCATCAGGTCCGGCGGCAGCTCGCGGGCGTCGGGTTCGTGGGAGCCGACCGCCACGACCGTCGCGGCGGGACGGACCAGGCCGGCGGGGAACAGGGGAGTGCGGGCCGTCGTCGCGCAGCAGACGATGTCGGCGTCGGCGACCGGCGCCGGGTCGTCGGTGCGGCCCAGCAGGGTCACCGCCGCCACCTCCCGGACGGCGCCGATGGCCGCCACGTGGCCGTGTGCCTGCGGGCCCTTGCCGAAGACCACGAGGCGGGCCGGGGCCCGCGGTGCCAGGTGGTCCACCGCGAGCGCGGAGACCGCCGGGGTGCGGAGCGTGGTCAGCGCGGGACCGTCGAGCAGCGCGAGCGGTGCCAGGGTCGCCGCGTCCATGAGCACGTACACGCCCTTGATCCGCGGTGTGCCCTCGTGCGCCACCGTCGCCAGCTTCACGCCCGTGTACCGGGCACCCGACGACGGCATCAGCAGCACCTGACCAGCGGGCACCGGCACGACCGCGCGCGGGGGATCGGCGTCCACGTCCAACCCGGACAGCAGCGCCTCCCGCAACGCGGCGACGGCACCCGCGTAGCCGAGCCTCAGGACGGTGTCATGACCGAGGAACGGGACCATTTCCGCACAGTACGCTGCTGCTGCTCGGGCATTTTCTTCCAGCGTTCGACGGTCTGGACGACCCAGAAGACCGCGAAGAGCAGGATCAGCGTGACCTCGATGACCAGGATCCCGTGCGCCCAGCCGGTGCGCCAGGTGATCACCCCGAGGACCCCGGCGCTGATGGCCATGAGGATGCCGATCGTCCCGTACAGCCATTTCCACGTCCGCCGCGCGTTCAGGAACACCACGATGACGATGCAGACGAACAGGGGGATCGCCGCGCTGTAGTGCGCGTAGGCGTCGAAACCGGTACGACCTTCCCGGAACCAGTAAACACCGCCCAAGAAGATCAGCACGGCCGCCGCGAATCCCGCGATTTGCCAGGCTGTGCGCCGCTTCTGCCTGAGCAGTGTGATCAACCCCGCCACGAGGGCGATGACCCCGGCTATGAAGAAGGCGGTCATGTTGTTCTTGATGTTCTCCGGGGCGGCGTTCACCGCCACGCCGACCGATCGGCAGCCACCGGGGTGCGGCGTCGGCACCAGGGCGACGACCGGGGCGAGCATGCCGCCCAGGTTCATCAGGACGTCTTCCCCGTCTCCTTGACCCCGCAGGGCGACCATGCACACCCCGATGGTGATGAGCGCGCCGACGAAAACGGATTGGACCGGGGTGTAGTAATACGCGCTGAGGGAGCCCTGCCAGCAACGTGGATCGGTGCTCAACCGTTCCACGACCACCGCGATCAACAGCATGAAAATGACCGTGATCATGGCGATCCGGAGATATCTGTACGACTTGAGAGCGTATTCATCGTCCATGTTGGAGGCTCGCCCCGCGGGCGCTGGGTGTTGCGGGGCGACCCGAGGCGTTACGTGGTCGTGACTACAGAGTGTCACGTCCGTTGCGGTGCGTAGTGCAAATTTTCGACGAATCCGCGCAACTATCTAGCAATGCGGTGTGATCTGGGTTACGGTCCGCCACGTGACGTGGAGACGGTGGTGGGTGGTGGGCGCGGTGGTCGCCCTGGGTGTGGGTGACGCGGCGGCGGTGGCCGAGGTGCCGAGGGCGGCTCCGGTCGTCACGCGGGCCGCGCTCGCGCCGCAGCTGGTCGCGGGCCGGGGCGCGGACGTCGCGTTCCTGGAACAGGAGGCCGAGAACGCGGCCACGAACGGCACGGTCATCGGGCCCGACCGGACCGCCTACACGCTGCCCGCCGAGGCGTCCGGGCGCACCGCGGTCCGGCTCGCGCCCGGTCAGCACGTCGAGTTCACGCTCCCGGCCGACGCGAACGCGATCACCGTCCGGTACAGCATTCCCGACGCGCCGCGCGGCGGCGGCATCACCGCACCGCTGCGCGTCGCCGTCAACGGCAAGCACCGGGCGACGATGACGCTCACGTCGCAGTACGCGTGGCTCTACAACCAGTACCCGTTCACCAACGATCCCGGCGCCGACCTCCTGCACCCCGACTGGTGGATCACCGAGTGCTCGTGCGTGCCGTCGCAGACGAACCCGCCGCCGGTGATCAGCAAACCGTTCCGCCCCACGCACTTCTACGACGAGCAGCGCCTGCGGCTCGACCGCACCTACCGCGCGGGCGACACCATCCGGCTCACCGCGACCGACGGCGCCGCGTGGACCGTCGTCGACCTGCTCGACTCCGAACTGGTCGGACGGCCGCACGTCGAGAAGAGGGCACTCGACGTGCGGTTGTTCGGCGCCGACCCGACCGGTCGCCGGGACGCCGCGCCCGCGATCGAGCACGCGGTCGCGCTGGCCCGCTTCCTGAACGTCCCCGTCTACCTGCCGCCGGGTACGTTCCAGGTCAACCGGCACATCATCGTCGACGACGTCACGATCGTCGGCGCGGGCAACTGGCACACGGTCGTCAAGGGCCGCGAGGTCGCGCTCGACCCGCCCGCGCCGGACGGTTCCGCGCACACCGGCGTCGGGTTCTACGGCCGGGACGCGGCCGACGGCGGCTCCCGCAACGTGCACCTGCGCGGGTTCACCATCGAGGGCGACGTCCGCGAGCGCATCGACACCGACCAGGTCAACGGTATCGGCGGCGCGATGAGCGACTCGACGATCCGCGGGCTGTACATCCACCACACCAAGGTCGGCCTGTGGTTCGACGGGCCCATGGCGCGCACGGTCGTCGCGGACAACATCGTCACCGACCAGATCGCGGACGCGCTGAACTTCCACGTAGGCGTCACGGACTCGGTGGTGCGCAACAACTTCGTGCGCAACACCGGCGACGACGGCCTCGCCATGTGGGCGGAGCACCAGCAGAACGCCAGGAACGTCGTCGACCACAACACCGTGCAGACACCGGTATTGGCAAACGGCATCGCGCTGTACGGCGGTACCGACAACACCGTCTCGGGCAACCTCGTGGCCGACCCGATCCGCGAGGGCAGCGGCATCCACGTCGGCTCGCGGTTCGGGGCGCAGCCGTTCACCGGGCACGTGTGGATCACCGGCAACACCACGGTCCGCGCCGGCACGTACGAGCTGAACTGGAACATCGGCCTCGGCGCGATCTGGTTCTACGCGCTGGACCGCGACATCGACGCCGCGATACAGGTGACCGGCAACCACTTCCTCGACAGCACGTACAACGCGATCATGTTCGTGAGCGACTGGCCGGTGAAGGACCGGTACTCGATCCGCGGCGTGCGCTTCATGGACACGCGGATCGACGGAACCGGTACATCTGTACTGAGTGCCCGCGTGATGGGCGGCGCGACGTTCGAGAACACCGACGCCCGCAACGTGGGCGCGGTCGGCGTGAACAACTGCGGCTCGTTCAACTTCCCGGCGACGGGCTCGGAGTTCACGGTGACCGACGCGGGCGGCAACGACGGCGGCTGGCTCCAGCCGTGGATGCTCCCGAACACCATCACCTGCGACGACCGTCCCCCGGTGGTGCCACCGCCGCCGCCGTCGGAGTGGTGAGGTATTACTAGCGGGTGTTCGAGACCTACCTGCTGCCGGTCACCACGGCGCTGACGGTCTTCCCGCTGCTCGCGTTGATCGTGATGCTCCCGGTCGCGGTGGTGTCGTACCGCCGCCGCGGCCGGGCGGGTGGGTGGACGACGCTCGTCTTCTACTGCTTTCTCTTCTACCTGCTCGCGGCCCTGATGCAGACGATCGTGCCGCTGCCCGCCAACCCGGGGGAGTACTGCGCGGGCCAGTCGTACGCGTCGACACCGCAGCTGCGGCCGTTCTACTTCGTGGACGTGCTCCAGACGCGGGCGCGGGTGTCGGGGACGTGGCTGAACCCGGCGCTGTGGAGCACCGCGCTGAACGTGGTGCTGCTGGCGCCGCTCACCTTCTTCGCCCGGTACCTGTTCGGCACGCGGTTCCTGCCCGCGGTCGCGCTCGGGTTCGGGACGTCGCTGTTCTTCGAGCTGACGCAGCTGACCGGGCTGTGGTTCATCTACCCGTGCGCGTACCGGCTGTTCAGCGTGGACGACCTGATCCTGAACACGGCGGGCGCCGTGCTGGGGTGGGTCGTGGCGGGCCCGCTGATCCGGTTGCTGCCGGACCTCGACCCGTCCCGTGACCGCCGCCGGTACGCCACCCGCGTCACCGCGAGCCGTCGCGTGCTGGCCCTGCTGACCGACGCCGTGGCGTTCGGGGTGCTCGTGGTCCTGGTGCTGGGGCTGGCGAAGCTGTTCGGCGTCGACGTGTCACGCGGCCTGGTCGTGGCGGTGCTGGCGTTGGGGTACTTCTGGGTGGTGCCCGTGCTGGCGGATGGCACGGTCGGGAAGCGGGCCATGCTGCTGCGCGTGGAACGTGCCGACGGCCGCCGTGCGGGGCCGCTGTCGTGGCTGGTGCGCAACGGCGTGCTGTTGTCGCCGCTCTGGCTGGTGTGGCTGGCGCTGACGGTGGACCGGTGGGACGTTTTCGGTTCGCCGCAACAACTCCTCATCCCCGCGGGGCTCCTGGTGTCGGTCTTCGTCGTCGGTGTGTGGACCCCACTGGCAGTCTTCTTCGGCGACGAACCCGCCCCGTACGAACGCCTGTCCAGGACACAGAACGTGGCGATCGTGGTCGAGAAGCCCGCGGTGGCAAGCACATCCGGTTCGTAGCTTGCGATAAACAGCTACTTGCTATGTTGATGTCCGATTTTTTTGCGGGACGGGACGGCGGCGGCCTTCGGTCCGCTTTTCCTCCTGAGTGATCTGCCGGTGGGCGTGTTGGCCCGGATGCCACGACCCCGCCGAACAGGAAACTCGAGCTGAACACCCTTCTCGCGACACTTTACGTCAAGATCGATGACCACCTCGCGGACAGGCCCCGCATGGGCAGACCGCCGAGACTGACCGACGCCGAGCTGGTCACCCTCGCGGTGGCCCAGGCCCTGCTCGGGTTCACCTCGGACCTACCGCAACCGCACACCTCACCCCGGCGAGCCACTGCTCAAGTCGATCCGCCGGCTCATCGAGTCGGTCAACGACACCCTCACAGGCCAGCTCAACCTCGAACAACACGGCGGACGCACCATCGAGGGCGTCGGAGTCCGCATCGCCCAACGCCTCCTCGCGCTCACCGCAACCATCTGGCACAACCGCGCCACCGGCCAACCCGTCACCCGATCCCTGACCGCCTACGACCACTGACCGAGTTACGCATTACCCGTCTAGTCCATCGCGCGCGTGTCGCGCGGCGGGAGGAAAGGCTCCTCGTCCTCGGGCAACCCCTCCGCGACTTCCTTGCCACGCGTCAGTTCCGCGTCGAACTCGGCGCCGAACAGGATGGCCAGGTTCGACAGCCACAGCCAGATCAGGAACACCACGACACCGGCCAGCGAACCGTAGACCTTGTTGTACGACGCGAAGTTGGCGACGTAGATGGCGAACCCGGCCGACGCGGCCGCCCACACGACGATCGCCACCAGGCTGCCCGGCGTGATCCACCGGAACCCGGGCTGCCGCACGTTCGGCGCCGCCCAGTACAGGATCGCGATCGCCAGGCTGACCAGCACCGCGAGCACCGGCCACTTCGCGATGTTCCACACCACGATGCCGGTCGACCCGAAGCCCAGCGCGTGGCCGACGCGGTCCGCGATGCCACCGCTCAGGACGACACCCACGGCGGTGAGGGTGAGCAGCACCATCATCGTGAGCGTCAACGCGATCCGCAGCGGCACGGTCTTCCAGATCGGCCTGCCCTCCTCCACGTCGTAGATCGCGTTGGACGCGCGGATGAACCCGCCCAGGTAGCCGGACGCGGCCCACAGCGCGCTGAGCAGGCTGATGATCGCGAGCGGCCCGGCGATCGACGCTGAGCCCGCGAGTTGCTTGACCACGTCGACGAGCGTGTCCTGCGCCTGGGTCGGCGCGAACTGCCGCAGGTTGTCGGCGAGCTTGTCGGGATCCCCGACCAGCCCGATCAGGCTGGCGAGCACGAGCACCGCGGGGAACAGCGACAGCACGCTGTAGTAGGTGAGGGCGGCCGCCCAGTCGGGGAGGTTGTCGTCGATGAACTCCTTGAACGTCCGCTTCAGCGCACTCCACCACGCGTGTTTGGGCAGGTCGGTCGGCGTCTCGGCACGCATGGTGTCCTCCTGTGCTGCATCGCGTCGAGAACGCGGTTACCCCCCGCGGCAGCCGATGCAACCCCGCTCGCACCATTCGCGTGTAAACATGCATGAGCCTGCGCAGAACCACCGGCGCCGTCGCCGGTCTCGCCGTCGTGGCGGCGGTCGTGTCCGCCCCGCCCGGGATCGCGGTCCCGCACCCGGTGGCACCCACCGCCGGGACGCCGACCACGGTCACCCTGCTGACCGGCGATCAGGTCCGCGTCCTGGACGGGAAGGTCGCCGGGATCCGGATGGCGCCCGGACGCGAGACACAACCCGTGTGGCAGTACGAGATGAACGGCCACCAGTACGTGCTGCCCGCCGACGCCGCGCCGCTGGTCGAGCAGGACCGGCTGGACCGGCGGCTGTTCGACGTCACCGAACTGGTCGCGCAGGGCCTGGACGACGCGGCCACCGCCACCGTGCCGCTGATCGTCGAGGGCGCCGCGCCACGGGCGACCGAACGCACCGCGGCCGTGCCCGCGCGCGGGCTCACCGTCGTCGAGGCGCCCAAGGACGGGACCGCGTGGCGGGGCATGCGCACGGCCCGGTCCTCGGGCAAGGTGTGGCTCAACGGCCGCGTGCACCCCACGCTCGAGGACAGCGTGCCGCAGGTCGGCGCGCCGCGGGCGTGGGCGGCCGGGTTCACCGGCACGGGCGCGAAGGTCGCCGTCCTCGACACCGGTTACGACGCGGGCCACCCCGACCTCGCCGGGATCGTCGACGCCACCGCGGACTTCACCGACGAGGGGATCGCCGACACCGTCGGCCACGGCACGCACGTGGCGAGCACGATCGCCGGTTCCGGCGCCGCGTCCGACGGTCGCCGCAAGGGCGTGGCGCCCGGCGCGCGGCTGTTGATCGGCAAGGTGCTCGGGGAGTGGGGCGGCACCGAGGCCGGGATCATCGCCGGCATGCAGTGGGCCGTCGACCAGGGCGCGGACGTGGTCAACATGAGCCTCGGCGGCGGCCCGACCGACGGCACGGACCTCATGTCGCAGACGCTGAACGAGCTGTCCGACGCCGGCGGCACCCTGTTCGTCGTGGCCGCGGGCAACAGCGGGGCCCGCGAGACCGTCGGCTCGCCCGGCACCGCGGACCGCGCGCTGACCGTCGGCAGCGTCACCAAGGACGACCGGCTGTCGGTGTTCTCCAGCCAGGGCCCGCGCATCGGCGACCACGGCCTCAAACCCGAGCTCGCCGCACCGGGCTCGGACATCGTCGCGGCGCGCGCCGCGGGCACCGACCCGGGGACGTCCGTCGACGAGCACTACACGCGGATGTCCGGCACCTCCATGGCGACCCCGCACGTGGCGGGCGCGGCCGCGATCCTCGCCGGGCAGCACCCGGACTGGAACGCGGCGCGGATCAAGGACGCGCTCGTCGGCAGCGCGCACCGGCTCGCCGGTGTCGACACCTACGCGCAGGGCGCGGGACGGCTCGACGTCGCCCGCGCGGTGAGCCAGCGGGTGCGTGCCGAGGGCGTGCTGGGCTTCGGCACGACGTGGGCCGGTGACGCGGACACCGTGACCAGGAAGGTCGGCTACGTCAACGACGGCGACACCCCGGTCGCGCTGGACCTCGCGCTCGGCGCGGACCGCGAGCTGTTCACTGTGGACAGAACGCGCGTCACGGTGCCCGCGCACGGCACGGCGGCCGTCACCGTGACCCTCCGCGTGCCGGACGAGGCCGCGGGCGAGCCGAGCGGCGCGCTCGTCGCCACGGGGGACGGTGTCCGGCTGACCACGCCGCTCACCGCGTACCTGCCCGGGACCGCGCGCACGCTGACGGTCACGGTCGTGCCCCGGGGCGCGAACCCGGTGACGTCGCTGCTGGTCGTGCAGGACACGCGCACCGGCAAGGCGCAGAGCGGCGTGTTCTTCGCCGGGGAGACCGCCACGTTCACCGTGCCCGAGGGCGACTACCGCGTGCTGGGCCGCGCCATGGACTTCACCGAGGGCACGGACACGCTGTTCGTCGAGCCCGCGGCGGTCGCCGGTGACACGGAACTGGTCGTGGACACCAAGCGGGGCAAGCAGATCACGGTGTCGCTGGACGACCCGGGCGCCCGGTGGCAGTACGGCGGCGGCACGGCCGTGCAGTCCCAGGTGGCGGGCACCGGCGCGAGCGTGGCGCGCACCAGCAACGTGTCCCGCCGCCAGAAGCTGTACACGATAGGCGGCCCGCGCATGAAGGGCGTCGGCCTCGTCCACTTCGGGTACTGGACCCACCCGTTCGCGACCATCACCGTCGACGGACAGGACGGCTTCGAGGTCGAGGACATCTACGTCGCGCACCACCCGCGCCTGACCGGCACGATCACCGGTGAGATCGCGTACGTCGGTCACGGTGACCGGGCGGCCATCGACGCGGCGGGCGACGTGCGCGGCAAGATCGCGGTGATCGCCTCGACGGGCCCGGACGACCCGGTGTACCCGCCGGAGGAACAGCTGCAGGAGGGCATCGCGCTGCTGGCGGAGCGGGGCGCGACGCTGGTGCTGTCGAACTTCAACCCGCAGTACAGCGACCCGGACGAGCCGGACCTGCCGCTGCCGGTCGTGATGGTGTTCAACCTGGCGGACCTGCAGGAGATGGCGGCGCGGCTGGCGGACGGCCCGGTGACCGTCACCGCGACCGGCAGGGCGAACAGCCCGGCGTCGTACTTCCTCGCGGGCCGCGTCGACGGCCGCGTCCCGGACGGGCACGCGTTCCGCTTCGCGCGCGAGGAGCTGGGCGCCATCGACCGCGAGCTGGTGGACACGCTGCCCGCGAAGAAGTACCGGTACCTGCCGGCGAACTGGTCGTACGGCGGTTTCACGGCGGGCGCGGACGTGGAGGTCGCGTGGCCGAGACGGGGCACCGACTACGTCACCCCGGGCGCCGCGCTGACCATGTACGGCTCGGCGGGCTTCACCGACGACGGCGGCTTCGGCAACGAGGTGGCGATCCCGATGACGGTGCGCCGCGGTGAGCGCAAGCACGTGCGGATGTTCGGCGCCCCGTTCGGCCCGGAGCTGACCGCGGCCCCGACGAGCAGGCAGGACGGCGAACCGGTGCCGTACGCGTACCGCCAGGGCAACAGGCTGACACTGGCGATCCCCATGTTCGCCGACAACGACCCGGCCAACGCGGGCTCCTTCGACGCGACGAACACCGGCACCACGGTCGTCCGCGCGCAGGGCAGGGAGATCGCCCGCCGCGACGACGTCCCGGCCCTGGGCACGTTCGACGTGCCGCCGGGCCCGGGCACGTTCACGGTGGAGGCGACCGCGAACCGCCCGGCCGCGGCGACGCTGGAACCGGCGCTGTCGACCCACACGAGCGCGACGTGGACGTTCACGGCGGCGGCAGGCACGGGGGAGCGGGTGGCGCTCCCGCTGTTGGACATCCGGTGGTCGCTGCCGCTCGACGCCCACAACCGCGCTGCCCGCGGTGCACTGACCGGTGGCGTGACGGTGGCGACCCAGCCGGGCGCACGCGAGTCCGGCATCCGGTCGGTGACGGTGGCGGTCTCGTACGACGAGGGCAAGACCTGGCACCAGGCGACGGTCGACCGCAAGGCGGGGAAGTTCCAGGTCCGTCTCCCGGGCGGTGGCGAGGCAGGCGGGTATGCGTCGTTGCGCGCCACCGCCGTCGCGCACAACGGCAACGCGGTCACGGAGACGGTGACGAGGGTATACGCCCTTCGGTGATCACCGAGGAGGAGCGACGCCCTTCGAGGCATGCGGTGCCTCGAAGGGCGGAGTGGGTGGGTGGGTTTGCTGGCGGAGTGGGTGGGTGGGTTTGCTGGCGGAGTGGGTGGGTGGGTTTGCTGGCGGAGTGGGTGGGTGGGTTTGCTGGCGGAGTGGGTGGGTGGGTTTG
>NZ_BAAFVK010000003.1:656897-728542 GCF_054661535.1 Actinophytocola sp. KF-1 | reverse complement strand
ATCCCCCTTTTACGCGCACCAGCGGCATGCTGGTGGGCGCGGGTGACCGTCGAGTCCACCGACACGTCCCACACGATCAGCCCGTCGGCGTCCGCGCGGGCCTGCAACGCGGTCAGGATCGCCCGCCACGTTCCGGCGCGCTGCCAACGGCGGAACAGACCATAGACCGTTTGCCACGGGCCATACACCGGTGGAACGTCCCGCCAGGGACAACCAGCACGCGTCCGCCACCGGATCCCGTCGATCAACTGCCGTTTGCTCCACTTCGGCGGACGACCCGGCTTACGCCCCACAGGCAACAACGGCGCCAGCACCGCCCACTGCGCGTCGGTCAGGTCAGCCCGCCCCGCCACCATTACGCTGGCCACGAGGTCTCCGGTATTTCAGGTTTGCTTGGTCGCTAACCCGTCTACCGGAGACCTCGCCACATCCCGGCCACCGACACGCCGCTGATCAACACCTATGAAACACGGCCTAGCCCTTCGGGCATGCTCTCAGCCTGACTCGTGAGGAGCGGGTCTGCCTGCCGCAGTGCCACTCGGGTGCTGCGCCCGGACCCGCGTAGCGGGCCGCTCCGATCCTGGTGGAGCGTGGTTCCAGGCAGCGAGGTGCTGGGTTCCCCACTGCCGCCGGGGCGAGCAAGCCGCCAGGCATGCCCGCGGCTGGGGGTGGAGCCGGGTGGGCGCTACCGAAGGAACTCGCCTGCCGCTGCGTGCCAGGTCCGCGCAGCGGGCCGTGCGCCCCGCTACCCCTCCAGGCACGCTCGCAGCCGGTGGAGGTCGGACGTGATGTTCTTGTGGACCTGGCGTGCCAGCAGCGGGCCGGCCCACCCGAAGAACTTGCCGGGCGACCCGGTCGCGCGGATGGTCACGAGCGTCCCGTCCGCGTGCTCGGTCAGCTCGTACCGGACCGTCATGGGAAACGGCCGGTCGACGCGCAGCTCGACGAGACGGTCCGGCTCGTGGCGGGTGACGACGTACCCGTAGGTGAACGTCCGTCCGAGGAACTTCGCGGTTCGTTCGACCGTGGCGCCCTCCGTGAGCGTGCCGGGGCGTGCCGGGGTGCTGGCGGTGATGCCGCCGGTCCACCGCAGGTCGTTGGCGGGATCGAACATGAACGCGGCGACCTCGGCCGGGGACCGGTGCACGACCACGCTCGGTGCGACGTCGACTGCCATGGCCGAAGTGTGCGCCACGAGCCGGCCCGTGGCGAGTGGAGCGTGCACACGGGATGCTGCGCTCATGGAATTCCTCATGAGCCGGATGATCCTGCGCCCGCGCGACCCCGGCCGCACGGTGGCCTTCTACCGCGACACGCTGGGGTTGGCCGTGTACCGCGAGTTCCCGGGCGGCACGGTGTTCTTCCTCGGCAACGGGCTGCTCGAGGTGTCCGGCCGCGGGGAGAGCGGCCCGGGCGAGGACGTCGTGCTGTGGCTGCAGGTGCGGGACATCGAGGCCACGGCACGTGCGCTGGCCGACCGGGGCGTCGAACTCGAGCGGGGGCCGGAGCGGGAGCCGTGGGGGCTGGTCGAGATGTGGCTGCGCGACCCGGACGGCCTGCGGATCGTGGTGGTCGAGGTGCCTGCGGACCACCCGATCCGCCGGGACCAGCGGCCCGCGGACTGAATTCGTCAGGAAGTCGTCAGGTCCGCTACCGGGCGGCGCCGCGAGGATGGGGCCACGGCGTCGTCGACCGGAAGGCAGCAGGTGTACCGCTACGAGCAGCATTGCCCGGTCGCGCGTGCCGCCGAGGTGCTGACCGAACCGTGGACCCTGCTGGTGCTGCGCGAGCTCCTGCGCGGCGGCGAGCGGCGGGCGGACATCGCCAGGGGTGTGCCGAGGATGTCCGCGAGCCTGCTCACCAGCCGGTTGCGCACGCTCGTCGCGAACGGGCTGGTCGTCGAGGTGGCCCACCACCCGCGGGACAAGCGGTACCGGTTGACGGAGGCCGGGCGGGGCCTCCGGCCGGTCGTCGACCAGCTGGGCCGGTGGGGTCAGCGCTGGCTGGCCCCACCCGGTCTGCGCGACCTGGACGCCGACGTGCTCCTGCACGACATCAGCGCGCAGGCCAGGCCGCCGGACCGGTCGCTGACGGTGGCCGTCGTGGTCGCCGACGCGCCGGACCGGGGCCGCTGGTGGCTCGCGCTGACGCCGTCGGGCACCGCCGTCCACACCGGCTCGCCGCCGGGTGGCGCCGACGTGCGGCTCGCGTGCACGTTGAGCGGCCTCGCAGGCGTGTGGCTCGGCCGCCAGAGCTGGCTGCGCGCGGTCCGTGACGGGTCCGTCGTGTTCACCGGCCCACCCGACGCGGTCCGCGCGGTCCTCGCCAGCGTCGGCGTCAGCCGCTACGCGACGAGGGAGACCGCGTGACCCTGCCGTTCGCCGACCAGGTCGCGCTGATCATCCCGGCCGCCGACGAGCCCGCACCGGACGAGGTCCGGTGCTGGGTCCAGGACAACCTGGCCGCGGTGGCGCCCGTGCCGCGGCTGCGCGCGGCGCTCGTCGCCGAGGAGCTGGTCGGCAACGCACGTGTGCACGGCGTCCCGCCGTTCGTGCTGCGGGTCGCCGCCGGCCCCGGCCGCTCGGCGCTGCGGGTGTTCGTCGAGGACTGCGCCGCGCACGGCGGCCGGTGGCGGTCCGGCGGCGGGCTCGCCCTGGTCGACGGGCTGTCCAGGGGCTGGGGCGTGGAGCTGCGTGCCGGCGCGAAGACCGTGTGGGCCGAGGTCGGGCTGTGATCGGGCAGGAACACGCGCGCGGCGCGTGGCCGACGGCCGTCGCGATCGAGGTGCTGCTGCTGTGGCCGCGCGGGGTGGCGAAGACACCCGTCACGGTCGACGAGGCCGGGTTGTGGCCGGTGTTCGCGATGGTCGTCGCGGAACCACCCGACGAGGGCACGGGGTCCGCGCGGCCGCTGTTCGAGCTGCTGGCCGAGCCGGGACCCTCGGTCGTGGCCGCCGACACGTCGTGGTCGGTGATCGACCCGGCACGGGCGTTGCTCGGCGTGACCGTGCGGGGTGTCGTGCCCGTCGAGTTCGGTCTGCGGGTCCTGCTGCCCGCCGCCCGGGTGCTCGGTGTCCTGGACGTGGTCGCGGGCGGCGGGACGATCGGCATCACCACCCGGGACCGGGCGGGCGGGCTCCGCGACCGGGTGGACATCCGCACCGCGCTCGACGACCTGGTGTTGCTGAGCTGCCCGCCGTCCGTGGAGCTGGCCGCGCTCGCGGGCACCCTGCGGGCGTCACGGTGAGCAGCGGGCACCGCGTGGCGGGAGGAGCACGTACAGCAGCGCCCAGACCGTCGTGCCCGCCAGTCGCCGGTGACCGCCACGCGGTACGGCGGCGCCGCGTGGTCGAAGGCGTTGCCGACCAGCTCGCCGAGCACGATGGCCGCCTCCTGGACCGTGCCCGGTGCGCACCCGTCGAGCGGACCGCGCAACCATGTCGGGAGGCCGGTGCGGAAGTCGGGGTCCGCCGCGGTGCGGCGGACTTCCGCGGGCAGGTGGCCCGCGACGCCGGGCGCGGTGTCGGTCACCTCGACATCCTCGCCGGGCCCGTGCCCGCGAAACCTGACGAACGGCTGACGATTCCCATGACCACCACGTTGTTGCTCGTCGAGGACGACGCACGGATCCGGGAGGCCCTCGGCCTCGCGATGGCCGACGAGGGCTACCGCGTCATCGAGGCCGCCACCGGCGAGGAGGCGCTGGCCCTGCTCGCACGGGACGAGCGGGCACCCGACGTCGTGCTGCTCGACCTGATGCTGCCCGGCATGGACGGGCTCGCGGTGTGCGCGCGGATCCGGGAGCGCGGCGACCTGCCGATCATCGTGGTCACCGCGCGGACCGGGCCGAACGAGGTGATCGCCGGGCTGGAGGCGGGCGCGGACGACTACGTGTCCAAGCCGGTCGACGCCGGTGAGCTGAGCGCCAGGATCCGCGCGCTGCTGCGCCGGGTCCGCACCGGCGACCCGAACATCCCGTCGGTCGTCGAGGTGGGTGAGCTGAGCGTGCGGATCGCCGAGGGCCGGGTGCTCCGCGACGGCGCCGAGGTGCCGCTCACGAAGACGGAGTTCCGGCTGCTGTGCGCGCTGGTGCTGGCGCGGGGTGCCGTGGTCACCCGCGAGCAGCTGCTGGAGCGGGTGTGGGAGTACGGGTACTTCGGCGACACCCGGCTGCTCGACGTGCACGTCCGCAGGCTCCGGCGCAAGATCGAACCGGATCCCGGGCAGCCGACCCACGTCGTCACGGTCCGGGGCGTCGGCTACCGGATGGGGACGCCGTGAACGGAGCGGGCGGGTGAACATCGCGAACCGCCTACCCCTGCGCGCCAGGGTGATGGCGTGGTTCAGCCTGGTGTCGCTCGTGGTGGCGGGCACCCTGGCGATCGCGACCTGGCACCTGTCCACCGGCTACATGCTCGGCCAGCGCGAACGCAGCGCGATCGCCCAGGCCACCGGCAACTCGCGGCTCGTGGCGGCACAGCTGCGCCGCAACCCCGACGGGCTCTCCGAGCTGATGACGGGGCTCGGCGCGGAGGTCGAGTCGGCGGTGCTGCTCGTCGACGGCGGCGACTGGTTCTCCGGCGGCAACCGGGTCGACCCGCGCAGGCTGCCCGACGGGTTCCTCGACACCGTGCGGAACGGGCAGGCCGCGCACCAGCGCACGGTGCTCGACGGCGTCCCGGTGCTCGCGGTCGGGCTGCCGCTGCCCGAGCTGTCCGCCACCTACTTCGAGGTCTCGCCGATGCGGGAGCTCGACCGCACGTTCAAGTTCCTGAGCTGGCTGCTGCTCGCCGGCACGCTCGCGAGCGCGTTGGCCGGCGCGCTGCTCGGCCGGTGGGCGGCCACGCACGCGCTGCGGCCGCTGCGCCGGGTGACGGCGGCCGCCGCGGAGGCCGCGCGCGGCGACCTCGGGGTGCGGCTGCCCGCGACCGGCGACCCGGACCTGGTGCCGCTCGCCGAGGCGTTCAACGACACCGCGGAGCGCCTGCAGCAGCGGGTCGCGCGGGATACCCGGTTCGCGGGCGACGTCAGCCACGAGCTGCGCTCGCCGCTGACCACGATGCTCAACGCCATGGCGGTGCTGTACCGGCGGCGCGCGGAACTGCCGCCCGGCTCGCGCCAGGCCGTGGAACTGCTCGACACCGACCTGCGCCGGTTCCGCCGCATGGTCGACGA
The DNA here is from genome assembly GCF_054661535.1 of Actinophytocola sp. KF-1. Lineage (NCBI taxonomy): Bacteria > Bacillati > Actinomycetota > Actinomycetes > Pseudonocardiales > Pseudonocardiaceae > Actinophytocola > Actinophytocola sp. KF-1. The sequence continues at coordinate 723,368 of NZ_BAAFVK010000003.1, read as the reverse complement.
CCTGCTGGAGATCTCCCGCGACGACCAGGACCGCTCCACGTTCGAGGTGGTCGACCTGGCCGAGCTGGTGATCGCCGTGACCGACCACCACGGGCCGCCTGCCCCCGGCGTGCTGGACGTGGCCGCGCACCCGTGGATCACCGGCGACCGCCGCAGGCTCGAACGCGTGGTGGTGAACCTGCTCGACAACGCGGCCCGGCACGGGAAAGGGCTGGTGCGGCTGGGGATCCTCCGCCGGGACGGCCGGGCGCGGATCGAGGTGGACGACGCCGGGCCCGGCGTGCCGGAGGCTGACCGGGAACACGTCTTCGAGCGGTTCGCCCGGGGCTCACCCGCCGACCGCGACACCACCGACAGCGGGGTCGGCCTGGGGCTCGCGCTGGTGGCGCAGCACGTGCGCGGCCACGACGGGCGCGCGTGGGTGGAGGAGCGGCCCGGCGGGGGTGCGCGGTTCGTCGTGGAGCTGCCGGAGGTGACCGGATGAGGGCGCTCGTGCTCGCGTGCGTGCTGGTCGCGTCGGCGTGCGGGGTGGGTTCCGAGACCGAACCGCAGATCATCGAGGAGAGCACGCAGCAGCCGCCGCCCGCGACGCCGAGCTTCGACACGGAGCCGAGCCCGGCCGGATCGAGCGGCACGCCGCCGCCGACTACGCCGCCGACTACGCCGCCGACTACGACGCCGACCGCGACAACGACTGCGACAACGACGACCGCGGCGGGGCTCAGGTCGCCGGGGTGAACCGCTCGATCGCCAGCGGGATGCCGCCGGTGCACGGGGTCGGGGTCGGCGTGTGCGCCTGACCGGTGACCGTGACCTCCTCCCCGTCGTCCCGCGCGGCCTCGATGGCCGCCCGGTCGCCGCCGAGCAGGACGTACGTCGTGAAACCGGTGTCGAGCAGCAGGCAGCCGGGTTGCTCGTCGTCGGCGACGACCGTGCCGGTCACGCGCACGAGCATCGTGGCGGGCTGGGCCGCGCCCGTGGACACGGCGTCGTCGCGGGCCGGGGTGCTGCCGCTGCCGCCGGCGGGGGCGTTGCTCGCGCAGCCCGCCGAGAGCGCGACCGCGACGGCGACCGGGGTGAGAAGGGACATCGAGCGGAACCGTGGTCTGCATGATGGCCTGTTCACAGGCCGCCACGTTATCCCCGGCGGACGCGTGCCGGGTCCGCCGAACGGTGGAAGGAACCCTGTGATCGGCAATGCATGGGCTATCGTGCGAACCGTGAAGATCGCCGTGGTTGGCGAGACCCGGCCGGGGGAGCGCAGGGTCGCGCTCGTGCCCGGTCTGGTGTCGCGCGTTGCCGACGTTGCCGGGGAGGTCGTGGTCGAGCCGGGCGCCGGCACCGCGGCGGGTTTCCCGGACGAGGACTACCGGCAGGCGGGGGCTTCCGTCGCCGCGGACGCGGTGCGTGGTGCCGGGGTGGTGCTGTCGGTGCAGCCGCTGCCCGCGTACCGCGTCGAGGAGCTCGCGCCGGGCGCCATCACGCTCTCCTTCCTCCCGCCCGCGCAGGAACTGGACCTGGTGCGTGCGCTGCGCGACGCCGGGCACACCGCGCTGTCCATGGAGCTGGTGCCGCGCATCTCGCGCGCGCAGACCATGGACGCCCTGTCGTCGCAGGCTTTCGTCGCCGGGTACCGCGCCGCGATCGTCGCCGCCGAGCGGTTGCCGAGGCTCATGCCGTTGTCGATGACCGCGTCCGGCACGATCCGGCCCGCGACGGTGCTCGTGCTGGGCGCGGGGGTCGCCGGGCTGCAGGCGATCGCGACGTCCCGCCGTCTCGGCGCGGTCGTGAAGGCCTACGACGTGCGGGCCGCGTCCGCCGAGGAGGTGCGCAGCCTCGGCGCCGAGTTCGTCGACCTCGGCCTGCCGCCGCTGGAGGGCGCGGGTGGCTACGCGCGGGAGATGACCGAGGAACGCTCCCGGCAGCAGCGGGAGCTGCTGGCCCCGCACGTCGCCGACGCCGACGTGCTGATCACGACGGCGGCCGTCCCGGGACGGACCGCGCCGCTGCTGGTGACGGCGGAGATGGTGGCCGCCATGCGTCCCGGTTCGGTCGTGGTGGACCTGGCCGCCGAGTCCGGCGGCAACGTCGAGGGCGCGAAGCCGGGCGAGGAGGTCGCGATCGGCGGCGCCACGGTCTGGGGCGGCGCGAACGTGCCGAGCCAGCTGCCCGCGCAGGCGAGCCAGCTCTACAGCACGAACGTCGTGAACCTGTTGCTGCTCATGCGTTCCGGCGACGAGCTGGTGCCCGATTTCGACGACGAGATCGTCGCGGGCTGCTGCGTGACGCACGCGGGCGAGGTCCGGCACGAGCCGACCCGCGCCCTGCTCGAACAGTCCTGAGTGGACACAACGGCGGTTGACGGCCAGTGATTGGCCGCTTTCGTTCGGTGGTCGGTTGCGAGGAGTCTTGACGAGGGTCGCCGGCAGGCGCCGGTGGCCCGGAAAGTCAACCCACGCAACCGAAAGGAACTCCCCATGCGCCGAGTACTGGCGTGCCTCGCGATCGCCGCGGGTGCCTGCCTCGCCGCCCTCCCCGCCGCGAACGCGGAGCCGGCCGACGACGCCGCCGTGCAGCAGCAGGGCCAGGTGGTGATCAACGAGGTCCAGACCAGAGGTGCCGGTGGTTCGATGGACCAGTTCATCGAGCTCGCCAACCCGAGCCGCGTCGAGCAGGTCGACCTGTCCGGCTGGTACCTCCAGATCTACTCGAGCAACAACACCGTGCTGCAGACCGTGTTCCTCCCCGAGGGCGCGACGCTGCTGCCACTGGGTGCCGGGCCCGCGGAGGAGACCCTCCTGACGATCGGCAGCCAGGCGTTCACCGGTGGCCCGGTCAGCCTGCCCGGGGTGATCACGGTCGACATCCCGGCCAACGGCGGTGTCGCGCTGTTCAACCCGGGCGGCATCAAGATCGACGGGGTCGCGTTCTCGCCGGCGGCGACCACCCCGCTGGAGGGCCAGCCGCTGACGCCGCAGCCCGCGGCCGCGGACGTGTTCAACGCGGCGTACGGCCGCAACGTCCTCGCCCAGGACACGAACAACAACCGGATGGACTTCAAGCTCCTGGTCCGCAGCCCCGGCGAGCTGAACTGACACACCGGGCCCGGGCTGCCATCGCTCCGGTGGACGCCGGAGGGGGTTCGGGACACCGTCACTGACCCGAACCCCAGCCCCCGACCATGGCAGCCCGCGTGGGCGGACCGGAACTGCTCCTCCGGTCCGCCCACACCCGTGTGCCGCTACCGCACGGCGTACGCGCGGTGCGTGGTCTGCTCGACCCAGTTGCCCGCGGTGTCCCACACCCGGGTCCGCAGCCACACGTACCCGCTCGCCGGGTTGGTGACGGAGACGAGGTACCGGCCGGGACCGGCCTTCGTCACCGGCGCCTGCCGCCACGTGACACCGTCGTCGGCCGAGTAGCTCACGAGCGCGTTCACCAGGTCGGCGGCGCCGTCCGCGCCGGGCCGGTGACCGGCGTTCAGCACGAACCGGAACGCACCGGGCGGAGCCGTGTTGTCGAGGTCGAGCCCCAGCTGCGCGTCGAGCTGGATCAGCGGCTGGACCGCGCACCGGTTCGCGCAGCCGTACCCGGGCGGCACCGTGCCGGTCGGGCGGCGTGACGTGAACTCCCACGTCGTCTCGGTCTTCGGCGCCAGGCGGTACAGCGCGAGGCTCGGACCGCCGCGCTGCGTGGCGGGGAACGTGTCGACCATGGTGAGCCGGTACCTCGCCGGTGTCGCGGACAGGGTGTAGACCGGGAAGGTCCGGTACGGGTCCGACGCGTCGGGCGGCACCTCCTTCCCGTCCCGGTACAGCCGCGTGGCCGTGGTCGTGAAGTACTGCTGACCGTTCTGCCAGATGGTGACGAAATGCCCCGCGGCGGAGTCCATCCAGTGCAGTGCCGGGACGAACCGGTCCTGGCTCGTCCCGCCGCGGCAGAACGCGCACTGGCGCACCCACCCCGGCCCCGTCGTCGCGGGGACGAGCACCGGGTGGTCCGGTTGCAGTGCCAGCGCACCGTTGCGCAGCGGCGCCGCGAACCAGCGCTCCTCGGACCTGCGCGGCTCGCCCGGCCGGAACACGTTCTCCGCGAACATGGTCAGGTCCGCGCCGGGCACGCTCTGGGTGGTCCTGCGCTGCCACGCCACCCGCGGGTCGGCGGGCCCGACGTACTCCGTCCACCGGGCGGGCCCGGTCCACGTCGTCCTGCGCTGGGCGAGGCTGCCGGGCACCGGCGGGTAGGCCGTCCACTGCTTGGCGAACCCGACGTCCGCGCGGTCGGCGTGGTACGCGGTCGCCACCGGCACCAGCGCGTCCAGGTCGACCGGCCGCACGTGCGCCGCCGGGATGCCGTTGTCGTCGAAGTAGCTCAGGTTGTACATGAACCTCGGCGACCGCACGGCAAGGTCCATGGCGACCGGTCCCTTCCCGGCGCGGGCACGCAGGCGCGCGCCTTCGGCGTGGCCCAGCGCGAACTGGGGGACCGGCGTGGTGGGCAGGCCCGCGATCGGCAGCGCGCCCGGCACGTCGACGTAGGTCACCACGCCCGCGCTGCCCGCGTCGGCGAGGGTGTCCGCGGCGGCCCGGGCGGCCTGTGCCGCCACCGCGGCCGGGTTGGCGACCGCGCCCGGATCGGGCACCGCGACCAGCGCGAGCTTGCCGCGGACGTCGGCGGCCGCGACGTCCTCCGCCGTGCCGTCGCCCGCGAACACGAGCGGCAGCGTGCGGTTCCCGGGCGGGACACGGCCGATCGTGCTCGTGTCGTAGAGCGGGTCGAGGAACTCGCCGCCCCGCACGCGCAGCGACACCTGGCGGTCGGCGAGCGTCCAGTAGTCCTGGAAGGACACCGTGCCGCGGCGGGCGGGCGCGGCCGGGGTCGCGTACACCTCGTAGGTGGCGTCCGCGCCGATCACGAACTGCCACTCCACGAACGTCGCGACACCGGGCAGGTGCCTGCGCAGCGCGACGGTCCGGTCGCGTTGTTCCGTCGGGGTCGGGGTGGTCACGCCGACCGGGACCGCGTCCCGCGCGTCGAGCCGGACCACGGCGTCGGCGCCGGTCACGGGTACCTCGGTGGCGGACAACGCCGTCCAGCGGTGCCGCGTCAGGGTGTCCTCGCGGACCGTGCCGGACACCGAGTAGGTGCCGCGCGGCACCTCGGACGCCGTGTCCAGCGGCACGATCCGCAGCGGGTCCGGGCCGAGCGGGTCGTTGCCCGCCCCCGCGGCCTCGTTGAACACGGCCGCGAACCGGTTCGTGACCGGGTTGCCCGCCGAGTCGCGCATCCGCACGGTGATCGGGCCGGTCGGCGTCGGCTTGTAGTAGCTGACCGGGGTGCGCAGCGCGACCGCGCCGTCGTCGGACGTCGCCGTGAGCACCCCGCCGTACGCGCCGCTCTCGCCGAGCGCGGGGTCGACCGTCACCGCGACGGCCGCCTCGGCGCCCGCCGGGACGGTCACCGCGGTCGCGTCGAGGCGGACCGCGCCCGCCGGTGCGGGCAGGCCGTTCCAGCCGCGGACCGCGAGCGTGAGCCGGAGCGTCACGGGGCTCGTGCCGTCGTTGCCGTACCGCACGGTTCCGGTGACGGGCGTGGCCGCCAGCTCGCCGAGCGCGAGCGTGCCGGTCCCGGTCACGGTGCTGCCGGTCGCCGTGCCGACGTCGACGCGGCCTGCGCCCTGCTCGTACCACTGCCTGCCGACATCGTGCGCGGTGCTGACGAGCGCGTCCTTGAGCCGGGCCGCGGGCCAGTCCGGGTGCTGCTGCGCGAGGATCGCCGCCGCGCCCGCCACGTGCGGTGTCGCCATGGACGTGCCGGACGCCGCCGTGTAGTGCTCGTCGACCGGGCTGCCCATCGCCGTGCCCGCCGCGCGGGCGGCCGCGATGGCGACGCCGGGCGCCACGATCTCCGGCTTCACCGCGGCGTCGCCGAGCCGGGGGCCCTTGCCGGAGAACTCGGCGAGCACGTCCCGCTTGTCCACCGCGCCGACGGTCAGCGCGGTGGTCGCGGCGCCGGGGCTCGTCACCGACCGGTCACCGCCGAGATTTCCCGACGCCACCACGAACAACGCGCCGGTCCGCGCGGTGAGTTCGTCGACGAGCGCGCTGATCGGGTCGGTGCCGTCGGTCGGCGCGCCGCCGAGGCTCAGGTTCACGATCCGCGCACCGTGCGTCGCCGCCCACTCCATGCCGGCCATCACCTGCGTCTCCGTCGCGCTCTCGCTGGCGTCGAACACCTTGGCCACCACCAGTTTCGCGCCCGGCGCGACACCCTTGTACCGGCCTGCCGCCGCCGCGCCGGACCCGGCGATGGTGGACGCCACGTGCGTGCCGTGCCCGGACCCGTCGGTGACGTCCGGTTCCTCGGTGAAGTTCGCGGACGCGGTGACCACGCCCGCGAGGTCGGGGTGGCCGAGGTCGACGCCGGTGTCGACGACGCCGACGGTCACCCCCGTGCCGTCGAGCCCCGCCGCCCACGCCCGCGGCGCGCCGATCATGGGCACGCTCTGGTCCAGCACCGGGCGGACCGTGCGGTCGAGCGCGAGCCGGGCGATCCCGGGCCGCCGGGTGACCGCCGCCCAGAAGTCGGCGGCACGCCGGCGGTCGACCTCGACACCCGCCGTGCCGGTCGTGGCCACGGGCACGACCCGCGCCACGCCGGGCAGTGCGTCCGCCCTGCCGGTCAGCGCACGTCGCCCGACGCTGCCGGGGTAGTCGACGATCACCGGCAGCGCGCCGGACCGCGCGTCGTCGAGGCCGTCGCGGACCAGGTCGGCCACGTCGAACAGGGACCGGTCCACCAGACCGGAGACGAGGTGCGGTTCGGCGTCGGAGGGGATCACGTAGTAGTCGTCGCGGTCGCCGAGCACCTCGAACGTCACCGGCGCGCCGCCGGGGCGTGGTGCCGCGCGCACCGCCACACTCCGGTGCCCGCCACCGGAATCGGTGTACTCGACGCTGTCGCCGGTCACCAGTGTCACCCGGTGGGTGACGGCGACAGCGGGTGCGGAGCCGGTGTCGGCTGTCGCACGCGGGGAATCGGCGAGTGGTTGTGCGGTGGCAGCCACGAGCGTGGTGGCGATGAGGGCGAGGGTCCTGGTCTTCATCGTCGGCTCCGCTCCGTCACGGGGAAAGAGTCCGTTACGACTCAACGTGACTAAAGTGAACGGGGGGCGACGATCTTTCGTCCAGAGCAGGGAGTGGCGAGGTCTGGCATCGCCTGATCTCGCCACCCGGCGGAGGTGACGGCGGTGTTGCGAGCGGTCGGCGTCGACGAGTTCGACGAGCGCGTGTACCGGGCCCTACTGCGTGCGCCGGGTGCCGCACCGGACGCCTTGGCGTCCATTGTGGACGCCCCGGCGGCCAGTGTCGGGTCCGCGCTGGCGCGGCTCGCCGAGCTGGGGCTGGTGCGGCGGACCGAGGACGGGCACACCCCGAACGACCCGGAGCCCGCGCTCGCGGCGCTGGTGCACCGGCGTGCGGCCGAACTGCAGGCGGTCCGGGCCGGTGCCGCGGACCTCGCCGCCGACTTCCGGATCGGCAGGTTGCGTGCCCACCCCGAGCAGCTGGTGGAGGTGGTGACCGGCGCGCCGGACATCTACCGCGCGACGATGGAGCTGTACGAGGGCGCGACGACCGAGATCATGGCGTTCGAACGGCCGCCGTACGCCGTGCCGGCGGACTTCGACGAGGTGGCCGCCGAGCTGCCGATCCTCGAACGCGGGGTCGCGTTGCGGGTCGTGTACAGCGCGGACGCCCTCGCCGCGCCCGCGAAGTTCGACACCGTGCGGCGGCTGGCCGAGCTGGGGGAGCGGTCGCGCACGCTGCCCGCGCTGCCGCTGAAGCTGATGATCGTGGACCGCGGGGCGGCGCGGGTGTCGCTGACCACCGACGCCCACGCCACCGAGAGCGTCGCGATCATCCGCACGTCCGGCCTGCTCGACGCGCTGATCGCGTTGTTCGAGGCGTTCTGGGACCGGGCGCACCCGATCGGCGGCGCGGTCCCCGGCGAACTGTCCACAGAGGAGGCCCGGGTGCTCGCGCTGCTGGGCGCCGGGTTCAAGGACGAGGCGATCGCGCGGAACCTGCGGACCAGCATGCGGACCGTGGGCAGGCGGGTCGAGCGCATCCTCGCCCGCCTGGACGCCGCCACCCGCTTCCAGGCCGGCGCGCAGGCCGCACGCCGCAAGTGGCTGTGACGTCACGGGTTCGTCTCGCCCGGGGAGCGGTCGCGGCAGGAGAAGTCCGCCACGTTGTCGCCGGTGTCGGTGCTGCGCACGTCGCGGGCGGTGGCGGCGAGCGGGCACGCGGGCGCGGGCGTGCCCTCGCCACAGGGGGAGTCCGCGACCACGGCGGTGCCGTCGGTCCACGTGAAGTCCCGGTCGAGCAGCACCGCGCCGCCGCCGGGCAGCGGCCCGCGGTAGGTCTGGTCGGCCGGGGCGCCGGTGTACGACGAGGACGCGACGAGGTAGAACGCGCCCGCGTCGAGCGGCCGGCCGAGACCCACCCGCAGCTCGGTGGCCAGGCCGTCCGGCCCGCACAGCCACAGGTGGTACCCACCGATGTCCACTGTGGACGAGGAGGTGTTGCGCAGCTCGACGTACACGCCCGGCGCGAACTCGTTCACGACCACCCCGGATCCGGCGGCCACCCGGGCGGGTGACCTGCCGGATCCGGGGCCCGACGGCACGGGGACCGGCGTCGCGAACAGCGCGCTCGACGCGACCACGAGGGCGGTCGCGACCGTGGCCGTACCGATGGTCAACGGGGATCACCCCTTGACAGCGGCGCGAGGGCGGCCGGCCCTGCTTCCGGCGCCATCTCGTCACCCCCAACCGTCGGCGGAACCCAGGATGTCAGGCCGGCGGGCGGTCCGGAAGGGGGCCAGTTTCCGGGCAGATCGGTGAAATATCAACGATTCTGGCGGCTCGCGTCCTCCCACACCGTCTCGACCGACGGGATCAGCACGGCCGCGCGCGCCTTGTTGATGGCGTCCACTCTGGACACCGCGCCGAGCTGTGCGTAGATCTTGGTGAGGTGCCGTTTGACCGTGCTCTCCGCGATGTAGAGGCGATCGGCGATCTGCGCGTTGCTCAGCGCCTGCGCGGCGAGCCACAGGATCTCCGTCTGCCGTCGGGTCAGCGGCGGCGCCTGGGTGTCGTCGAGCTGCCCGAAACCGCGGCGCGACATCGACACCACGGCCCGCTGTTCGTCGGTGCACACCCCGCGGATCACCGAGACCAGTTCGGCGCGGGTGGCGCTCTTCACCAGGTACGCCCGCGCGCCGAGGCAGATCAGCTGGTTCGCCAGCTGCGGGTCGTCGTACATGGTGAGCACGACGATCCGCGTCTTCGGTGACACCCGCAGGAACTGCGGCACCGTCCGCTGCACCTGGTGACGTGGCATCTCCACGTCCAGCAGCAGCACGTCCGGCCTGCGCTCGCCGACCACGGCGATGCCCTCCTGCGCGTCCCCCGCCTCGCCGACGACCTCGAAGTCGTGCTCCAGCGACAGGATCGCGGACAACCCGTCGCGGAACAGGGTGTGGTCGTCGACGAGCACGATCGAGATCGTCGCGTCAGCCGACCGGGTGGGCGCCGTTCCGCTCGGGGCTCCGTTCATCGAGCCCTCCTCGGTGGGAGTCGCCAGGGTGAGAGTCTGTCCCAGCATCTGCCGATCTCGTTGCTCCTTTCACCGGTGGTGGTACCCCGACTCTCCGCTGACACACCGCTGCGCTCCGCTACCGGACAAGGTAAGCAGATCCCGTCACGGACGGGGAGGGCCACCCGGCTGAAAGTTTCGGAGGGTGAGAACGATCACGGCTGGTCAGGCGCCATGGTGGCGCGGCACGTGCACCTGCACGACCGTCCCGGCGCCCGCCGTGCTCGACACGGTCAGTGATCCGCCGTGCGCCTCGGCCCGTTCGCGCATCGCGGTGAGGCCGCCGCTCGCGGGGTGCGCGCCCGGGTCGAAGCCGTGCCCGTCGTCGGTGACGGTCCCGTGCACGGCGTCCGCGCGGACGGTGACGGTGATCGTGAGGTGCCGCGCGGCGGAGTGGATCAGCGCGTTCCTGGCCGCCTCGCGCAGGACCAGGTACAGGTCGTCGCGCAGGTCCGGGGCGAGCGTCCGCTCGTCACCCCGCACGGTGACCGACCAGTCGACGGCGGGCGCGGCCACCATCCGCAGGTAGTCGCGCAGCGCGTGGTCGACGCTGCCCGGCACCGCGCGGCCGCGCAGGTCCGCCGACAGGTCCTGGACCACGCGGAGCGCGCCGCGCACCGCGTGCCGGGCGACCCCCAGTTCCCGCCGCGCCCGTGACGGGTCGCGGTCGAGGTAGACCTCGTGCAGTTCCAGGCTGTTCAGCGCGACGCCGAGCGCGTGCGCGACCTTGTCGTGCAGCTCACGCGCCACGCGCCGCCGCTCTCCGCCGTTGCTGTCCGCCCCCACGGCGGGCCAGTCTGGCACCACCGGGTGTGGGTGCGGAACATCCCAACGAGGACGTCGGCTACTACCAACGGATCAATCAGGTAGCACTTTGCGCGATGAGATGAGCACTTGGGGTAACTGTCGCTCGGCCTCGTGCCGATAACCGGGGCGTAACGAGAGCACCCGTGCACGAGATCGTATGTGAGGCGATGAATTGATCATGGTCGACAACCCGTTCGGTGCGCCGGTCGGCGACGTCATCCGCGAGCTGCGCCACCGGCGCGGTCTCACCCAGGTCGCGCTGGCGGAACGACTGGCCGAGGTGTCGGGCAACGACGGTGTGAACCGCAGGCAGGTGGCGCGGTGGGAGCGCGGCAAGCGGATCCCGAGCCCCTACTGGCGGAACTGGATCTCCGACGTGCTGGAGGTCCCGCCCACCAGCCTGGACCGGGCGGCGGCGGTCGCCCGTTTCCTGCGCGCGGCCCCGGAGGTCGGCTCCGGCGTGCGCTGAGCCCGGTGGCGGGCGCGACCACACCCGACGTCGTCGCGCCCGCCACGTGCCCCGGGGGTCTCGTGGGGGGTTTCCCCGACGCCGGGGCACGCCGGGTTCTTCTACAGTGGGGGCATGGCCGCCCGCCCCCTCCGTGACCTGCTCGCCGACCTCGTCGGCGACGCCGCGGCACGGCAGGCGTACGGCGCCGACCCGTCGGGTTACCTCGCCGCGAACGGGCACCCGGACCTGCCGTCGGCACTGGTCTCCGAGGCGGTGGTGGCGTACGCCGACACCGCGCCGGTCGAGGTGGCGTCGGCGCTGGCCCCGCACGTGGCCGCGCACGGCCCGGTGCCCGGCCCCGAGGTGCCTGCGGACTGGTTCGACCTGCTGACGGGCGCGGACCCGGTGGGCGAGGACGCCTTCGGCGAGCACCTCGACGTGGCGGCGCCGGCCGAGGACTGGAGCGACCCGGCGGAGCTGGACTTCGGCGCGGGCGCGGCGGACCCGGGCCCGGAGGTGCCGGCGTACGCACCCGACGCGGACGACGCGCCGGAACCGGTGGACGACCCGGCGCCGGAGTGGCCCGCGGACGTCGTGGTCACCCGGGAACCCCCGGTCCCCGGCCTCCCGCTCGACGTCGACGAGGACGACGAGGACGACGACGAGGACGACGAGCCCCACCTGGACTGACCCGCCCCCCGGGCGGCGCCTTCGGCCGAAGGCGCCGCCCAGGGCGTTTTCCGGTCAGTTCTCCGGTTGCGAGGTCGGGGCGGGGGGTTCGCTGTCCGGGGTCGGTTCCGTCGTGGTCGTGTCCCACGTGGTGGTCGTGGTCTCGGTGGTCGTCGTCTCGTGGTGTGTCTGGTGTGGACGGTTCGTGCGCGGCGGCGGGGCCGGGGCCTCGGTCGTGGTGACCGCGGACCGGGTGACCGGGACGCAGTTGCCCGTGCGGTAGCTGCCGTCGGTGGCCTTGACGAGCACGTGGTCGGCGGTGGCGATGCGGGCGCACACCTTGGGCGCGTCCCCGACCGCGGTGACGTACCGCTGGTCGGTGACGTCGACGACGGACGGCCGCCGGTCCTCGACGTACCACGTGCCCTGCTCGGACTCCGGCACCTGGTGCCCCATGATCCGGTCGGACGGGGTGGTGCCGTCACCGCCGTAGATGTGCAGGTGCTTGCCGCCGTCGACGCTGAGGGCGCCACCGTCGCTGACGTACTGGATCGTGAGCCTGCCGTCGGCGACCACCGCGGACGTGAGGCACACCCAGCTGGGGTTGCTCATGATCGCGTCGGTGCACTGCTCGTCCGGCGGCAGCAGGGAGTTCGCCGTGGTGGGCACGGTGGTCGACGAGGAACTCGCCACGGGCCGGGCGCCGTTGTCGTCGCTCTTGCCGTTGACGATCGCGAGTGCCGCGCCGCCACCGGCCAGGAGCGCCACCACCGCACCGGCGACGCCGATCGCCATGAGCCGCTTGCGCCGGTCCGGTTCGGGGGTGGACGGCGGGCTGATCGGCTCCGCGGGCCGGACACCGGCGGCGGGCGCACGGCCGGCGGGTTGCCCGGACCAGGTGCCCTGATCGGCGGGACGTCCGGGGCCGCGCGGAGCCGCCGCCGGTCGCGCACCGGCCGCTGGGTTCGCGGCCCGGGTGGTCGCCGGGTCCGCCACGGGTGCCCGGCCCGTGCCCGGGCCTGGCTCCCCGGTGGCGCCCGCCGGGTGGCCCGCGCCGGCCGTGAAGCGTGCCCCGTCCGGCGTCGGCGCGCTCGTTCCCGCGCCGGTCGCCGGAAGGTCAGGAGCGCCGGCTGCGGCCGCCGCGGCTGCCGTGCGCATGGTGGGCGCTGCTGGGTTTGCCGGTTCCCGCGGTCCTCCCGCGGCCGAGCCCGCGCCCATCGCGGGGCCGCCTGCCATCGCGCCGCCGCGGGCGGCCGGGCCCGCGGCCCCGCCCCGCCACGCCAGCCCCGCGCGCCACGCCGCCCCCAAGGCGACCGCGTGCTTCGGGTGTGTGTCCACCGCGACCGGCCTGCCCAGTTCGGCGCTCACCAGCTGCCCCACGATGGGCATCCGCGACGAGCCGCCGACCAGCAGCACCGAATGCAGCTGCTCCGGCGTGCACCCGGCCGACCGCACCGCCCGCCGCAGCGCCTCGATCGATCCGTGCAACGCGGGACGCACCATCGACTCGAACTCACCCCGCGTGAGCCGCACGTCCGTGGTCACCGACGGCAGCAGCACCGGAATGGTGGTGTCCGTGTCGGCCGACAGCGCTTCCTTGGCCTGCACGCATTCCTCGCGCAGCCGGGCCACGGCGGCGACGGCGGCCGGGTCGTCCTCGTCCAGGTCGTCCAGCTTGCCGCCCAGTGCGGTGCGGACGTGGTTGAAGACCGCCGCGTCGAAGTCGATGCCGCCCAGGCGTTCGATGCCCTCCGGCTTGCCGAGGATGGTGAACCCGGCCGGGGTGCGGCGGAGGACGGCCGCGTCGAACGTGCCGCCGCCGAGGTCGTAGACCGCGACCACCGCGCCGACGCCGAGGCGCTGTTCCTGCGCGTAGTGGGTGGCGGCGGCCTCCGGCTCGGTCGTGAACACGGCCGTCGGCAGGTCCGCCATGCGCACCGCCTGCCCCAGCAGGTCGATCTTGTACGGGCCCCAGTTCGCCGGGTGCGACACGCACACGCGCGCAGGCGGGCCGCCTTCCCGTTTCACGACCTCCTCGACCGCCGCGCGCAGGAGCCGGGACATGAGCGACTCCGCCGAGTGCGGTGTGCCGCCGAGCATGATCGGGGTGGTGTCGCCGACCCGCCGCTTGAACTCCCGCGCGACGCGGTTCGGCTCGGTCAGGCCCCGCCGGTTCGCGGCCTCGCCGGTCAGGAACGTCTCGTCCTCCCGCAGCAGGACCACGGACGGGATGGCGGCGGTCCGGTCGCCCAGCGAGACGATCTCGGCGCGGCCGTCGCGCCAGATCGCCGCCGCCGTGTAGGTGGTGCCCAGGTCGATGCCCAGTGCGTACATCGCGAAAACTCCTAACGGGGGTGGGCGAGGTCGGCGAGCATGCCCTCGCACGAACGGACCGCCACGCGAGCGGCGACCGCCATCTCGTAGCCGGTCATGGGACTTTCCGCGCGGCGCTGCCAGCGCTCGAGCGCGGTGGTGGCGGCGGCGCCCAGCTCGGCGCCGTCCGCGTCGGCGGGCAGCCGCAGCCGTTGGTGTGCCGCGCCGCCCGCACCGCCGATCACGCGTTCCAGGTCGTCGAGCACCTCGTCCTTGCCGGGCACCCAGCCGGCACGCAGGCCGGACAGGACACGCAGCTCGTTGAACGGGTGCGCGGACGCGACGACCTCCTCGACCTCGGCGGCGAGCCGTTCCGAACCCGGCCGCGCCCAGCCGCGGGTGATGTCGGCGACCGCGAGCAGCGCCGACCGGCACTTGAGGACGTCACGCCGCTCGAAGAACAGCGACCGCAACAACTCCTGCAACTGCACGAGACCGCTGCGGTCGGCCAGTTCGGTCGCCAGCTCGCTCGCCTTCTCCGCGACGCCGCGGCGCAGCATGGTGCTCGCGAGCCGCACCCCGAACACGCCGAACCGCGTCAGCAGCGCCGTGCGTTCCAGCTCGGTCAGACCCAGCTCCGGCTTCGACGAGACGAACCGGTCGGCCGACAGCAGCAGCTCCTCGGCCTCCTTCACCGGCAGGTCCGCGATCCGGCGCAGCCGCGCGACCTCCTCCTCGGTCAACGTCACCGCGGTCTCCGCGAGCAGCCCCGCCACCGGGATCACCGACTGCACCAGCCGCCGCACGTTCGGGTCGGCGCCGAGCCGCGCCGCGACCCGGCGCGCCGACGCCATCGAGTCCAGCCGCCCCACCGCGATCTCGTCGGCACGCGACAGCACGCCGATCGCGTTGACGGGGCTCGGCCGGGACACCTCGGAGTCGTGGAACGCCCGCAGGAACTCGACGTCCCCCGCGTGCAGGTGGCGCATCAGGTAGACGACCGCGTCCGCGGGCGTCTCCTCCTCGTCGGGCACCAGCAGGTCCCACGTCCGGCGTGCCGCCGACTCGGTCAGCGAGCCGATGCCCGGGGTGTCCACGAGCGTCACCGCGCGCAGGGCCTGCGCGGGCCACGTCACCACCAGCTCGTCGACGTCCTCGGCGCGCAGCCCGCCGAGGTCGATGTCGAGCCGGTCGTCTTCGCGGGCGAACCGCAGCTGCTTCTGCTCGCGGCCGACCTGGGCGCGCACCTGGTAGGTGTGCCCGTCCCGGTACCAGGTGACGATCCTGGTGCACTCGCCCGCGTCGGTGGGTGCGAGCCGTTCGCCGACGAGCGCGTTGAGCAGCGTCGACTTGCCCGCCTTCACCCGGCCCGCGACGGCGACCCGCAACGGCTGGTCGAGCCGGTCACGCAGGGCCGCGAACCGGGCGGCGTGCGGGGTGCCGCGGTACACCTCGATGCCGTGCGCCAGCACGGTTCGTGTCCGGTCGGTGAGTCTCATCGAGCGACCGCCTCGGCACGCGTGCGGAGCTTGCGGATCCGCTCCAGTTCGGCGTCGACGTCCTTCAGGCGCTTGGCGCGGTCGGTCTGCGTGCGGTTCGCGGCCTCGGTGGCCGCGGCGAGCGCGGCCGCGTTCGAGCGGTTCAGCTCCTCGGCCAGCGCCGTGTAGTGGTCGCGCAGTTCGCGTTGCACCCGGCGGAGCGTGTCGCGGGAGTCCTTGGCCGCGACGAACGTGACCTTGTCGCAGTACCGGCGCACGGCGTTGCGGGCCTCCGTCCGTCTCTTCTGGACCTGTCGCTTCTTCTCCTCGCGGAGGCCACGATGCCCGAGCACGAGGCCGATCCCGACGCCGATCGGACCGAGGACGATGCCGACCATGCTGCCCAGAAGGGAGAACATGACGGCGCTGCCGTACGCGCTCTTCAACGCGACCATCGCCTGCTTGACCACGCGCATCTTCTTCAGGTCCAGGTCCTCGCCGACCGCACCGGCCGCGAGCGGCGTCGGGTCGTGCACGGTGGGGCCGAGTGGCGCCACCCCGGACGCCGCGTGGAAGTGCTCGCCGACCCGCTCGGACAGCTCGGTCGCGCGGTCGCGCAGCAGCTCGTAGTTCGACAGCAGCTCCTCCGCGGTCTTCGACTGCAGCCACGACCCCATCTCCGCCCACGTGTCGGCGGGGTCGCTGTCGTCGATGGCCTCGTCGGCCGCCGCGGTCACCGCCCGGATGCGGGACTTCAGGTCGTGGTCGATGTCCGAGGTGAGGTCGGCGATGCCGTCGTTGAGCGTCTGGTGCCACCGGGCCGCCGTGGTCTTGAGCTGTTCGACGTGTGCCTTCACCGCGGTCAGCTCGTCGACCACCCGCTGCGCGGCGGCCGGGTCGGCGAGCGCGGCCCGTTCGGCGGCGAACGACGTCTCGAGCTGGTCGCACAGGGCCGCCACCTCCGCCGCCGCGTCGGTCGCGAGCCGCTGCTCGGCGGAGCCACCGACGAGGTCGCGCACGAACTCGATCAGCCCGGGGTAGCCGGACTCGGCGTTCAGGCCCGCGTCGCTGTTCTTCACCGCGCGGGCCCGCAGTGCCGACGACACCGCGACCAGCGGGATCTCCTGACCGGTGGCCGCGGTCAGGTGCGCGTCGTCCAGCTCGCGGATCCGGCGCCACGCCGGGTAGAAGTCGGTCTTGGTGAGCACGCACGCCACCGTCGGGCACAGCCTGCGCGCGCGGCGCAGGAAGTCCACCTCGCTGCGGGTCAGCTCCTGTGCGGCGCTCGTGACGAACAGGACCGCGTCCGCCATGGAGATCGCGGCGAGGCTCGCCGCCGCGTGCGCGGACCCGAGCCCGCCGATCCCGGGGGTGTCCACGAGGACCAGCCCGCTCGCGAGGATCGCCCTGGGGATGCGGATCTCCACCCCGGCCACCCGCTCGTCGCGCGTGCCGCTCTCGACCACGTGCGCCCGCACGTCGGGCAGCGCGATCGGTTCGTGCCGCCGCTCCTCGCCCTGCCACACCAGCTCGGCGCTCGCCTCGTCGCCGTGCCGCACGAACGTGGGGACGGCGGTGGCCGCGTCGTCGTCGACCGGGCACACCGGCGCGCCGACGAGCGCGTTCACCAGGGACGACTTGCCCTGCTTGAACTCACCCGCGACCACGACGTACGACACCGGGTCGGCCAGGCGCGCGCGGACGGCGGTCAGCCGGGCCGCGAGGTCCGGTCTGCCGAACGCCTCGCAGGCCCGCAGGCCGAGGTCGACCAGCTCGCCCGCGCGCGCTGCCTGCCCCGCCGGGGGCGCTGTCGTGGTCGCTGCTCTCGTCATCGGGGACTCTCCCGGATCGGCATACGCGCGCGGCCGGTGCGGGCCTTGCGGCCCGACCGGCCTGCGCGCTGGTGGGTGTGGCTCGGGGTGCTGGGGGTGTCCCAGGAACTACTGGACGGCGAGCTGGTCGTCGCCCGCGACGGCCACGTCGTTGTCGGCGATGACCGTGTCGTTGTCCTGCACCGAGGTGACCGTGGTGTCGTTGTCCTCGATCGTCGTGTCGTTGTCGTTGACGGTGGTGTCGTTGTCCTCCACCGTGGTCACGACCGTCGTGTCGTTGTCCTCGACGTTCGAGCCACTGGCGCTGCCGCCCACCGCGATCGCCGACCCGTCGTCGACGGTGACGTCGGACAGGTTGGTCGCGTCGCCCTCCCCGAAGGACACGGCCGAGTCCTCGACGTCGGCGTTGCCGAGGTTGGTGACGTCGCCGTCGCCGAAGTTGAACACCGACCCGTCGGCGCTCCCGTCGACCTGCGCGGTCTGGTTGCCGTCGCCCACCACCGCGTCCTCGACGTCGCCGCCCGCGTTGATGCCCGTGTTGATGCCGGTGTTGACGCCTTCGGCGTCCCGTCCCGCCTGCACCGCCCCGTCGCCGGTGTTGGCGTTGCCGAAGTTCGGGCCGTCGATGATCTGGCCCTTCTCGCCGGTCACGACGTCGAGGTCGCCGAACACCGGGCCGCTGACGTCCACGCTGTTGTCGACGGACTGGTCGATGAGGTTGGTGATGTAGTCGTCGCCCTCGTAGGTGGCGTAGGTGATGTGGTTCAGGTGCTGGACCACGCTGTCCACCGAGTGCGACGCGCCGCTCGACGGCGGCGGACCGCTGTTCTGCACCGCGGTGCGGGCCTCGGCGGGCACCGACGGGTCGGCGCACACGTCGCGCACCGCGGCGTTCACGTCCACACCGGACAGGTCGTGGTCGGTCACGCCCTGGGCCGCGAGCATGCCCTGCGGGTCCTCCGCGTAGTTGCCGGCGAACTGCCGGTCGGTCATCAGGTTGTGGATGAAGTCCCGCAGGGCTTCGCTCACGTTGACGGTCATTGCTACCTCCTGGATCGGCTGCGGCCCTTGCGTTCCGGGCGTGACACCAGAGTGCGGCGGGAGGCCCCGTGCGGACATCGGGGAGACCCCCGTCACTGGAGGGGGCCGCTAGGGGGTAGATCGGTGGATCGGGGCGGACGTGTCGGGGGTGACCGAATGTCTCGGTCCGCGATCACCCGGTCACTCGGCGACGACGTCCCGCAGCATGGCCAGCAGTTCGGCGCGCGAGGTGGCGCCGAGCTTGCTCCTGATGCGCGCGACGTGGTGTTCCACGGTCTTGGGGGAGATGTAGAGCTGCGCGCCGATCTCCCGGTGCGTGCTCCCGGCGACGACCATGCGGGCGACGTCGAGTTCCCGTTCGGACAGGCCGCTCGCCTCGGCGCTCACGGACTTGTCGGGTTCGGCGAACTCGCGGGCGCGTTCGAGGAGCCTGCGCGCCGCGGCCGGGTCGGTGGAGGTGATCGCGGCCTGGCCGGCGAGGCGCGACGCCTCCCACGGCAGCTGCCGGTCCGCGAGCCGTTCGGTGACGTCGGTGACCGCGTCCGGCGCGACGGCACCACCGGCCAGCACGGTCGCCCACATCGCCGCCGCTTCCCCCAGCACGCCCGGGATCCGTTGGGCGGCAACGGCTTCGTGGTCGTTGTCGGCGATCGCCACCTGCACCCGCAGCCAGCCGAGCGCGGGCCGCCACGCGGGCGGGACGACCTCGTCGAGCGCGGCGAGCACCGGCTCGACGCGGCGGCGGTGCCGCAACCGGGCGGCCGCGACCAGCAGTTCCTCGACGGCCTCCAGCTGCCAGAGGTCGACCGCCTGGCGGGCCAGCACCGGTTCGACGGTGTCCCAGACGGCGTGCAGCCCGGCGATGTCCCCCCGGCGGCGCGCGATGCCCGCGGTGATCGCCGCCCGCAGCAGGCGTTCCCGGCCGGGGAGCCCGGTGTCCCGGCGCAGTTCGGCGAGCGCGGTGTCGTAGCGGCCCGCGCGCATGCGGGCCCACGCGAGCAGCAGCCGGTGACGTTCCTCGCCTGCCGGGCCGCCGATGCCGGCGGTGAGCGCGCGGGTCAGCAGGTGTTCGGCGGTGCCGAGGTCACCCGCGGCGACGGCGACGATCGCCCCGATCGCGTGCGGGGTGTCGGGGAGGACGGCGACGGGCGCGGCGCGCTCGACGTCCTCGGCCGCCTCGATGAGCAGCGGGACCGCCGCCGTCACGTCCGCCGCGGCGACCACCGCGGCGGACGCGAACCGGGACAGCGGCCCGGGGGCCGCCGTGCCCGCGGTGGCACGGGCCTCGTCGAGGCGGCCGGTGGCCACGAGCAGCGGGACGGCCAGCACCGGGCCCGGCGGGGGCGCGGTCACCAGGGCGGCCGCGCCCCGGGCCGCGCGGCCGTCGTGTGCCGCCGCCGCCCCCGCGGCCAGCGCGAGCCGTCCCGTGCCCGGTGCCACGTCCACCGCCAGCCCGAGCAGCGTCGCCGCCTCGGCCCTCCCGGGCGCCACGGCCGCCTGGTCCGCGCCCGCGTCGGCGGCGTCGTCGAACCACGACAGCGCGGTAGCGGGGTCGGTGAACCGGGTCTGCTCACCCGCCAGCAGGTACACCCGCGCCGCGGCAGGCGTCCGGATGCGGGCCGCCCGCAGCTGGGTCGCGGTCGTCACCGGGTCGGCGCCCGCGGCGAGCATCGCCCGGGCCGCGGTGTCGTGCAGGGACCGCCGTTCCGGCGGCGACAGCTCGGCGAGTGCCAGGTCCGCCAGCGCGGGGATCATCCGCGCGCGGCCCGGCACGAGGAGGCCCGCCTCGCGCAGTGCGGGCATCGCGTCGCCCAGCACCTCGTCCGGCAGGTCGATGCGCAGCGCCAGCAGCCGCGCCACCGCGCGCACGTGCTCCGGCAGCCGGGCGAAGACGCGCTGCGTCCTGGCGAGCAGCGCGTCCCGGTCGCGTGACAGCGCCACCACGACCGGCATGCCGCCCGACTCCTCGCGCACGCGCGCGGCGACGTCCGGGGACACCGGCTTGCCCGTCACCGCCGCCAGCAGCGCGGCCACCCCGTCGACGTCCAGCGGCGCCAGCACCTCGACGCCGTCGGCCGCCGCGACCTCGTCGAGTTCGGCCAGCTCCTGGCTGGTGACGGTGGGGCGGCGGGCGATCGCGAGCCGGGTGCCGGCGCGGCCGGCGGCGGTGAGCGCACGCAGTGCCGCCGCGTCGAGCCGGTGCGCGTCGTCGACCACGACGAGCCCGCCGCGTGCCGCGGCCAGCCCGTCCACGCCGGTGAACCACCAGCCGGTCCCCGCGGCGGCGAGGAGCGCGCGCAGGCGGTGGGTCCGCCCCGCGCCGTCCACGCCCACCACCACGGTCACGCGCGGAACGCTACCCGCCGCCCGGGTCCGGACGCGCGATCTCCGCCCCATCGGTCGTTCGACCGATGCGCGGGCCGAGCCGGGGTGCTGGCATGAGTCCCATGGACTTCGCGAAGAGCGTCCGCCGGCTGGCGGTCACAGCGGTCGTGGCGGTGGCGGGGCTCGGCATGATCACCCCGCAGGCAGCCGCCCATCCCACCCCGGACACGGTGAACGTCTACCCGCCGATCCAGGGATCGTCGGTGTGGGACCGGTTCGGGGTGTCCCCGCCCGCTACCCACCACCGCGTCTTCTCCAACTGGGGCTACCTCAACGACTGGTCCGTCGACATCTACCAGCTGCCCGGCGCCACCGTGGTGTCGCCGTTCGGCACGAAGACCGGCGCGGGGCACCCCGTGACCGTGCGCGTGGTCACCGTGCGGCCCGGCTGCGCGACCGGCAACCTCGCGGACGGCGGGTATCGCATCGGGCTGGAGGCCGTCGACGGCACGACCGGCGAGGTGCTGGCCCGCGCCGACGTCATGCACGTGGACGCGAAACCCGCCGCGATCACCGTGGGCGCGGTCGTCGGCCCGTGGACCAGGCTCGGCCAGACCGGGCGGTTCCGGTACTCGTCCTGCTACCAGGTCAACGGGGACACCGGCGCGCACATCCACCTCGAGGTGATCAACCGGCACCGCTACTCGTGCTACGTCCGGCGTGGCGCCGGGGCCGCGCTGACCGACCTGACGGTGGTGGGCCTGGCAGGCACCCACCACGACGGTCCCGTGTCCGCCTGCTGACCTACCGGGCGCGCTGCCGCACGTACGCGGTCGGGGTCACGCCCTTCCAGCGCTTGAACGCGTGGATGAAGCTGGACGCCTCCGCGTAGCCGAGCCGGACCGCGACGTCCTCCACCGGGACCGCGCCCATCGTGAGCAGCTCCTCCGCGAGCGCCTCCCGCACCTCGTCGAGCAGGGCGCGGAAGCTCGTGCCCTCCTCCTCGAGCCTGCGCCGCAGGGTGCGGGTGCTCAGGTTCAGCTCGCGCGCGACCGCCGTCATCGGCGACCCGAGCGCGCCGATGCGGGTCAGCAGCTCGCGGACCTCGTGCGCGGTGCCGGTCCTGGCCCGGCGCCGCGCGACGAGGTCCCGGCACTGCGCCTCGCACATCGCGACCGTGTGCGCGTTCGCGAGCGGCAGCGGCTCGTCGAGGAACGCGGCGTCGAACGTGGCCGCGTTGGCGGGCGCGCCGAACGCGGGCCGCAGGCCGAAGGTCTGCTCGTACTGGCCGGTCTCGGCGGGTTCGGCGAAGCGGAACGCGAGCCCGGTCATCGGCACCTCGCCCGGCAGCAGCTCGTCGACGACCGTGTGGATCGCGGCCAGGTCCCGTTCGACGAGGAAGCGGGCCACGTCGGCGGGCAGCAGCCGGTCGTCGAGCGCGAGCCGGACCCGGCCGTCGGCCACGGTCACCTCGGGGATGCTGAACGCGAAGCTGAGGTCGTAGTACCGCAGCGCGACCGCGACCGCGTCGCGCATCGTCGGGCTGGACAGGAACGCGAAGCCGAGGATGCCGAACGTCGTCGCGTGGTACTCGCGGCCCGCCGCCACCCCCGAGTCGGGCAGCGCCGTCGCCAGGTTGCGGACCACCGCCAGCTCCTGCCGTGCCTCGACCTCGACGCCCGGGTCGCCGAGCTGGGCGGTGGTGAGGCCGCTGCCCGCGAGCAGCGCCTGCTCGGACAGCCCGTGGCGGACGCCGAACCGCACCAGCACGCTCACCCCGGCGACCCCGCGCGGGAAGTCCCAGTGCCGGACCGCGGACTCGGCCAAAGACGTCATGGCCGGAATTATGGATCGGCTGGCCGCTCTTGTCTGGCCGGCCACCCGCCGACCCCCTAGCGTCGTCGCCGTGGTCAGCACTTCGACACCGTCCGTCGTCGTCATCGGCGCGGGCTTCGGCGGCATCGGCGTCGCCTGCGTGCTGCGCCGAGCCGGGTGCACCGACGTCACGATCCTCGAGAAGGCCGCCGACCTGGGCGGGGTGTGGCGCGACAACACCTACCCCGGCGCGGCCTGCGACGTGCCGTCCTCGCTGTACTCCTACTCGTTCGCACCGAACCGGACCTGGCCGCGCCGCTACTCCGAGCAGCCCGACATCCTCGCCTACCTGCGCAGGACCGCCGCGGCGGAGGGCGTGCTGGACCGGGTGCGGTTCGGCGCCGAGGTGACCGGCGCGGCGTTCGACGAGAGCCGCGGCGTGTGGCGGGTCGACGTCGCGGGCGGCGGGACCGTCACCGCCGACGTGCTGATCCCGGCCGTCGGCCAGCTGTCGCGGCCGGTCGTGCCCGACCTGCCCGGCGCGGGCACCTTCACCGGCCCCGCGTTCCACTCGGCGCGCTGGGACCACGACGTCGACCTGACCGGCAAGCGCGTCGCCGTGATCGGCACCGGCGCCAGCGCGATCCAGTTCGTGCCCCGCATCCAGCCGTCGGCCGCGCACGTCACGGTGTTCCAGCGGTCCGCGCCCTACGTCGTGCCCAAGCCCGACCGCGCCTACCGGCCGTGGCACCACCGGATGTTCACCGCGCTGCCCGCGAGCCAGCAGGTGGGCCGGGGCGCCACGTTCGGCATCGGCGAACTGCTGACGACCGCGCTCACCGCGTGGCTGCCGCTCGGCAGGCTGCTCGACCTGATCTTCCGCTTGCACCTGCGCGTCCAGGTCCCCGACGCGGGCCTGCGGACCCGGCTCCTGCCGGACTACCGCATCGGGTGCAAGCGGGTCCTCTTCTCCAACGACTGGTACCCGGCGCTCAACCAGGCCAACGTCGACGTGGTCACCGACCGGATCACCGAGGTCACCCGGGACGGGGTGCGCACCGCCGACGGGCGGCTGCACGAGGCCGACGTGCTGATCTACGGCACCGGGTTCACCGCGACCGACTTCCTGGCGCCGATGGCGATCCGCGGGCTGGCGGGCCGCGACCTGAACGAGGAGTGGGCCGACGGCGCCCGCGCGCACCTCGGCATCACCGTGCCCGGTTTCCCCAACATGTTCCTGGTCTACGGCCCCAACACCAACCTGGGCGGCAACTCGATCATCGCGATGATGGAGGGCCAGTTCGGCTACATCCGCGACCTGGTCCGGCTGCTCGCGCGGCACCCCGGGTCCTATGTGGACGTGAAGCGGACCGCGGCGGACCGGTTCGACACGGAGATGCGCGACCGGCTCGGCCGCAGCGTGTGGGCCGGGTGCGACAGCTGGTACCGCGAGGAGAACGGCCGGATCACGACGAACTGGCCCGGCCTGGTGCGTGAGTACCGCAAGCGCACGGCCCGCCTGGACGTCGCCGAGTACGCGGTCGTCGGGACCGGGAGCGGCAGGGAGCGCGCGGATGCACTATGACGTGCTGGTGATCGGTTCGGGCTTCGGTGGCAGCGTCACCGCGTTGCGGCTGACCGAGAAGGGGTACCGCGTCGGCGTGCTGGAGGCCGGCAGGCGGTTCGCGGACGAGGAGTTCGCGAAGACCAGCTGGCGGGTGCGCGACTACCTGTGGGCGCCCGCGCTCGGGTGCTACGGCATCCAGCGGATCACGTTGCTGCGCAACGTTCTCGTGCTCGCGGGCGCCGGGGTCGGCGGCGGGTCGCTCGTGTACGCGAATACCCTGTACGAGCCGCCCGAGCGGTTCTACCGCGACCCGCAGTGGGCGGACATCACCGACTGGCGTGCCGAGCTGGCGCCGTGCTACGACCAGGCGAAGCGGATGCTGGGCGTGACCCGGTACCCCATGGTCACCCCGGCGGACCGCGTGCTCGGCGCGGTCGCCGGGGACCTCGGCGTCGGCGGCACGTTCCGCCCCACCGACGTCGGCGTGTTCTTCGGCGACGGACCGGGCAGGGCGGCGGCCGACCCGTTCTTCGGCGGTGCGGGCCCGTCGCGGACCGGCTGCACGCACTGCGGTTCGTGCATGACGGGCTGCCGGCAGGGCGCGAAGAACACGCTCGTCAAGAACTACCTGTACCTGGCGGAGCGGGCGGGCGCGGAGGTGCACCCGCTGACCACCGCCACGGACGTGCGGCCGCGGCCGGGCGGTGGTTATGTCGTCCACACGCGACGGACCGGTGGGGTCCGCACGCGGACGTTCACCGCCGACCAGGTCGTGTTCGCCGCCGCTTCCCTCGGCACGCAACGGCTCCTGCACCGGTTGCGGGACCGCGGCAGCCTGCCCGGCATCTCCGGCAGGCTCGGCACGCTCGCCCGCACCAACTCCGAGGCGGTGCTGGGTGTCAAGACCCGCACCGACGGGGTCGACCACTCCGTCGGCGTCGCCATCACGTCGTCGATGTACCCGGACCCGGCCACGCACGTCGAGAACGTGCGCTACGGCCGGGGCAGCAACATCATGGGCCTGCTCATGACGGTGCTCGTCGACCCGGAGACCGGCAGGCGCCGCTGGGTGCTGGGCCTGCGCGAGATGGTGCGCCGCCGCCGCGACCTCGGCAGGCTGCTCCTGCCGCGCCGCTGGTCGGAACGGTCGATCGGGCTGCTCGTCATGCAGAGCCTCGACAACTCGCTCACCACGTACACCAGGCGCGGGCTGCTCGGCCGCAGGAAGATGACCACGAAGCAGGGGATCGGCGAGCCGAACCCGGTGTGGATCCCCGCGGGCCACGACGTCGCGCGCCGGATGGCGGAGAAGATCGACGGCATCCCCGGCGGCGCGTGGACCGACCTGGCGAACATCCCGCTCACCGGGCACTTCATCGGGGGGTGCCCGATCGGGACGTCGCCGGAGACCGGGGTCGTCGACCCGTACCACCGCCTGTTCGGCCACGAGGGCCTGCACGTCGTGGACGGGTCGACCATCTCGGCGAACCTGGGCGTCAACCCGGCGCTCACCATCACCGCACAGGCCGAACGCGCGATGTCGCTGTGGCCCAACAAGGGCGAGGCGGATCCCAGGCCGCCGCTGGGCGCCGCCTACGAACGGCTGACCCCGGTGCCGCCGCGGAACCCGGTGGTGCCCGCGACGGCGCCGGCCGCGCTGCGCCTGCCGATGGGAGGAGCACGATGACGTCGTACCCGCCGGAACCGTGGGACCTGCAGGGCCTCGGGTACGTGGCACTGTGGCTGGTGCCGACCAGGGCGCTGCCGCCGCTGCCGGCCGGGGTGCGCCCGGTGTCGGTGCTGGGCAAGTCGGTGGTCGCGACCGGGTTCGTCGACTACCAGCCGGGTGGCCTGCTGCCGTACCACGAGTTCCTGGCCGCACCACTCGTCCACCGCGGTGCCGCACCCGGACTGTCCATCACGGACATCTGGGTCGACAGCGCAGCGTCCAGGGCGGGCGGCCGCGAGCTGTGGGGCATCCCGAAGGAAATGGCCGACTTCGAGATGACCCACGAGCCGGTGTTCCACGGCGCGGCCCGCGTCGACGGCGCGCTCGTGGCCGAGGCACGGGTGAAGGCCGGGCGTGCGGGAGTGCGCCTGCCGATCCCGCTGCGCGGCACGATCTGGCAGACGTTGAACGCGGCGCCGGCCCGGACACCGTTGCGTGCCACCGGTCGTGTTCACCTCGCGCGGGGGAACTGGCGGGTGGACGGGCCACTGGGGTGGCTCAGCCCGTACCGGCCGTTCCTCACCATCGCGGCGGTGGACTTCGGGTTGCGGTTCGGTCCCCGCCGTCGTTGAGGTTCCCTTTCGGGGCGGGACTTTGCGGTGGGGCGGTGCGCGTTGTGGCGTCGGTGTGATGGAGGACCGGTTATCACTTCCGGCCGCGCCTGGCTCTCAGGGGTGCGGGCGGAGGCCCGCTTCGCGGGCACGGGCGTTGCGCGCCCGGGGGTTTTCGGGTCAGGGCGTGTCGCCTTGCGGGTTGTTCGGTGTGGTGTCGGGCGCTTCAGCACGCCCGGCTGGGCTCGGTGGCCTGGCTCTCAGGGTGCTTGCGTTGCGGAGGAAAGCCCGCTTCGCGGGCCGGGCGCTGCGCGCCCGGCGTTCGGTCAAGGGTGTTGCGGGTGCGGGGTGTTCGATGTGGTGAACAGCCCCTTTATTGGGTTGGGCATGAGGAAGGATCTCCTCATCAACGCCCCGCCGGGCTCGGTGGTGTGGCTCTCAGGTGCTTGCATTGCGGAGGAAGGCCCGCTTCGCGGGCCGGGCGCGTCGCCTTGCGGAGTGTTCGATGTGATTGGACCCCCTTCACCACATCCGGCCACTCCAACGACTATCGCGGCGGGGGCTGCCTGCGTGCTCCACCGTCGACGACCGTGGCCGCCGCTTGGGCGAATGCCACCGCCACGTGGTCCTGCCCGTGCGGTGCCACCACCTGCATCCCGACCGGCAACCCACTGCCCGTCAGCCCCACCGGCATCACCACCGACGGCAGTCCGAGCACGCTGATCAGCCCGCACCACCCGATCGTCGACATGTGCGGCCGCCGCACCCCGTCGATCACCAGTGCGCGGGACCCGATGTCACCGGCCTGGTCGTGCGGGAACGCGGGCATCGCCGTCACGGGCATCAGGAGCACGTCGTACCCGGCGAACCACCGCGCCCACGACGCCCGCACCCGCGCCCGGTCCTCCGCCCGTGCGAGCCACCCGCGGTGTGTGGCGGTGGCGGGCGGGACACCGCCGGGTGGCAGGTTGTAGGACACCGCCGCCAGGACCATGTCCAGGTGCAGCGTCCACAGCTCGTCGAACGTGGCCGGCGGGCGCGGCGCCGACACCCGGGCGCCCGCCGACGCGAGGGCGTCCACGGCCGCGCCGAGGACCTCGGCGACCTCGCTGCCCACGCGGCACGCCGGGTCGTCCAGCCACGTCGCGACCCGGAACACCTCCGGCACCCGGCCCGCCGGCACGCCGAGCACCGACATCACCAGTGCCAGGTCGTCCGCGCTGCGGGCGATCGGCCCCAGCACGTTCCCGTCCGGTGGCACCGCGCCCGCGCCGACGTGGTCCACGTACCCCTCCCCGGGCACGACGCCCACCGACGGCTTCAGCCCGTACACCCCGCAGAAGTGCGCCGGGACGCGGATCGAGCCCGCGATGTCCGACGCCAGGTCGAACCCGCACAACCCGTCCGCCACCGCCGCCGCGCTGCCGCCCGACGAGCCGCCTGGCGTCCGGGACACGTCCCACGGGTTGTGGGTGGTGCCGAACACGTCGTTGTAGGTCTGGATGTCGCCGCACCACGTCGGCACGTTCGTCTTGCCGATGACGACCGCGCCCGCCGCCCGCAGCCGGGCCACCGCCGGGGCGTCCGCCTGCGGCACGTGGTCCGCCAAGGCCCGCGAACCGCCGGTGGTCCGCATGCCGGCGGTCGCGATCGCGTCCTTCACCGTGATCGGCACCCCGTGCAGCGGCCCGCGCGGCGACGGCAGCGCGTCCAGCGCCGCCGCCTCCGCCAGCGCACGGTCGGCGTCGACCGTGACCACCGCGTTCAGGTCCGACGCCGCGATCCGGTCGAGGTGCGCCGCGACCAGTTCGCGGCTGGACACGGACCGCGTCGCCACGGCCCGTGCCAGCCCGCCGGCATCAGTTGCCACCCTTGGCCTTCTCCCAGTTGCCGAGCTTGCCGCCGTTGTCGATCAGCGGGCCGGCCGGTTCGAAGTGTCCCGTCGTGCTCGGCGTGGCACCGGTGTAGGTGTACATGCCGCCCGCCTCGAACGGGTACGCGTCCTCGACGCCGCTGACCTTGCCCTCGACGCCGTCGATCATCAGCGGGTAGGTCGACTGGTACGAGTGCGCCGCGATGTTGATGGAGGCGCGGGTCAGGCCGCCCTTCATCACCGACGCGTCCTGCAGCGCCTGCACGATGTACCACGCCCAGAACCAGCCGTTCGCGATCTGCGCGTTCTTCGCGTCCAGCCCGGCCGCCGTCACCGTGTCGGTGTACAGCTGCGCGAACTCGGCGTTCGTGTTGTCCGGGTCGGTCGGCGCGTAGTAGTAGCGGACGACGTTGGTGCCGTTGCCGGTCAGGCCCTGCTTGCCGAGCGGCGCGTACGTCGTCTGGATCTGCGCGCACGGCTGGGCCGCCACCACGACCGGGTCCCACGACGACTTCTCGATCGCGCCGATCGCCTGCGTGCAGAACGTGCCAGCCTCGGCGACCACCACGACGTCCGCCTTCGACGCCGCCGCGCTCGTGACCTCGTTGTCCACGTTCGGCGCGGTCACGTCGTTGGTCTGCTCGTCGACGATCTCGATGCCGTCGGTCTGCGCCACGGCCCGCTTGAAGCCGTTGATGTAGGCCTGGCCGAGCGCGTTGCCGATGGAGATCGTCGCGACCTTCGCGCCGTTCGGGAACTTCTCCTTGATCCAGGACGCCCAGATGCCGCTCTCGTTGTAGTAGTCGAGGCCGAACCCGGTGGTCCACGGGTGGTTGACCGGGTCGCCGAACTCGTTGTCCGAGGCGGCGACCATGTAGTGGCCGACGCAGTTCTTGTTCGTGTAGTCGATCAGGTTCAGGTTGTTGGGGGAGCCGAGCACCGCGAAGCTCGCCGCGTACTCACCGGACTGGACCGCCTCCTCGACGTTCTTGCGCGTCTGGTCCGGCTGGTACTGGTCGTCCTTGACGTCGATCGAGATCTTGCGGCCCTGCACGCCGCCGTTGCGGTTGACGTAGTCGAAGTACGTCTTGATGCCTTCGGAGATCGCGCCGTACGCGGCCAGCGCACCGGAGTGCGGCATGCTGGTGAACAGCCTGATCTCGTCGTCGGTGATGCCCGCGTTGTTGTCGAAGCTCGACGGGCAGTCGGTCAGGTCGAGCGTGAAGTCGCCGGGTCCGGTGTAGACGCAGCCGTCGGACTGGCCCCAGTTCTTCGCGTCCGGGTTCGGTGCGGGGATGGTCGTCCCGTCGGGGGTGGCGCCCGCGTCGGCGGGCTTCGACGACGACGGGCCGCACTTCTGCGCCTCCGCCGCCTGCTTCGCCTCCTCGTGCGAGCACGCGACCAGCGAGGACGTGGCGGCGGTGACCGCCAGGATCGCCAGGCACCGTTGCCAGGTGGGTCGGGTCATGGTTCAGCTCTCTCTCACAGCCGGTTGTTCGGTCCGGGACGGCGCGGCGAAGCGGTACCGCTCCCAGTCGCGTGGGGGCCGGGGGACGATCTCGAGGACCCGGCGGCGCAGCCGCGACAGCCCGTCGATCACGCCACCCGGCAACAGGAACACGAAGGCGATCAGCAGCGCGCCGGACATGATGCCGACGATCTGCCCGCCGTCGGGTCGGCCGCTGAGCAGGTCGAGCGACTCGGCCCAGTCGGCGATGTAGGTGCGCAGGACCACGAACACGATGGCGCCCGGGATCGCACCCCAGATGGACGCGCTGCCCCCGGCGATCAGCGCGACGAGCAGGAAGATGGACAGGTACAGGTCGAA
This sequence comes from Actinophytocola sp. KF-1, assembly GCF_054661535.1. Taxonomy (NCBI): domain Bacteria; kingdom Bacillati; phylum Actinomycetota; class Actinomycetes; order Pseudonocardiales; family Pseudonocardiaceae; genus Actinophytocola; species Actinophytocola sp. KF-1. Next base: position 693,430 of record NZ_BAAFVK010000003.1, on the reverse strand, counting down.
CCGGGCGTCGGAGACCGCGGGCACCTGGATCACGAGCAGGGAGCCCGCGACACCCGCGAACGCGGCGCTGACCGCGAAGGCGAAGATCTTCACCGGTGCCACCTTGACGCCGGCCGCCGCGGCCGACAGCGGTGCGTCGCGCACCGCGTGCATGGCCCGGCCGATCCTGCTGCGCACGATGTTGCCCGCGACCAGGAACATCAGCGCGGCCACGACGAGGATCGCGTAGTAGTGGTCGGTCGGCGGGCCGGTCGGGGTGTAGGGGTTGACGAAGAACCAGTCCGGCGCCGTCATCTCCTCGGCGGCGAACTTGCCGTTGGGACCTCCCGTGAAGCTCGGGAACTTGTTGATGAGCACGGGGAACAGCGCGGCGACGGCGAGGGTGACCGTCGCGAGGTAGAGCCCGCGGATGCGCAGCGCCGGGATGCCGACGAGCGCGCCCGCCACGAGGCACAGCACGATGCTGACGGGGATGGTCGCCAGGTACGGCCAGCCGTGGTCGGCGACCAGGATGATCGTGGTGTACCCGCCGATGCCGACGAACGCGCTGTGCCCGAGCGAGATCTGTCCACAGTGCCCGGTCAGCAGGCCGAGCCCGAGGATCGCGACGCTGTAGCACACGATCTGCGTGAGCGTCTCGATCTGCGCGACGGACGGGATGAGCAGCGGAAGGACGATCAGGAACGCGGCGGCGGCGAGGCCGCCGCCCCAGCGCAGGTTGCGGTGCGCGGTGCTGCCTTCCTCGATGGTGAACCTGGCCATCAGACACGGTCCTGGGTGCGGCGGCCGAGCAGGCCGGACGGTTTGAACTGGAGCACCGCGATGATCACGAAGAACGCGCAGCCGAGGCCGAACTGGCCGCCGAGCGCGGGGATGTAGCCGGTGAGCAACGCGATCGACAGGCCGACCACGACGCCGCCGACGAGCGCGCCCGCGATGCTGTCGAGCCCGCCGAGGGTGGCCGCCGCGAAGGCGTAGACGAGGATCTTGTCCATGAACGTCGGGTCCAGGTAGGTGGTCGGCGCGGCGAGGCAGCCCGCGAGGGTGCCGACCGCGGCCGCGATGGCCCAGCTGCTCTGCACCGTCCGTCCGATGTGGATGCCCAGCAGCCGGGAGGACTCCAGGTTGGTCGCCACGCAGCGGAACGCGAGGCCGAGCCGGGCCCGGGAGAGCACGAGGTGCAGCACCAGGACGACCAGGCCGATGAGGAGCGCCGTGCCGAGGTTCGTGTAGTACAGCCGGGCCCCCGCGATCGACAGGTAGTCGCCCTGGTCGTGCGGGAACAGCGTCGGGAAACCACGCGGGTCGAAGCCCCACAGCAGCGCGGCGAGGGCGTTGAACGCCAGGTACAGGGCCAGCGTGACGATGGTGATCGCCAGGTGGTTGCCCGGGTCGAACGGCCGGATCAGCGTCCGCTCGATGCCCGCGGCGGCGACCGCGGAGATCGCCATGCCGACGACGATCGCGACGATCAGCGGCAGCCCCCACTTGTCCACGGCGGTGAACGCGAGGAACGTGCCGACCATCGCCATCGCGCCCTGCGCGAAGTTGATGACGCCGGTCGCCTTGAACACCAGCACCAGCGCGAGCGCGACCATGCCGTACAGCACGCCGTTGGTGGCGCCGTCGATGACGCGCTGCAGGTACAGGGTGAGGCCGCCGTCGATGATCGCGTACACGGAGAACGCGGCCAGCAGCGCGGCGACCACGCCGAGGCTGCGGGTGGCGGAGCGCCGCCTGCGCGCGGCGAGGACGTCACCGCCCCGGGGTGTCCGGCCGGTCGGTGTCCCGGCCCTGTCGGTGGTCGTGATCGTCACGGCACCCTCCCTTGGGTGTCAGTAACCGAGGTAGGCGCGGCGGACGGACTCGTCGTCGCGCAGGTGGTCCGCGGGGCCGGTGACGGCGACCGTGCCCGCTTCCAGTACGTAGCCGCGGCGGGCCATGTCGAGCGCCAGCGCCGCGTTCTGCTCGACGACGACCATCGCGACCGACCGTTCGTCGCAGACGCGGGCCAGCACGTCGAACAGCTGCCGCACGACGATCGGCGCGAGCCCGAGCGACGGCTCGTCGAGCAGCAGCAGCGTCGGCCTGCTCATCAGCGCCCGCGCGATCGCGAGCATCTGCTGTTCGCCGCCGGACAGGCTGCCCGCCGAGGTGTTCTTCCGGTCCGCCAGCCGCGGGAAGACGTCGTACCAGTAGCGGACGTCCGCCTCGACCTCCGTGTCGCGGCGGATGTAGCCGCCGGCGCGGATGTTGTCGTCGACGGACAGGTCGACCAGCGTGCCGCGGCCCTGCGGGACCATCGACACGCCGCGGCGGACCACGTCGTAGGTGGACTTGCCGCCGATTTTCCTGCCGCCGAAGGAGATGTCGCCCTCGGTGCGCACGAGCTGGCAGATCGACCGGAGCAGTGTGGTCTTGCCCGCGCCGTTCGCGCCGAGCACGACCACCACCTCGCCGTCGTCGACGGTGAGGTCGACGCCGTGCAGGCACTCGACGTCGCCGTAGAAGGCACGGACGTCGTGGAGTTCGAGTAGTGCGCTCATACCGGTGTCCCGAGGTAGGCCTCGACGAGTTCGGGGGAGTCCCGCAGCTCGGCGGGGGTGCCGGAGACGAGGTTGCGGCCGAAGTCGAGCGCGACGACGTAGTCGGAGATGCCCATGACGAACTGCATGTGGTGTTCGACCAGCAGCAGCGTCATGTCCCGTTCCTCGCGCAGGCGTTGCAGCAGCTCGCCCAGGTCGCGGACGTCGCCGTGCGCGAGGCCGCCCGCCGGTTCGTCGAGGAGCAGCAGCCGGGGTTCCGCGATGAGCGCGCGGGCCAGTTCGACCCGCTTCAGCGTGCCGAACGGCAGGCCCTTGCACTCGCGGTGCGCGACGTCGGCGATGCCGAAGTAGTCCAGCATCGCGTAGGCGCGGGCCCGCACCTCGCGGTCCTCCCTGCGGGCGGGGCCGCCGAGCAGTGCCGAGACGAACCCGACGCGGCCGCGGGCGTGCCTGCCCACCATCACGTTCTCCAGCACGGTCATCCCGGGCCAGAGCGCGAGGTTCTGGAACGTGCGGGCGATGCCGAGACCGCTCAGCGCGGCCGGGTCGAGCCGCAGGAGGTCCTTGCCGTCGAAGTGGATCCGGCCGCCCGCCAGCGGTACGAGGCGGCTGATCGCGTTGAACGCGGTGGTCTTGCCGGCGCCGTTCGGGCCGATGAGCGCCGCGATCTGTCCGGTGCGGACGGTCAGTGAGACGCCGTCGAGCGCGGCGACCCCGCCGAAGCGGACGGTGACGTTGTCGAGCGTCAGCAGATCAGTGCCGTGCTGTCGATTCGCTCCGGAAGTTCCGCTCATACGACACCATCCGCGCGCAACAGGGCCAGTTCCTCGCGGTCGACCTTCGCCAGCTCGGTCAGCACCGCGTCGGTGTCCGCGCCGAGTTCGGGACCGGTCCGCTCGATCTCGCCCGGGGTGCGGGAGAACTTGGGGACGACACCGTTCATGGGCAGCTCCGTGCCGGTCGCCGCCTGCCGCCACAGGATCATGTCGCGCGCGGCGAAGTGGTCGTCCGTGAGGATCGTCGCAGCAGTGTTGATCATCCCGACGGGCACGCCGTGCCGCTGCAGCAGTTCGACCAGCTCGCCGCTCTCGTACGACTTCGTCCACGCGGCGACGAGCGCGTCGAGCTCCGCCATGGCCGCGCCGCGGGCCTGGTGCGTCGCGTACCGCGGGTCGGTCGCCAGCTCCGGGTCGCCCATCGCCTCGGCGAGCCTGCCGAACACCGAGTCGGCGTTGGCGGCGATGACGACCTCGGCGCCGTCCGCCGTCGGGTACACATTGGACGGTGCGACGCCGGGGAGGACGCTGCCGCTGCGCGTGCGGATGACGCCGCCGACGTGGTAGTCGGCGAGCATCGACTCCATGAGCGCGAACACCGCCTCGTAGATCGCGACGTCGACCTCCTGGCCTTCGCCGCTGGTGTCCCGTTCGCGCAGCGCGGCGAGCGTGCCGATGACGGCGAACAACGCGGCGAGCGAGTCGCCGAGGCTGATGCCGGCGCGTGCCGGGGTGTCGTCCGGGGAACCCGTGGTGTACCGGATGCCGCCGACCGCCTCGGCCACGCTGCCGAAGCCGGCGTGACCCGCGTTCGGCCCCGTCTGGCCGAAACCGGAGACGTGCACGACCACGACGCCGGGGTTGACCGCGCGCAGGTTCTCGTAGTCGAGACCCCACCGCGCCATCGTGCCGGGCCGGAAGTTCTCCAGCACCACGTCGCAGTTGGCGACGAGATCGCGCACGAGCCGCTGTCCCCGTTCGCCCCGCAGGTCCACGGTCACCGACTTCTTGTTGCGGGCGATCGCGGGCCACCACAGGGACTCGCCGTCCTTCGTGATCCCCCAGCGCCGCATGGGATCGCCGGTGTGCGGCGGTTCGATCTTGATGACCTCCGCGCCGTAGTCGGCGAGCAACTGGCCTGCGAACGGGCCCGCGATGAAGCTGCCCAGTTCGAGAACTCTGACTCCACTCAGGGGACCCAACTCCGCGCCACCCTCCTGAATCGACAGTGGCCACATATTGCACACAATCCGGAGATCGAGACAAGGGTTTGTCAGCACTCTTGTTGACGCGGATCCCGGATTGTATGCTGGCGACCACCTGCGATGGCGTGCGCCCGTCGTCGGGCACTCCGTGTCACCGGCCGCGTACCCGTTACGTCCACCGCAGGCAGTGAGGGGTTTCCGATGGCTGCGAACGACAACGGTGTGGCGGCGGCGTACGGCGGCGGGCCACTGCCCGGCGAGGGCATGGCGGGCCCGGTGCTCGCCTACAGCTCCATCCGCGCCTGGATCGTCGAGGGCAGACTGCGTCCGGGGGAGCGGTTGATCGAGGCGAGGATCGCCGCCGAGCTGAAGCTGTCCCGCACGCCGGTGCGCGAGGCGGTGCGGATGCTCGCCGCGGACGGGCTCGTCATCACCGAACGGAACCGCGGCGCGGTGGTGCGGTCACTGGACCGCCGCGACGTGCTCGACCTGTACGAACTGCGGGCACGGCTGGAGTCCTACGCGGCCGAGCTGGCCGCGGCGCGGGCGACGCCGGACGACGTCGCGGCGATCGACGCCGGCATCCGCGACTTCGCGAAGGCCATGCGGCGCCGGGACCTCGACCGCCTCGAGCGCACCCGGCTGATCGGCGAGGCCAACCGCAGGGTGCACGCCGCGATCATCGCGGCCAGCGGGCACGGCAGGCTCGCGCACCTGCTGAGCAGCGCGGTGGACGCGCCGCTGGTGTTCGAGGCGCTGCGGGAGTTCTCCGCCACGGAGCTGGCCCGGTCGAACCTGTTCCACCAGCTGATCCGCGACACGATCGCGAAGGGTGAACCGGTGCGTGCCGGGCAGCTCATGCACGAGCACATCCTGCTCGGCCGCGACCGGATCCTGCGGAACCTCGACGGCGAGGAGTAGCTTTCGGCGGAAACGATTGCATACAATCGCCGACCATGGCGGACTACACCCGGATCCGGTCCACTGTGGATGCATACATCGCCACCCTCACCCTCGACCGCCCGGAGCACGGCAACGCCGTCGACGACGCGATGCACTCGGAGCTGACGCGGGTCTTCTCCGACATGGGCCGCGACCCGGACGTCCGCGTGGTGGTGCTGACCGGGGCGGGCACGACGTTCTGCCGCGGCGGCGACAGCAGTCCGGCGCGGACGTTCACGACGCTCACCGGCCTGACGCCGGTCGAGGAGGCCCGGCTGATCGTGGAGACGTTGCTGGACCTGGACAAGCCGGTGATCGCCGCGGTGAACGGGGACGCGTTCGGGCTCGGCGCGATCCTGGCGAGCCTCGCGGACGTCGCGTTCGTGGCGCCGGCGGCCCGCATCGGCGACCGGCACGTGCCGGGCGGCGTCACCGCGGGCAACGGCAGCGCCGCGCTGTGGCCGGTGCTGGTCGGCCTGAACCGCGCCAAGTTCCTGGTGCTGAACGGTGAACTGGTATCGGCGGAACAGGCGGTGTCGGCGGGGTTGCTGCACGAGGTGGCGGCGGACCCGCTCGCGGCGGCGCGGGAACTGGCCGTGCGCTGGGCCGGGTTGCCGCCGTTCGCGCTGCGGAGCACCAAGTCCGTGCTGAACCGCCACCTGAAGGCGGCGGCGCGGGAGGCCCTCGGGTACGGGCTGGCGCTGGAGGAACAGTCCCTCGCGGAGTTCACGGCTCGGCGCGCACAGTAGAGGAGACGGAATGCTGGACTTCACCGGTCAGGTCGCGGTCGTGACGGGCGCGGGCAACGGCCTCGGCAGGCGGTACGCGCTCGACCTCGCGGCCCGCGGCGCACGGGTCGTGGTGAACGACATCGGTGTCGGCGTGGACGGTGCCGCCAACGACGACAGCCCGGCCCTGCGGGTCGTCGAGGAGATCCGCGCCGCCGGGGGAGAGGCGGTCGCCGCGGAGGCGAGCGTGGCGACCGCGGCGGGCGGCGAGTCCGTTGTGGAGCATGCGCTGGCGTCGTTCGGCAGGCTGGACGTGCTGGTCAACAACGCGGGCATCGCCAGGACGAACCACTTCACGGACGTCCGGTACCCCGATGTGCGGGCGTCGCTGTCCGTGCACCTGCTGGGCGCGTTCCACCTGCTGCTGCCCGCGTGGCGGCACTTCGTCGCGCAGGGCGGCGGCGCGGTCGTCAACACGACGTCGGCTGTCGGGGTGTTCGGGCAGCAGCGGTCGAGCGTGTACGCGGCGGGCAAGATGGGCGTCGTCGGCCTGACCAGGGTGCTGGCGCTGGAGGGCGCGGCACACGGCGTGCGCGTGAACGCGATCGCGCCGGTCGCCCGGTCCCGCATGGCGGCCGACGTGTACGGGCGGTTGAACGACAAGCTCGACCCGGCGTTCGTGTCCGCGGTCGTGCTCGCCCTGGCCCACCCGTCGGCCACGGTGACCGGCGAAGTCATCTCGGCGGGCGGCGGGCGGATCTCTCGCCTGCTCCTTGCCGCGACCGAGGGCCACTTCGACCCGGCACTGGACGACGAGTCAGCCGCGGCGGTGCTGTCGGCCGTGGCGGCCGACGAACGCGTGGCCGCGGTCCCGGGCTGCGCCATGGACGAGATCGACCTGATCCGCGCGAGCCACCCCGACCTGGCCGACTTCCGGATGGCGCCCCGCTAGTCTCGGTGGGTGCGTAGTCCGACCCAGCCCACGTTGTCGCGTGCCGGTGTCGAGTCGGTGCTGGCCGACGGGCTCGGTGCGGTCGAGGTGGTGGATGCCGCCGAGCTGAGCGGCGGCACCTTCGCCACCGTCTGGCGCGTGGCGCTCGCCGACGGCCGGGAGGTCGTGGTCAAGGTGGGGCCGCCGCCGACGGCCCGCGTGCTCGCGTACGAGAAGGGGCTGATCCCGGCCGAGGCGGAGTACTTCCGTCTCGTGCGCGACCAGGCGCCCGGCGTGCCGGTGCCGTCGGTCCTGGCCGTCTCCGACGACTGGATCATCACGACGCTGCTCCCCGGCCGCTCGCTCACCGACGGGGACGCGCCGCGCGCCCGCGCCGACCTGGGCGCCGCGATCGCCGCCGTGCACGAGATCAGCGGACCGCGTTTCGGCTACACCGGTGACCGGCCGTCGGGACCGGACTGGCCGACCGCCTTCGCCGCGGTCGTCGCCGCGCTGCGTGCCGACGCCGCGGCGTGGCACGTGCCGCTGCCGCCGCTGGACGGGGTGATCGAGCGGCACCACGACGTGCTGGCCGCGGTGACCCGGCCGGCACTGCTGCACTTCGACCTGTGGGACGGCAACGTGCTGGTGTCGCCGTCCGGCCGGCTGGCCGGCGTGGTCGACGGTGAACGCCACCTCTACGGGGATCCGCTGCTGGATCTGGTGTCACCGGCGCTGTTCCGGCGGATCGAGGACGAGCCGGAGCACCCGTTCCTGCGTGGTTACCGGCCGGCGCCGTTCGACGCGGCCGCCCGGATCCGGCTGTCGCTCTACCGGCTGCACCTCTACGTCCTGATGATCGCCGAGGGACCGAGCCGGGGCATCCAGCGCACCGACGGCCGCCACGACTACCTGACCGGACTCCTGAACGCGGAGCTGGCCCTGCTCACGTCATGAGAAGGGCACGAGCAGTTCCACGTTGCGGTCCTCGACCGCGCCTCGTCTGCCGTCCACGGCGGGGTTCGGGCGTGCCCGGGACTGCCAGTCGTTGCCGGACAGCTCCCTGGCCAGCGACGCCAGCATGATCGGCGAGTCGGTCCTGCCGTGGTGGGCGGCCGGCGCGGCGGAGTCGATGACGGTGCCGAAGATCGACAGCGTGCCGTCCCGGTTGTCGACCAGTTCGATCACCCTGGCCTGCTGCGGCCAGTCGATGTGCGCGGCCGTGTTGATCTCCCAGAAACCGCCGCCCGCCGGGGCGCGGTGCGGGATCACGGTGTTGCGGTGGGTGTGCCCGTTGACCCACAGCACCACGTTCGGGAAGCGCAGCAGGAGGTCCCGCACCGCCTCGCCGTCGATCCTCGGCGGCGCGCCCGCGGTGTTGTCCATCGACCCGATCGGGTGGTGGCTGAACAGCACGAAGATCCGGCCGCGCCCCGCGGTCAGCTCCCGCTCCAGCCACGCGTACTGCTCGGCGTCGATCGAGCCCTCCGACCCGCCGTTGGGGTTGACCGTGTCCAGCACGATCCCGCGCACGACACCGCGGTCGAACGCGTAGTAGGCGTTGCCGGTCTCCAGGTTCCACCGGCCGAAACCGTGGCCGCGCGGCGACGACGTGGTGGCGAAGTGCTCGCGGATGGTCTCCGTCCTGCTGACGAACCGGCGGCCCGGGTCGGCGGTGACGGTGCGCGCCGGACCGGACAGCAGCGTCGCGAGGCCGCGCGGGTCCAGCGTCTGCAACCACTGCGCGAGCTGCAGGACGTCGGTCCCCGGCGGCAGGCCGGTGATCTTGCGGTCGCCGACGGCCAGCGGCGCCAGCGCGGGGATCGGCGGCAGGTTGCCCTGGATCAGCCCGTCGTGGTTGCCGTAGGCGGTGAGCCACGGCGTGTCGAGGCCCTCGGCGCGGAACGGCCTGCGCGCGGCGTCCAGCAGACCGGGCACCGTGGGGTAGCCGTACTTCGCGCGCGGCAGGTCGTCCTGCTGCCCGGCAGGCGTGCCGTCCGGGTGCCAGTACCGCACGTCGTACGCGACGAGGTCGGCGACGCCCTCGTAACGGGACAGGTCGCCGGAGTCCGGCCGCACCCGCCCGCCGTCGAGCAGGTCGATGTACCAGCGCAGCTCGTTGTGCTGCACGTTGTCGACGTTGTCCCCGGTGGCGATGGTGAACGACAGCGGCCGTCCGGTCGCCGGCCCGCGCCGCACCCGGTTCATCGCCCGCACCATCGCGTCGCTGATGTGCGCCGACAGGAACTCGTGCGCACGGTAGGACGACTCGAACGGCAGCAGGTACCCGTACGGGCCGTCGGGATCGTTGTAGCGGTCGAGGAACTCGACCCGCGCCGGTGACTGGGTGTCCGTCACGTGGATGTCGGTGAGCTGGCCGAACGCGAGGATCGGCCTGCGGCGCCCGCGCCCACCCGCGCGCCGGGCCGGGAGCAGTTCGTCACGCACCAGGTGGGGTTCGCCCGGCCCTGGCACGATCGGCCGGTAACCGCCCGCGCCGGGCGGGCCGAGCAGCAGCGTCCGGTCCAGCGTGGTGGTGTCGCGGTGCTCGGCCGCCGCCGTGCCGCTCGTCGCTCCCGCCGCTGCGACCGCCGCCGCACCGAGTACTCCGGCACGTAACGCGTCCCGCCGGTTCAGCTCCATCGCCGCCTCCACCCGCCCGTGATCCTCCGCGATTCAACGCCACGGGACGGGGCCGGTCAACGGGGCGGCCGCGCCTGCCCGGTCGCGATGGGCGTGAACAGCTCGTCCAGTTCCGCCGGTTGCGCCGTGGCGAACACCTTGGTGCCGCCCTCGAACAGGCCATGGCAGCCCGCGACCCGGCAGCGGATCGCCGCACGCGAGCAACGCGACGTCGCGAGGTGACGTGGGTTCGGCCAGCAGGCCCAGCGTCCGGTGACCGGCCGCGGCGGAACCGGCCGCCCCGCGCGACCACGCCGTCCTCGTAGCGCCGGAGCAGACTAAATCGCTACCTGGCGGCCGGAGCGGCGTGGTACACCACCGCGGTGCACCACGTTCTGGAGTTCCCCGAGGTCCTGCGGCTGATCGACGACCGCTCCGCCGCGTTCCGCGCCGCGATCGCGGCCGCGCCCGACCTCGACGTCCAGGTCCCGACCTGTCCGGACTGGACGCTGCGTGAGCTGGCGCAGCACCTCGGCGACGGCCGTCGTCGCCAGGCCGCCATCGTCGCGGCGGGGCCGGGCGCCGAGCCACCGGCGCGGACGGACCCGAAGGGCGCCCCGACGGCGCCCCGCGACCGCGCCGCCCTGGATGCCTGGCTCGCCGAGTCGACCGAGCTCATGCTCGACGCGATGCGCGCGGCCGGCCCGGACCGCGGCTGCTGGACCTGGTGGGGCCGCTCGCAGGCCCCGGAGACGAGCGGAGCCGTGGCCCGCCACCAGATCCAGGAGTTCGCCGTCCACACCTACGACGCGCAGCTCACCCAGGGGGCCGCCCAACCACTGCCGGCGGACGTCGCGGTCGAGGGCGTCGACGAGTTCCTGACGACCGTCGCGGCGACGACCGTCCCCTGGCCGTTCACGCCGGCGACCATCGACCTGCACGCGACCGAGGGCCGCTCCTGGCGCCTGACCCTCGACGCCGGCGGCGTCCGGTGCGACGACCTCGCCGCGGGCGCGGAGCCGGGCGACCTGGTGGTGCGAGGCTCGGCGAGCGAGCTGGTCCTCTACCTCTACGACCGCGTCCCGCTCGACAGCCTGGAGACCACGGGCGACACCGAGCCGATGGAGCGGCTCGCGGAATGGGACCCCAACGCCCAGCACGCGCGCGCGATCACGCGGACTCGATGACGCACAGCAGGTCGCGCACCTCGAGCACGTCCCCGCTGTCGCCCCGCAGCTCTCGAACGACCCCGGCCTGCGGCGCGGTGATCACCTGCCGTGCCTTCTCCGCCTCGATCTCGACCAGGTCCGCGCCCTCGGCGACCTCCTCGCCGTCCTCGACGTACCAGTCGATGATCTCCGCGTCGCTCATGCCCATCGACAGCTGGGGGAGCCTGACCTCGTGTCGTGCCACCGTGTTCTCCTTCACGCGAGCGTGCGGCGCACGGCCGCGACGACCTTGTCCTTGCTGGGGTAGATCTGCTTCTCGAGCGCCGGGCTGAACGGCACGTGGGTGTCGTCCGTCGTGACGCGGACGATCGGGCCGCGCAGTGCGCTGAAGCACTCCTCGGTGACGTGCGCGGCGATCTCGCTGGCCGCGCTGCACGTCCGGTTGGCCGGGTCGACGACCACGAGCCTGCCCGTGCGCGACACCGAATCGAGGATCGTCGGCCAGTCCATCGGGACGAGGGTGCGGGGATCGATCACCTCCGCGCTGATGCCGTCCTCGGCCAGTTCCGCCGCGGCCTGTTCGGCGAGGAACGCGCCGAGGCCGATGCCGACGATCGTGACGTCCGTGCCCGGGCGGCGCACGGCGGCGGAACCCAGCGGCACCAGGTGGTCCTCGGCGGTGGGCACCGGGCCGCGGCCCTTGCGGCCCCACAGGTTCGCGTCCTCGAAGCACAGCACCGGGTTGTCGTCGCGGATCGCGGACTTCAGCAGCCCGAGCAGGTCCGGCGCCGTCGACGGCAGGATGATCTTCAGGCCGGGCACGTTCATGAACATCGGGTACGGCCGGTCGGCGTGGTGGCCCGCGGTGCCGCCGTGGTAGTACAGCGCGGCCCGCACGACCACCGGCAGCGTCGCCTGGCCGCCGAACATGTACCGCGCCTTCGCGAGCTGCGACACGAACTGGTCCATGGCGCCGAACACGAAGCTCGCCACCGTCAGGTCGATGATCGGCCGCAGCCCGGCCATCGCGGCGCCCGCGGCGATGCCGATGGACCCGGCCTCGGCGAGCGGCAGGTCCCGGACCCGGGACGGGCCGAACTTCTCGAGCGCGCCGGCCGCCGCGCCGAACACGTTGGCGCGCAGGTCCTGGCCCATCAGGATCACCCGCTCGTCGCGGGCCATCTCCTCGGTCTGCGCGCGGTTGATGGCCTGCAGGAACCCCAGCTGCTTGGCACGCGTCGCGGTGGTCATGCGGAAGCCTCCGAGTAGACGTCGGTGTAGGCCGCCTCGGGCGGCGGGAACGGGGACACCCTGGCGAACTCGACCGCGGCGTCCACTTCGGACCGCACGGCCGCCGTCACGTCGGCCAGCTCGGTGGCGTCGAAGCCCCAGGCGACCAGCCGGTCGTGGAACAGGGTCACCGGGTCCACCGTGGTGAACCAACTGTCCACGACGGACTGGTCGCGGTAGGGCGACGGCACCGTCAACCCGTAGGCGTGCTCGTGGAAGCGGTACGTCTTGGCCTCCACCAACGACGGCCCCGCCCCGGCACGCGCCCGCCGCACCGCGGACAGCGTCGCCCGGTACACGGCCAGGACGTCCTGGCCGTCCACGGTGACACCCGGCATCGAGTAGCCCGCCGCCCGCATCGACACGTCCGGCACGGACAGCGACTCCTCGGCGGTCACGCTCACCGCGTAGCCGTTGTTCTCGCAGAAGTAGACGACCGGCAGCCGCCAGATGCTCGCCATGTTCATCGACTCGTGCAGCACGCCCTCGCTGGCCGCGCCGTCACCGAAGAAGCACAGCGCGACCTGCCCGGACCCCTTCACCTGCGCCGCCAGGCCCGCGCCCGTGGCCACCGGGATGGCCGAGCCCACGATGCCGGACTCGCCGAGGCTGCCGACGGAGAAGTCGGCCAGGTGCATGCTGCCGCCCTTGCCGCCGCACACACCGGTCGCCTTGCCGAGCAGTTCGGCCATGAGCGCGTCGAGCCGGGCGCCCTTCGCGATCGGGTGGCCGTGCGACCGGTGGTTGCCGGTCATGTAGTCCGACGTCTCGGTGGCGAGGCACGCGCCGACGACGGCGGCCTCCTGCCCGATCGAGAGGTGGACCATCGCGGGCAGCTCGCCCGCGTGGAACAGCGCGATGGTGGCTTCCTCGAACAGCCGGACGCGCTGCATCCTGCGCATCATCTCGATGGCGAGCGCGTGCCCGTCGTCGCCTGCGAACTCGGCGGGGAGGGCGGTGCTGACGGTCATGGGCGGGACCCCTGTGTCCTTGGTCGAAACGGGCATCGGTGTGTGGCCGCGCCATGAATCTAGGTTCCGACCAGCGCCTTTGGCAATAGTCAACACAAACGTTGACGTAGACGCGGTGCCGGGTTACCGTCATCGTCAACACGAGTGATGACGCGAGGAGCCGCGCAATGGTTGGCAAGTTGCACGACGCGCTCGAGGCCCTGGCCCGCGGCGAGTTCGTCGTCGTGGTGGACGCGGCGGACCGGGAGAACGAGGCCGATCTCGTGCTCCCCGCCGCCTCGATGACGCCGGAGAAGATGGCGTTCCTGCTGCGGCACAGCTCGGGGATCGTCTGCGTGCCGATGACGGCGGAGCGGGCCGGCGCACTGGACCTGCCGCTGATGGTCACCGACAACACCGAGCGCCACAGCACCGCGTTCACGGTCAGCGTCGACGCGCTCGAACGGACGACCACCGGCGTGTGCGCGAGTGACCGTGCGATCACGGCCCGCAAGCTCGCCGACCCGAACGCCCGCCCGGCCGACTTCTCCCGCCCCGGCCACATGTTCCCGCTCCGCGCCCACCCGGACGGCGTCCTCGGGCGCGCCGGGCACACGGAGGCCGCGGTCGATCTCGGTGTCATGGCGGGGATCGAGCCGGTGATGGTGATCTGCGAGCTGACCCGTCCGGACGGCGGCATGGTCCGCGGCGAGGACGTCGCCGCGTTCGCCACCCGCTACGACCTGCCGGTGGTCGGGATCGCGGACATCGTCGCGGCCCGCCGCCGGGAGCGCGAGGTACCGGACATCCCGCTGCCGACCGCGTACGGCGAGTTCACGGCGGCACTGACGACCGACACCGACGGCACCGAGCACCTGGTGCTGTCGATGGGCGACCTGTCCGGACCGGACCCGGTGCTGGTCCGCGTGCACTCCGAGTGCGCGACCGGTGACCTGTTCGGGTCGCTGCGGTGCGACTGCGGCGAGCAGCTCCGCTCCGGCCTGCGGGCGATCGCCGAGGCGGGCCGCGGTGTGCTGGTCTACGAACGCGGGCACGAGGGGCGGGGCATCGGCCTCGCGGACAAGTTCCGCGCCTACGCGCTGCAGGACCGCGGCGCGGACACGGTGGACGCGAACCTGCGGCTCGGGCACCCGGCCGACGCCCGCGACTTCGCGCCCGCCGCCGCGCTGCTGACCGGGCTCGGGCTCACGGACGTGGTGCTGCTGACCAACAACCCGGACAAGGTGCGTGCCCTGCGCGCCGCCGGGCTGCGGGTCACGGCGCGTCCACTCCGGACGGTCCCGGCGCCGCAGAACGTGCACTACCTCCACACCAAGCAGGTCCGGCTGGGCCACGACCTCGGGCTGGCCTCGACCGGGACCACCGACGGACGGGAGTCGTGGTGACGACGATGGCCGAGGAGATCACGCCCGACCGGTTCCGCCACGTCATGCGGCACGTGCCGACGGGAGTGGCCGTCGTGGCGGCGACCACGGACAGCGGCCCGGCAGGGCTCGCCGTCGGGTCGTTCGTGTCGGTGTCGCTGAACCCGCCGCTCGTCGGTTTCTTCGTGGCGCACGACTCGACGACGTGGCCGCGGATCGAGCCGGTCGGCCGGTTCACGGTCAACGTCCTCGCCGACGACGACGAGGCGACCTGCCGCGCGTTCGCGATGCGCGGCGGCGACAAGTTCGCGGGTGTCGGCTGGCACCCGTCACCGATGGGGTCCCCGGTGCTGGACACCGCGCTCGCGTGGTTCGACTGCTCCGCCGAGTCGGTCAGCGACGCGGGTGACCACCGGTTCGTGCTGGCGAACGTGCACGACCTGGCGGCGCGCTCCGCCGGGCGCCCGCTGGTCTTCTGCCACGGCACCTACCAGCGGCTGCACGTCGCGGGAGCGGAGCAGCGAAGCGACCGATCGAACACAGAGAGGGTCTGAGGACCAGATGCGAGTCGGATACACCACGATCTTCCAGGGCGGCGGCGACGCGGCCGACGACCAGCGCGTCTACCGCGACGAGCTGGCGTTGTGCGACCTCGCGGAGCCGCTCGGTTTCGAGATGCTGTGGGGCGTCGAGCACCACTTCACCTCGTACACGATGTGCCCGGACCCGGTGCAGTTCCTGTCCTACATGGCCGGTCGCACGAAGAACATCCTGCTGGGCTCCGGCGCGGTGATCCTGCCGTGGCACGACCCGGTGCGGGTCGCCGAGCAGGTGACGATGCTGGACCTGATGTCCGGCGGCCGGTTCATCTTCGGCATGGGCCGCGGCCTCGGCCGGATCGAGTTCGAGGGCCTGCGGATCCCGATGGACGAGTCGCGGGCGCGGTTCGTCGAGTCGGCCGAGATCGTGCTGCGCGCGCTGGAGACCGGCGTACTGGAGGCGGACGGCGAGTACTACCGGATTCCGCGCCGGGACCTGCGGCCCAAGCCCGTGAAGTCGTTCCGCAACCGCCTGTACGCGGCCGCGGTGTCGCCGGAGTCGGTGCGGATCATGGCCGACGTCGGCGCGGGCATCCTCATCAACCCGCAGAAGGACTGGGAAGAAGTGTCGTCCGACATGCGGACCTATCGCGAGCAGTTCCGCGAGCTGAAGGGCGCCGAGGCGCCCGCGCCGATGGTCACCGGCTGGGTGTGCTGCGACCACGACCCGGTCAAGGCCAAGGACATGGCACAGGAGTACATCGGCGCCTACTACGAGTCGGTGATGTCGCACTACGAACTGGGCGGCAGGCACTTCGCGAACACGCAGGGCTACGAGTACTACCGCAAGCTCGCGTCCTACATCCAGAACAAGGGCTCGTCCAAGGTCGTCGACAACTTCATCGAGCTGCAGATCTACGGCACCCCAGACCAGTGCTACGAGCGGATCATGGACATCCGGTCCAAGGTCGGCAACGACGGCTTCAACGCGGTCTGCTCGTTCTCCGGCATGTCCCACGAGATGGCCGAGGCCAACATGCGCCTGTTCGCGTCCGAGGTCATGCCGCGCCTGAAAGAGGTGCCGCCGGTGGACTTCGCGGAGCTGGAAGCCGCGGGAGCGCGGGCATGACCGCGCCCCGCGTCGTCGCGAGTGGACTCCGCTTCCCCGAAGGCCCTTCCTGGCTGGGTGACGGGTCGGTCGCGGTCGTGGAGATGAAGGGCGAGTCGGTCAGCCGGGTCGCCGCCGACGGCACGGTCACGGTCCTCGGCGACTGCGGCGGCGGCCCGAACGGCAGCGCGCTGGGCGCGTCCGGTGAGGTGTACGTCGCCAACAACGGCGGCCTCTCCGCCGAGGGCACCGGCTACTGGCACGCGCCGCGCGAGTTCGACGGGTGCGTCCAGCGCGTCGACCCCGACGGCACGGTCACCGCGGTCGGCGGCACGCTGCCCGGCGAGGCGCCGCACCGGCCCAACGACCTGTGTTTCGGCCCGGACGGGACGCTGTACGTCACCGACAGCGCCAACTGGGAGGACCTGCGGAACATCCGGCCCGGCCGGATCGTCGCCATCGGACCGGACGGTACCCGGCTCGGTCACGTCGAGGTGCCCGCGATGCCCAACGGCGTCGCGTTCGGCCCGGACGGGCGGCTGTACCTGAGCCAGTCGCTGACCCGCAAGGTGCTCGCGTTCGAGGTGTCCGGCGGTGAGTTCGGCGAGCCGCGGCAGGTGTTGAAGCTGCCGTCGGGCATGCCCGACGGGTTCGCCTTCGACGGCGACGGCACCCTGTACGTGTGCGGCAGCGTCGGGAACGTCATCCATGTCTACGTGGACGGTGCGCTGAAGGAGTCGATCGAGACCGGCGACGGCACGCAGCCCACCAACTGCTGCGTCGGCGCCGACGGCGCCCTGTACGTCACGTTCGGCCTGAGCGGCCTGCTCGTCGCGTACGACCTCGGGCTGACGCCCGGTACCGTCCACACCGGATCCATCGCGGGAGCCGCAGCATGAAGCTCGCCCTGATGTACGAGCTGCCCGTCCCGCGCCCGTGGGGTCCGGACAGCGCCTACCACGCCTTCGAGAACACCCTCCAGCAGATCGAGCTGGCCGACCGGCTCGGGTTCCACAGCGTGTGGACCGTCGAGCACCACTTCCTCGACGAGTACTCGTTCTCCTCGGCGCCCGGCGTGTTCTACGGCGCCATCGCCGCCCGCACGGAGAACATCCGCATCGGCCACGGCGTCCGGCTGCTGCCGTTCCCGTACAACCACCCGGTGCGGGCCGCGGAGGCGGCGGCCACGGTGGACATCCTGTCCAAGGGCCGCCTCGAGTTCGGCACCGGCCGGTCCGGCACCCGCCTGGAGATCGAGGGCTTCGGCATCAGCCCGCCGGACACCCGCCCCATGTGGGAGGAGGCACTCGACGTCATCGTCGGCTGCTGGACCGAGGAGGAGTTCAGCTGGGACGGTGAGTTCTTCAAGCTGCCGCCGCGCGGGGTCGTGCCCAAACCGATGCAGGCGCCGCACCCGCCGATCTGGGGCGCCAGCTCCAGCGCCGACAGCCACGAGATCATCGGGCAGAAGGGGCTCGGCCTGCTGTCCTTCTCGGTCGCGGTGCCACCGGAGGCGCTCACCAAGCGCATCGCCCGCTACCACGACGGCCTCGAACAGGTGAAACCCGTCGGGAAGTTCGTCAACAACCGGATCGCCACGTTCGCGCAGGCCCACTGCGCGGAGACCACCGCGGAGGCGCACGCCGACTCCCGCGAGGCGTTCCCGTGGTACATCCAGACGTCGCTGAAGACCATCGCCGAGCTGGGCGCGTGGCAGGAGGGCACGAACCTCGGCAGCTACGAGTACGCCCGCAAGCTGCTCGGCGGCATGGACCTGACGGACCTGGACTTCGACTACCTGGTGAACAACGAGACCGTCCTCTGTGGCGACCCCGACCACTTCGTGTCCATGTGCCGACGCTACGAAGCGGTCGGTGTCGACATCTTGCTCCTGCTCGTGCAGTCGTACAACATCCCGCACGAGAAGGTGATGCGCTCCATCGAACTGATCGGCACCGAGGTAATGCCGAAGCTGTCCTGACCTCTTGCGACAACTCCGGAGTGGACAATGGTGGTCCAGCAGAACTCCCGCATCGCGGACTGGATCCGCATCAACGCGAGCACGGTGCCGCACCGTGCCTGCTTCGTCACCGACACCGACAGCTACACCTTCCGCGAGGTCAACAGCAGGGTCAACCGCATCGCCTCGGCCCTGCGGCGGATGGGGGTGGAGAAGGGCGACCGGGTCGCCCTCTTCGCCACCGACTCGCCGCGGTACGTGGAGACGCTGCTCGCCTGCATGAAGCTCGGCGCCGTGTACGTGCCGCTGAACTTCCGCCTCGCGAAGCCGGAGCTGCAGACGCTGCTGCGCACCGCCGAGGCGAAGGTGCTGTTCTTCTCCGACCGCTACACCGACATGGTGCGCGCGGTCGACGTGCCGGGTCTGAAGGCGACGATCAGCTACGACTCGGCGTCCGGGGACGAGTCGTACGAGTCGCTGGTCGAGCACGGCGACGACGTCGAGATCGACACGCCCGTCGCCGACGACGAGCTGGTGTGCCTCGCGTTCACCAGCGGCACCACCGCGCTGCCGAAGGGCGTCATGCACAGCCAGCGCATGGCCAAGCACATGGTCATGCAGTGCATCGTCGAACGGCGGATGACGAACATCTCGTTCCACTACTCGGCGGCGCCGCTGTTCCACGTCGGCGGCATGCTCTACACGCTCGCGGGCGTCGCACGTGGACACACGTCGCTCGTGCTGCCCGCGTTCGACGCGAAGACCGTCGCGCACTGGATGGCGCACCGCGAGCTGGACGGCGTGTTCCTCGTCCCCACGATGATCGACACGCTGCTGCACGAGCCTGCCGTGATCGAGGGCGACTTCGCCAAGCTCGGATCGATCGGGTACGGCGCGGCGCCCATGTCGCCGTCGCTGCTGCGGCGGGCCATGGACCGGTTCCACTGCGACTTCATGAACATGTTCGGCGCGGGCACCGAGGCGGGGCTGCAGACCGTGCTCACCCCGGAGGACCACCGGCTCGCCCTCGCCGGCCAGGAGCACCTGCTCGGGTCCATCGGCAAGGCCGGTATGGGCGTGGTGCTGCGGCTGTGCGACGACGACATGAACGACGTGCCGGACGGCGAGGTCGGCGAGATCGTCACCCGCTCCGACGCGGTCATGTCCGGGTACCTGAACCAACCGGAGGAGACCGCGAAGGTGCTGGTCGACGGCTGGTTCCGCGGCGGGGACATGGCGTGGCGGGACGCCGACGGCTACCTGTACCTGTCCGGGCGCAAGAAGGACATGATCATCCGGGGCGGCGAGAACATCTACCCGGTGGAGATCGAGGACGTGCTCGGCCGCTACCCGGGGGTCCGCGAGGTGGCCGTGGTCGGCGTGCCGGACGAGCACTGGGGCGAGGTCGTGCGCGCCCACGTGGTGCTCGAGACGGGCGCCTCGCTCGACGAGGCGGCGGTGCGCGCGTACTGCCGCGACCGGCTGGCCGGGTACAAGGTGCCCGCGACGTTCCAGGTCGACACCGAACTTCCCCGCAACGCCAGCGGGAAGGTCCTCAAACGGGCGCTCCGTGCGGTCTAGGGTGGGGGCCGACAGGGTCTCGGAACCGCGAGGGGGTTCGATCGGTAGTGGCCGCGCCACGTCAACGCCGTACGGCGACCAAGGCCGAGCCTGCGAGCGACATCGCGCGCAGGCGGATGGAACGCAGGCAGGCGAGCGGCCGCCGGTCGGACGCCCGCTGGGAGGAGATCCTCGCGGGCGCGGGCCGGGTGTTCACCCGGCTCGGGTACGGCCAGTCGACGCTGGAGGACGTGGCCACCGAGGTGGGCATCCGGCGCGCGACGCTGTACTACTACGTCGGGACCAAGGAGGAGCTGCTGGTCGGCCTCCTGCACGACCCGATCGAGACCATGCGCACCCGGCTGGAGGAGGTCGCGGCCCAGCCCGACCCGGCGCCCGAACGGCTCGCCGCGGCGCTGCGCGAGTACGTGCGCACGATGGCGGAGCTGCCGGAGCTGTTCATCTTCCTCAGCGAGAACGTGCACCAGGTGATGTCCGGCCCGGAGGCCGACCACATCCGCGAGAACGCCGACCGGTACGGCCGCGTGCTCGCGCAGGTGATCAAGTCGGGCGCGGACGCGGGCGAGTTCCGTTCGGACATCGACCCGTCGATCGCCGTCATGGGCATCATCGGCATGTTCAACTGGATCCACCGCTGGTACAACCCGGAGGGCGAACGCAGCCTGGCCGACTTCGGCGAGGTGTTCATCGAGATGGCACTGTCCTCACTGGCCCCCAAGAACTGACCGCCCGGACGCAGCCACGCCCCGCGCGTCGCGCGGGGGCGGTGGGGTGGTGCCGGAGGTGAGCCGGGTCGCGTTCGTGACCGGTGGTGGGCGGGGGATCGGTGCCGCCACCGCGCGGCGGATCGCCAGGGCGGGTGTCGCCGTCGTGGTCGCGGACCGGGACCTCGACGCCGCGCGGGCCGTGGCGTCCGAGTTCGACGGGCTCGCCGTGCGCGTGGACGTCGCCCGGCCTGACGAGGTCACGGCGGCCGTCGAGCAGGCCGTCGCCTGGGGTGGCGGGCTGCACCTCGCGTACAACAACGCCGGGATCACCGGCGTGTGGGCCGACCTGGCCGACTACCCCGACGACGTGTTCTGGCGCGTGCAGCGGGTCAACGTCGGCGGGGTCCTGTCGTGCATGCGCGCCCAGCTCCCGCACCTGCTCGCCGCCGGCGGCGGCGCGATCGTCAACGCCGCGTCCGGGGCCGGGGTGCGCGGGGTGGCGCGGTCGAGCGCGTACGTCGCCAGCAAGCACGCCATCGTGGGGCTGACCAGGACCGCCGCGGTCGAGTACGCGTCCAGGGGCGTCCGCGTGAACGCCGTCGCGCCGGGTCTCGTCCGCACCGGGCTGGTCGACGGCCTCGACGACTTCGCCGCCGCCCACCCCGTCGGGCGGGCCGCCGAACCCGAGGAGGTGGCCGAGGCCGTGTGGTGGCTGCTCGACGGCGCCCCGTTCGTGACCGGCGTGGTCCTGCCGGTCGACGGCGGGTTGCTCGCACCCGTGCCGGGGTTGTCGTGACCGCCCCGCGGCCGGACGACTGCCGGGTGTTGCCCGGGAACGCCCTGGCCGGGAAGACCGCGCTCGTCACCGGCGCCGGGTCCGGCATCGGGCGGGCGGTCGCCCTGCGGCTCGTCGAGCTGGGCGCGTCGGTCGCCGGGGTCGGGCGGCGGGCCGGCGCGCTCGCCGGGACCGCCGAGCTGGCGGGGGAGCGGTTCCGGTACACCCCGCTGGACATCCGCGACCGGGACGCCGCCGCCGCGTTCGTCACCGGGCTGGGACCGCTGGACCTGCTGGTCAACAACGCGGGCGGCCAGTTCGTCGCCCCTGCCGCCGACATCTCCCGGCGCGGGTTCGCCGCCGTCGCCGACCTCAACCTCACCGCGCTCGCGTCGCTGCTGCGGGCGGCGCGGCCCGGCCTCGCGGGTGGCCGGGTCGTGAACCTGTCCCTGTCCGCGCCGGACCGCGGTATCGCGGGCCTCGCGCACTCCGCCGCCGCCCGCGCCGGGGTCGCGGCGCTGACCCGGTCGCTCGCCCGGCAGTGGCGGGACGTCCGCCTGTTCTGCCTCGCGCCCGGCACGGTGCTCACCGCCGGCGTCGGCGACGAACTGCCACCGGACGTCCTGGCGCGGATCGTCGCGACCACGCCGCTCGGCCGGGACACGGCGCTCGCCGAGGTCGCCGAGTGGGTGGCCGCGCTCGGGTCCGGGGTGGCCGACGCCGTGAGCGGCGCGCTGATCGAACTGGACGGGGGATCCGGGCTCGTCTCGGCCGCGTCCCTCACCGGATAGGAGGCGCCGCGTGGAGCGCGTCGAGATCGTCGAGGTGTCACCGCGGGACGGGCTGCAGAACGAGGCCACCACCTTGTCCACAGCGGACAAGCTGGAGCTGGTCGACCGGGCCGCGCGGACCGGCGTGCGGCGGATCGAGGTGACGTCGTTCGTCCGTCCCGACCGGGTGCCGCAGCTGGCCGACGCCGCCGAGGTCGCGACGGCGTTGCCGGCCGGCGGTGTCGCCTACAGCGCGCTCGTGCTCAACGTCCGCGGCTACGAACGCGCGGTCGCCTGCGGCATCCGCGAGGTGACGACGGTCGTGCTCGCCGGCGACACGTTCAGCCGGAGGAACCAGGGCATGGGCACCCTCGACGCCCTCGACGTGGTGCGGGAGATCCGCGGCCGGGGCCGCGTCGACGGGGTGCGGGTGGCCGTCACGATCGGCGCCGCGTTCGGGTGCCCGTTCGAGGGCGAGGTCGCCGAGGACCGGTTCACGTCGGTGGCCGCCGCGGTCGCCGACATCGACGCCGACGAGGTGTGCCTCGCCGACACCATCGGCGTGGCGGTGCCGTCCGATGTGGAGACCCGGTTCGGGATCCTGCGCGAGCTGTCGCCGACGGTGCCGATGCGCATCCACCTGCACGACACCCGCGGCACCGGCGTGGCGAACGCGGTGGCGGCCGTGCGCAGCGGGGTGCGGGCGCTGGACGCGTCGCTCGGCGGCATCGGCGGGTGCCCGTTCGCGCCGGGCGCGTCGGGCAACGTCGCCACGGAGGACGTGGTCTACACGTTGCACCGCATGGGTTACGACACCGGCCTGGACCTCGACGAGACCATCGCGCACGCCCGCTGGGTGACCGGGAAGCTGGGTGTGCCCGTGCCGGGCCGGGTCGCGAAGGTGGGTGGCTTCCCACGATGATCCACGCACTGCTCATCCCCGGCGTGAGCTGGCGGGAGCTGCTCGTCCACGCGCGGCGCCTGGAGGACATGGGCGTCGCCGCGGTGTGGGTGGACGACCACCTGCTCAACCCCGCGCGCCCGGAGCAGCCGTGGCTGGACGCGTGGAGCGTGCTGCCCGCACTCGCGGCGGCGACGTCCCGGGTCCGGCTGGGTTCGCTGGTGGCCAACGGGGTTCTGCGGCCGCCCGCGGTACTGGCGCGGCACGCGCTGTCGGTGGACCACATCTCGGGTGGGCGCCTCGAACTCGGCCTGGGCGCGGGGTACGCGGCGGCCGACCGCGCGGCCGGCCGGGAGGTGCCGTTCGCGGAGGTGGTGTCGACGGTGTCGGCGGCACTGCGCGGAGACCCGGTCCTGACGTCCTTCCCCGCACTGGCACCCGTCAGCCGCATCCCGCTGACGATCGCCGCACACGGTCGGAGGTCGCTGCGGCTGGCGGCGGAGTACGCGGACCGCTGGGTCTCCTACGGGGGTTTCGGCCTGAGCGAGGCCGACCACCTGGCGGTGACGAGGCGCCGCGCCGAAGCGCTGGGCGACCGCCCGATCAGGAAGATGCTGCTGGCGGGGAGCCCGGCGGTCACCGAGCAGCCGATCTGGCGTTCGGTGGCCGCGGTGGCGGACTTCACCGGCCGCTACCGCGAGGCGGGCATCGACGAGTTCGCGTTCTACTACCCGCCCGGTCCGATGTGGCACGACGAGAAGGCGGACCGGGTCTTCGAGGCCTATGTGACGAGCTGATCCAGCGCCGTCCACAGTGTCTCCGGGACCGGTTCCCGGAGCAACGCGAGGTTCTCCCGCACCTCGGCCGCCGAGCGCATGCCCGCGACCACCCCGCTCACCGCCGGATGCCGCAGGGGGAACCCCAGCGCCGCCTGTGGCAGCCGCACCCCGTGTGCCTCGCACATCGCCGTCATCACCCGTACCCGCGCCAGCACCTCGGCGGGTGCGTCCCGGTAGAGGTACCTCCCGCCCGGATCGGCCAGCAAGCCCGAGTCGAACGGGGCCGCCGCCAGCGCCGTCACGCCCGCCGCGCCGCAGGCGTCCAGCAGCCCGGCCGCGTCCCGGCGGGTGAGGCTCCACCGGTTCGCGATCATCACCACGTCCACCACCCCCAGCAGCGCCCGCGCCGTCGCCACCGACGTCGTGCCCACCCCCACCGCGCCCACCTCCGGCAGTTCCCGCAGCGCGGGGACCGTCTCCGCCAGCGCCACCTCCAGGTGGTCGTCCGGGTCGTGGACGTACACCGTGTCGAGGCGGTCCAGCCCCAGGCGGTCGAGGCTCTCGGCCACCCCCCGCCGCACGGCCGTCGCGGTGAAGTCGAACAAGGGCTCCCGTCGCACCGACGCCGTGCCGTACGGATCCGCGAGAGCCATCCGCACGCGGCCCACCTTCGTCGACACGCGCACCGACTCCCGCGGCCACCTCCGCAGCGCCTCGCCGAGCAGGCGTTCGCCCGCGCCGTCCCCATAGCTGGGCGCCGTGTCGAAGTCGCGGACGCCGCCCGCCCACGCCGCACTGAGCGCGGCCAGCGACTCGGCCCGCCCGGCGTCGCCCCGTGCGCCGATCGGCCCGCACCCGAACACCAGCGCGCTCATGCGAGCAACTCGCGGTCGTAGTCCCGCGCCTGCGCGGGTGTGGACCGCCCGGCGAACCACAACGACCGCGCCAGCAGCGCGGCCGACGGCTCCGCCAGCCGCCTGACCGCCGCCGACGGGTCGCCGAACCGGGCCAACCCGGACGCGCGCAACGTGTGGGCGTTCACCGACTCCGCGAACAACAGGCCCCGTGCCCGTGCACCGCCCAGCGCGGCCGGCAGGGACGACGTGAGGCCGAGCGCGAGCACGGTCGCGGCGTCCACGTCCACCACCACGTCGTCGGTCACGAACCCGAGCGTCACCGTCGCGAGCACGGCCAGCGCGCTCGCGTCGCACCGTCCACTCACGACCGCCGCGGTCGGGAGCGCCGCCGATTCCAGCCGGCGCAGGAACGCCACGACCTCCGGTGAGCAGCGCAGCCCGGCCGCCGTCACCAGCACTGGCGTGCCGGCACGCGCCGCGGCCCGCAACTCCGCCTCGGAAGGGGAGATCCGTGCGATGTCCATGCCGCTCCTCACTGCCCGGTGAACCGCGGCGCCCGCTCCTCCAGCAGCGCCGTGATCCCCTCGACGTGGTCCTCACTCGTCAGCATCAGCAGCAACTGCTGCCGCTCGTACTCCAGCGCCGCCGACAACGGCACCTCCTCCGCCCGCCGCACGGCCGCCTTCGCCGCCGTCACGGCCAGCGGTCCGTTCGCCGCGACCTCCGACGCCACCGCGACCGCCGCGGGCACCAGCCGTTCCGCGGGCACGATCCGGTGCACCAGGCCGAGGTCCCGTGCCTCGAACGCGTCCACCGTCCGTCCTGTGAGGACAACGCCGGCCGCGGCGTACCGCCCGGCCACCCGCGCCCACCGCTGCGTGCCGCCGGCGCCGGGCACCAGCCCCAGCTTCACCTCCGGCTGTCCGAACACCGCGGTGTCGGCCGCCACCACGAGGTCCGCCGCCAGCGCCAGCTCGCAGCCGCCGCCCAGCGCGACCCCGGCGACCGCCGCGACCAGCACCGTCTCCACCGCGCCGATCCGCCGCCAGCACGCGCCGCGCGCCGACCCCGCGTACTCGACCGGCGCGACGTCCCGCAACAGCCGCACGTCCGCGCCCGACGCGAACAACGTGCCGCCGCCGGTCACGACGATCGCGCGCACAGCGGGATCGGCGTCCAGGTCGTCGAGCGCGCCGGCCAGCTCGACCAGCAGGTCGGTCGACAGCGCGTTGCGGTTCTCCGGCGAGTCCAGCGTGACGACCGCGACCGGATCGTCCGTGCTGACGGTGACCTTGCCCATGCTCGGCAGCCCCTTGACTTCATAGGTCCCCTGTGTACCGTTGTCAGCATCTACGTCGACGTTGATTTTGGCAAGGATTGGCAAGGAGGCGCGGCCGTGACGGTGCTCTGGGAACCGACGTTGGACGCCGACGCCACGAGGTGGCGGGACCTGGCGCGCAAGGTCGCGACGGAACGGTTCGCGCCGCTGGCCGAGGAGCTCGACCGCGCGCAGCGGTACCCGTTCGAGCACGTCGAGACGTTCGTCGAAACCGGACTGTCGGGCATGCTCGTGCCCGCCGAGTACGGCGGCGCGGGCCTGTCGATGACCGCGATCGCCGCCGTGGTCGAGGAAGTCTCCGCCGCGTGCGCGTCGACCGGCGCCATCCTCGCCGCGCACGCGCTGGGTGCGGTGCCGGTCCGCCTCGCGGGCACCGACGACCAGAAGCGTGACCTGCTCGGCCCGCTGCGTGCGGGCGAGGCGATCAGCTTCGCGCTCACCGAGGAGGGCGCGGGCAGCGACGCGGCCGCCATCCGCACCCGCGCGGAACCCGACGGCGACGGGTGGCGGCTCACCGGCGAGAAGATCTACATCGGCAACGGCGGCGTCTCGACCCGGTACGTGGTGTTCGCGAAGACCGACCCCGGCGCGGGTGCGCGCGGCATCACCGCGTTCGTCGTGCCCGCAGGCGCGCCCGGGGTGACGATCGACCGCATCGAGGACAAGATGGGCATCCGCGGCACCCGCACCAGCAACCTCAAGCTGGACGGCGTGCGCGTCACGGCGGGCGACGTGCTCGGTCAGGTCGGCCGCGGCCTGAAACTGGCGTTGCGGACGCTCGACCTCGGCCGTGTGAGCGTTGCGGCGCAAGGACTCGGCATCGCGTACGCCGCGTACCGGCTCGCCGCGCGGGAAGCCGCGCGCAGGCACACGTTCGGCAAGCCCGTCATCGAGAACCAGGGCATCGGGTTCCGGCTCGCCGATCTCGCCGTCGACCTGTCCGCCGCGCGCATGCTGACCTACGAGGCGGCGAAGGCGTACGACACCGGCCAGCCGGTGTCACTGCCGGGGGCGATGGCGAAGCTGCACACGAGCGAGGTCGCGCACCGGGCCGTCGACCTCGCGGTCCAGGTGTACGGCGGTGACGGTTTCTGCAAGCCGTGCCCGGCCGAACGGCTCTACCGCGACCAGCGCGTGCTGGAGATCTACGAGGGCTCGTCGGAGATCCAGCGCCTGGTGCTGTCGCGTGCGATCGCCGCGGAGGCCGTGGCGTGAGCCAGCGGGTCGTCGAGGTCACGGGCGAGTTCGGGCTCGCGGAGACCGCGTCCGGCGCGGTCGCCGCGGCGCTCGCCGACGCGTTCGTCGCCGCCAGGGACGCGGTCGTGGCCGCCGCGCCCGGCGACGGCGTGCTCCTCCGGTGCACCACAGTGGACAGTCCGGCGCTCACCGGCGCGGTGACGTCCCTGTGCCGCAGTCTCGCCCGCGAGGCCGCGCCCCGCGGCGTCCGCGTCAACGCGATCATCGCGACCCCGCACGCGGACACCGCCGCGCTGGTCGCGTTCCTCGGCGGCCCCGCGGGCACCATGTGCACCGGCAACGTGCTCGAGGCGGTCTGACCATGGCGACGCGGCACACCCTGCACGACTGCGAGACGTGGCCGCGGGAACGGCTCCGCGACCACCAACTGGAGCGGCTGCGCGCCCAGCTCACCCGCCTCCACGAGACCAGCCGCCACTACCGCCGCCAGTGGGACGACCTCGGCTGGCACCCCGCCGACCTGACCGGCCTCGACGACCTCGCCGCGCTCCCGTTCACCGACAAGGCCGGCTACCAGCGGTCCATCGACGAGCACCCGCCCTACGGCGACTTCCTCGCGGTAGGGCGGGAAGACCTCGCGCGGCTGCACTTCTCGTCCGGCACCACCGGCGTGCCCACCCCGGTCGGCTGGACCCGCCGGGACCTCGACCGCTGGGCCGACCTGTACGCCCGCGCCGCATACAGCCAGGGCGTGCGGCCCGGCGACGTGTACCAGTGCCTGTTCTCGTTCGCGTGGTTCGTCGGCGGGCTCGGCGGCACCCTCGGCTACACGCGGCTCGGCGCGACCGTCATCCCCGGCGGTTCCGGCGACACCGAACGGCAGATCGAGACGATCTTCCGCTACGGCACCACGGCCGTCGGCGGCACGCCGTCGTTCCTGCTGCACCTCGCCGACCGCGCCCGCGGCCTCGGCAGGCCCCTCGCCGAGTCCGCGGTCCGGCACGTGATGGTCGGCGGCGAACCGGGTGGCCAGGTCCCCGCCACCCGCGCGCTGATCGAACGCGAGTGGGGTGCCCGCTGCCACGACGGCTACGGCTGCCTCGAGTTCCAGCCGACCGCGTGGGAGTGCGCCGCGCAGGCCGGCGGGCACCTGGCGGAGGACTTCGCGTACGCCGAGGTGGTCGACCCGGTCACCCGCGCGCCCGTGCCCGACGGCGAACCGGGCGTCCTCGTGCTCACGCACCTCGACAAGGAGGCCTGCCCGCTGGTGCGGTGGTGGACCGGGGACGTCGTGGTCCGCGACAGCGCCCGGTGCGACTGCGGCCGCACCCACGCGCGGCTCGTCGGCGGTGTCCGCGGGCGCGCCGACGACATGCTGGTGGTGCGTGGCGTGAACGTGTTTCCGTCGGCGGTCGAGAACGTCGTCCGCCACACCGTCGGCGACCTCGCGGAGTTCCGCGTCGTCCTCGACCCCGCGCTCGCCGACCCCGTCACCGGTTACCCGACGGCGCTGCGCGTGCAGGTCGAAGCCGTCGAGGACCGCGAGCTGCGTGGCAGGCTCGCCGCCGCGCTCCGCACGGAGCTGCAGGTGCGGGCCGTGATCGACATCGTCGCGCCGGGCGCGCTGCCCCGCACGACCCACAAGGCGCGGCGGGTGGTCCGCGCGGAACACTCGGAGGTGCACCGTGTCCCGTGACGTGCTGTTGCTCGGCGCCGTCCGCACGCCCAACGGGCGGTACGGCGGTTCCCTGCGTGACACCCCGGTGGTCGAGCTGGCGACACTCGCCGCCCGCGAGGCGGTGGCGCGGGCGGGCATCGGGCCGGAGCTGGTCGAGGAGGTCGTGCTCGCCAACTGCAGGCAGGCGGGCAACGGGCCCAACCCCGGCCGCCAGGTCGCGCTGCGGGCCGGGTTCCCCGAGACCGCACCGTCCCAGACCATCAACATGGCCTGCGCGTCCGGGCTCAAGGCCGTGCAGCTGGCGTGGCGGTCGATCGCGTCCGGCGAAGCCGACATCGCGGTCGCGGTGGCGGCCGAGTCGATGAGCACGATGCCCTACCTCGCGCCGGGCGCGCTGCGGTGGGGCGGGGTGAAGCGCGGCGACATCGTGCTCGCCGACGGCTGGCGCGACGGTGGCACCGACCCCGTGTGCGGGCTGAACATGGGGCAGACCGCGGAGAACATCGCGGCCCGGTACGGGGTGTCGCGCGCGGACCAGGACGCGTGGGCACTGCGCTGCCACCAGCGGGTCGCCGCCGCGTGGGCGCACGGGTACTTCGCGGACCAGGTCGTCGACGTGCCGCTGCCGGACGGCGACGTGCTCGACCGCGACGAGGGTTTCCGCA
This sequence comes from Actinophytocola sp. KF-1, assembly GCF_054661535.1. NCBI lineage: Bacteria > Bacillati > Actinomycetota > Actinomycetes > Pseudonocardiales > Pseudonocardiaceae > Actinophytocola > Actinophytocola sp. KF-1. The sequence continues at coordinate 664,030 of NZ_BAAFVK010000003.1, read as the reverse complement.
CCGACACCACCGCCGAGCGCCTCGCCCGGCTCACGCCGTCCTTCGCCGACGGCGGCACCGTGACCGCGGGCAACGCGAGCCAGATGGCCGACGGCGCCGCGGCCGTGGTGCTGGCCAGTGCGGACGCGGTCGCCGCGCACGGCCTCACCCCGCAGGGCAGGATGCGGTCGTTCAGCGCGGTCGGCGTCGACCCGACGGTCATGGGCATCGGGCCGACCGCCGCGATCCCGAGGGCGCTCGACCGGGCCGGGGTGTCCACATCGGACCTCGACCTGGTCGAGATCAACGAGGCGTTCGCCGCGCAGGTCGTGCAGAACGTCCGCGAGCTGAAACTCGACGAGGAGCGCGTCAACGTCAACGGCGGCGGCATCGCGCTCGGGCACCCGACCGGGCAGAGCGGCTGCCGCCTCGTCGTCGCGTTGCTGCACGAACTGGCCCGCCGCGACGCCGCGCTGGGTGTCGCGAGCCTGTGCGTCGGCGGCGGCCAGGGTGTCGCCGCGGTGATCGAGCGGGTGGCGTGATGCGGGTCGTGGTGGCCGGGCTCGGCCCGATGGGACGCGGGATCGCACGGGTGTTCGCGGAGACGGGCGCGACCGTGACCGTGGTGGACGCCGACCCGGAGGCGACCGCCCGCGGGCACGCGCTGATGCTGGCGGACGGCCCGGTCGAGGTGACCACGGCGGCGAGCGTCGCCGAGGCCGTGCGGGACGCGGACCTGTTCGTCGAGGCGATCGTGGAACGCATGGACGCCAAGCGATCCCTGCTCGACGAGGTGCGGTCGGCCGGCAACGAGAAGCTCGTCGTCGCGTCCAACACGTCGTCGCTGTCGATCGGCGAGCTCGGGGTGGCGTACGGCGACCCGGCGCGGGTCGTCGGCATGCACTTCTTCAACCCGCCCGTGAAGATGCGGCTCGTCGAGATCATCCGCGGCGCCCGCACCGACCCGGAGGTGGTGGCGCGGGCGCGCGAGTGGGTCGCCGCGCTCGGGAAGACGGCCGTGCTGTGCGCTGACTCGCCGAACTTCATCGTGAACCGGGTCTGCCGCCCGCTGTACTACGAGTCGCAGCTCCTCGTCACCCAAGGCGTGGCCGCGCCGGTGGTCGACGCGGCCGTGCGCGGTGCGCTCGGGCACCGCATGGGTCCGTTGGAACTGCTGGACTTCACCGGACTGCACACGCACCTCGGCTCGTCGGAGACCGCGTTGCGCGAGTTCGGCGACCCCCGGTACCGGCCGATCCCGCTGACCCGGCAACTGGTGCGGGCGGGCACGACCGGCCGGGCGGCGGGCCGCGGCTACTACGACTACGCCGAGGGTAAACCGAAGGCGGCGCAGGCGGAGGTCACCCGGCAGCCGTCGCCGTCGTCCTCGCGGGTGCGGATCACCGGGCCCGGCGCGCCGCAGCTCCCGCTGCCGTCCGACGGGGACGGTGACATCGTGGTGTACCGGACGTCGACGTGCGCGGACGCCGACGTGGCGGTGGTGACGTCGCTGGCGAGGCACGGCCGGGTCGTCGTGGACTCCTCGCACGGTGGCTGGGTGTCCGTGCTGCCGGACGGCGTCGGCTGGGTGCGGCTGCACCGGGTCGAGGACGGGTTCTTCGCCGAGGTGGTGACCGACGAGGTCGCGAGGATCGCGCCGGCGTTCGACGTCGCGGACGCGCTCGGCGCCGCGTCGGTGCCCGTGCTCGCGTTGCCGGGGCTCGTGGTCGACCGGCTGGCGCACACGATGGTCAACGAGGCGGTCACGCTCGTCGAGGAAGGCACCGCCGACGCCGCCGACGTGGACCTCGCGCTGCGGCTCGGCATGAACCACCCGGTCGGCCCGTGGGAGTACCTGGCGCAGACCGGCCCCGCCGAGGTGCTGGCGGGATTGCGGGGATTGCTGGCCCGGTTCGGCGATCCGCGGTACCGGCCCGCGCAGCTCCTGGTGCGGCAGGCCGCCGGGAGCCGCCGGTGACCGCGCTCGCCGACGCCGTCGCCACCGTGCGCCCCGGCGACACCGTGTGGCTCGGCAACTTCGGGACCCAGCTGTTCGCGGTGGGGGAGGAGCTGGTGCGGCAGGAGGTCCGCGGGCTCCACGTCGTCCTCGCGTCGGGCGGGTTGCTGCTGGACCGGCTGATCGGCGCCGGGGTGGTGGCCGAGGCGACGTTCGCGCACTGCTGGAACGCGGTCGGCCCCGCGCCCACCTGGCACTTCCGCCGCGCCTGGCAGGACGGGAGTGACATCCGGTGGCACGAGCTGCCGATGGGTGTGCTCGCCGCGGCACTCGGCGCCGCGGCCCAGGGCCTGCCGTTCGCGCCGGTCCACGTGCACCCCGGCACCGGCTACGCGACCGACGACTGGTCCGGCGGCATGCTGGCGCGGGTGAGCAGCCCGTTCGGGGAGGCGACCGTGGTCAGCGCGCTGCCGGTCGACGTGGCGTTCGTCCACGCCGACCGCGCCGACGCGGACGGCAACAGCGTGTTCAGCGCCCCACCCGGCGAGGCGATGGCGGCGGCCCAGGCGGCGAGCCGGGTGGTGGTGGTCGCGGAGGAACTCGGCCTGCCCGACGGCGTGCGCGCGGACCTGCCGGGCCTGCTCGTCGACACGGTCGTGCTGTCACCCGGCGCGGCCGCTCCCGACGGCGTACCGGGCCGGTACCCGAGGGACGTCGCCGCCTACACCGGGGGGATGGCGTGAACGGGGAGGTTGTGTCGTTCTTGGCGTTGGCGGCGAGGGATTTCCGGGGCTGGGTGTTCGGCTGGCTGGTGTGGGTGGTTGAGGTGGCCGAGTGCCTGGGTGATCGGCCGTTCCGGCGGTTGTTCGGGGCTTGGTTGGCGACGGAGGGTTGCGTGGCTTACGCCGGGGGGATGGCGTGAACGGGGAGGTCGTCTCGTTCCTTGCGTTGGCGGCGAGGGAGTTCCGGGGCTGGGTGTTCACCGGGTTCCACTGGCCGGTGCTGGCGGGTGAGGTGGCCGCGCGCCTGAACGACCGGAAGTTCCGCCAGCTGTTCGAGGCCGGGTTCGCCACCGAGGGCCCCGCCGCCGAGCTGCCGACCTCCACCACGGACTTCGCCGCGTTCGGGGACGCGGTCGTGTGGCGCGGGGACGTGCTCGGCACGCTCGTGCGCCGCGCCGACCTGGTGGTCCTGGACGCGGCGAACGTCGACCTGGCGGGCCGCGTCAACTCGACCGCGGTCGGCGACTACCGGGCGCCGCGGGTGCGGATGCCCGGCGGTGGTGGCGCGCCGGACGCCGCCGCGGCTGCCCGTGACCTGCTGCTGCTGTACGGCGGCGCGGACCCCGGGCGGATCGTCGCGCGGGTCGAGCACGTCACCGCCGCGCCCGGCGGGCCGGTGCGGCTGCGCACCCGCTGGGGGACCGTGCGGCTCGGTGCCGAGCCGCGGCTGCTCACGACGACGGGCGACGTGCTCGCGGACCGGCTGCGGGAGCTGGGCGTCGACACGTCCGGCGCGGTGCCGGAGGCGCCGCCGTCGGAGCGGGAGATGTCGGTGGCCGCCGAGGTGCTGACCGAGGCGGCGAAGCGGGGTTACGTGGTGGCGCGGGAGGCCGTGAATGGGTGACGAACTGGACGAGCTGCGCCGCACCGTCCGCGAACTGGTGGCGGAACACGACGTCCCGCCGCGCTGCGACGGGTGGATGCGCGGGCACGACGCCGCGTTCACCCGTGAGCTGGCGCGGCGCGGGCTGATCGGGATCACCTGGCCGGCGCCCTTCGGCGCCGGCCGGTCCAACCTGGCCCGGCTCGTCGTGACCGAGGAACTGCTGCGGGCAGGCGCACCCGTGGCCGCGCACTGGATCGCCGACCGCCAGATCGGCCCGGCCATCCTCCGCAACGGCTCGCCCGAACTGCGGGCGGCCGTCCTGCCGGGCATCGCCGCCGGTGAGGTGACGTTCTGCCTCGGCATGAGCGAGACCGAGTCCGGGTCGGACCTCGCGTCCGTGCGCACGAAGGCGGTGCGTGACGGCTCCGGGTGGCACATCAGCGGCAGCAAGATCTGGACCACCTACGCGCACCGCGCCACCCACGCGTACGTCCTGGCCCGCACCGACGACAGCGGCGGCAAGCACGAGGGCCTCACCGAGTTCGTCGTGGACATGAGCGCGCCGGGCGTGACGGTCCGCCCGATCCTCGACCTGTCCGGCGAGCACCACTTCAACGAGGTCCTGTTTGAGCACGTCCGGGCCGACCACGTGATCGGTGCCGAGGGCGCGGGCTGGCGGCAGGTGACCGAGCAGCTGTCGTTCGAACGCGGCGGCATGGAACGCGTGCTGTCCACGTACCCGCTGCTCGCGGCGCTGCTCGACCGGCCGCACGACCCCGCCGCGGTCGGCGTGGTCGTGGCGCGGCTGATGACGCTGCGGGAGCTGGCGTGCCGGGTGGCGGAGCGGATGGACGCCGGGCAGGCCCCGGCCGCGGCCGCCGCCGTGCTCAAGTACCTCGGCACCACGTTCGAACGCGACCTCGTCGACGTGGCCCGCACCGCGACCGGCGTCGTGCCGGAGCTGGGCGGGGACGGGCTCGCCGGGCTGCTCGCGCAGGCCCAGCTCGCCGCGCCCGGCTTCTCGATCCGCGGCGGCACCGACGAGATGCTGCTGACGATCGTGTCCCGCGAGGCGCCCCCACCGGACGTCGACGACGTGGGCCGCATGGCCGACGAGGTGCTGGGTTCGGCCGCCGACCCGTGGCCGACGATGGTCGACCTGGGCTGGACGACCGTCGGCGTCGACGAGGCCGACGGCGGCTCCGGCGGCACGTTCGCCGACCTCGCCGCCCTCGTCCGGGCGACCGGCCGGCACGCGCTGCCGCTCCCGCTGGCCGAGGTCGCCACCGGGTGCGCGGCGGTGGCGGCGGACCTCGTCGTCCGGGACGGCCGGGTCACGGCCACCGCGGACGTCGCGGGGGACATGCCGTCGGACGCGGTGCTGCTGCTCGGCGACTCGGCCGCCGCGCGGGTCGACCTGGCCGCCGACGGCGTGACCGCCCGGCCGTGGCGGGACGTCGCCGGGCGGCCACGCATGCGCGTGACCTGCGTCGACGTGCCGGCCGAGGAGGTGGCGGCGGAGGCGGCCGGGCTCACCGTGCTCCGGGTGCACGCGGCGCTCGGCGCGGTCGAGGCGGTGTGCCGGCTGACGCGTGAGCACGTCGCCGCCCGGGTCCAGTTCGGCCGGCCGCTCGCGCGCATGCAGGCCGTCGCGCACCGCATGGCGGAGATGGAGTGCGCGCGGGTGCTGCTGGAGGTCGCCGCGTCCGCCGCGCTCGACCGCACACCGTCGCGGGTCGCCGCGGCGGCCACGCTGCTGGAACCGGTGGCGACGACGGTCGCGCGGCTGGCCCACCAGCTGCACGGCGCCATGGGCATCACCCACGAGCATTCGTTGCACCGCTACACGACGTTGCTGTGGGCGCTCCGCGACGAGACCGGTCACCGGTGGGCGAGCCGCCTGCACGACCTCGTGGCCACCGACGAGGAGACGTTGTGGACGGCCGTGACCACCCGACCGGGAGCGTGACGATGTCCCTTGTGCTGCTGGAAGAACCGGCTCCCGGCGTGCGGCTGCTGCGGCTCGACGACCCCGGCAAGCGGAACGCGATCTCGCCCGCGCTGCAGGAGGCGCTGGTGTCGGCCGTCGACACGGTGGCGGCCGACGCGGACGCCCGGGCGCTGGTGGTGACGGGCAACGGCACGGCGTTCTGCGCGGGCGCCGACCTGGACGCGACGTTCGGCCCGCCCGGTCTGCCGGTACACGCGGTGCGGGACCGGTTGCGTGCCACGTACGAGAGCTTCCTGCGGGTCCGCCGCCTGCCGATCCCGACGATCGCGGCGGTGCAGGGCGCGGCCGTCGGCGCCGGTGCCAACCTGGCGCTGTGCTGTGACCTGCGGGTGGCGGGGCCGCGGGCGCGATTCGGGTTCACGTTCACCCGGTTGGGGCTGCACCCGGGTGGTGGGTGCACGCACTTCCTCGTGCGTGCGCTGGGCCCGCAACGCGCGATGGCGGTGCTGCTGGACGGTGCCACGCTGGACGCGCCGACGGCCGCCGCGGCCGGGTTGGTGCTGGAGGTTGTGGACGACCCGGTGGCCACGGCGGTGGCGACGGCGACCCGTTACGCGGCGCTGGACCCGGCCCTGGTCGCGGACATAAAACGAACGGTGGCGATCGCCGCGGGCGGCACTTTCGACGCGGTGCTCGATTTCGAGTCGTGGGCCCAGGCGTCCTCGGTCCGAAATCGTTCCTGACTTTTCTGTTCGGCACGTTTCCGCAGGCAGATAAGGTAAGGATGGCCTAACCCTTCGTGTTGCGGACGCATAAAAGTGGTGGCAACGTTTTATGCGCCGAACTGTTCCCGGAGGAGTTGCGAAGATGACCACCACGGAAATGCCCGCTGTGAGCGAGTGCACCGTCACCGCGTGTTCGTACAACGACCACCAGGGCTGCCACGCGTTCGCCATCACGGTGAGCGGCTCGAACGGCGCGGCGGACTGCGGCACCTTCATCCCGCTGTCCGCGAAGGGCGGCCTGCCGAAGATCGTGTCCCAGGTAGGCGCCTGCACGAGGGCCGACTGCGTCCACAACAAGAACCTGGAGTGCACCGCGTCCGCAGTCCGCGTAGGCCCGGGCGAGGGCGACCACGCGGCGAACTGCCTCACCTACACGACCCACTGACAAGCCCGGCGAAGCCGTTGCCACGAAGGGGTCCTTCCTCAGGTTGGGCGTGGGGAAGGACCCCTTCGTTCGGTATGGGCCCGGTTCCTCGGGTTCCGGGTGGTTGAGTGGGTCTTCCGCGAGGTCTGTCGGTGGCCACTCGGGTCGGTTGCGCTTCGCTTCTGATTGTTCGGCCCACTGCGGGGACGCTGTTGCGATGAAGGGCCCCTTCGTCCCGCTCGGGGTGGTGACGGGGCCCTTCCGCGCCGCCTGTCTGGGGCCACCCGGGTTGGTTGCGCTTCGCTTCTGATTGTTCGGTCCGCTGCGCGGGCCGCGGGGCGGATGCCGTTGTGATGAGGGGTCCTTCCTCAGGTTGGGCGTGGTGAAGGACCCCTTCGTTCGGTAAGGGTCTGTTCCTCGGGTTCCGCGTGGTTGAGTGGGTCTTCCGCGCGGTCTGCCCGGAGTCACCCGGGTCGGTTGCGCTTCGCT
>NZ_BAAFVK010000003.1:0-656803 GCF_054661535.1 Actinophytocola sp. KF-1 | reverse complement strand
CCTCGCTTCTGATTGTCCGGCCCGCTGCGCGGGCCGCGGAGCGGACGCCGTTGCGATGAAGGGCCTTCGTCGCGGTCAGTGCGATGAAGGGTCCCTTCGTCCCGCTCGGGGTGGTGACGGGGCCCTTCCGCGCCGCCTGTCTGGGCCACCCGGGTTGGTTGCGCTTCGCTTCTGATTGTCCGGCCCGCTGCGCGGGCCGCGGAGCGGACGCCGTTGCGATGAAGGGCCTTCGTCGCGGTCAGTGCGATGAAGGGTCCCTTCGTCCCGCTCGGGGTGGTGACGGGGCCCTGCCGCGCCGCCTGTCTGGGGCCACCCGGGTCGGTTGCGCTTCGCTTCTGATTGTTCGGCCCGCTGCGCGGGCCGCGGAGCGGATGCCGTTGCGATGAAGGACCCCTTCACAGCAGCCAGTCCGGGGCCCCACCCCCTGACCACGCTGCCCGCGCGGCGGGCCAGCCCCCTAGATCACCACCGCGCGGAAGGCGTGTACGCACCACGCGCCGTCGTAGCTGGTGACCCACAGGTTGGTCGAGTAGCCCTCCAGCTCCTGCCCCTTCGCGGTGCCGCGCAGGTACAGCTGCACCGACTGCGCACTCGACGAGATCCCGTCCATCGTGGGGTCGATCTGCAGGTCCGGGTCGTACCCGACCAGCTCGTCGACGTCCGCCGGGGTGTTGATCGCGTCCTTGCACAGCGTGGCCTTGGCCGCCGCCGCGTCGCCTGCGTTGATCGCGTCCAGGAAGGCCTGCATCGCGGTGAGCGCGCCGGCGGGGACCGGCTTCCCGCCCGCGGTGGGCTCGCCGCTCGGGGCGCTGGTGGGTTCCGCCGGTTCCGACGACGCGGTCGGGGAGTCGCCGCCGACCTGGCGGATGTCCTGCCAGCACCAGTCGTCGTCGACCGTCACCGCCGTCACCTCGAACTCGGCCGACTCGTCGTCGACGAACACCTCGACGGTGCCCGTCACCTCGTCGTCGGACACCTCCTCGGTGTCGGTCAGCGACGCCTTCGTCACCGCGTCGGCGTCGTCGATGGCCTCGTCGACGATCGACTCCGCGTCGGCGCACGCCAGGTCCCGCAGCGCGGACTTGTCCTGGCCGTCGAGCCCGTCGGCCACCGCTTCGAGGACGTCCTCGCCGCCGCTCGTGTCCGGCGCCTGCGACGACGTGGTGCTGCTGGGTGTGCCACCGCCGCCCGTCGGGGTTTCGTCGTCGGCCAGGAAGAAGCCCGGTGCCACGAACCCGGTGATGCCCAGCCCGGCCAGCAACAGCACCACCGCCGCGACCACCGACACGATCGCGGCCGTGTTCTTCTTCGGCGGCGGTGGTGGCGGCGGGCCGTAACCGCCGTAGGGGAACGGCTGCTGCTGCTGTGGGTACGTCACCTGAGGTCCTCCCGCTCTTCGTTGCGCCGTTCGACTGCGCGCGGGCCGGTTTCGTTCCCAGCTGTTGAGCACGCCACTCCACGGCCAGCTACCTTGTGAGCGGTGAGCACCGAATCCGGGGCGTTACGGCGGACCGCGCTGACCTGCCTCTACCTCCTGATCATCGCCGCCACGCTGTGGGTGCTCGGCCGGGTGGTCAGCCGGTTGATGATCGTCGTGGCGCCGGTCGCCGTGGCGCTGCTGGTCGCCGCGCTGCTGGCACCGGGCGTGTCGCTGCTGACCCGGCGCGGGGTGCCGAAAGGGCTCGCGGCCGCGGTCGTGCTGCTCGTCGGCGTCGCCGCGATCGTGGGGCTCGTCTGGTTCATGGTCGCCACGCTCGTCGCAGGCCTGCCGGACCTCGGCACCCAGCTCGACGAGAGCTACCGGCAACTGCGGTCGTGGCTCACCGACGGACCGCTCGGCCTGACCGGCGCCCAGCTCGATTCGATGCTCGCCGAGGGGCAGAGCTGGTTCACGCGCAACCGGTCGGCGATCGCCTCGGGCGCGCTCGGCGCGGTGTCGACCGCGGGCACGGTGCTCGCCGGGTTCGTGCTCGTGGTGTTCCTGCTGATCTTCTTCCTGCACGACGGCGACCGGATGTGGCGGGGCGTCACCAACCCGCTGCCGGAACGGCACCGGGAGCTCGTCCGCCGGGCGGGCCGGCGCGCGTTCGCCGACCTGACCCGCTACGTGCGGGTGACGGTGATCGTCGCCCTGATCGACGCGGTCGGCATCGGGCTCGGGTTGTGGATCACGGGGGTGCCGCTGGTCCTGCCGCTGGCCGCGCTCGTGTTCCTGGGCGCGTTCGTGCCCATCGTGGGGGCGTTCGTCACGGGGCTGGTCGCCGTGCTGGTCGCGCTCGTCGCGCAGGGCCCGCTGATCGCGCTGGTGGTGACGGGCATCGTGGTGCTCGTGCAGCAGCTGGAGGGCAACGTCTTCGAGCCGCTGCTGGTCAGCAAGTCGGTGAAGCTGCACCCGGTGGCGGTGATCCTCGCCGTCGCCGTCGGGGTCGAGCTGGCGGGGATCGTCGGCGCGTTGTTCGCGGTCCCGGTGCTCGCCGCGACCCGCTCGGTGTACCGCACGATCCGCGAACCCGACACCGACGACGAGGTCGAGCCTCAGCCCAGCGGTGCGAGCGGACCGGGGTAGGGCGCGGGGCGGAGGCAGCTGTCGAGCCCGTCGACCAGCGAGCACACCGCTTGTGCCTTGCGCGGCCGATGACTGGTGGGCACGCGGCCGCCGTTGACGGGATGCGGCGCGGTCGGATGGTGACGGGTTGGTGGGTCCACTGTGCACGCCGCGAAGCGGGGAGGCTCGGGTCTCACAGCCCAGCGGTGTGAGCGGGCCGGGATAGGGGCAGGCGTCTTGCGCCCGGCGGCTACGCCGTCCCCGTCGCGGGGGAGCGGGTTGTGCGGGGGCGCTGCCGGGCGGGTGCTGGGTCGGTTGGTGCGTTCGCTGTGTGCGGCACGAGGCTCGGGTCTCAGTTCAGCGGTGCCAGCGGACCGGGGTAGGGCGCGGGGCGGAGGCAGCTGTCGAGCCCGTCGACCAGCGAGCACACCGCGGGTGCCTTCCGCGGCCGGTAGCCGGCGGGTACGCCGTCGCCGTCCACGAGGGAACGGTACGCGGCGACCCCGTCCGTCGGGCGGCGGGTGAGTGACGGGTCGGTTCTGGCGTCCACTGTGTACAGCCCGAAGCGGGGACGGTAGCTGCCCCACTCGTAGTTGTCCGTGATGCTCCAGTAGTTGTAGCCGATCACGTTCATGCCGTCGGCCTTCGCGCGTTGGACCCAGTAGATGTGGTCGCGCAGGTGGTCGGCGCGCGTGTAACCGTCCGGGCGGGGCTGCCCGTTGTCGGTCGGCATGCCGCGCTCCACCACGTACAGCGGCAGCGCCGGGAACTTCCGCGCGTAGTAGCGCAGCACGTAGTAGATGCCGTCCGGCTGCGGGTCGATCTTCCAGAACTCGCCACCGGCCCCGTGCACGGCGCTGATGTTGTCCAGGCTCGCGCCGTAGTAGTAGTCGACGCCGACGAAGTCGAGCTTGTCCTTGACGTGGTCCACGAACGTCGCGTCGAGCGCAGCCTGCACGGCCGGGATGTAGGCCGCGTTGCTCGACACCATCGCCCCGGGGTCGAGCTGGTGGATCATGTCGTAGGCGCGCCGGTGCACCGTGACCAGCCGTGACCGCATCCACGGCGCCTGCCACGCCTCCAGCCCGCCGTTCGCGATCTCGTTCTGCACGTAGACCGTCGGCTCGTTCACCGTGATCCAGATGGCGCCCTTGCCCTTGTACCGGTCCACCACGCGCCGCGCGTTGGCGAGCCAGTCGTCCACGGTCTTCTGGTTGTCCCAGCCGCCCTGGTCGGCCACCCACCCCGGGTAGACCCAGTGGTCCAGCGTGATCATCGGCCGCATGCCGGCGGCCAGGACGTGCGCGACCACGTCGTCGTAGTACGCCAGCTCCGCCTGGTCGACCACGTCCTCCCGCGGCTCGATCCGCGCCCACTCGACGCCGAACCGGAACACCCGCGCGCCGAGCGCCTTCGCGTTGGCGATGTCCTCGGCGTAGCGGTGCCGGAAGTCGACCGCGTTGCCGTACGGGTCCTTGATCGACGAGGTGCCTGCCTGCTCGTACCGGCGCCAGTTGCTGTCCGGCGCGCTGCCCTCCGACTGGTAACCCGAGGTGGCCACACCCCACAGGAACGGCGCCGGCTCGGCCGCGGCGGCGGGTGGCACCCCGAGGCCGAACGTCAGGAGCGAGGCGATCAGGCCGAGAACAGGACGGCGGCGCATGGGCTCCTCCGGATACGTCAGCGAATCCAGATACATCCGTGTATGTGAGCTACGCTAGCGCCGTGCCAGCGCGTGTCAAGCGGCTCAGCCGCACCGAGAGCGTCGCCCGCACCCGTGCGCTGCTGCTGGACGCGGCCGAGGAGGTCTTCGCCGAGCACGGCTTCGGGCGGACGACGCTCGAGCAGATCGCCGAGCGCGCCGGCTACACCCGGGGCGCCGTCTACGCGAACTTCGCCAGCAAGGACGACCTGTTCCTGGCCGTGCTGGACCGGTGGCTGGACGCCGACATCACCCGCGGCGGGCAGATCAACGAGGAGAGCCCGTCGGTGCGCGACGCGCTCGACCGGCTGCGCGAACTGGAAGGCAACCGGTTCGCCGACCGCACGCGGTTCCTGCTGCTGACCGAGTTCCGCCTGTACGCCCTGCGGAACCCGGCGGTCGCGCCGCGCGTCGCGGAGTACGAACGGCGCTGCATCGCCTGGTACGCCGACGCGATCCGGGCCAGGGTGGCGGCCCCGCCCATCCCGGCGGAACAACTCGCGGCGATCGTGCTCGCCATGGAGAACGGCATCGCCACCCTCGCCCACCTCGCCCCGGACACCGTCCGCCACGACGCGTTCATCGACGCCCTGGAGATGCTCACCGGTTTGCGGTAGTGCCTGGGGGCACGCCCGCTTCGGGGGCCGGGTGGTGGTGTATGCGTGCTCGGGGTTGCGCCCGGGTCCGTGTTGTGGGTCTGGTCGGGTTGTGTTCGGTGGTGTGGGTGTCCGGTGGTTGTGGCCCGCTGCGCAGGCCGGGCGCGTAGCGCCCGGGTGGCGGGTGTGCCGGGGATGTGTGTCTGGGGGTTGCGCCTGGTTCGGTGTTGTGGGTGTGGTCGGGTTGCGTTGGGTGGTTGTGGCCCGCTGCTGGGTCCGGGCGGTGTGTGCGGTGGTGTGTGTCTGGGGGTTGTGCCTGGTTCGGTGTTGTGGGTGTGGTCGGTTGCGTTGGGTGGTTGTGGCTCGCTGCTGGGTCCGGGCGGGGCGGTGTGCGGGGGATGTGTGTCCTGGGGTTGAGCCTGGATCGGTGTTGTGGGTGTGGTCGGGTTGCGTTGGGTGTTGTGGCCCGCTGCTGGGTCCGGGCGGTGTGTGCGGTGGTGTGTGTCTGGGGGTTGGGCCTGGTTCGGTGTTGTGGGTGTGGTCGGGTTGCGTTGGGTGGTTGTGGCTCGCTGCTGGGTCCGGGCGGTGTGTGCGGTGGTGTGTGTCTGGGGGTTGGGCCTGGTTCGGTGTTGTGGGTGTGGTCGGGTTGCGTTGGGTGGTTGTGGCCCGCTGCTGGGTCCGGGCGGTGTGGCGTCGGCGGATGTGTGCCTGAGGGTTGAGCCGGATCCGCGTTGCGGGTCTGGGCGAGGTGCGTTCGCGGTGTGGTCGCCGGTGGTTCGGGGTTGGGGGCCGCTTCGTGGGCCCGGTGTGCGGGGTTCGGGTGGCGGGCGTTGGGTGTCCGGGTTTGGTCGAGGTGGTCCGCTTCGCGGGGCGGGCGCGTAGCGCCCGGGTGGCGCTGAGCGGCGGATGCGGGCCGGGGTTGTGCTCGGATCCGCATGGTGGGTCTGGCCGGGTTGCGTTCGGTGGCTGCCCGCTGCGCGGGCCGGGGGCCTCGGGGCCGGGCGGTGCGGCGGACGCGGGCCTGAGGTTGCGCCCGGATCGCGTGGCGGGTCTGGCCGAAGTGCGTTCGCTGTGGTTGCTGGTGGGGGCGCGCGGCGCCCAGCTGGCGGGCGTTGGGATGGTCCGCTGTGCGTGCGGTGTGGTCGTCGGTGGTTCGGGTTGGGGTGTCCGGTGGGTGTGGCCCGCTACGCGGGCCGGGCCCGGGTGGCGGCGCCCGGATCCGTGCGGCGGGTCCGGCCGAGGTGCGTTCGCTGTGTCCCGCAGTGCCCGGCGGGTGAACGCCTTTCAAGTGGCGGAATCCGCTGACCCTCCTAGACTTTCCGCTGACGGCTGCGCCGGTCGCCGAGGGGAGTGCCGATGTCCGGGACAACGCAGGAGATCGCGGACGGGTACGCCACCTCCGGCGCCGCCGTCGAGCTTGGGGCTGTGGTGGTTGACGGGGAGGCGGACCCGGAGGCCCGGGTCCGGGTGCCGCTCGCCATGATGAACCGGCACGGGCTCGTCGCGGGCGCGACCGGCACCGGGAAGACGAAGACCCTGCAGGGGATCGCGGAGCGGTTGTCCGCCGCCGGGGTGCCGGTCGTCATGGCTGACGTCAAGGGGGACCTGTCCGGGCTGGCCCGGGCGGGCACGGCGAACGACGCGATCACCAAGCGCGCCACGGACACCGGGGACGACTGGGCACCGTCGGCCTTTCCGGTGCAGTTCCTCTCCCTCGGCACGAGCGGCACCGGGGTGCCGGTGCGCGCGACGGTCAGCGGGTTCGGGCCGCTCCTGCTCGCGAAGGTCCTCGGGCTCAACGAGACGCAGGAGTCGACGCTCGGCCTGATCTTCCACTGGGCCGACGGCAAAGGGCTGCCGCTGCTCGACACGAAGGACCTGCGCGCCGTCATCACCTACCTCACGAGCCCGGACGGCAAGGCCGACCTGCAGGGCATCGGCGGGGTCTCACCGTCGACGGCGGGCGTGATCCTGCGTGCACTGTCCAACCTGGACGCGCAGGGCGGGGACGAGTTCTTCGGCGAGCCGGAACTGTCGGTCGCCGACCTCATGCGGCAGGCCGACGGGAAAGGCGTCATCAGCCTGCTCGAGCTGGGGAACCTGTCCGACCGGCCCGCGTTGTTCTCGACCTTCCTGATGTGGTTGCTGGCCGAGTTGTTCGAGGAACTGCCCGAGGCGGGGGACCTCCCGGCGCCCAAGCTCGTGTTCTTCTTCGACGAGGCGCACCTGCTGTTCGACGACGCCTCGAAGGCGTTCGTCGAGCGGATCGAGCAGACCGTCAAGCTGATCCGCTCCAAGGGCGTCGGCGTCTTCTTCTGCACACAACTGCCCACGGACCTGCCGAACGCGGTGCTGTCCCAGCTGGGCGCGCGGGTGCAGCACGCCTTGCGCGCGTTCACCCCGGACGACCAGAAGGCGCTGGCCCGCACGGTGAAGACCTACCCGACGACCCCGCACTACGACCTGGAGAAGGCCCTGACCGCACTGGGCACCGGCGAGGCGATCGTGACCGTCCTCGGCGACAACGGCGCGCCGACCCCGGTGGCGTGGACCCGTCTGCGCGCGCCGAGGTCGCTGATGGGCGCGATCGGCGACGACGCCGTGCAGGCCGAGGCCGCCGCGTCGGACCTGCACGGCAAGTACGCGCAGACGATCGACCGCGAGTCGGCCTACGAGCGGATGGCGCGGAAAGCCACGCCCGCACCGGAGAAACAACAGCCCGAGAAGAAACAGCCGGACAAGAAGGAAGCGGACGAACCGGGCTTCATGGAGAAGGTGATGGGGAACAGCGCGGTCAAGTCGTTCCTGCGGTCGGCGGCGAGTGCCGTCGGGCGCGAGGTGACCCGCGGTCTGTTCGGCACCCGCCGCCGGCGCTGACGGTCGCCGTCGCGTCACCCTCCGGGATTCAGGGTGATCCCTGAGTCCCGTCCGGGATCAGCCCGGAGCCCCTCCGCGGCTGCGTGCACGAGCCTTGTGCCTGCACGAAGACCGAGAGGGGACGAAGATGGGGAAACCGCTGTTAACCGTGCGGATCGCGAGGTGGAGCGCCGAGCACCCGTGGCGCGCGATCGGCGCGTGGCTCGTGTTCGTGGCGATCTGCGTCGGCGCCGGGCGGGTCGCCGGGACGAAGCAGGCCGACTTCGACGACAACCCGAAGGGCGAGCTCGCCACCTACCGCAGCATCGTCGACGAGGCCGGGTTCACCCGCCCGGCGACGGAGAACGTCCTGATCTCCGCCCGTGACGGCGCGCTGGACCAGGCCGAGGCGACCGCCGCCGCGAACGACGTGCGCACCGCCATGGGCCGGCTGCACGAGGTCGGCGACGTGAGCGAGCCCGTGCCGTCGCCCAAGGGCACCGCCGTGCTCGTCAACGTGGAGCTGGCCGGGGACCCGGAGACCGCGGAGGACCGCGTCGGCACGCTGCTCGACACGACCGCCGCCGTGCAGGAGCGGCACCCGGACCTGCTGGTGGAGCAGGTCGGTGGCGCGTCGCTCGACAAGGCGCTGTCCGCGACGCTCGGCGAGGACTTCCAGAAGGCCGAGCTGATCAGCATCCCCGTCACGCTGGTGATCATGCTGGTGGTGTTCGGCGCGCTGATCGCCGCCGGCGTGCCCGTGCTGCTCGCCATGTCCGCGGTCGGCGCCGCGCTCGGGCTGTCCGCGCTCGCCTCGCACCTCATCCCCGCGACCGACAACACGGCCAGCATGATCCTGCTGATCGGCATGGCGGTCGGCGTGGACTACTCGCTCTTCTACGTGCGCCGCGACCGCGAGGAACGCGCGAAGGGCGCCGGGCACGTGGACGCCGTCGAGATCGCCGCCGCCACCTCCGGGCACGCGATCGTGGTCTCCGGCATCGCCGTCACGGTCGCGATGGCCGGCATGTTCGTCGTGAACGACGTGGTGTTCTCCTCGATCGCCGTCGGCACCATCCTCGTCGTCCTGGCCGCGATGATCGGCTCGATCACCGTGCTGCCCGCGCTGCTCGCGAAGCTCGGCCGGTGGATCGACAAGCCCAGGATCCCGTTCCTGTGGCGGCTGTCCATGCGCAACAACGCGGGCACGCCACGGTTCTGGAAGGCCGTCCTGCGACCCAGCCTGCGGAAGCCGAAGACCACGCTGGTCGTCGGCGTCGGTCTGCTCGCCGCGCTCGCGGTGCCCGCGTTCGGCATGACGCTCAACGCGCCGAGCGAGGCGGACCTGCCGCGCAGCATCCCGATCATGCAGTCCTACGACCGGATGACCGACGCGTTCCCGAGCACCGGCGCGTCGCACCGGATCGCCGTGCGGGTGCCCGCGTCGGCGGTCGCGGACGGCGAGGCCGCGGTCGGCAGGCTGCTCGACCGGATCGCCGACGACCCCGGGTTCGCGCACGACCAGCCGCCGGAGGTCACCGCGGTCCGCGACGGCCGGATCTACCTCATCTCGGCCGGCATCCCGTACGACGGCGGGTCGACCGAGGCCGACCAGTCGCTCGAACGGCTGCGCACCACGCTCCTGCCCGCCACGATCGGCACGGTCGCGGGCGCCGAGTACGCGGTCAGCGGGCAGACGGCGGGGGAGAACGACTTCGTCGAGTCCATGACCAGCGCGCTGCCGTGGGTGATCGGGTTCGTGCTCCTGCTGACGTTCCTGGTGATGCTGTGGGCGTTCCGGGCGCCGGTGATCGCGCTGTCGGCGATCGGGCTGAACCTGTTGTCGGCGGGCGCCGCGTACGGGCTGCTGGTGCTGGTCTTCCAGCACACGTGGGCGGAGGGCCTGCTGGGCTTCACGTCCACGGGCGGCATCACGGCGTGGCTGCCGGTGATCCTGTTCGTGACGTTGTTCGGGCTGTCGATGGACTACCACGTGTTCGTGGTGAGCCGCATCCGTGAGGCCGCGGGCACGATGTCCACGAAGGACGCGATCGCGGCGGGCATCACCCGGTCGGCGGGCGTGGTGACGAGCGCGGCCGCGGTCATGATCGGCGTGTTCTCGATCTTCGCGACGCTGAGCACGATCGACATGAAGCAGATGGGTGTCGGCCTCGCCGCGGCGATCCTCATCGACGCGACGCTGATCCGCGCGGTGATCCTGCCCGCGTTGATGACGGTGCTGGGCAAGGCGAACTGGTGGACGCCGCGCCTGCTCCGCCCGCGCGCCGACAAGGTGGCCACGGAGGAGACCCGCGTGCTCGAACCGGTCGGCTGACGGTGCTCCGCCACCTGCCTTTCCGCCGGGGAAAGGCAGGTGGCGGATTGCGTCCTTGGGGTGGATCTGGCGTGCCGTGCCTGTGTTTTGGCGGGGGCACGCCATAGCGTGGCGGCATGGGAGTTCGTCACACGTCGGCCGCGTACCGGGAACTGGGTGGGATGCTGCGCCGGGTTCGAGAACGGGCAGGTCTCACCGGAGACGCCCTCGCACGCAGACTGGGCTGGTCGCCGACGACGATCTCGCGCATGGAGAACGGCAGGCGGCCGTCGACGACGACGGACGTCATCCAGTACACGGTGATGTGCGGGGCGGACCTGTCCGAGGTTCAGCCGATCGTGGAGTTCACGCGGATGGCCGAGCACGAGGAGGGTTACTACCTGTCGGACAAGCGGATCGACGGGTCACTCCAGTCGCTGATCTTCCACGAGTCGTCTGCCGAGCACTCGATCATCTACGAGCCGCAGGTGATCCACGGCCTGCTGCAGACCCCTGAATATGCCCGCGCGCTCGTCACCGGCATCAACTCCGACGCCGACGACGACTGGGTGGCCGGTGTGGTGCGCACCCGCATGGAGCGGCGACGAATCCTCTCCCTGCCTGATCCCGCGCAGTTCACCTTCTTCATCCACGAGCACGCACTGCGGCTCCGGGTGGGGTCCGACGCGATCATGTATGAGCAGCTGCTGCACCTAGTGCTCACCGCGGCGCTGGACAACGTGACCGTGCGGATCGTGCCCAGCAAGGCAGGGGAGCGGTCCGCGGTCGGCGGGGCGTTCCACATGATGGAGTTCCATGACCATCGTCCGTTGGTGTACCTGGAGAATCTCTGCGACGGTGGATTGATCCTCGATGATCCCGGCTACGTGCGCAGCTACAGCGCGCTGATGCCGAGGCTCGCGGACGTCGCCCTCGATGAGGGACAATCTCGGAAGTTCGCGGCCGACCTGGCCGACGAGTACGACCGAGGGAGTCAACCGGGTGTCGCAGACCTCCTGGCGAAAGAGCAGCTACAGCGGCGGGTCGGGAACGAGCTGCGTCGAGGTGGCGTGGCGGAAGAGCAGCTTCAGCGGCGGCGAGGGAACGGACTGCATCGAGGTGGCGTGGAGGCGGCAACCCCCATCTACCAGTGAAGGAGTGCTGGTCCGCGACTCCAAGAACGCCGGAGGGCCGGTGCTGACCGTCTCGACAACGGCGTGGCACCGGCTCCTCCGGGACGCGCCTCAGCCGTCGTAGGTCGCCTGCGTCACCGCGAACACGTTCCGGTTGCCGACCCCTTCCTGCAGCGTCCACAGCAGATCGGGGTTGGTGTCGTCCTCCCAGTAGGAGATGCTCTCGCCCGCGCTCACGAACCCGTACGTCGTCGACCCGGCCGACGGCGTCCAGTAGTACAGCTGCTTGGCGCCCGACGAGTAGAACCACCAGCGCCCGTTGTGCGACGCGACCCCGTTCAGCTTGTACCAGGGCAGCTGCAGCGCCTGCGACGCCGTGGTCGTCGCCGCGAACGTGGTCGAGCCCGACGCGAACGGGAAGCGGATCGCCCTCGGCGCGCGGTTCGGGTAGGACGTGCAGCCCGAGGAGCACGTGTACTCGGTCATCACGATCGACCGGCTGACCCGGTCCAGCGAGATGGTCGACCAGTTGAGCTTCGTGCCGGACGTGGTGTTCGACGTGATCGTGCCGATCTGCGGCAGCACGTAGGCGTAGTTGTGGGCGTAGTACACACCGCTGGGCTGCCGGCCGATCTGGTCGGCGGTGCCGCCGGTGCTGGTCTTGAGGATCTTGCGCATGTCGAACACGCGCATCCCGCGACCGGTGTCGGCGACGTACAGGTAGTCGCCGTACCAGGAGACGCCGCCCGCGTGGACCGGGATGTCCTTGAAACTCGGGGTCGTCGCCGTGCCGGTCGGCTCGACGAGCAGGATCTTGCGGTATTTGTTGGGGTAGTCGGCGTCCCAGTCGACGATCGTGATCCGGCTGCGTTCCTGGCTGCCGTCGCACGCGGTCTTCGTGTACCAGCTGACCACCACGAGCTGGTGCCCGTCGTAGTGACCGCCGGGGCCGACCGCGTCGCGGCTGGTCGTGATGCCCTGCGGGTAGTTGGTGCAGCTCGAGTTGTCGTCGCTGTCGAACCGGAACCCGGTCTCCAGCCCGGCGACCGAGAACGACGACGGCAGCCCGGTGCGGTCGTGGTTGGCGTTCGCCATCACGGTGCTCACGGACGCGGTGCCGAGCGTCGAGACGAGCGCGGAGTTGATGGCGCCGAACTGGTTGTAGTTCGCGGAGAGCGTGTACTGGCTGGTGGGCAGGTTCGTCGGCACCGCGGCCGCGGCCGACCCGGGCAACCCGACCAGCCCGGCGACGAGCACGGCGGCGGCGAACCCCGCCCTGGCGACGTGGCGTTTCGACATCGGACCCCCACGTTGTCGGAAATTCACAGAACGTGCTACACGCTAGTGAGGTTCCGCCCAGCGGGGCAATAGCGGGCTGGACGGGGGACCGCCCAGCCCGCCGCCCGCGCTACGACGCGGTCACGCCGACCCGCGCGGTGCCGGAGAACCCGCCGTTCGCGTAGGTGGCCCACACCTCGATGAGGTGGTCACCGGCTTCCGCGGGCACGTAGGTGAACCGCGCGCTGTCGTCCGCCTCCGGCACGACGACCTGCTCCGGCCCGCCGTCGACCCGCCACACGTAGGTCGCCACGTCACCGAGGAACACCGGGTCGACGACCGCGGTGACCGTCTCGCCGACCGCCACGTGCCACGCGCTCAGGTCGATCCACGGCTCGGCGTCGTTGATGTGGACCAACTCGTCGTAGGTCTGCGACCGCTGCCTGTCCGCGTCGGTCGACCACGCGGTGAACCGGTAGGCGGTCGGGCCGGAGCGCGGCATGTCGACGACGATGGCCGCGGTGCCGTCCGCGCCCACCGGGACCGTGTGCTCCGGCGCGCCGTCCTCCGCCGCCCAGGAGTAGGTGAACGTGGCCGCGCCGGACTGCGTCGCGGTCAGCGTCACCGGCACCCGTTCCCCGAAGTAGTGCTGGTTGCGGAACGACGTCGTCGGCGCGTTGGACAGCACCCAGAACCGGTAGGTCCTGGCGGGGGACATGTTGCCCGCCGCGTCGAAGCTGTACACCGAGATGCTGGCCGGACCGTCGCTGGTCGGCAGGATCGTCACCGTCGCGGAGCCGCCCGGCGCGTCCGTGCGCACCTCGCCGTCGGTCACCCCGATGCCGCTCCACTGGTAGCCGGCCACGTCGGCGACACCGTTCGCGCCGAAGGTGAACGTGCCGGGACCCGTGGCCCCGGGCGGGCCGCCGTCCTCGACGAAGTAGTCGGACTCGACGGTCGGCTCGACGTCGGGCCGGGTCCGGTCGAGCGTGAACGTGCACGGGGCCGTCCACGCCGACACCGCACCGTCCGAGTCCTCGGTCCTCGCCCGCCACTGGTAGGTGCCGTCGACGCTGAGGCTGTCCGGGTAGGTGAACCGGAACGCGCCCGTCCAGGCGTCGGGCACGACCTCGTAGACGTTCCCGGGGTCGGCCGTGTTCCAGACCTGGGCCCGCACCGTGAGGCTGCTCGGGCCGTCCGGATCGCTCACCGAACCCCACAGCGGCACGCCCCACCCGAAGCCCGGTGCGTAGACGATCCCGGGTTCCGCGCAGTCGTGCGTGTCCACCGACAGCCCGGTCGGGACGTCCGGCGGCGAGTTGTAGGTCAGCCGCAGGTAGGGCCGGGAGGACAGGGTGCGCCCGAAGGCCACGTCGCCCTGGTGCGCCTCGCTCACCCGCACGCCGAACGTGATCCGGTCCCGTCCCGCGGCCACCGCGTCGGCGATCGCGGTGGAGACGTCCCACCCGAGCTGCCCGGACGGGCACCCGATCTGGTTGGGCCCGGCGAACCGGGTCAGCTCGGCGGGCTGCCGGTACCACGTCGGCGCGGGCGCCGGCGTGGTCCGCCACAGCTCGACCGCGACCGCCCGCTCACAGTCGGCCGCCGCCAGCTGCGGGGCGATGAGCCCGGCCGTGAACACCTGCCCGCCGCGGTACGAGCTGAGGTCGAAGGTGAAGTACGCCTTGGACACGTGGTGCTTGCCCGCGCTGTCGCGGAACGCGCCGACGCGCGCGTCGCCCGACGTGATCGTGTCCTCCGGAGCGCGGGAGTCGATCCGCGCCCACGAAGCCGGTGCGAGCGTCCCGTAGCTGACCGCCGCGGCCTGCGTTGCGGTGGCCGTGAGCCCACCTGCCACGGCAGCGGCGGTCAGAGCGGCCCCCAGAGCCGCGCGCAAACCCGATCTCATGGTCCTCCTCTGGTGTGACTGTCCACTTCGGTAATCGCGTCGTGGGTGACTTCCTTACAAACCCGAGGTCGGGTCGCGAGCGGGAGTCATGGCGTAGTCATGTCCCCGAGAGAACACTCAGTCGACCGCTCGGACTCCTGTGAGGCGTGATGGACGACTTATCCACGGTTCCCGCCGACCTCCTCGGCACCGCGTTCGCCCGGCTCGGGCAGATCGGGCCGAACCCCGCCGACACCTGGTTCGGCCTCGTGTTCCGGCTCGCCGGACCGTGCCCGGCCGTCGACGAACTGCGGGCGCGGGTCGCCGCCCGCATCGACCGGCTGCCCCGGCTCACCGAGCGGCTCGTGGCCCGCGCGACCGTCCACTGGGAACGTGACCCCGGCTTCGACATCGCCGACCACGTCAACGTGCTGCCCGCGCACACCGGTGTGCTGTCCGCCCACGAGATCCTCGGCGACCGGGACGCGGCGCGACCGCCGTGGGGGCTGTGGATCGCGGAGGACGGCGACGGCTGGCGGCTGTACTACCTCGTGCACCACGCCCGGCAGGACGCGGGCGGCGCGCTGCGCACCGTCCAGGTGCTGCTGGGCGACCTCGCGGTGGAGAACGCGCCCGCCCGGCGCGGCCGGGGCTGGCCCGCGCTGCTGCCGATCGCCCTCGACCTGGCGCGCACCAAGCTCCCCGCGCCGCCGGTGCCGCTGCGCAAGTACGGGCCCGGCCGTGCCGTCGCGGTCGCGGACGTGGACCTCGCGCTGCTGACGGAGGTCGCCGACCGCACCGGCTCGACGGTCAACCAGGTCCACCTGGCGGCCCTGTCGTCGGCGCTGGACCGCTGGAACCCGCGCCCCGAGGTGGCGCGCAGGCCGGTCAACGTCCCCGTGGACACCCGCGCGGCCGGGGACTCCGACGTCACCAACCGGCTCGGGTTCATGCGTGTCGACCTGCCCTGCGGGGATGTCGCCCCCGCGGCGCGGTTGCGGGCCGTGCGTGCCGCGGCCGGGCGCCGGCGCACCGCGCGGTACCGGCGGGTCTGGGCCGCCATCACCAGGGGCGGCGGGCACCCGGCGGCGGCGTGGGCGATGCGGCGCGTCACCGACCACACGCAGGTCGCGATGACGTTGTCGACCATCCGCGTCGCGGCGCCGCTGACGCTCGCGGACGCGCCGGTCCTCGAGGTCGCGACCGTGCCGTGGCTGCCGCCCGCGCACGCGTGCTTCGCGTTCCTCGCCACCTACGGCGACCGCGCCACGCTGTCCGTGCTCGCCCCGGAAGGCGCCCCGGAACCCGCCGCGCTGGCGGGGTACTGGAGCGACGCCGTGCGCGAACTGCACCGCGCGCACGGGGAGGTCAGCGTAGGAACCCGCTGACCACGCTCGCCACGCCCGCGAGGGAACCGACGATCGCGATGCCGGTGGCGATCGCCTCCTTGTGCCGGATGTACCACGGCATGAGGCGGCGGGTCAGCTTCTCCATGAGCGCCACCATCTGCGTGAGCGCGGCGACGCGGTCGGCGGACTCCTTCGCCTCCTCGGCCTCCCTGATCAGCATTACCAGGGTCAGGCCGAGGAACTTGGCGTCGAGGCCCTTGAGGCGCGCGACGACCTGGTCGACCTCGAACACCATCGACTCGGTCAGCGCCGTCCGCGAGCCCGCGCCGGTGAGGATGCCCGCCGCGCGGCGTTCCGCTTCTGGCGCCGGGCCGACGAGCCGCCGCACCCGGTGGGCGACGAGCAGGGCCACGGTCACGAGCAGCACGCCCGCCGCCGCCCGCGCCCAGAGCGCGGGCAGCAGCAGCCACGCCACGAGCAGCCCGAGCACGACGAGCCCGGCGGCGGCCACGGCCACCAGCTTCCTCGTGCTGGACGGGACGGCCTCGGCAGGCGGTGGCCGGTACGTGCCGGTGGGCGTGAGCGGGCCGCCTGTCCCGTCCGGGACGGGGATCCTGGCTAGCGCGTCGAGCACCTCGTGCGCCGACCGCGGGCGTGCGCCCGCGTCGATGGCGAGGCAGCGTTGGAGGATGTCCCGCAGCGGCGAGGGCGGCACGTCGATCGGCGTGGTGACACGGCTGACGACGAGCTGCAGGTAGTTCTCCGACGGCGCGGCGGGGAGGTCGCCGTACACGCACCGGTACAGCAGGAGACCGAGCCCGAACAGGTCGGACGCGGGGGACTGGGGCGCGCCGGTGGCCTGCTCCGGGGACATGTAGAGGGGCGTGCCCGCGATCTCGCCGGCCTGGGTCATCTCGACCTCCGGCCGCAGCAGGCCGACCGCGCCGAAGTCCACCAGCTTGTAGTCGCCGTCGGGCGTGAGGAGCACGTTGGACGGCTTGAGGTCGCGGTGCAGGACCCCGAGGGAGTGCGCGTAGGCGAGGGCGTCGGCGACCGCCTCGCCGAGCCGCACGGTCCGGCCGAGGCCGAGGCGCTCGCCCGGCGCGAGCACGTCGGCGAGACTCGGGCCGTCGACCCACTCCTGGACCAGGCAGAACCGGTGCTCGTACTCGAGGACCTCGTGGGTGCGCACGATCCGCGGGTGGTGGAGGCGGCGGACCACCTCCACCTCGCGGCGGGCCTGCGGGTCGGTCGTGCCGAGCAACTTGAGCGCGACCTGGCGGCCGGTGCCGTCCTCCGCCCGGTACACCTCGGCCTTGGTGCCCGTGGCGCCGACGTGCGCCACCACGCGGAAGCGGCCGACCATCGTGCCAGGGCTCAGCATCCGCCCATTGTTCTACGCCGCGGCCGGACCATCACGCACAGCGTGCTCGTCCTGGCCGCCGCGCTGACCGCGGGCACGGTCAGCGCGGCGGCCGACGCACCACCGGCGGCCCTCGGCGGGTCGGGCCCGTACTCCGCCGGGTACGAGACCACCCTCCGGTTGCCGAACCACACCATCTACCGGCCCGACGTCCTGCCCGCCGACGTCAAGCTCCCGATCGTCGCGTGGGGCAACGGCGCGTGCCGCGCCGACGGCACCTGGTTCGAGAACATCCTGACCGAGTGGGCCTCGCACGGCTTCCTCGTCATCGCCAACGGCAGACCCGGCGGCTTTGGCTCGACCGACTCCGAGATGCTCGTCGACTCGATCGACTGGGCCGTCGCGGAGAACACCCGCGTCGGCAGCAAGTACCGGGGGAGGTCGACACGACGAAGGTGGCCGTGATGGGCCAGTCCTGCGGCGGTATCGAGACCTACGAGGTGGCCGACGACCCGCGGATCACCACCACCGTCCTGTGGAACAGCGGACTGCTCAGCGACAGCCAGAACTACCTGCTCAGCAGGCTGCGCGCCCCGATCGCGTACTTCGTCGGCGGGCCGAGCGACATCGCGTACGCGAACGCCACGGACGACTGGCGCTCCAGCAAGGCGCAGTTCGGCGGCCCGGACTGCGGGTTGTGCGGGACCGACTGGGACGTCATGCAGAAGAACCTCAGCTGAGGTGTGCCGTTCAGGCCCCCGCGGGGACGTCCTCGCGGGGTGCCACCGCCTCCGGGCCCGGCACGACGTCGCGGGCACGCGCCAGCTGCGCCACGCCCAGCCCGGCGAGCAGCGCGCACACGACGGCGAGCACGACCTCGACCGGCGACGTCGCCAGGTGCTCGCCGAGGAGGACGACACCGATCGTGGTGGCGGTGGCCGGGTTGACGAGGTTGGTCACGGCGAGCGGCGCGGCGAGCCCGTTGCGGTACGAACGCTGCGTGAGCAGCGTCGCGGTGACGGCGAAGACGGCGATGCCGATGATCGCCACGATCGTGATCGGGTGGAGCAGGACACCCGGGCCGTCGTCACCGACCGTCACCACCACGGTCTGGCACAGCGCGGAGCAGACCGCGTACCCGGCGCCGCCCGCGATGGCCTCCCACAGCGTCGACGCGCCCGGCCGGTTGCCGAGGACGCCGAGCACCCCGACCACGGCGACCGCCGCGCCGAGGAGCGCGATCAGCTCGGTGGGGGCGAGCGTCTCGGTCGCGCCGGTGGTCGTGATGATCAAGGCGAGCCCGGCCAGGCCGATCACCGTGTTCGTCATGCCCCGCAGCTCGAGCCGCGTCACCTTGCGCTTGGCGGCCGACGCGGCGAACGGCACCGCGATGACCAGCGTCAGCACGCCGAGCGGCTGGATCAGCGACAGCGGGCCGAACGCCAGCGACGTCACGTGCAGCGCCGCGCCGAGTGCGTTGAGCGCGAGCGCCACCCAGAACTGCGGGATGCGCAGCAGCTGCGCCACCGGCAGGTGGGCGTAGCGGGCCTGGATGAGCGCCGCGGTCGCGTACGCGATCGCGACCGCCACGCACAGTGCGATGGTGATGATCAGGTCGGCCATGCTGCTCTCTCGGTTCGCCCGGCGGACGGGAACGTCCTGCGTCCTTGGTCGGACGTACCGAGGGCATGAGCTACCCCCAGGGCTCTACCCGCAGGATAGCGCGCGGGGGAAGTGCCGCGAGGGCGATCGAAGTGTGACCGCCCCCACTCGATCAGGTGACTCACTTTCGGCGATAACGCGCGGGATTCAATGCCGGAATTGTCGGTGGATATCGCGCGGCGGAATGGTCGTACAGGGAGAATCCCCTTGGGTAGGGTGGCGGCCGTGCCACTCCACGACATCCCGCTGCAGACCCTCGCCGGTGCGCCGACCACGCTCGGTGACCTGCCCGGCCGGGCGTACCTGATCGTCAACGTCGCGTCGAAGTGCGGGCTCACGCCCCAGTACCGCGGCCTCGAGGAACTCCACGAGCGCTACGCCGACCGCGGGTTCTCCGTGGTCGGGTTCCCGTGCAACCAGTTCGGCGGGCAGGAGCCCGGCAGCGCCGAGGAGATCCAGACGTTCTGCTCGACGACCTACGGCGTCACGTTCCCGATGATGTCGAAGATCGACGTCAACGGCGACGACCGGCACCCGCTGTACGCCGAGCTGGTCACCACGCCCGACAAGGACGGCGCCGCGGGCGACATCCAGTGGAACTTCGAGAAGTTCCTGGTCGACGGCGACGGCAAGGTCGTGGCCCGCTTCCGCCCGATGGTCACCCCGGACGACCCGGAACTGACCGCGGCCGTCGAGAAGGTGCTGGCCGGCTAGGAAACGGCCCCGACGACGCACCCGAACGCGGCGATGCCGAGCAGGGTGCGGGCGTAGTGGAACCGCCGCCAGGTGACCCGCAGGCGCTCGACCCCGTCGGGCGGGTCACCTTCCGGCAGCCGCCGAAACCGGGCGTTGATCGGCTCGGCGACGATCAGCGAGCTGACGATGATCACCCCGAACAGGGCGACCGCCACCCACGTCAGCGCGGCGGCCCGCCCGGTGCTGTCGAGGGCGAACAGCAGCGCACCGACGCCACTGGCAGCGCCGAGGATCGGCAGCATCGGGTCGACACGCGCGAGCGACCGCCGGAAGTCGACGGCGTACTGCTGGGCGGGCATGCGCCGCCACAGGTTGGTCCGCTCGACCGCCACGACCAGGATCCCGCCCGCGAACAACCCACCGGCGGCGAGCATCAGCCAGGACCCGATCTGCGCGAGCGTCATGCCCGCCAGTGAAACGCGCCGTCGCGGCCGCGACAACGGTCCTCGTCCCACCCACGACCGCACCGTCAGTTGTCCACAGCCACCCCGGTTGTCCACAGTTCGCCCTCGCGCCCTGGAATTGTCGGCCCCCACTGGTAGACTGGCATGGCGGGTGGCCCCCGGGAATGGGTGGGGGTTCGCCGATGTACTGGGGGCTTGCTGTTTTCGCAGGTCAGAGGCTTTTCTGGCTGTGCGGTTCCTTCTGGTCCGGGCTTGATGGTTCGCCTTGTTGTGGGTTCCTTCCGGGGTCTTCGCCGTCCGGGGTTTCGCCGTCCCGGGTCTTCGCCGTCCGGGGTTTCCCTGCCCGGGGTTTTGCTGTCCTGGGTTGTTCGCGTCCTGGGTGGTTGTCCCCGTCCTGGGTTTGTCCTCGCCGGACGGGCGTCCTCGCCGGAGGGCGTCCTGCCGGACGGGCCTCCTCGCCGGAGGGGCTGGTCTCCGGGATGGCGGCGGGTCGGGCACGGGGTTGGTTTGGCAGGGACTGGTGTCCGTTGTCTGCCTGCCATCCCGTCGACCTCCCGCCGGGCTATCACACCGCGTCAAGGGGGCCCGGGGATTTGGGTAGGAGGTTGGGTCGTGCTTCGGGCCCCCTTGACCCGGCGTGATCGGGCTTCGCCAGGTCGACGGGATGGCAGGCACCCCTCAGTGGGTGATGGGGCTTCGCCCGCTTCGCGGGTGCCGCGCGCGGCATGGCGGGATTCCCGCCGTCCCGAAGTGCGGAGTTCGCGGGCTGGGCAGCCGGGGTCAGTGTGCGACCGTGATGTCCACCGTGTGCGTCCCCGTGAGCGTGGCCGGGATCGTGTGCTCCGGCCGCGGCACACCGTCCACTGTGAACTCGGTGATCCGGGTGCCCGCGCCGGACACCGTGACGTCCAGCGTCAGGTCCCGCAACGCGAGCCCGGACAGCCGAACGCGGGAGAAACCCGCGGGCACGGTCGGCGCGAACGCGATCCGGTCGCCGTCGCGACGCAGGCCCAGCAGCCCACGGTGCACCAACGCCAGGTAGCCCGCCGCGCTCCAGAGTTGTCTCGCCGAACCGTCCGGGTGCCCCGCGCGGTAGAACTCGTGGAACGTCGGTGCGCGCCCGGCCAGTTCGGCCAGCGCCTCCAGCTCCGTCGCGAACACGTCGACCGCGCCCCGCGCCGCGGCCGCCCAGCCCCAGTAGCCCTGGACGAACGGCCACACCGTCCCGTTGTGGTAGTAGTACTCGTCCTTCACCAGCCACCGCGTCCACAATGGATACCGCGGCCACAGGCACGGCAGCCCGTGCGCCGTCGGCCGCGACACGGCCGCTGCCTGGGCGTCGTCCGCCACGTTCCACAGCACCGCCAACGCCGTGCCGAGGCCTTCCGACCGGTCCGACACACCGCCGTCGGCGTCCTCGTAGTACGCGTACCGGCCCTCCTCGGGCACCCACAACCGGTCGTTGATCGCCGTCTTCAACGCCGCCGCCCGCGCTTCGAACGGCTCGGGGTCCTGGCCGAGCAGCGTCGCCGACCGGGCCGCGATCGTGTACGCGCGGTAGTGGAGCACGTTGGTGCTTAACGCCTTCGTGGCGCCGACGGCCCGTCCGCGGAACGCGAACCGCGGTGGGTAACCGCTGTTCGACTCCATGAAGCTCGCGCAGCCGCGGAACAGCCCGCCGTCGAACACCTCCCGCTCCGCCCGGGCCAGGCTCGCGCGTGTCACGTCATGGCTCCACGCCAGGAAGTCCAGGTCGCCGGTCACCTCGAAGCACGCCCACGCACCGATCGTGCCGACGATCGCGTCCGTGAGGTTCGGCCACCCGCCGAAGTGCGCGGCGCGGTCCTGCTCCCACCGCCCGCCCTTGGCCACGGCCCGCATCGACGCACGAGCGGTGCCGGGGTGCAGCAGCCCCGCGCCGAGGTCGATGGCGTACGCCGCGTCCCGCACCCACAGCGTCGGCCACGACTCGCCCGCCACGAACACGTCGCCGGTGACGCTGCCCGCCACGTCCCGCACCGCCTTGGCGTAGGCGTCGTCGTGGCGCGGCTGGCCGCTCGCGAGCGTCGGTGTCACCACGCGGTCAACGTACCCGCCGCGCCCGAACCGGGCCCCGCGGCCGGCCTACCGCCTGCCTCGCGGGCCGTCGAACGTCCACACCGCCCGCGCCCACGGGCCGACCACCAGCGTGGAGCGGCCGATGCGTTCCTTGTGCCGGTACCCGGTCGGGTGGTTGAGCGACATCTCGACCTCCCGCAGTCCGATCCGGTCCGGCGGCGCGACGTCGAGACGGATCGTGGTGTCGTCGCTGTAGGCAACGACTCCACCTTTCGGGTGGTCCACGACCGTGAAGTCACCCGCTCGGAGGAGTGGCACGGTGTTCGCCAGGTCCCGTGCCGTGACAGCGATCCGCAGGCCGGTCACGTCCCGCATCAGGTGGTGGCGGTAGTCGTCCGAGAGGTACCGCTCGCGACCGACATCCCCGGCGTGGCTTGGGGGTTCGGTCTTGCTGCGGGGGTCGGCGAAGTACTCCGGGCGGTACTCCATCGCCCACGCGCCGAACGCGTCGTAGCGGTCCGTTGTGAACACCGAGTCGAACCACGGAATTGGCTTACCGTCACCAAAGTCGCGAGTTTGGGTGAACTCGATCGGACGAGTGATGCCTTGCTCGCGCAGTTCGTCGATGACCTCGGGGAGGTCCCTGGCGCACTCGGTCGACAGGCCCATGCCGCCGGCGCCCATGCCGCCGTCCGGGCCGGGCAGGTCGCCGGCCCCGAACAGTTCGAGGTACGTCTCGCGGCCCAGCAGGTAGCGGCCGGTCCACGTGTGACCGCCCGCGCCGGTGGTGGTGCGCAGCTCGAAGTTGGCGAAACGCCGCAGGTAGAACGAGTGCTCGATGGCGTCCGCGGTGCCTGCGTCGAGCACCCCGTAGATGTGGTTGAAGTGCAGCAGCCCGCGGGGTAACGCCTCGGCGCGCGTGTCCGCCACTCCTGCGGCCAGGAGGGGCACGGCGACGAGGGCAGCCAGAAGGGTGCGTGACACCCCGCGTTTGCGCATGCGCTCATGGTAGGAGCAACGATCATGAATCGCGGTCGAGCCACGGTCGCCGGACAGAAAACCGGACAACCCTTGACCGACTGGGACGGCTCTCGGTGCACTGGTCACCAAACCGAGGAGGTCCCATGTCCTACGTCCGGCGGTTAGGACTGGCGCTCGGCGTGACGCCGGCGCTGGTGCTCGCCCTCATCACACCGGCCACGGCAGCACCGCAGGGGCCGCCCGGCGACTGGGTCGGCACCTGGTCGGCGTCGGCGTCCGGCATCGTGCCGAACACACCCACCGGGTACGCCGACCGCACGGTCCGCAACGTCGTGCACACCAGCGTCGGCGGCACGCGGGTGCGGGTCGGGCTGACGAACGTCCTGGGCACGGCCGCCGTCCGGATGGCCGCGGTGACCGTCGCCGTCGCGGCCCGCCCGGACGCGCCGGACGCGGTCGGGGGCACGATGCGCGCGGTGACGTTCGGCGGCGCGTCGTCGGTCAGCATCCCGGCGGGCGGCGAGGTGCTGAGCGACCCGGTCGCCGTCACGGTGCCGGAGGACGGGGACCTGCTGGTCAGCGTGTACACCCCGGCGTCGTCCGGCCCGGTGACCTACCACCAGGTCGCGAACCAGACCTCGTACCTGACGCCGTCCGGCGACCACGCCGGCGACGAGACGGGTGCCGCGTTCACCGAGCAGATCGGCTTCTGGCCGTACGTGAGCAGGGTCGACGTGCGCGGGAGCGCCGAGGGCGCGGTGGTGACGTTCGGTGACTCGATCACCGACGGGAACGGCTCGACGCGCAACGCGAACCACCGGTGGCCCGACTACCTGGCCGACCGGCTGATCGCGGCGCCGGGGCCGTCGCGGCTCGGCGTGGTCAACGCGGGGATCAGCTCGAACCGGTTGCTCAACAGCACGTGGAACCCGAACGCACTGGCGCGGCTGGACCGGGACGTGCTGTCCGTGCCGGGCGCTCGTGCCGTGGTCGTGCTGCTGGGCATCAACGACATCGGCGGGCAGCCGCAGCACCGCGAGCCGGCGCCGATCATCGCCGCGCTGCGGCAGGTCGCGGCGCGGGCGAAGGCGCACGGCCTGCGGGTGATCGGCGGGACGCTGACACCGTTCGGCGGGTCGGGCAACCACACCGAGGAACTCGAGGGCGTGCGGCTCGCGGTCAACGAGTTCGTGCGCCACGGCGGCGCGTTCGACGCGGTCGCCGACTTCGACGCGGCGCTGCGCGACCCGGCCGACCCGCACCGGCTGCTGGCCGCGTACGACTCGGGTGATCACCTGCACCCGAAGGACGCGGGCTACCGGGCGATGGCGTCCGCGATCGATCTGCGCGTTCTCCGGCCGGGGCACGGGGGCGACTGGGTCGGCACGTGGCACACGGCGATGGCGCAGGCGTTGCCGGGCACCGACCAGGGGCTGCCGAACCACACGATCCGCAACGTCGTGCACACGAGCGCCGGCGGGCGGGCCGCCCGGATCCGTCTGTCCAATGTGTACGGAAAGGTGCCGGTGACGATGGGCCGGGTGACGCTCGCCGTCGCGGCCGGACCGTCCACACCGGACGCGGTGCCGGGCACCATGCGCCCGGTGACCTTCGGCGGCGACGGGTCGGTCACGATCCCGGCCGGTGCCGAGGTGCTGAGCGACCCGGTGGCCCTGGCGGTGCCCGCGGACGGTGACCTGCTGGTCAGCGTGTTCACGCCGGACCCGTCCGGACCGGTGACCGCACACCCGCGCGCGTACCAGACGTCGTTCCTCACATCGGCGGGCGACCACGCGTCCGACGAGCGGGGAACCGCGTTCACCACACCCACCCCGGCATGGCACTACGTGACCGCCATCGACGTCGACGCCCCGTCCGTGGACGGCGCCGTGGTCACCTTCGGGGACTCCATCACCGACGGCGACAAGTCGACGGCCAGCGCGAACGTGCGGTGGCCGGACGTGCTCGCCGACCGGCTCGCCGCCCGCCCCGGCCCGACCCGGTTGAGCGTGGTCAACAGCGGGATCAGCGGGAACCGGATCCTGGACAGCACAACGGGAATCGGCGGCCCGAACGCGTTCGCGCGGCTGACGCGCGACATGCTGGTGCCGACCGGCGCGCGGACGGTGATCGTGCTGGAGGGGATCAACGACATCGGGAACCTGGCACACCCCGATCCGGTGACGTTGGGCGCGGCGCTGACGCAGATGGCGGCGCGGGCGCACGCGTCGGGGTTGCGGGTCGTCGTCGGGACGATCACGCCGTTCATGGGGTGGCGGTCGTACAACGAGGAACGCGAGTCCGTACGCCAAGCGGTGAACGAGTTCATACGAACGAGTGAAGATTTCGACGGGGTCGTGGACTTCGACGCGGTGGTCCGGGAACCGTCCGATCCGCGGCGCTTGGCACCGCGGTACGACTCGGGTGACCACCTGCATCCCTCGGACGCGGGCTACCGGGCGATGGGGGAGGCGGTCGACCTGCGCCAGCTCGATTGAACGGTCCATTCAATCGGTAGGGGCGGCGGTTCCGGCGGTTCCGGTGTGCCCGGTGTCGCGGTGTGCCCGGTGTCGCGGTGTGCCCGGTGTCGCGGTGTGCCCGGTGTCGCGGTGTGCCCGGTGTCGCGGTGTGCCCGGTGTCGCGGTGTGCCCGGTGTCGCGGTCGTGTCCGCCGGTCGGTCGGGGCGTGGTCGGCCGGATGCCGATCCGGCCGAGCGCGGCGGTTCCTTGGGCAGGACCGGGGTTGCTGCGGGTCGTGGGGTGTGGTGGAGCGGTTGGGCGTGATTGGTTGTGTTGGTTGGGCTGTCGGGTTGCTGCGGGTCGTGGGGTGTGGTGGAGCGGTTGGGCGTGATTGGTTGTGTTGGTTGGGCTGTCGGGTTGCTGCGGGTCGTGGGGTGCGGTGGAGCGGCTGGTAGTGGTAATTCCTGGGCGGGACCGGGGCCGCGCGGGCAGCAAGTCGCGTCCGGCATGACAGGGAGGCATCTGGTCTGGCCGATTGAACGGTCCATTCAATCGGCCAGGGGCCCCCTGATTTCACGCTATCAGCGAGCACCGACAACGTTGAGCGGCGACCGCAGACGCGTCCCGGTCCCGCGCAGCGGGGCCGGGACGCGTCGCCGCTTCCGTCCCGAGAGATGCGTTCGGGACGGTTCCGCCGCTCGGACGCCACCACGCGGCCGTTCGAACCGCACCCGGCGTTTCGTTGCCGGGGAAGGCGCCGCCGGGATGCGAAGATCACCCGCGTGTCCCCCCGCGCCCGCTCCGGTTCCCACTCCACCCGCCTCCTCGGCCTCCTCGTAGCGCTCGCGATCGCGCTCGCCGTCTGGTGGTTCACCGGCGACCCGACCCGGGCGGACGAGACCGGAAAGGACACGGCACCGCTCCCGGCGGATCCGGCGACCGCGCTGGCCGCTCTCGACGGGCTGACCGTCGCGGAGGAGGACACCGGGTTCCGGTACGACCGGGACCAGTGGCCGCACTGGTCGGGGCAAGGCAACAGCTGCAACACGCGTGAGCTGGCGCTCCGGCAGCAGGGCACCGACGTCCGGACCGACGGTGAGTGCCGCGCGGTCGACGGCACCTGGGTGTCCAGCTACGACGGTGTGGTCATCCACGACGCGAGCGAGGCCGACCTCGACCACCTCGTGCCGCTCGCCGAGGCGGCGCGCAGCGGCACCCGCACGTGGACCCGCGACCAGCGGGAGGCGTTCGCCAACGATCTGAGTCAGTTGGTCGTCGTGTCGGCTACCAGCAACCGGCAGAAGGGCGACCAGGACCCCGCCAGCTGGCTGCCCGAGCAGAACCGGTGCGGGTACGTGATCCGGTGGGTGCTCACGAAGGACAAGTACGACCTGACCGTCGACCGGGACGAGCGGGACGCGCTGCGGGGTGTGCTGACCCACTGCTGAACCGGCCATGACCGGTGCCGCTCACCGCGCGGTGCAGTTCGGCGTCGGTCCGGTGCCGGTTCCCGTGCCCTGGAACCCGAACTCCACCGACATCGCGGCCGCGATCGCGCCGTTGTGGGCGAGTTCGTGAACGTCACGGTGCCCGCGGGTGGCCTCCCACGAGTGCACGATGGTCGCGCCCGGCGGCAGGGTGGTCGTGACCGTCCACCCGTTCACCGGGGCGGCGCCCGCGGTCACCGTCGCCGCGCAGCCGGTGTTGTCGCGCGGGGTGCCCTCCCGGCCGACGGCGAGCGGGTCGTAGCTGATCACGGCGGCGCCCGCGGAGAAGCTCGCGGACCGGCTTCGCGGTGCGGCGCGTGCCGTTCAGCGTCGTGAAGGGGTCGGGCAGGCGGGACTGCGCGGCCACCGCGAGCACGACGTGCTCGGTCAATTGCTCCGGAAAATTAGAAAAGCGCGCCGAAACATTTCGCTGCGCACTCCGATGTGGACGAACGCGACTCGGCCGGGTGGCCGTATTCCGTCCGCCGGGAATTCAGGGTGGTGACTGCAGCGAATGGCTCTGTACCAGTGTGTTTCGCCGCGGGTACGGTCCTGGTGATCATGATGGGCACGGGTGCGACGGAGGTGTGTGGCATGAAGAAGGTGACCGCGAAGAAGGCGGGCAGCACGCGGTTGACGGCCGGTTCGCGCAGGCTGTGGATCGAGTGGTGCTGGTGAGCTGAGTGCCGCGGTCGAGGAGTGCCATGACCACGTACGGACCGTTCGACTGCGACGCGTGGGCGGCCGGGCCGTACGGCGGCGTCGGCGAGTTCCTGAGGCTCGTCGTCGCGGAACTCCTCGGCCGCGCACCGGACCTGGTCGAACGGCACGCGGTCGAGCTCGTCAGCGCGGTGCCGGAGCTCGCGCCACTGCTGCCCGCATCGGCGACGGCCGCGCTCGACCTGACCACCGACGTGCAGATCCGGTTCCACCCGGCGGCACGCACCCGCGCGCTCGCGTTCGGTCTGGCCGAACTCGTGCGGGCGTGGGACAGACCGGCGCATCTCGTGCTCCACAACGTGGACAGGGCCGACCGCACGACCGTGGAGCTGCTCGACGCGTTCCGCCGCGTGCCGGCGCTGACACTGGACGTCGACGGCGGATCGCCGGCGCCGGAACCGGAAACCGATCCGGTGGCACTGCGTGCGGCGCTGGGTGCCGCCATCGCCAGGGGTTTCCACGACCACGGGCGGCGCGTCGCGACCCGCGGGCTCGCCCTCGTCGGCACGGACCTGGCCTGGCCGTTCACGACCGGGCTCGCGACGTGCCTGACCGCGCTCGGCGAACCCGCCGCCGCGCGGGACCTCTACCTCGGGGTCGTCGACGCCACCGACGACCCCGCGATCCTGATGTCGGCGTCCGCGTCGCTCGGCGTCCTGCACGCCCGGCACCTCCCCGCCGACCCGGCGACCGCCCGCGACTGGCTCGACCGCGCCATGGCACTCGCGGCGAAACTCCCGGAACCACGCCGGACGGTGCTCACCGTGTTCCACGGGCAGGGACTCGCGCTGCTCGACAGCAAGGCAGGCGACCACGAACGCGCGTTGCGGACCATCGACGAGGGCATCGCCGCGCTCGACCGTGTGCTCGGGCCGGGGGAGCGGCGGCAGGACCGCGCCCGGCTCGTCCACAACCGCGCGCAGGTCCACCTCGCCATGCGCAGGCCGGACGCCGCGCTCGCGGACCTCGACGCGGTCATCGCGATGGACCCGTACAACGCGGAGTACTACGTCGACCGCGCGTCGCTGCTGCGGGCGGCGGGCCGGGCCGAGGAGGCGCTCGCCGACTGCACGGCGGCGATCCGCTGGCACCCGCACCTCCCGGAGGCGTACTACAACCGGGCCGATCTGCTCCAGGCCGTCGGCGAACCGTCGGCGGCGCTGGCGGATCTGGACCGGGTGCTGGCGCAGCAGCCCGCGCACGCGGACGCGCTGACGAACCGCTCCGCGCTGCGGTACGAATCAGGTGACGCCGAGGGCGCGGCGGCCGACGCCCGCGCGGGACTGGCCGTGGCGCCTGGGGATCCGCACCTGTTGTGCGCGCTGGGCCTCGTGCACGCGGACCGGGGTGAGCACGAGGTCGCCGACGAGTTGTTCAGCCGGGCGCTGGCGGGCCGTCCTGATTTGACGGAGGCGCTGGTGAACCGGGCCACCACTCGCTTCGAGAGGGGGGATGTGGCGGCGGCGATCGCCGACCTCACGGCCGCGCTGTCCCTGGCCGACGACCCGGTCACCCGGTACAACCGGGGCCACGCACACCGGGCACTGGGCGACGCCCGGTCGGCCGCGGCCGACTTCATGGCGGCGTTGTCCCTCGACGACGGGGGTGACGCGGAGTTCACGGCGGAGCTGCGTGCGGCGCTCGCGGAGTGCGCCCCTGGTTGACGCGGTGCGGGAAACGGTTCGACGGCGGCGCGCGCTGCTGACACAGTGGC
This sequence comes from Actinophytocola sp. KF-1, assembly GCF_054661535.1. Taxonomy (NCBI): domain Bacteria; kingdom Bacillati; phylum Actinomycetota; class Actinomycetes; order Pseudonocardiales; family Pseudonocardiaceae; genus Actinophytocola; species Actinophytocola sp. KF-1. The sequence continues at coordinate 627,538 of NZ_BAAFVK010000003.1, read as the reverse complement.
GCACCATGACCACCGTCGAGACCGTGACCGCCGACGACGTGCGGCTCATGCAGGGGCTGGCGCAACAGCTCACCGCCACCCGTCCCGAGTTGGTGAACAGCGACGCGTCCTACGGCGAGCTGGCCTGGAACTGGGGCAAGGGGCACGCGAGCGAGGGCGGGAGCTGGCGGCGCCGCCTGTGGTTCTCCGGCGGCGACCTCGTCGCGTGGGGGTGGGCGCAGCTGCCGCGCCGGGTGCGGCGCAACGACGGGTCGGTCAGGGACGTCACCGGCGCCTACCTCGCGTACCAGGTCCACCCCGGCCACGCGGCCCTCGTCGACGACGTGATCGACTGGTTCGACGGCACCGCCGGGAACGTCGAGCGCACGGTCCTGCCCGGCGCCGCCGACACGTTCGCACTGGAGCGGTGGGCGGCGCACGGCTACCGGCCCGATCCCGCGGGGACGGGCGACACCGGGTACTGGACCCAGCTCAACGAGCGGGACCTCACCGACCTCGAGGAGCCGGTACTTCCGGACGGGTTCCGGTTCCGCACCGCCGACGACGCCGGGCCCGCCGCCGCGGTCCAGGCCCACGTGGACGCGTGGGCGCCCAGCCCGTACACCGCGGCGAGCTACGACGGCGTCCGGCGGACCGCCGCCTACCGCGGTGATCTGCACGTCCTGGTCGAGGCGCCGGACGGCGTGATGGCCGCCTCGACGATCATGTGGTTCGACGCGGTGAACAGGACCGCCGAGTTCGAGCCCGTCGGCACGCACCCCGGCTACCGGCGCCGCGGCCTCGGCCGGGCCATGCTCCTGCACGGGATGCGCCTGGCGCGGGCCGCCGGGGCCACGCACATGACCGTCGCCTGCCTTGGTGCGCCCGGGCATCCCAGCGCTCGGGAGCTGTACTACGGCGTCGGGTTCCGGCCGGTCTCGCGGGACGTGCCGCACATCAGGTACGCGGACTGAGTACCGCCGTGTAGTGGCACGCCACCGCGTGGCCGGCACCGCCATCCACATCGGAACGCCCGGCTAACCTTGTCGGCGTGCTGCTCGTCGACGAACTGTTGTTGCTCGCCGTCGCCGCGGAGAACGAGGGCTGGGGCCTCGCGCCCGACGGGCAGCCCGTCGTGGCGCCGAGGATGACCGTCGCCGCGGCGGTGGCGGTGCTCGCCGACCTCGCGTTGCTCGGCCGTGTCGTGCCGGGGCGCGAGGTCGTCGACGTCGAGTCGACCGGGGACGCCGACCTCGACGCCGCGCTCGGGGTGGTCGCCGCCCAGGAGCAGGCGATCGCCGCGTGGGTGCGGGCGGTCGCCGCCACGCGTCCCGATCTGGCCCGGCTGTCCAGGCTGCGCGCGGACCGGGTGCTGACCGAGTACGACTCCAGGGCCGCGACGCCGGCCCGGCGCCTCTTCGCGCCCGAGGACGGTCCGGAGGTCGCGATCCTCGGCCGTCTGCACCGGGCGCTGGCGCGGGGGAGTGGCGACCCGTCGACCGTGGCGCTGGCCGAGCTGGTGCGCGCCACCGGGTTGCACGAGCGATGGTTCCGGGGGACCTCCGCGCAGGAGCGGGAAAGCAGGCTCGCCGCGCTGCTCCCCGCCGACGGCTGGATCACCGGCGCGTTGACGTGACTGCCGGCAGTCGTCCGGTCGCTGCGTGTTCCCCCGGTTTGTGCGGGGCGCGTCCGGGGTGCACACTTCTCGGACCACGTCGCGTACGGCCGAACGGGTGAGGTGTACCCCGGTGCGGGTGAGCCCAGCGCGCTGACCAGGTCCAGCTCGTCACACCGGACCTGATTGTCCTTTTAGGAATCGATCGCCGCCTGCCATCACACGCCGTGAGTTTTCCTTCGCGCAAGTGGACGAACAGTCACCGGAATTGTTGCGGAAATAGTTGACTTTCGTACGAGACGCCCAGGGTTTGTACTCCATTTCGCCCCATACGGTGGGACGGAGGACGGCATCCCGGGAATGGTGCCCGGGATGTCCTGTTCCGGGGTGCGAACCGTCGGCCGAATGGCCGTCAGGCCTCGACGGAGCGGGCAGCCGGTCGGGCAGAACCGCAGGTCAGCGGCATGGTCAACACGCTTGGTTCAGTCCTGGTCAAACAGTCCGTAATCGACTCATTACGTTAAGCGTCGTTCACCGTTTGTCTTCTCAGTGCGCGGAATCTGACGTACGCTCCACTTCGCCGTCGGCTGAGGGGCCCTGGCGGCAACCCGGTGCACGCCCTCAAGAAGGGCGAATTTGTGCTGCACATTTCTAGTCGGGAGGTGACGGCGATTACGGCCACGGAACCGCTGCGAACCGGTGCGTCGGAATGGGTCGACGAGGTATTGCTGAATGGCGCAGACAATGACGTCTGTTTACACCTGAAGACTGGCCCGATTGCCCGCTCCGCGCTACGCCGGCTGGTCCGCGACAAGCAGGAGGCCCTGGTCGCCGCGGGGTTGCGGCCCGGCGGCTGCGTTGCGCTGAACCTGCCGCCCTCGCTCACCTACGTCGCCAACCTGCTGGCCGTCTGGCGGATCGGCGCGCAGGCCGTGCTGCTCGACCACCGGCTCACCCGTTACGAAGTCGACGCCGCGCTCGATCGTCTCGGTGTGCAGGTCCTCGTCGCGGTCGGGGCCTCGCACGGCAGCCCGCTGGACGTCTTCCACGACGTGACGGAGGTGATCACCACCAGGGACGGCAGGCAGGCGGCCACACCGCACGCCGTCCTCCAGCTCAGTTCCGGCTCCACCGGCCCGTCCAAGGTGATCGGCCGAACGGCCGAGGACCTGGTCGCGGAGGTGCACCGGTACACGCTGATCGACGGCGTGCCGCTGCCGGGCGAGCGGATCATCCTGCTGCCGTCGATGGTGCACGTCCTCGGTCTGGTCGGCGGTCTCCTGTACGGGCTGCACGCGGGGATCGAGCTGGTGCCGCCCCGGCGGCTCACCGGCGAGGCGATCCTCGACGCGGTCGCGTCCGGGACCGCACCGGCCACCGTGCTCGGCGTGCCGTTCCACATCGGACTCCTGAACTCGGTGGCGGAACCGCGCAAACTCCCACAGCTCAAGCGGATGACCACCGGCGGGGAGCTGGTGCCCGCCGCCGTCTCGGCGAAGTTCGACGAGAAGTACGGCGTGCCGCTCGGGAACATGTGGGGGATGACGGAGCTGGGTGTCATCGCGACCGACCTGTTCGGGGCGCACCGCCCGGCGCTGATGCCCGCACCCGGGATCGAGGTCCGCGAGGTCGACGGCGAGCTGCGGATCCGCAGGCCCGAGTCGCCGTACGTCGGGTTGTCCGACCCGGCGCGGTGGGCCGACGGCTGGCTGCACACCAAGGACGCGGGCCGGGTCGACCCGGACACCGGACTCGTCACCGTGCTCGGCAGGCTCGACTCGCAGGTGTCGGTCGGCGGGCTCAAGGTCGACCTGACCGAGGTGGAGCACACGCTCACCGAACTGCCCGGCGTCGCCGCCGCGGTCGTGTTGTACGACAAGGAGATCACGGCGTTCGTCCAGTTGGCAGGGGACGCCACCGGGCAGTCGGTGGAGGCCGCGCTCGCCGAGCGGATCGCCGCGTACAAGAGACCGAAGACCACGCACTTCGTGACCGCGCTGCCGCGCACCACGACGGGGAAGCTCGTCCGCGACCGCAACGTGCTCCACGACACGATTTCCTGAAAACCCTTACGGGACAGCGGTTCCCGACGAGTACATCGCAAACACAGTAGAAGGTGAGCAAATGAACGCTGCTGAGGTCCGTGAGTTCGTGCTGGAGACCCTCCAGGAGATGAACTACGACATCGAGGGTGTCGACGACGACAGCACGCTCGGCCCGGCGGGTGTCGACCTGGAGTCGCTGGCGATGGCGGAGCTGGCGGTCCGCGTCGAGGACCGGTTCGGTGTGCGGTTCGCCGAGGAGGAGTCCGAGGAACTGGCGCTGATGACCGTCGGGGAGTTCACCAGGACGGTCGCCGAGCGCGCATCGAACGTCGCCGGTGCGGGTCAGGCGGGATGACGCGACAGCCCGCCGTGGGGCGCGACGACGTCGTGTCCATGATCGCGAGCCTCGGGGACAGACCGGTCGACGAGGTCGGCGACCGGGTCGACTCGATGCAGCTCGCGTGGCTCATGCACCAGGTGGAACAACGCTACGGCGTGGAGATAGAGCTGAACGACGGGCAGTTCGCCCGGATGAGCACAGTGGACGGTGCGGTCGAGGTGTTGCGCGAGGCGATCGGGACGGTCCCGCATGACTGAACCCCCGTTACGGACCGGCATCACGGGGCTGGCCGCGGTCAGCGCACTCGGGAGAGGAGCGCAGGCCCAGCTGGCAGGCGCACTCGCCGGTGGCGCCGCGTTCGGTCCGGTGCGCCGGTTCGACGTCGGCGGGCGCAGGACCACGGTCGCGGCGACGCTGCCGGACGCGGGCACGCTCGCGGACGAGCTGGCGGGCGTGATCGACGAGGCATGCACCGGGCTTACCCCGGCGCAGCGGTCGGAAACCCCGCTGCTGCTGGGAGTTCACGGGCACCCGGACGCGGGCCGGGACGCCACGGCGACCACGGCGGGGTTCGCCGGGGACGTGGCGGCGCGGACCGGGCTCGCCGGGGTGGCACGCGTCTACACGTGTGCGTGCGTCTCCGGCAGCACGGCGGTCGCCGACGCGGCCGCGTCGATCCGGGCGGGACGGTCCGGCCGGGTCGTGGTGGCGGCGGGCTACCTCGTGGAACCGGACCAGTTCGCGCTCTTCGACGCCGGGCGGGCACTGGCGAAGGACGGCGTGGCACGCCCGTTCAGCACCGGCCGGAGCGGACTGGTGCTCGGCGACGCGGTCTCGGCGGTCGTCCTGGAACCCTTCGGGGACAGGGAGGTCCTGGCCGAGGTCGCCGGGTGGGGTCGTGCCGGCGACGCCCACCACGTGGTCAAACCGGACCCGGAAGGGCGCGGGATGGCACGGGCGATCGGTGACGCGCTGCGGCGCGGCGGCATCGACCCGGACGCGGTCGGGTACGTGAACGCCAACGCGAGCGGCGCGGACGGTGACGGCGCGGAGGCGGCGGCACTGCGTCGAGCCCTTGCCGGGCAACGGGTTCCGGTGAGTTCGACGAAGTCCGTGCACGGGCACGGGCTGGAGGGCTCCGGCCTGCTCGAGCTCGTGGTCACGGTGCTCGCGGTGCAGGCGGGGAAGCTGCCCGCGACCGCGGGGCACCTCGGCGCCGACCCGGCGTGCGACCTGGACCTGATCGTGGACGCGCCGAGGCGGGCGACGAGCCCGTACGCGCTGAGCGTCAACGCGGCGTTCGGCGGCGCCAACACGGCCGTGCTGGTGCGTGCGTCATGACCGAACTCGCCACCGCGACCGTGCGGGAACCCGCGCCACTGCCCGGGTTCGTGTTCTCGTCGTTCAGCCCGCTCGTGGCCGCCGCCGCGGACGAGTGCCTGGCGACCCGTCACGGAAACGCGCCCGCCGCCGACCACATCGGGGAGCGCACCGCGATCGTGGTCGTGAGCGGGAGCGGGGACGCGGCGATGGCCGAGCACGTGGCGCACGCGGTCGACCACGGCGCCCGCATCGGACCGCTGCTGTTCTTCCAGGCCGTGCCCAACAGCGTCGCCGGGCACGTCGCCGCCAAGTGGGGCCTGCGCGGCCCCGTGGTCTGCCTGTGCCCGACCGGGGAGCCGAAGGCCGAAGGGCTGGCGCACGCACGACTGCTGATCGACGACGGGGACGCCGACGAGGTGCTGGTGGTCCTCGTGGAACAGGCCGGCGCGGAGACCGCGCATGCCGTGCTGGTGAGCTGAAGGGAAGAGTCACGATGAACGCAAAGGGCCTGCGTGCCGTGCTGGCCGCCGACCCGGACATCGGTGCGGGCAACGTGCTGCACACGGTGCTCGCGCACGGCGCCGATCCGGACGGGCCCGGGCTGATCTTCGACACCGAGGTCGACGGCCACCCGGCCGAGCACGAGTTCACGCTCGGCGAGCTGGACCGCATGGTGGACGCCCGCGCCGCGTGGCTCTCCGCGCGGGGCATCCGCAGACGGGACCCGGTCGCCGTGTGGGCGACCGCGGCCGCCGACACCGTCCTGAGCTTCCTCGCCCTCACCCGCATCGGCGCGATCCCCGCGCTGATGAACGGGAAGATGGCCCCGGAGATCGCCGCCGAGTTCATCCGCAGGCTGCGCGCACGGGGCGTGCTCGCCGACGCCGCCCACACCGAGCTGCTCGCCGGGCACGACCTCGGCGCCGAGCTCCTCGGCACGCCGGCGGAACTCGCGTCGGGCGACCCGGCCGCCGCGCCGCCGCACTACCGGCACCACCAGGACGACCCGGTGGTCATCACGCACACGTCCGGCACCACCGGCGTGCCGAAGGCCGTGCTGCACCTGCACCGCACGCTGTTCGCCTCGCAGCGGCACCTGCTCAAGATGCCGCAGGCGCAGGGCACGAACCGGGTGCTGAACGCGCTGCCGATCCCGCACACCGCGACCGTGCTGATGGTGTGCCAGATCCTGTGCAACCGCGGGAAGATGCTGTGCCTGTCCCAGCAGGACGGCGCCACCGTGCTGGCCGCGATCGAACGCTGGCACCCGGAGGCGGTGTACGGGTTCGCGGTCACGTGGGCGGACCTCGCGCACTTCGACCTGTCCACTCGGGACGTCGACTCGGTGCGGATGTGGTTCAACACCGGCGACTGCGCGCACGAGACGCACATCCGGCGGCTGGTCGCGGTCGGGGCGCGCGAGACCGTCACCCGGGAGGGGCGGCAGCGGATCCGCGGCTCGCACTTCGTCGACGGGCTCGGCTCGTCGGAGATGGGCCACAACGGCTTCCACGTCACCCACACCCCCGACAGCGACCACTACGGCCGCCGCATCGGCAGGCCGTACAAGTTCGCCGAGTGCGTGGTGCTCGACGACGACGGCAACCAGCTGCCCGCAGGCAAGGTAGGCAGGCTGGGCTTCCGGTCGCCGACGCTCTCGCCCGGCTACTGGAACGACTCGGGCACCACGTTCCGCGCCCGGCTGAACGGTTACTTCCTCACCGGCGACCTCGTGTACACCGACGAGGAGGGCAACTTCTACCACGTGGACCGCGACCCGGACGCCGTGGTCGGCGAGGGCTTCTACACGGCACTGTCCGAGGAGCGGATCCTCGCGGCCTGCCCGGACGTGCTCGACTGCACGGTGGTGATCGTGCCGGAGGACGGCAGGATCGTCACCGACGTGCTCCTCGAGCTCGCGCCGGACGCCGACGCGGGGGCCGACCGCACCGAGGCCATCCGCGCCGCGCTCGGCGAGCAGGTCGGCGCGACGCTCGACCGCGTGGTCGCCGTGCGGCAGGAGGACATCCCGCTGACCGTCACCGGCAAGGTCCGCAAGTTCCTGCTGCGCCAGCAGCACCTGAGCAAGGCGCCGGCATGAGCGCGGCGACCGTCACCGGCATGGGCCTGCTGACCCCGGTCGGCAGGGGCGTGGAGGAGGTCTTCCACGCGCTGTGCGTCGGGAAGTCGGGGCTCGCCGTGCCGCCGGAGGGGCACCCGGCCGCGGACTCGGTGGACGTCGGCGGCTTCGTCCCGGACGTCGACCCGCGCACGGTCGTGTCGGGGCCCGCCGCGTCGGTGGTGGACAAGACGGTGGTGCTGGCGCTGCTGACCGCGGCCGACGCGCTCGCCGACGCGGGCATCGAGGTCGGCAGGGACGTCGACCCGGAACGCGTCGGTGTGGTCGTCGGCGGGGTCGGCGGCATGGCGACCCTGGAGAAGCAGGTGCTGGCGCGCGGCGACCGCGGCCGGACGTCGGTGAGCCCGTACCTGCTCACCGGGATCCTGCCGAACATGCCCGCGGCGCGGATCGCGATCACGCACGGGATCCGCGGGTACAGTTCGAGCATCGGCACCGCGTGCGCGTCGGGTGCGCAGGCCATCGCCGACGCGCTGCGGCTGATCCGGTCCGGTGACGCCGACGTGGTGGTGTGCGGGGCCAGCGAGGCGCCGCTGTTCCCCACGTTCGCCGACACGTTCGGCAACGCGCGGGCACTCGCCCGGCGGTGGGACGACCCCACGGCCGCGAGCCGCCCGTTCGACACGAGACGCAACGGGTTCGTGCTCGCGGAAGGCGCGGCGATGCTCGTGCTGGAGCGGGCCGAGCACGCGAACGCCCGCGGCGCGGCCGGGTACGCGGACGTGCGTGGCTGGGGCGCCACCACCGACGCCCACCACCCGACCACGCCACGGCCCGACGGGTCCGGCGCGGCCGAGTGCATGCGCAGGGCGCTCGCCAGCGCGGGACTGGCCCCGGCGGACATCGGCTACGTCAACGCGCACGGCACGTCGACCAAGCTGGGCGACGTCGCGGAGACCGCGGCGCTGGCCGCGGTGTTCGGTGTGGACGGTCCGCCGGTCAGCTCGACCAAGTCGCTGACCGGGCACATGCTCGGCACCTCCGGCGTGGTCGAGGCGGCGGCCTGCGCCATGGCGGTGGCGCGCGGCGTGCTGCCACCCACCTACAACCTCGACGAGGTGGACCCGGCCTGCCCGGGCAACCACATCAGGACCACGCCGCTGGAGCGCGAGACGGGCCACGCCCTGTCGAACTCCTTCGGCTTCGGCGGCCAGAACGTGAGTCTGGTGCTGAGCGCGGCCAGCACCGAGAAGAAGCGGAACGGTTAGGGCACATGAATCTCAACGGGATAGACCACATCGAGCTGTACGTCGGAGACGCACGACAGGCTGCGTTCTACTACTGCACCGCCTTCGGGTTCCGGGTCCAGGGGCAGGGCGGGCCGGAGACCGGCCTGAAGGGCCAGCGGTCGCTGCTGCTGACCCAGGGCGACGTCCGGATGGTCCTCACCTCGCCGCTCGTCGCCGACCACCCGGCCGCCGAGTTCGTGCGCAGGCACGGCGACGGCGTCGCGGTGATCGCGCTGGAGGTGGACGACGCCGAGGCGGCGTACGAGGACCTGGTGCACGCGGGCGCCGCCTCGGTGTCCGCGCCCGCCAAGTACACCGAGGGCGACGCGTCGGTCACGACCGCCGAGGTCATCGGCTTCGGCGACATCACGCACCGCCTGGTGCAGCGCACCGGGCCGAGGACCGAGTTCCTGCCCGGCGTGTTCCTGATGGCGGACGTGGACGAGGCGGACGCGGCCCCGCTGCTGAAGGTGATCGACCACTTCGCGGTGTGCGTGCCCGCGGGGCAGCTGGACTCGACGGTCAAGCACTACGAGGACGTGTTCGGGTTCTCGCAGATCTTCGAGGAGTACATCGAGGTCGGCGCGCAGGGCATGTCGTCCAAGGTCGTGCAGAGCCCGTCGAAGCTGATCACGCTGACGCTGATCGAGCCGGACACGAGCCGCGAGCGCGGCCAGATCGACGACTTCCTCGCCTGGCACGGCGGCGCGGGTGTGCAGCACGTCGCGTTCACCACCGACGGCATCACCAGCACGGTGGGCGCGCTCGCCGCGCGCGGTGTGCGGTTCGCGAGCACCCCGCCGACCTACTACGACGCGCTGGCCGAGCGGGTGCCCGACCTCGCGGTGCCGGTCGGCGACCTGCGTGACGCCGGCGTGCTCGTCGACACCGACCACTGGGGTCAGCTGCTGCAGATCTTCACCGAGTCGATGCACGTCCGCAGGACCCTGTTCCTGGAGATCATCGAGCGCCGGGGCGCGCTCACCTTCGGCAGCGGCAACATCAAGGCGCTGTACGAGGCGAAGAACCGCGAGCTGGTTGGAGGGCTTCGGTGACCACTACCGAACGTTTCGCACTGTCCGAACAGGACCTCGAGCTGCTGCCGTCCGACGAGGACGTCGCGTTCTACGCCGAGCACGGCTGGTACCTGTCGAAGAAGCTGTTCACCGACGAGGAGGTGGACGCGCTGGTCGCGGCCAGCGAGGCGTACTACGCCGGCGCGCGGGACCGCACGCTGCCCGTCCGCCCGCCGCGGCTCGCGTACTGGACGCCGGACCAGGGCGACGTCCAGCGGCACAACGACTACGTGCACTACGAGAGCGACCCGCTCGCGAAGCTGCTGCTCAAGCCGGTGCTCGGCGCGGTGGCCGCGCGGCTCGCGCAGGCCGAGGAGATCCGCGTCTTCCAGTCGACGCTCATCTACAAGCCGCCGATCGCGGGGTTGCCCTCCAACATCGTGCCCTGGCATTTCGACAAGCACTATTGGGCCTCGTCTTCTTCGGAAAACATGCTCACCGCTTTCATCCCGTTCCACGACTGCACCGAGGAAATGGGCACCATCACGATGGTGGACGGCAGTCACCGGTGGAAAGAGATCGGTGCGGACGACAGCACCACCCGCCATTTCGCGGAACGGGACCGGTCGCAGCTGGAACAGATGCTGTCCGAGAACGCGGCGTACAACGGCGCCGAGGTGCGCAAGGTCCCGATGGTGATTCCCAAGGGGCACATGAGCTTCCACCACTGCAAGACCTACCACGGCAGTGGTGCGAACGTGAGCGACCGGCCGCGCCGTGCCGTTTCCCTGCACCTGCAGGACGGCGCGAATGAATTTCGCAAATTCCCGTTGTCCGATGGCAGTCTGGCGTTCTACAATCATGACAGCCTGGTCCGGAAAACGCCGGACGGCCGCCCGGACTACTCCGATCCGGATTACTGTCCCGTTCTGTGGCGCCGCTGACCACATCTATCGAGGAGCGACAAACAATTGTCCAGATATGACTGGGGACAGACGCATCCGGGAATCGAGCGGCTCGAGAAGTCGGTGAGCGAGGCCCGCGACCGGGTCGTGCGGCACCCGCTGTACGCCGGCCTGGACACGCACGAGGCCATCGTCACCTTCATGGAGCACCACGTCTTCGCGGTGTGGGACTTCATGTCGCTGCTGAAGTCGTTGCAGCGCGAGCTGACGTGCGTCACCGTGCCGTGGATCCCGACCGGCCCGACCGGCAGCCGCAGGCTCATCAACGACATCGTGATGGTCGAGGAGTCCGACGAGCTCGGCGACGGCTTCATCAGCCACTTCGAGCTGTACGTCAACGGCATGCGCGAGGCGGGCGCCGACACCACGGCCATCGACAAGCTGATCGAGCTGCTCCGCGGCGGCGCGAAGGTGACCGACGCGCTCGTCGCGGCCGGCGTGCCCGCGCCCTCGGTCGACTTCGCGGGCACCACCTGGAACATCATCGAGAACCTGCCGGTGCACTGCCAGGCCGCCGCGTTCGCGTTCGGCCGGGAGGACCTGATCCCGGACATGTTCCAGCAGGTGGTCGCGATCAACGAGCGCAGCAAGAAGCTGAACACGTTCGTGGACTACCTCGAGCGGCACATCGAGGTCGACGGCGAGTTCCACACGCCGATGGCCATGCAGATGGTCACCGACCTGTGCGGCGACGACGAGCAGAAGTGGGCCGACTGCGCGGAGACCGTGAACACCGCGCTCGCCGCGCGCGCGAGGCTGTGGGACAGCATCCTGGTGGCCGTCAAGAACCGCGCCGACGGGTGACGACGGCCGTGGGGGAGACAACGGTGGCCGGCGGGTTCGCCCGGCGCAAGCTGCTCGGCATCCTGTCGAGCAGCTGGGTGGCGCAGTGCTGCTACGCCGTGGCGAAGCTCGGCGTGCCGGACCTGCTGGCGGACGGTCCGCGCTCGGTCGACGAGCTGGCCGCGCGCAGCGGTGCCAGCCCGGACGTGCTGGCGCGGCTGCTGCGCGGCATGGCCTCGATCGGCCTGTTCCGCAGGACCGCGCCGAGGACCTACGCGCTCACGTCGGTCACCGAGTGCCTCCGCTCGGACGTGCCGCACTCGCTGCGGCAGATGGCGATCCTCGACGGCGAGGAGGTGTTCCGGTCCTTCGCGGACATCCTGCACACCGTGCGGACCGGGGCGCCCGCCTTCGACATGATCTACGGCGAGCCGTTCTACGACTACATCAACGGCAACCACGCGGTGGCCGCGACGTTCGCGGACGCCATGAACGCCAACCAGGTGCCGAAGGCGCTCGCGGCGTGCGACCTGTCCGGGGTCGGCACGCTCGTGGACGTCGGCGGCGGCAGCGGCGGACTGCTCGCCGAGGTGCTCGCCACGCATCCGGGGATGCGCGGCGTGCTACTCGAACTGCCGGAGGCGATCCGCGCGGCGGGCAAGAAGCTCGCCGAGGCGGGGCTCGCGGGCCGGGTGGACCTGGTCGAGGGCAGCTTCTTCGACGGCGTGCCGGAGGGCGGCGACGCGTACGTGCTGGCGCGGGTGCTGCACAACTGGCAGGACGACAAGGCCGTCCGGATCCTGCGGCGGGTGCACGCGGCCATGGCGCCCGGCACGCGGCTGGTCGTGTTCGAGCAGCTGGTGCCGGACGAGGACAGCGACCCGGACGCCGCGTCCGGGATGGTCGACCTGCTGATGCTCGTGCTGCTCGAAGGGCACGACCGGACCGAGCAGCACTACCGGAGACTGCTGACCGACGCCGGGTTCGCGATCGAGACGGTCCACCACGGCAGCGGCCCCAGCGCGGACAGCGCGATCGTGGCGGTGAAAGCGTGATCACGGAAACTTCCCTGCGGTCGTTGCTCTCGGCGGAAGGACGGCGGGACCCGAACCCGTTCTACGCCGAGCTGCACCGACAGGGCCCGGTGTGCCTGCTGCCGGACCCGGCCGACCGGTTCGACGTGGTGGTGCACGGCTACGACGCGGTGCACCACGCGCTGCGCGACCCGGCGCTGCACGTGATGACCAGCGAGTACCCGGACCGCCGGGGCGGCAGGCTGTGGCGTGCCCACCCGGCGCTCCAGGTGCTGGTCAGATCGATCTTCTTCATGGAGGGCGACGAGCACACCACCGTGCGCAGGCTGTTCAGCCAGGCGTTCAGCGCACGGCGGGTCGCCGCCCTCGAACCCGCGGTCGAGCGGATCGTGGCGCGCCGCCTCGACCGGCTCGCCGAACTCGGCGCCGCCGGGAAACCGGTGGACCTGCTGGCGGACTTCGCGCTGCCGGTGCCGAGCGACGTCGTCGGCGAACTGCTCGGCGTGCCGGAGGCCGACCGCGAGTGGTTCCCGGAGCGGGTGCGTGCCTTCGGCGCGATCCTCGACCTCGGGGCGGGCGTGTGGCGGTTCCAGAAGGCCGCCGACGAGGCCGCGGAGGACCTGACCGGGTACTTCCACGAGCTGGTGGCGAAGCGGCGCGCGGCACCGCGCGACGACCTGGTGAGCGCGCTCGTCGCCGACGACGACGTCGAGCTGGACGACGACGTGCTCGTCGCGAACCTGCTGACCATGTACAACGGCGGGTTCGTCACCACGAGCCACCTGATCGGCAACAGCGTGCGGATCCTGCTGGACGACCCGGCGGAGAAGGCACTCGTGCTCGCCGACCCCGCGCGGGCCGACGGGTTCATCCAGGAGGTGCTGCGGTGCGAGCCGCCGACGCACTTCTCCATTCGCTGGGCGGCTGAGGACACGGAGGTGGCCGGGGTGCCGATCACGAAAGACAGCAGGGTGCTCGTGCTGCTGGGTGCCGCGAACCGCGACCCGGCGAAGTTCACCGACCCCGACACGTTCGACCCGGGCCGTGACGAGGGGCAGCCCCTGTCGTTCAGCGCCGGCATGCACTACTGCCTGGGCGCCGTGCTGACCAAGCTGGAGAGCAAGGTCGCCGTGCCCATGCTGCTGCGCCGCTTCCCGGACCTCGCGCTCGCGGGCGACCCCGGCGAGCGCACCACCCTGATGCTCCGCGGTTACGAGTCGCTGCCGGTGAGAGTGACATGACGACGACACTGGCCGACGTGGCCGCGTTCCTGCCGGAGCGCGTGGTGACCGTCGAGGAGCTCGGCCCCGAGCTGGGGCTCACCCCGACCCAGGTGCGGGTCCTGCGGCGGTTCAACGGGCTCGGCGAGGTGCGCAGGCAGCGCCCCGGCGAGACGCTGGCCGACCTCCTGGAGGGGGCGGCGCGGGCGCTGCCGACGCTGCCGGGCCGCGAGCACCTCGTGCGGTACGTGATCCACGCGCGCGGTGTGCCGGTGGTCGCGCCGTACCCGGTCAACCCGGTGCACGAACTGCGGGCACGGCTCGGCCTCGGCGCCGCGACGGCGTTCACGATCACCCACCACGCGTGCGCCTCCGGGCTGCTCGCCATCGACATCGCGGGCCGCATGCTGGCCCGCGACGGCGACCCGTCGGCGCTCGCGCTGGTGGTGGCGGGCGAGCAGCTGTTCACCCAGGACGAGCGGCTCGGCGCCGACCAGCGGGTGTTCGGCGAGGGCGCCGGCGCGTGCCTGGTCGCCGCCGACGGTCCCGGCGACGTGCTGCTGTCCTACGCGGCCGGCCAGCGCGGCGACCTCGACCACTGGAGCACCGACGGTCTCGGCGCCATGGACCGGTTCGCGCAGGACTACACGGAACTGCTGAGCGAGGTCATCCTCGACGCGGTGAAGCAGGCCGACATGTCGCTCGACGACATCGCGCTGGTGCTGCCGCACAACGTGAACGTCGTGTCGTGGCGGCGGGTCTGCAGGCGGATCGGGCTGCCGCTCGACCGGGTGCTGCTCGACAACGTCCCGCTGGCGGGCCACACGCCGTCCGCGGACACCTTCATCAACCACGCGTCCGCGGTCGCGAAGGGGCGGTTGTCGCCCGGCGACCGCTACCTCACCGCCGGGGCGGGGCTCGGTGCGGTCTTCTCGGCCATGGTCTTCGAACACAGGAGCGGACAGATGCTGGCAACCGAGCTGCGCACACGGGTCGTCGACGCCCTCGGCGTCCTGCTGGGACGGATGCTGGGCGCGGACGTCACCGTGTCGGCGGAGACGCGGCTGTTCGACGAGCTGGGGCTGTCCTCGTCGAAGACGCTCGAGCTGCTGCTCGCGCTCGAGGAGGAGCTGGACATCCAGGTCGACGTCGAGGACATCGACCGCCGCGACCTCGCGTCGGTCGGCTCGCTCGCCGACTTCGTGGTCGCCCACGCGGACGGTGTGTGACCCGGGATGTACCTGAGAGCGCTCGCCCACCACACCGACGACGGGCACTCCGCCCTCGCCGCGCACCCCGCGCTGCGGACCTACCTCGGCGACCTCGCCGGGACCAGGGGTCTCGCGGTGCGCGAGGACGAGCTGGGCACCGGGCACGCGTACGCCGAGCTGGCGGAACCCGCGATCGCGGCGCTCACCTCGGCGGACGAGCCGGTCGACCTGCTGGTGCTGGCCTACGGCGTGCCGGACGTGCAGCCCGGTCGCAACACCGCGCTGCACCTCGCGGCGCGCTGCCCGGGCAGGCCGCACGGGTTCGCGGTGTGCGACCAGGGGGTCGCCGCGGCGTTCACCGCGCTGCGGCTGATCGCCGACCACGACGTCGACCGCGCCGTGCTGGTGGTGGCCGAGCAGACCGCGGTGCCCTACCCGCTGGTGGCGGACGCACCCGTGCCGGACCGGCACTCGGCGGTGGCGCTGCTGCTGGAGCGGGGCCCGTCCCCGGTCAGCGTGCGCCAGCACGTCGACCTGCCCGCGGAGGCGGTGGACGCCGTGCTGGCCGCGGACATCGCCGAACTGTCCGGACCGCGCGACGACGTGCGGCTCGTCCTCGGGTCCGGAGTGGACGGACCACCGGACGGGCTGCCCTACACCGGGCTGTGGGCCCGCCTGAACGACGGCGAACCCGGCGGACTGCTGGTGCTCGCCGACTACGACCCCGGGCTCGGCTACCTGTGCGTGGCCGGGCTCGAGAGAAGCCCCCGGCCGACCGCCCTCGCGGTGGCGGCCGGTGCACCGGAACGGGAGGAGGTGTAGCGGACATGGCGGTCAAGGACTGAAACAGCGCTGCTGAAAGCAGCTAGTTCTCTCGTGCCGAGAGACGTGGCGGCCCTCCCGCGAGAGGGCCGGTGCGGGGGCGGCGACACCCGCCCCCGCACGCTCTCCCGGCCATTCTACGTGAAGGAGCAGTCACCCCATGCGCATACCGTGGCTCGGGTTGCCCGCGAAGAGCGGGTTGCTGGTCGTGGTCGGCCTGATCGACTCGACCGGTACCGGGCTGTTCATCGCCGGGGCCGCGGTGTTCTACACGCGGGGGGCCGGGCTCTCCATCGCCGAGGTCGGCATCGGCCTCACCGTCGCCGGCCTGTGCGGGCTGGTGGCGCTCACCCCGCTCGGCATGCTGGCCGACCGCATCGGGCCGCGGCCGGCCGCGGTGCTGCTGCACTTCTGGCGCGCGGCGGGGTTCTTCGCGTACGCGTTCGTGCACGACTTCGTCACGTTCCTGGTCGTCGCCGTGGTGGTGGGCATACCGGCACGCGCGGTCGACCCGGTCAACCAGATGTACGTCGACCGGCACATCGGCAAGGAGCTGCGGACCAAGGTGATGGCCGCGTTCCGGGTCGTCGCCAACGTCGGGTTCACGCTCGGCGCGCTGCTCGCCACCGTGATCATCGCGATCGGGACGCGGGAGGCGTTCCTCGCGATCGTCATCGGCGACGCGCTCACGTTCGTGCTCGCCGGGATCCTCCTGGCGAAGGTGCCGCTGATGGCGGACTACACGCCGACCCGGCGCACCGTGCGTGGCTGGCCGACGTCGCTGCGGCAGGGCCGGTTCCTCGGGGTCGCGGCACTGCACGCGGTGTTCGTGCTGCACATCCCGCTGCTGTCGATCGGCATCCCGCTGTGGATCACGGAGCACACGTCGGCGCCGTCGCTGATCGTCGGGCCGCTGATCGTGCTCAACACGGTCCTCGTGATCCTGCTGCAGGTCCCGTTCAGCCGGGGCACGGAGACCCGCGAGGGTGGTGTCCGCGCTCTGCGGCTCGCGTCGCTGTCGCTCGCCGGGTGCGCCGCGGTGGTCGCGTTCGCGGGCGAGACGCCGACGGCCGTGACCGTCGTGCTCCTCGTGGCCGGGATGGTGCTGCTGACGTTCGGCGAGCTGTTCCAGGTCGCCGGCGGGATCAGCGTGTCCTACGACCTCGCGCCGCGGGACCGGCAGGGGGAGTACCTGGCGGTGTTCTCGCTCGGCACCGCCGCGATGTACACGGTCGGCCCCGCGCTCGTGACGATCGGGGTCGTCGAGCGCGGCGCGTTCGCCTGGCTGGGCCTCGCCGCGGTCTTCGTGGTCGCCGGGCTCTTCATCCGCCCCGCGGTCGAGGCGGCGGCCGCCCAGATCGAGAAGACACACCCCAAGGCAGTAGAGGAACCCGAACATGCCGGATGAGGACAGATTGCCCCAGGGCGAGGTCGTGGCCCGCATCGCCGTGCCGTTCCACGGCGAAGGGGAGGGAGAGGCCGACCTCACGTGGGGGCAGATCGGGCTGTGGCAGTCGATCGAGGCCTCCGGGATGTCGAAGACCGTGTTCCACGTCGGCGAGGTCGAGCAGGGAACGACCGTCGACGACGTGGCCGCGCGGCTGCGGTTCATGGTGTCCCGGCACCAGGCGCTGCGCACCACGCTGGTGCTGCGCGAGGACGCGCCGCCCCGGCAGCGCTGCCACACCTCCGGTGAGGTCACGCTGACCGTCGTCGACGCGGGTGCGGACGACCCGGCGCTGGTCGCCGAGGCGGTGTCGGAGCGCTGGCAGCACGAGGAGTTCGACTACGGGACCGAGTGGCCGATCCGGCTCGCCGCGATCCGCAAGGACGGCGAGCTCACCCACGTGGTGACGGTCATCCTGCACACGTCCATCGACGCCTACGGGCACAGCGCGCTGGCCGCCGACGTCGCCGCCGGTCCGGACGCGGGCCCGGTCACCGCCCTGCAGCCGCTGGAACAGGCGGCGCGGCAGGCGAGCCCGGCCGGGCAGCGGCAGAACGCGGCGTCGCTGAAGTACCTGGAGCGGGTGCTGCGGACCATCGACGCGAGCCGCTTCGGCGAGCCGAAGTACGGCGGCGAGCGGTGGATCGACATGATCCACTACCGGTCGCCCGCCACGCTGCTCGCGATCCGCGCCGTCGCCGCGCGGGAGAAGATCGACGACTCGCCGGTGCTGCTCGCGAGCTTCGCCGTCGGTCTCGCCCGGTTCACCGGCGTGAACCCGGTGATGGCGATGCTCATGGTGGGCAACAGGTTCCGGCCGGGGCTCGCCGACTCGGTGAGCGCGCTGATCCAGCTGAGCCCGTACATGATCGATGTCGCCGACACGACCATGGGCGACGCGGTGTCGCGGGCCGCGGCGAGCGCGATCAACGCGTACAAGAACGCCTACTACAACCCGTACGAGCAGGACGAGGTCATCGAACGGGTCGAGCGGGAACGCGGCGAGGAACTGGACCTGTCCTGCTTCTACAACGACCGGCGGCAGCAGACCCGCAGCCACCTCGGCGCGGAGATCCCGACGGCGCACGAGATCCGCGCGGCGCTCGCGCACAGCTACCTGTCGTGGGACCCGGAGATCAGCATGCCGCGGCGGAAGATCTACTTCAACGTGGACGACCCGCCCGGCGCCATCGAGTTCGTGATGTCGGTCGACCGGCGGTACTTCGACCGGTCCGACATGGCGACGATCATGCGCAACATCGAGGAGGCGGCCGTGCAGGCCGCGCTCGAGCCGGCCGCGCCGACCGGGATCACCAGGAAGGTGGCCACCGGAGCGGCCCACTGAGTGTCCAGAACGGACAGCAGGTGCCAGGGGAACGGAGGTGATTTTCAGATGCGTATCGAGGACAAGCCCGCCCTCATCGAGGACAAGCCCGAGTTCATGATCGAGGACAAGCCGGAGTTCATGATCGAGGACAAGCCGATCGAGGACAAGCCGGCCTGAAGACCGGGCCGCTGAGGCCTTCCGGGGTGTGCGGGAACGCGACAGCCGTCCCCGCACACCCCCAACATCATGCGCCGGTGCACCCGGCGTCGCAGAAAGGGGTTCCGCCCGATGCGCCTTCCCGGTCTCGACGTGCCGAGGGAGAGCAGGCTGCTGGTGTTCATCGGCCTGGTCGACGCCATCGGAACCGGGTTGTACATCGCGGGGTTCGCGGTGTTCTTCACCCTCAGCGCCGGGCTGAGCACCACCGAGGTCGGCATCGGGCTCACCATCGCCAACGGCTGCGGGCTGGTCATGCTCACCCCCATCGGCATGCTCGCCGACCGCATCGGCCCCCGGGCCGCGTCGATCCTGCTGCACTACTGGCGCGGGGTCGGGTTCGTGGGGTACGCGTTCGTCCACGACTTCGTCTCCTTCCTGGTGGTGTCCACGTTCGTCGGCGTCGCGACCCGGTCCATCGACCCGGTCAGCCAGATGTACGTCGACCGGCACATCGGCAAGGACAAGCGGATGCGGCTGCTGGCCGTGATGCGCGTCGTCTACAACATCGGCTTCTCGATCGGCGGGCTGTTCGCCACCGTGATCCTCGTCGTCGGCACCCGGCCCGCGTTCCTGGTCATCGTGCTCGGCAACGGCGCCACGTTCCTGCTCGCCGGGTTCCTGCTGGCGAAGGTGCCGCTGCTCGCCGACGACCCGCCCGACCGCAAGACCGCACGCGGGTGGCCGCGGTCACTGCGGCAGGGCAGGTACCTGGCCGTCGTCGGCCTGAACGCCGTGCTGGTGCTGAACAGCACCATCCTGACGCTGGGCATCCCGCTGTGGGTCACGACGCGCACCGACGCCCCACCCGCCGTGGTGGCGCCCCTCATGGTGGTGAACACCGTGCTCGTCGTGCTGTTGCAGGTGCGGCTGAGCCGGGGGAGTGACACGCGTGAGGGCGGCGTCCGCGCGCTGCGCCGGGCCGCGCTGGCGTTCGCGGCGAGTGTGGCCGTGCTCGCGATCTCCGCGCCGCTCGGCCCGGTCGGCGCGGTGGTCGCCGTCGTCGTCGCGACCGTCGTGCTCACCTTCGGCGAGCTGTGGCACTTCGCGGGCAGGCTGTCGGTGTCCTACTCGCTGGCGCCGCGGGACCGGCAGGGCGAGTACCTGTCGGTGTACTGGCTCGGGTCGGCCGCCGCGCTCATGGCCGGCCCGGCGCTGATCACCGCGGGCGTGGTCGAACAGGGTGTGCTCGGCTGGCTCGTGCTGGCCGGGGTGTTCGCGGCCGTCGGACTGCTCATCGGACCCGCCGTCGCGGCCGCCGCGCGGCAGATCGACCCGGAACGGGAGGTGGCAGGCAATGCGGCGTGACGACGTGCCACGCGGTGCCGTGGTGGACCGGGTCCTCGTCCCGTTCTCGGGCGATGGCGAAGGCGAGGCGGAACTGACGTTCGGTCAGCTCGGCCTGTGGCAGACGCTCGCGAAGGGCGTGTCGCGGACCGTCGCCTACGTGGCGCGGCCCGAGCCCGGCACGACCGTCGAGGACGTGGCGGACATGCTCGGCTTCATGGTGTCGCGGCACCAGTCGCTGCGCACCACGCTCGTCCTGCGGGACGGGCGCAGGCCCCGGCAGCGGGTCGCCGCGAGCGGGGAGATCCCGCTGCTGGTCGTGTCGCCCGGCGACGACGACCCGGCCGCGGTCGCCGAGGCCCTGTCGCTGCACTGGCAGACCGTCCTGTTCGACTACGGGACCGAGTGGCCGGTGCGGATGGCGGCGGTGGTGGTCGACGGCGTGGTCACCCACCTCGTCACCGTCATCCTGCACACCTCGATCGACGCGTTCGGGTTCAGCGCACTCGCGGCCGACATCGGCGCCCGCGATCCGGTCACGGGCGCGGCGGCCGGGCCCGTCACCGCGCTGGCGCCGCTGGCGCAGGCGGAGCGGGAGGCGAGCCCGGCCGGACAGCGGCAGAACGCGCGGTCGCTCGCCTACCTGGAGAAGGTCCTGCGGACCGCGCCCGCGCACCTGTTCGGCCCGCCGCGCTACGATGGCGAGCGCCGCCACGACATCCTGCGCTACCGGTCGAAGGCGCTGCGGCTGGCCATCCACGCGGTCGCCGCGCGGGAGCGGATGGACGACTCGCCCGCACTGCTCGGCGCGTTCCTCACCGGGGTCGCCCGCGTCACCGGCGTGACGAACCTGCTGACGATCATGACGGTGAGCAACCGGTTCCGGCCCGGCTACGCGGACTCGGTCAGCGCGCTGATGAAGATCGTCCCGTTCGCGTTCGACGTCGCCGGGCTCACCGTGGGGGAGGCGGTGCGCGCCGCGGCGGGCAAGACCATGAGCGCGTACATGAACGCCTACTACGACGCCTACGACCAGGACGAGGTCGTCGAACGCGTGCAGCGCGAACGCGGCGAGGTGTTCGACCTCGGCTGCTACTACAACGACCACCGGCAGGCCGACCGCGTCCACGCGGGTGTCGCGCCGCCGACGGCGGAGGAGGTCCGGGCAGCGCTCGCCGACAGCGAGCTGACCTGGCCGCACGAGGCCGAGATCCCGAAGACGAAGCTCTACCTGGAGGTCGACGACAAGTCCGGGGACGTCGAACTGACGTTGTCGGCCGACAACCGGTACTTCACCCGTGAGGACATGCGGGCGCTCGTGCTGGCGGTCGAGGAGGCCGGCGTGGCGGCGGCGCTCACCCCGGACGAGCCCGTGACCAGCGGTGCCACCCTGGTGGAGGCGGGCCGATGACGTCCGTGGTGGCGCGGGACGCCGTGCCGCTCGGTGCGGTGACCGAACGAGTGCTGGTCCCGTTCGCCGGGGACGGCGCGGGCGAGGGCGAGCTGGCGTTCGGGCAGCTCGGGCTGTGGCAGTCCATCGTGGACTCCGGGAACTCCAAGACGGTCGCGTACGTCGCCGACGCCGATCCCGGCACCACGGTCGCGGCGGTCGCCGACATGCTCGGCTTCATGGTGTCGCGGCACGCGGCGTTGCGGACCACGCTCGTCCTGCGTGGCGAGGACCGCCCGCCGCGGCAGCGGGTCACGGCGAGCGGCGAGATCCCGCTGCTCGTGGTGGCCGCCGGGGACGACGAGCCCAGGGCGGTCGCCGACGCGTTGTCCGAGCACTGGCAGACGGTGCTGTTCGACTACGGCACCGAGTGGCCGGTGCGGATGGCCGCCGTGGTCGTCGACGACGTGGTCACGCACGTCGTCACGGTCATCCTGCACACGTCGATCGACGCGTTCGGGTTGAGCGCGCTGGCGGCGGACATCGGCGCGCGTGACCCCGTGACGGGTGCGGCGGCGGGCCCGGTCACCGCGCTCACCCCGCTCGAACAGGCCGCACGGGAGGCGTCCCCGGCCGGCCGCAGGCAGAACGACCGGTCGCTGCGGTACCTGGAGCAGGTGCTGCGCGCCGCGCCCGCGGGCCTGTTCGGACCCCCGCGGTACGACGGCGAGCCGCGGTACGAGGTCGTGCGGTACCGGTCGCGCGCCATCGCCATGGCACTCCAGGCGGTCGCCGCACGGGAACACTGTGACGACTCGCCCGCGCTGCTGACCGCGTTCCTCGTCGGGGCCGGGCGCGTCACCGGCGTCAGCCCGCTGGTGACGACCATCCTGGTGAGCAACCGGTTCCGGCCGGGGCTCGCCGACTCGGTCAGCGCACTGCTCAAGGTCACCCCGTTCGTGTTCGACGTGGCGGGTCAGACGGTGGGGGAGGTGGTCGCCGCCGTGACCGGCAAGGCGCTCGCCGCGTACATGAACGCCTACTACGACGCCTACGAGCAGGTGGAGCGGATCGCGCGGATCGAGCGCGAACGCGGCGAGGAACTCGACCTGTCCTGCTTCTACAACGACCGCAGGCAACGGGACCGGGTGCACGCCGGCGTCACACCGCCGACGGCGGAGGAGATCAGGGCCGCGCTCGCGGACAGCGCGTTCTCCTGGAGACAGGACCCCAACCTCTCCAAGATGAAGCTGTACCTGAAGGTCGACGACCCACCGGACGCGGTCGAACTGGTCCTGTCCGTCGACCGGCGATACTTCAGCCGCGCGGAGATGACCGCGCTGGCGCTGGCGATCGAGGAGGTGGCCGTGCAGGCCGCGATCGAACCGGGCACCCCGACGGGTGTCGGCCGAGCCGTGCGGGCGGAGGCGCCGCGATGACGTCCACAGTGGACACAACGGTGGACATGTACCGGACGATCCGGCTGATCCGCCGGTTCGAGGAGCGGGCGATCGAGCTGGTGCGCGCAGGCGACATCGTCGGCGGCATCCACCCCTACATCGGGCAGGAGGCCGTCGCCGCCGGGGTCTGCGCCGCGCTGGGGCGCGACGACCTCGTCACCGGCACCCACCGCGGGCACGGCCACGTGCTGGCCAAGGGCGCCGATCCGGCGCGGATGATGGCCGAGCTGACCGGCCGCGCCACCGGCCTCAACAAGGGCCGCGGCGGTTCCATGCACGCGGCGGACTTCGGCGTCGGCATCCTCGGCGCCAACGCCATCGTCGGCGCCGCCGGCGCCATCGCGACCGGCGCCGCGTGGGCGCGGCAGCGCCTGGGCACCCCGGTCGTGGCGGCCACGTTCTTCGGTGACGGCGCGGTCAACGAGGGCATGCTGCTCGAGGCGTTCAACCTGGCCGCGCTGTGGCGGGTGCCGGTCGTGTTCGTCTGCGAGAACAACGGCTGGGCCACCACCATGCGCGTCGAGGAGGCGGTGGCGGGCAGCATCACCGGGCGGGCCGAGGCGTTCGGCATCCCGGCGTCCGTCGTGGACGGGCAGGACGCGGAGGCCGTGCTCGCGGCCACCGAGGAGGCCGTGGCGCGGGCACGGGCGGGCGACGGGCCGTCGTTCCTCGAGTGCCGCACGCAGCGCTTCGACGCCCACCACACGTTCGAGCACAAGGTGCGGCTGCGGTACCGCACCGACGAGGAACTCGCGGCCATCCGGTCCCGCGACCCCGTCGACGTCCAGGGCGCCCGGCTCGACGACGCCGTCCGCACCGCGGTGGACGACGAGGTGGAGGCGGTGCTCGCGGCCGCGGTCGCGTTCGCGCTGGAGAGCCCGTTCCCCGACCCGGTCACCGCGCTGGACCACCTGTACGCGAGCGGGCTGACCCCGCGCCCGGGGAGTGATGTCTGATGCCGTGGCTGTCCTACCAGAAGGCGCTCAACCGGGCGCTGTCCGACGCGATGACCGCCGACGAGACGGTGTTCGTGCTCGGCGAGGACGTGCGGGTCGCCGCGTCGAACGTGACCACCGGGCTGGTCACGAAGTTCGGCCGGGACCGCGTGCTCGACACCCCGCTGTCCGAGCAGGGGTTCACGAGCTTCGCCACCGGCGCCGCGATGGCCGGGATGCGGCCGGTGATCGAGTTCCAGATCCCCGCGCTGCTGTTCCTGTCGTTCGAGCAGATCACCAACCACGCGCACAAGTTCTCGCTGATGACCGGCGGGCAGTGCCACGTGCCGGTCACCTACGTCGTGCCGGGTTCCGGTTCGCGCACCGGGTGGGCGGGGCAGCACTCCGACCACCCGTACAGCCTGTTCGCGCACGTCGGCGTGAAGACGGTCGTGCCCGCCACGCCTGCCGACGCCTACGGGCTGCTGCGGTCGTCCATCGAGGACCCGGACCCGGTGGTGGTGTTCGCGCCGTCGGCCGCGCTCGGCGTCCGCGAGGACGTGGACTACGCGACGCTCGCCCCCGTGCCACTCGGCGTCGGCCGGGTGTGCCGGGAGGGCTCGGACGTCACGGTCGTGGCCGTCGGGCAGCACGTGCACGACGCGCTCGCCGTGGCCGACGACCTCGCGGGCAGCGGTGTGTCGGTCGAGGTGTTCGACCCGCGCACGCTCTACCCGTTCGACTGGGACGGGCTCACCGCGTCCGTGCGCAGGACCGGGCGGCTCGTGGTGATCGACGACTCGAACCGCACCTGCGGCATCGCGGGCGAGGTGATCGCGACGATGTCGGAACGGGTGCGGCTCACGGCGCCGCCGGTGCGGGTGACCCGGCCGGACGGGGCGGTGCTGCCGTTCTCGCTGGAACTGGACCGGGCGACCCAGCCCAGCAGGGCGCAGCTGGCGGCCGCCGTCAACCTCACGGTGAAGGAAAGGTAGTCATGACAGCGATCTCGGGGGCATGGGAAGGGCTGGACGAGGACGTCCGGACCGCCATGATCGAACGCGGGAGGGCGAACTGGGCGGGCATCTACGAGGGTGTCGCCACGAAGAACAAGCAGTGGCGGCCGCTGCGGTCGCCGGTGATGACGCGTGCCGCCTACGACGAGCTGACGTCGCTGACCGCGCGGCTCGCCGGGCTGGTGCTCGACGCGTGCAGGCGGCGCGCGTCGACGGTGGGGGAGTTGCGGGAGCGGCTCGGGGTGCCCGCCGGGCTGATCGAGTTCCTGGACGAGTCCGCCCCGCTGACCGACGACCTCATCGTGGCGGTGCGGCCGGACGTGCTGATGTCCGGCGGGGTGCCGAAGTTCGTCGAGTGCAACGTGGACAGCGCGCTGGGTGGTGCGTTCGACTCGGACGGCATCGCCCGGCGGTTCCTCGCCGCCTATGCCGGTCTGCCGGTGTCGTTGTCGGTGCCGGAGTCCGCTGTGGACACGCGGTTCCACGCCATGCGGGCGCAGCTGGGGCTCGCTTCGGGGGCCACGTCGGTGATCCTGTTCCACATGGGGAGCGACTACCCGGACACGCAGGACGGGCACACGCTGATCAAGCTGCTGGAACCGGTGCGCGACCGGGGGCGGGCGGCCGGGCTGGACGTCGTCGTGTACCCGTTGGAGTGGCTGACCTTCTCGGACGGTCGCCTGTGGGCGGGGGAGACCGCGCTGGACTCGGTGCTGCGGATGTTCATCCCGCAGGACGTGCCGCACGGCGACGGGTACGACGCGCTGGTCGCCGCGCTCCGGGCCGGGGCCACGCGGATGTTCACGCCGTCCGCCACGTGGTTGCTCGCCAACAAGGCCACGTTCGCGTGGTTGTGGGAGGACGTCGACGCGCTGTCCCCCTCGGACGCCGAGCTGGTGCGTGCGCACGTGCCGCGCACGCGGCTGGTCGAGACCGGTGTCGACGGACGCCGGGAGGACCTGGTGCTGAAGCCGACCGGCACCTACGGCGGGTCCGGTGTCGTGGTCGGCCGCGAGGTCACCGACGAACAGTGGGCGTCGGCGCTGCGGGCCGCGGTGGCCGCGGGCGGGCACCTCCTGCAGGAGTACGTGCCCGTGGACCGGCTCGACATGCGGTTCGTCGAGATGGCGACCGGCGAGGAGCGGTCGGCGGAGGTGCCGTACTGCGTGGCGCCCTACCTGTTCGGTGGCCACGCCGCGGGCGCCTACCTGCGGTTCGCGGTCCCGGACGCGGCTTCCGGCTCGATCGTCAACCTCGGCCAGGGTGCCCTGACCAGCGGGTTGCTGCTCACGGACGACTGACGTGGCGGGTGGCCGCCAGGTGGGCGCCCAGCATGCGCACCGCCTCCGCCACGGCGATGGCGTCGCTGCGGGCGTTGCCGTGGCGGCCGTCGCTGCTGTACAGGCCCGGGTCCGTCGCGGCCGGGTGGGCGGTCAGGTTCAGGTGCAGGGTGCCCCGCTCCTCGGCGATCGCCTTCGTGCGTTCCGACAGGGTCTGCATCCGCTTGCGCAGGCCGGGGCGCAGCCAGTCCGCGATCTCCGTGGACGGGGAGTACGAGACGTTGTACAAACCCACGGTGATCACGTCCGCGCCCGCCTCCTGCAACGCGACGACCATCGCGCGCAGCTCGTCCGCTACCGGGTCCGGGCGGTACGTCGCCGGGAACGCGTCGTTGCCGCCGCACACCACCATCGCCAGGTCCGGGTGGAAGGCCAGTGCCGGGGCGAGCTGGCGTTCGCGGATCTCCCTGGTGCGGAGGCCGCGGTGACCGAGGTTCAGGTACTCGAGGCTGGGCGCGTGCGCGCGCAACTCCGCCGCGATGCGGTCGGCCAGCTGCACCTCGCTGTAGCCGGGTACCGGTTCGGCGAGGCCTTCCGCGACACTGTCGCCGAGCACGGCGAACCGGCGCCACGGGTGGCCGGCGAGCAGTCTCGCGCTCTCCCCTTCGCGCAGGCAGTAGGGGTCTTGCGACTCAGCGAAGGTGCACATGTCAACTCACGAGGATCCGGATCGGGGCCCGGTGCGGGCCAGGAAGACGGTGACTGCCATGGACTTGCGGGATCTGCGGGAACCCGGCCGCCGCGTGCTCGCGACCACGACGGCGATCGTAGAACAGGTGCGGCCCGACCAGCTCGGTCTGCCGACACCCTGCGCGGGCTGGACCGTCGCCGACCTGCTGCGGCACATGGTCGGCAACAACAACGGGTTCGCCGCCGCCGCGCTCGGTGAACCGCCGCGGGCCGAGGTCTGGGACGGGGTCGACGTCACCGACCCCGTCGGCGAGTTCGCCGCGTCCGCCAAGCGGGTCAACGAGGCCTTCGCGTCCGTCGAGCCGCTGACCGGCACCTTCGCCATCCTCGGGTACGGGGACGTACCCGCTGGTCAGGCCGTCGGCATGCACTTCATCGACTACCTCACCCACGGCTGGGACGTCGCCGTGTCGATCGGCGCCGATCCCGGGCTCGACGAGGAGGCGTGCGCGGCCGTGCTGGCGATCGGGGCGGGCTGGCCCCTGGACTCGCCCAAGATCTGGGGCCCCGGCACCGCGTTCGGCTACCGCGTCGACGTGCCCGCGGACGCGCCCGTCGCCGACCGCATGCTCGGATTCCTCGGCCGCTCCCCGGCGTGGCCGAACTGACACGGGAGCCCTCACCCGGCCTCGCCGACGCGGGCGACCGGCGGCTCCACCGCCGCGCCCGCGCCCCGGCGCCACGACCACACCCACGGCGCCGCGGTGGCGAGCAGGCACAGCACGCCCGCCACGAGGATGGCCGGGTCGATGCCCAGCCCGGTCACCGCGAGGCCGCCGAGCACACCGCCGATCGGGATGCCGGTGAACGTCACCGCCGTGCACACCCCGAACGCCCTGGTCTGCAGCTCCGGTGGCACCCGCTCGTACAGCATCGCGCCGACCACCGGGTTCACCGCCGCCATCGCGACACCGGACAGGAACGTCACCACGCAGACCACGACCACGTCGTGGGTCAGGCCCAGGACCAGCAGCCGCGGTGCGCCCGCGAGCAGCGCGCCGAGCATGAACGTCTGGTACATCGGCAGCTTCGGCGAGATCGCCGTGAACACGACGCTGCCGAGCACCGCACCGCCCGCGAACGTGCCGAGCACCAGCCCCAGCGCCTCCGGCGTGTGCAGCACCTCGTCCACCCACAACGGGATGAACACCGCGATCCCGGCCTGGTTGAACATGTTGAGCGCGAACAACATCACGATCATGCTGGGCAGCAGGTCGTCCCGCCACAGCACGCGGAAACCGCCGCGCAGCGCGACGAAGTAGCGTTCGGGCGCCTGCTTCGGGAACGCGTCCTCCGGCAGCCGCACCAGCACCGCGACCACCAGCGCGCACAACGCGAACGACGCCGCGTCCACCCAGATCGCGCCGAGCGGGCCGACCCACGCGATGAGCAGGCCGCCAGCCGCGCTGCCCAGCAGCATGGCGGTGCGCGAGAACCCCTCGTACGCCGACGTCACGCGGATGACCTTGATCCCCGCCTCCTCGGCGAGCGGGCGCAGCATCACGTGCTTGACCCGGTCGCCGAGCCCGCGCGTCGCACCCGCCACCGCCACCAGCACGAGCAGCCAGCCGAACCCGAGCTGCGGCGCCGCCGCGATGCCCGCCATGGCCAGCGCGCTGCCCGCGTCGGTGACGATCGTGGTGCGGCGGACCCCGAACCGGTCCGCGAGCGGCGCCGCCAGCACACCCGACAGGACGTACGGCAGCATCTCCGCGCCCGCGACCAGGCCCATCTTCGTCGCGCTGCCGGTGGTGACCAGCACCAGCCACGGGATCGCCAGCATCGACACCCTGCTGCCCAGCACCGACACGACGTCGGCGACGAACAGCGCGACGAACCTCCCCCTCGCGCCCACCGGCTAGCCCCCGACTTCGACGGTCGGGTGCTCGGCGGCGTAGCGGGCGCGCAGCGCCTTCTTGTCGATCTTGTTGGCCCTGGTGAGCGGCAGCTTGTCGACGAACTCCACCGACCGCGGCTGCCACATGTCGTTCAGCTCCGCGCCGACCATGGCGGCCAGCTCGTCGCCGGTGACCGTCGCGCCCTCGACCGGCACCACGTACGCGTGCACGACCTCGTTGACCACCGCGTCCGGCACGCCGATCACCGCCGCCGCCCGGACCTGCGGGTGCGCCGCCAGCACGTCCTCGATCGGTCGCGAGTAGATGTTCCACGACCTGCGGTGCGTGATGATCATGTCGGTGGTGCGGTCCACGATGTACAGGAAGCCGTCCTCGTCGAGGTGGCCGACGTCGCGGGTGCGCACCCAGCCGTCCACGAGCGTCTCCGCCGTCAGCTCGGGATCGCCCCAGTAGCCGGCGAAGTTCAGCCTGCTCGCGATCCAGATCTCACCGTCCACACCGGTCGGCACCGGGTTGCCGTCTTCGTCGCGGATCTCCAGCCGCACGTCGCCGTACGGGGTGCCGGCCGACCGGATCCGTTGCGGGTGCCCGGGATCGTCGGTCAGCCCGGGCAGCGCCGTGGTCACCACCGACTCGGACAATCCGTACACGATGCGGATCACCGGGCCCCACAGGCGGATCGCCTGCCGCAACCGTGACGGGGCGGCTGGGCCCGCGCCGATGTTGAACATGAACATGTGGCTCATGTCGGTGGTGGCCGCGGCCGGGTGGTCGAGCACCTCGTAGAGCATCGGCGGCGACATGAACGTCGAGTTGATCTTCTCCCGGGCCACGGTGGCCAGGAACTTCTCCGCCGTCCACGCGTCCTCGAGGAACAGCACGCCGCCGGTGAACAGGTTGACGAACGCGGTGATCTGCCCGCTGACCAGCCACATCGGCGAGCTGGACAGGTGGCGCAGCAGCGGCGCCCCCGCCGCGGTGAACTGTCCTTCCGCGATCGCGAGGACCTGCTGGAAGAACGTGTGCGGCAGGTGCACGAGCTTCGGGGCGCCGGTGGTGCCGCTGGTCTGGAACACCGCCTCCGGCTCGACGTCGAGGTTCGCGAGGTCGCCGGGCTCGGCGTCCTCCTGGGCCGCGAGCAGGTCGGGACCGGCGCCGCCCGGGCCGAGGCAGAACACCGGCACGTCGAGCGCCGCGCCGATCTCGGCGCCGAACTCGCCCTGGGTGCGGGCGTCGTAGACGAACGCGTCGGCGTCGCAGCGCCGCACGTACTCGAGGATCTCGCGACGCGCGGTGACCGGCGCGACCCAGAACGAGCGGCAGCCGAGCAGGTGGACCGCCAGCTGCAGCACCGGGCCTTCGAGCGGGTTCGCGACCATGATCAGGACGTTCGACCCCGGCGCGACGCCGAATGCCCGCAGCGCGGCAGCCATTCGGAGCACAAGGGTGCGCAAATCGGTATACGAAAGACGCCGATCGTCCTGGACGACAGCCTCCCGGTCGCCGTAATCGGCGAACAGTTCCAGTGCGCGCGTCACATACGGTTGCGTCCGTTCGGTCGCAATATCCATGTCCACTCCGCTCGTCCATTCGGCGAAATCACGCGCGGTGACCAGCCCCCCGGGATTCGGACTGGAGAGTACCCGCCGCACCGGGGTGGAGCCAGGGTGATTTGCCCTTGTGGGCAGCGCTTCGGACGGCTTCGTAGCTCCCGGCTATCGGTGAATCGCGCACCGTTCGCACGTAGTGCGGATGGGTTTGAATGATTGGTCTGGTCATACGAATACATTGGTGCCATTCGCGCGCAGGATTGACCGCGAATCGGAGCGGCAGCTACGTTCCGGGCCCATCACACGCGGCGGCACGTGAGCGGCCGTGCTCAGGCTTTTCCTGGAGGTTCCACCGAATGAAACACCCGAAGAAATGGCGGTCGCTGATCGCCACGGGGACGCTGGCCGCGGTCGTGTCGACCGTGCTCGTCGCCAGCTCGGGCGAGGCGGCCGAGGCGCGGGACGCCCGGCACGGCTCGGCCAAGGACTGGGTCGGCAGCTGGGCGGCCGCCGTCACCCGGGGCAACCTGAGTGGATCCACCTTCGTGGGCCTGAACAACCAGAGCGTGCGGATGATCGTCCACGGCTCGGTCGGCGGCTCCAAGGTCCGGATCCGGCTGTCCAACCTCCACGGCGAGAAGTCGGTCACGGTCGGCCGCGCCACCGTCGCGAAGCCGAACACCGCCACCCCCGAGCTGTCGGACATCGACCCGGCGACGACGAAGGAACTGACCTTCGGCGGCGCGTCCTCGTTCGTCATGCAGAAGGGCGCCGAGCTGCTCAGCGACCCGGTCGACCTGCGCGTCGGTGACGACCAGGACCTGGTGGTGAGCGTCTTCTTCCCGACCTCCACGGGCCTGACCACGTTCCACTCGACCACCCGGCAGAACAACTTCGTCGGCCCCGGCGACCTGGTGAGTGACCCGGGCGGCGCGGGCTACACGACCACGCGGACCTGCTGCTGGTTCTTCCTGGCCGGCGTCGACGTGCTGCGCACGAACCCGGCAGGCTCGGTGATCGTGTTCAGCGACTCGCTCGCCGACGGCCACGGCACCACGTTCAACGGCAACATGCGCTGGCCCGACCAGCTCTTCGACCGCCTGCAGGACAAGGTCCGCGACCGCGACCTGCCGGGCGTGCTGAACATCAGCCGCGGTGGCGCGCGCCTCAACCACGAGGCCATCGAGCCCGGCGACGGCGGCTTCCCCGGGTTCCCCGAGCTCGGTGACAACGCGTTCTCCCGGCTGAACGAGGACGTGTTCTCCGAGACCGGCGCCCACTCGGTCATCGTGAGCCTCGGCGTCAACGACATCTGGATGAACAACGACTCGGCGGACGCGATCATCGCCTCGCTGCGCCAGCTCAACCAGCAGATCCAGTCGCGCGGCTACACGACCATCTTCGCCACCATCGGCCCGTTCAACGGCCTCAACGGCGGCACCGCGCTGGTGTGGACGGAGGAGAAGGAGGCGACGCGCCAGGCGGTCAACGACTACCTGCGCACCCACCGCGGCGAGTTCGGCGCGGTGGTGGACTTCGACAAGATCGTCCGCGACCCGGCCGACCCGACGAAGCTCAAGGCGGAGTACGACCCGGGTGACCACATCCACCCGAACGACATCGGCTCCAGGGCGCTGGCGGACGCGATTCCGTTGCACCTGATCGTGCGCTGACTCACAGGGTCCCGGTGGCATTCCTGCCACCGGGACCGCTCACGTTCGACGTAGAAGGGACGACAAGGGAACGTGGAAGCCGACGCGATCGTGGCGGACCTGTACACCCCGCAGGCCCGGCACGACCCGAACCCGTGGTACGCCAAGCTGCACGAACTCGGCCCCGCCTCGCCGCTGGATCCCGCCACGAGCGTGTACTCCGTGGTGGCGAACGGGTTCGACGCCGTCGACGAGGTGCTGCGCAGCCCGCGTTTCCTCAAGGGCATCGGCCCGAAGGACAAACTGGACCACCCGGTGCTGGCCACGCTGTCCCGTTCCATGATGTTCAGCCTCGAACCCGACCACGGCCGGATGCGCGGCCTGTTCAACAAGGTGTTCACGCCGCGCCGCATCGCGGGCCTGGAGCACGACCTGATCGGCGCCATCGACGGGTTGCTCGACCGGATGGCCGAGCTGGGCGCGGGCGGCGAGCCGGTCGACTTCATCGCCGAGTTCGGCTACCAGTTCCCCACGAAGGTGATCGGGCTGCTGCTGCACCTGCCCGAGTCCGACCTCGGGTGGTTCCGTGAGCGCGCCGAGCGCATCGACCGCTACCTCGACCTGGGCGGCAAGGCCGACGAGAAGCTCGCCTCCGCCGACGACGCGGTGCTGGAGCTGACCGAGTACTACCTGAAGCTGATCGACGACCGCCGCCGCCACCCCGGCGACGACATCATCAGCCACCTCGTCGGGCTCATCGACGCGGGCTCCGACAAGATCACCGACATCGAGCTGGTCGCGAACCTCGTGGTGCTGCTGAACGCCAGCTTCGTCACCACCATGAACCTGCTCGGCAACGGTCTCCTCCCGCTGCTGGCCAGGCCGGACCTGGTCGACCGGGTGCGCGCCGACGCCGACTTCGCTTCCCGCTGCGTCGAGGAGACCCTGCGCTACGACAGCCCGGTGCAGCTGCTGTCCCGCGTCGTCGGCGAGGACACCGAACTGGCCGGCGTCCCGCTCGCCGAGGGCGGCAACGTGCTCGTGCTGATCGGCGCCGCCAACCGCGACCCCCGCAAGCACACCGACCCCGGCACGTTCGACCCCGACCGCGCCGACCTCGGGCACCAGAGCTTCGGCGGCGGCGCGTACTTCTGCCTCGGCGCCGCACTGTCCAGACTGGAGGGACGACTCGCGTTCCCCCGGCTGTTCCAGCGGTTCCCGGACCTCGCGGTGGCCGGCGAGCCGACTCGCGGCGAGGGGTTCCTGCTGCGCGGGTACAGCGTCATCCCGGTGACCACCGGAGGTCGCGGTGCCGCTTGACCCCCTCGTCGCCGCCATGCGTGACGAGCGCATGAAGCGCGGTGCCACGCCGTTGTACGAGATGACCCTCGCCGAGGCGCGCGCGGCCGACCTCGCCGACATCCGCGCGGCCGCCGGTGCCGGCGAGCCGGTGTTCGAGGTGACCGACGGCGTGTTCCCCGGTCCCGACGACGAACGTCCCGTCCGGATCTACCGGCCGTCCGCGCAGCGTCCACTCGGGACGCTGGTGTACTTCTTCGGCGGCGGCTGGACCCTCGGCGGCATCGACACCTCCGACGGGGTGTGCCGGGCGCTGGCCAACGCCGCCGGGTGCCTGGTCGTCACGCCCGGCTACCGGCTCGCGCCCGAGCACCCGTTCCCCGCCGCGGTGAACGACTGCGTCGCCGCGGTGTCGTGGGTCGTCGACCACGCAGACGAGCTCGGCGCCGACCCCGGGCGGGTCGCCGTCGGCGGCGACAGCGCGGGCGGCAACCTCGCCGCGGTGGTGTCGTTGCTGGCCAGGGAGCGGGCGCTGCCGATCGCCGCGCAGGTGCTCGTGTACCCCAACACCTGCCACCACGCGGAGACCGAGTCCCTGCGGGACAACCACGACCGGTACATGTTCAACCGGCACTCCGTCGACTGGTACTGGCGCAACTACCTCCCCGACCCGGCCGACGGCCGCGACCCGAGGGTGTCGCCGCTGCTCGCGCAGGACCTGTCTGGGCTGCCGCCGGCCCTCGTGATCACCGCGGAGTACGACCCGCTGCGGGACGAGGGCGAACGGTACGCCGAACGGATGCGGCAGGCCGGTGTGCCGGTCGAGCTGACCCGCTACGACGGGATGGCGCACGGGTTCTTCACGATGTCCGGTGTGCTGCCCGACGCACGCCGCGCCGTCGCGCAGGTCGCCGAGTACCTGAGGAAGACCGTGTCCGATGTCGCGTGACGAACCGCTGACCGTCGCCGACGTCGCACGGCTCGCCGAGGCGCGGCTGACGAAGGAACTGTGGGACTACGTCGACGGCGGCAGCGGCGCGGAGATCACGCTCGCCGCGAACCGCGCCGCGCTGGACGCGGTGTCGGTGCTGCCGAGGGTGCTGACCGGCGCGGGCTCGGTCGACCCGTCGACCCGGCTCGTCGGGACGGACGCCGCGCTGCCGCTCGCGGTGGCGCCGATGGCCTACCAGCGGCTCCTGCACCCCGACGGTGAGCTCGCCGCCGCCGAGGCCGCGGCGGCGGCCGGGGTGCCGTTCGTGGTGAGCACGCTGTCCAGCGTGTCGGTGGAGGAGATCGCGAAAACCGGGGCCACCACGTGGTTCCAGCTGTACTGGCTGCGGTCGCGCGACCTCGTCGCGTCGCTCGTCGCCCGCGCCGAGGAGGCCGGCTGCGAGGCGCTGATGGTGACGGTCGACGTGCCCGTCATGGGCAGGCGGCTGCGGGACGTCCGCAACTCGTTCGTGCTGCCCGACGACGTGATCGCCGCCCACCTCGACGAGGGCGCGGTCAGCCGCGCGCACGACCACGTGGCGGGGGAGTCGGCGATCGCGGCGCACACCGCGGCCGCGTTCGCACCCGGTCTCACGTGGACGGACATCGCGTGGCTGCGCGCCCGCACGTCGCTTCCCCTGATGCTGAAGGGGATTCTCGACCCGCGTGACGCCGAGCTGGCCGCCGAGTCCGGTGTGGACGCGGTGGTCGTCTCCAACCACGGGGGCCGCCAGCTCGACGGCGCGACCCCCAGCATCACCGCGCTGCCCGCGATCGCCGAGGTGCTCGCCGGCCGCGCGGAGGTGCTGCTGGACAGCGGTGTCCGCAGTGGTACCGACATCCTCCGCGCGATCGCGTGCGGGGCGGACGGCGTGCTCGTCGGCAGGCCCGTGCTGTACGGGCTGGCGGCCGACGGGGCCCGCGGCGCCGGATGTGTCCTTTCCCTGCTGACCGAGGAGTTCCGCGCCGCCATGACGTTGGCCGGGTGCGCCGACGTGGCCGCGGTGCGGTCCCTGTCCACCGTTCGAACTGCGAGGGCCTGATGAGTGTCGCCGACCTGCCGGACCAGCTGTCCGAGGAGCCACCGCCGGTCGCGCTGGCGTCCGTGACCGAACTGCCTGCGCCGCCCGAGCCGGTGCGGACCGACCTGCGCACCGAGGACCTGCACCCCTCGCTCGAGGACCCGGCGCTCAACTCGATGAACTTCCTCAACGAGGTCGCGAACCACTACCCGGACGCGGTGTCGTTCGCGGCGGGACGTCCGTTCGAGGAGTTCTGGGAGGTCGACGAGCTGCCGAGGTACCTGGCGCGGTTCAGCGACCACCTGCGGACCGAGCGCGGCTACACCGAGGAGCAGGTCCGCACGACGCTGTTCCAGTACGGGCGCACCAAGGGCATCGTGCACGACCTCGTCGCCAGGAACCTGGAGCTGGACGAGGGCATCGTGGCCGACCCCGAGTCCATCGTGGTCACCGTCGGCTGCCAGGAGGCCATGGCGCTGGTGCTGCGCGCACTGCGGTCCGGCCCGAAGGACGTGCTGCTCGCGGTGTCGCCGACGTACGTGGGCCTGACCGGCGCCGCGCGGCTCGTCGACATGCCGGTGCTGCCGGTGGCGAGCGGCGAGGCAGGCGTCGACCTCGACGACCTGCTGGCCACGATTCAGCGGGCGCGCGCCGCCGGGCTGCGGCCGCGAGCGTGCTACGTGATGCCGGACTTCGCGAACCCGTCCGGGGTCAGCATGTCGTTGAAGACCCGCCAGGTGCTGCTGTCGCTGGCGCGCGAGGAGGACTTCCTGCTGCTGGAGGACAACCCGTACGGGTTGTTCCACGGCGACGCGGAGCGCGTGCCGACGTTGAAGGCGCTCGACACGCAGCGGCGCGTGGTGTACCTGGGGTCGTTCGCCAAGACGGTGCTGCCCGGCGCGCGGGTCGGGTACGTCGTGGCCGACCAGACGGTCACCGGCGCCGACGGATCCGTGCGCTTGCTCGCCGACGAGCTGTCGAAGATCAAGAGCATGCTGACGGTGAACACCCCTGCGCTCGCACAGGCCGTGGTCGGCGGGAAGCTGCTGGAGCACGGGTGCAGTCTCGTGCGGGCCAACCGGCGGGAGCGGGAGATCTACGCGGCCAACCGGGCCCGGGTCGTGGCCGGGCTCGCCGCCCGGTTCGGGGCCGGGTCGGCGGTGCGGTGGAACGTGCCCGCCGGTGGGTTCTTCGTGGTCGTGACCGTGCCGTTCGTCGTGGACGACGCGTCGCTGACCCGGTCGGCCCGGGATTACGGGGTGTTGTGGACGCCCATGCACCACTTCTACGACTCGGGGGAGGGCCGGGAGGTCCGTGCGCTGCGGTTGTCGTGCAGTGTGGTGACGGCGGAGCAGATCGAGATCGGGCTGGATCGGCTGGCGCGGTTCCTGTCGGACGAGATCGCTCGGCAGCGCCGGTCCCGGTGATCGTTGCCGCCGGTTTTGTCGGTGGCTGCCGGTAGCTGCCGGTAGGCCGGATTTCGGGGGCCGGAGGCCGTGCCTCGTCGTGGGTTTCCCTCCGGGTTCCCCGTCTTGGGGTGTCCCGTCTTGGGATGTCCCCGTCCTGGGTTTGTCCTCGCCGGAGGGCGTCCTGCCGGACGGGCCTCCTCGCCGGAGGGGCTGGTCTCCGGGATGGCGGCGGGTTGGGCACGGGGTTGGGTTGGCAGGGACTGGTGTCCGTTGTCTGCCTGCCATCCCGTCGACCTCCCGGAGGGCTATCACACCGCGTCAAGGGGGCCCGGCGGCTTTGGGCATGTGGTTGGGTCGTGCTTCGGGCCCCCTTGACACGGTGTGATCGGGCTTCGCCAGGTCGACGGGATGGCAGGCAGCAGTCCTTGTGGTGAGTGCGCTCGGCTTCCCTTCTTGTCGCTGCGGGGGTTTGTTCAGCGGCTGGGAAAAGGCTTTCCTTGCTCTTGGTGACTGCGCCGATCGGGGTTACTCGCTAGGAAAGCCCTTGCCTGGCGGGTGGTGGCGTATCACACTGGGCGGGACGCGCCACACGTCGATCCCACCCGGTCGTCAGGCGGCCGCACCACGCGTGCCGTCCCTGTGGCGTGCCCGGACCTGCCGTTGGTCAAAGCCGACCGCGAGAGGATGCCCATGCCCGTGTTACGGAGAACGGCCGCCGTGGTGCTGTTGGCGCTGCTGGCGAGCCTGCTCGCAGCCACCCCAGCCACCGCGCACACGAGGTTCACCGTCCTCGTGTTCTCCAAGGTCACGAACTTCTACCACGACTCCATCCCGGCGGGCATCGCCGCGATCCGGGACCTCGGCGCCAAGCATCACT
Source organism: Actinophytocola sp. KF-1 (assembly GCF_054661535.1). Classification (NCBI taxonomy): domain Bacteria; kingdom Bacillati; phylum Actinomycetota; class Actinomycetes; order Pseudonocardiales; family Pseudonocardiaceae; genus Actinophytocola; species Actinophytocola sp. KF-1. Next base: position 590,050 of record NZ_BAAFVK010000003.1, on the reverse strand, counting down.
TCGGGGTCGAGGTCACCGACGACGCCACCGCGTTCACCGACGCGAACCTCGCCCGCTTCGACGCGATCGTCTTCAACAACACCAACTCCACGCCGGAGGCCGGTGACCTGCTCAACGCCGATCAGCGGGCCGCGTTCCAGCGGTACATCCGGGCGGGCGGCGGCTTCACCGGCATCCACGCGGCGTCGGCGAGTGAACGTGACTGGGCGTGGTACGAGGGCCTGGTCGGCGCCATCTTCGAGAACCACCCGGTGCCGCAGACCGGCCGGGTCAAGGTGCTCGACCGCGTCCACCCGTCCACGAAGGACCTGCCGGAGCTGTGGGAGCAGGAGGAGGAGTGGTACAACTGGCGGGTCAACCCGACCGGCAAGGTGCACACGCTCGTGCAGATCAAGACCCGTGACGGGGTCACCGGCCTGAACGAGGGTGTGGACCACCCGTGGTCGTGGTGCCAGCGCTACGACGGCGGCCGGTCCTGGTTCACCGCGGGTGGGCACGCGGCCGGGAAGTTCTCCGACGCGTGGTTCCGCGCTCACCTGCTCGGCGGCATCGAGTGGGCCGCCGGTGCTGTGCCTGGCGACTGCGCCGCCACCCAGACCGGCAACTTCCAGCGGGTCCCGCTGGTCGACGAGGGGCTCGCCGACCCGTTCGAGCTGGCCGTCGCCCCCGACCGCCGCGTGTTCTACATCCAGCGCACCGGCGCGCTCAAGGTGATCGACCAGGCCACGCTGACGGTGACCACGGCACTCGACTTCGCCTACACCCCGGCGATGACGAGCCAGTCCGACGGGTTGCTCGGCCTGGCGCTCGACCCGAAGTTCGACAAGACCAACTGGGTCTACCTGCAGTACTCCGACAAGGAGAAGAAACAGGTCAACGTCTCCCGGTTCACCGTGGCCGCCGACAACACCGTCGACCTGGCCACGGAGAAACGGCTGCTGTCGATCCCCACCTACCGCGACGAGGGCCGCGCCAACTCGCACATGGCCGGGTCGCTCGCCTTCGACCCGCTCGGCAACCTGTACATCGCCACGGGCGACAACACCGACCCGTTCGCCTCGGACGGCTTCGCGCCCACCGACGAGCGGGCCGGCCGCAGGGCGTGGGACGCGCAGGGCACCAGCGCCAACACCAACGACCTGCGCGGCAAGATCCTCCGGATCACCCCGCGCCCGGACGGGACCTACACGGTGCCGCCCGGCAACCTGTTCGCGCCGGGCACCGCGCAGACGCGGCCGGAGATCTACGTGATGGGCATGCGCAACCCGTTCCGCATCACCGTGGACCCGAAGACGAACGCGCTGCTGGTCGGTGACTACGGGCCGGACGCCCGCGCCGCGGACCCGAACCGCGGGCCGGCGGGCACCGTCGAGTTCCTGCGCATCACCAAGGCGGGCAACCAGGGCTGGCCGTACTGCACCGGGAACAACACCCCGTTCCGGGACTACGACTTCGCCACCGGCACCTCCGGGCCCGCGTACGACTGCGCGGCGCCGGTCAACGACTCGCCCAACAACACCGGGCTGCGGAACCTGCCGCCCGCACAGCCGGCCTGGGTCTGGTACAGCTACGCGACCTCGGCGGAGTTCCCGGAGCTGGGGTCCGGCGGCGGTGGCCCGATGGCGGGCCCGGTATACCGGTACAACCCGGGGAACCCGCTGGTCAGCAAGTTCCCGGCGTATTTCGACGGGAAGTGGTTCACCTACGAGCTGACCCGGCGCTGGTTCAAGACCATGTCGGTGCAGCAGAAGAACCAGGCGTTCACCGACCCGAGGTTCCCCGCCGCGAAGGCCGGCGACCTGCTGTCGATCAACGGCGTGTTCGCGGACATGTCGTGGATCCAGCCGTTCGAGGCGGACTTCGGGCCGGACGGGTCGCTGTACGTGATCGACTTCGGTGAGGGCAGCGGCACCGGCCGCGGCGGCACCAACGAGGGGTCCGGCATCTACCGGATCGACTACGTCGCCAACGGCCGGGCGCCGACCGCGGCGGTCACCGCGTCCGCCGAGTCCGGGCCCGCGCCGCTCGAGGTCCGGTTCTCCAGCGCGGGCTCCGGCGGCGGCTCCGGTGAACCGGTGACCTACGCGTGGGACCTCGACGGCGACGGCGACACCGACTCGACCGAGGCGAACCCGTCGTTCACGTACACACAGCCCGGCCAGTACCGGGTGCTGCTGACCGTGACCAGCACGACCACGGACCTGACCGCGGTCGCCGCCACCACGATCACGGCGGGCAACACCCGGCCCGAGGTGCGGCTCGTGTTCCCGCCGCACGGCGGCATGTTCGACTGGGGCGCGGCGATCCCGTTCGAGGTCCAGGTCACCGACCCGGAGGACGGGCAGATCGACTGCGCGCGGGTGGTGGTGCAGTCCCAGCTCGGGCACGACGACCACCTGCACCCGATGGACAACGTCACCGGCTGCACCGGCACCGTGCGCACCGACACCGGCGACAGCCACGGGCCGGGGCAGAACCTGTACGCGGCGGTGAGCGCGCAGTACACCGACGGCGGCGCGCCAGGCGCGCCCGCGCTGGTCGGGTCCGCGCACGTCACGCTCGAGCCGAAGCACAAGGAGGCGGAACACTTCGAGCGGACGGGCGGCGTGCAGGTGCTGGACCGGGCGGACGCGTCGGCAGGCAAGCGCCTGGGCGAGATCGAGCACGGCGACTGGGTGGCCTACGACCCGGTCAACCTGACCGGGATCGACTCCGTGACCGTCACCGCGTCGTCCGGCGGCATCGGCGGGAAGATCGAGTTCCGCGCCGACGCACCGGACGGCCGGCTGCTGGGCGCCGTCGACGTGGCCAACACCGGCGGGTGGGGCACGACCGTGGACCTCACGGTGCCGCTGACCGACCCGGGCAGGACGGTCACGCTGTACGCGGTGTTCGTGAACCCGGCGTGGACCCCGGAACAGGCCGACCTCATGTCCGTCGACGAACTCCAGTTCAACGGGCAGGGCGTCAACAGGTGAACCGGGCCGGGTGGGCACGGTCCGTGCCCACCCGGCTGTGGCCGGCACCGGGTTGTTCCCCTGCACGGGGTCGCCCGGCCATGGCCGGGCCGTGCCACCCGGACCTCGTGGCACGGCCCGGCCGCCTCGGGGTGCTGTGCTGTGGCGCGCGCCGGGGACCGGACTGGGTTCATGAAGACCGTCCGATGTTTGGCGGTCAACGCGGGGGAGGGGTCTCGTCAGCTCCGGGGTTTCAGTGCGACGGGATGTGGCCCGCTGCGCGGGCCGGGCGCGCAGCGCCCGGGTTGGTGAAGTGTGTGGTTGTGGTGGGTTCGCCGCGTCCGGTGCGGCGAAGGGGTCTGCCGGGCATCGATGTCGGGGTCTGGGGATGGCCGGGCTTCGGAGGCAACGGGGGTGGCCTGCTGTGCGGGACCGACCAGCGCAGGAGGGTGCGCCTCGGTTGTGGTGGATTGGCGCGTTCATCGGCGTCGGCTCCGCGGGTTGGTTCCGGTGGCGACGGAGGGTGGCCCGCTGCGCGGGCCGGGCGCGCAGCGCCCGGCTGGGTGAAGTGCGTGGTTGTGGGTTCGTCGCGTCCACTGCGGTGAAGGGTCCTTGAGCGCATCGGAGTCGGTTCCGCGGCTGACCGGGTTCCGGTTGCGCCGGAGCGTGGCTCGACCGGGCGCGCAGCGCCCGATGCCGCTCGGCGGGGTTCGGAGTCGGTTGCGTCGCGCCTCGTTCGTGGTGGGTCGGCGTGTTCAACGCGAGAGGAGGGAGTCTCATCGGCGTCGGCTCCGCGGGTTGGTTCCGGTGGCGACGGAGGGTGGCCCGCTGCGCGGGCCGGGCGCGCAGCGCCCGGCTGGGTGAAGTGCGTGGTTGTGGGTTCGTCGCGTCCACTGCGGTGAAGGGTCCTTGAGCGCATCGGAGTCGGTTCCGCGGCTGACCGGGTTCCGGTTGCGCCGGAGCGTGGCTCGACCGGGCGCGCAGCGCCCGATGCCGCTCAGCGGGGTTCGGAGTCGGTTGCGTCGCGCCTCGTTCGTAGTGGGTCGGCGTGTTCAACGCGAGGGGAGGGGTCTCATCGGCGTCGGGGCCGCGGATGATCGGCTCGGGGCGACGGGATGTGGCCCGCTGCGCGGGCCGGGCGCGCAGCGCCCGGTGCCGCCACCTCGTCCAGCCCGGGCCAGCTGGTGCTCACCCCAGACACCGGCGGCGTGGTTCAGGAGCGGCGGCGTGGCTTCCTGGTGCTCTGGCGGCCCCGGTTGGCGTGCGCGGGCTTGGCCTTGCGGGCCGCGGGCCGCTTCGGCTCTGCCGGTGGCTGGGGACGGCCGCGGGTGCTGTTCACCGTCCGTCCGCGGACCACGCCGATGAACTGCTCCATCAGGTCGGTGGTCTCGTCCTCCGGCCACGACAGTGCCACCCGCGACTGCGGCGCGGCCGGGAACGGCCGGTACGTCAGGTCCCTGCGGTGGTGCAGGCGGGCGAGCGACTGCGGCACGACGAGCAGGCCGACCCCGGCCGCGACCAGCTCGACCGCCTCCTTCGTGGTGGCCGGCCGGTGGACCGCGGGCACACCCGGCGGCGCCGGCCAGTCGAGGGTGTCGTCCAATGGGTGCAGCAGCACGCTGTCCGCTAGGTCCGCCTCCGTCACCTCGTCGGCCGCGGCGAGGTGGTGGTCCTTCGGTACGACGACCACCGTGGTCTCGGTGTACAGCGGGATGGCGTGCAGGCCCGTCCGGTCGATCGGCAGCCGCAGGAGGACCGCGTCGGCCTTGCCGTCGCGGACCAGCGCCTCGGCGTCGGACTGGGTGACCTGCACGAGGTCGAGGGGCACGCCGGGCTCGCGCTCCGCCCAGGTCCGCGCCCACTTGCCGGGGGTCACGCCCGGCACGTAACCGAGCGTGAACGAAGCGGGAGCGGTCACGTGCGCAGATTACCGGGCGTGCACAGCGGCTCCCGCACGGCCCGTTACCCTCATGGGATGACGTCGCGCAAGACACCCCAGACGATGAAGCCCGCGACCGCGGCGAAGAAGCTGGGGGTGTACCTCGAGGCCACCCCCGAGGAGTTCCGGGCCGGCGCCGTGTCACGCGACGACCTCAACGCCATGCAGGCCGACCCGCCGGAGTGGCTGCGGGACCTGCGCCGCAACGGACCGCACCCGCGGCAGGTCGTCGCGGCGAAGCTGCGCGTGTCCATCAGCGGTCTCGCCCGCGCCGGCATCACCGACCCGCTCACCACCGAGCAGATCGACGAGCTGAAGGCCGCCAACCCCGAGTGGCTGCGGCGCGAACGCGCCACCCAGGCCGAGGTCCGGGAAGAGGCGGCACGGCAGAAGCCCCGCCGCGCCTGACCCCCGCCGCGCCGTGGCGTTGCTCACGGCGTGTTGCGCGGAGGGCGTCGCGCGCGATGTGCCCGGCAGTCGAAGTGCTGTCGAAGGGCCACACCCATGCGCGCCGAACTCCGCGGGCTGCTCCGTCCCGGCAACAACCCGCTCGTCCGGGACGTCGACCGCGTCGAGCGCGTCACCGTGCTCGCGTGCGTCGCCCTCGCCGTGCTGCTGATCCCGGTCGCGCTGGTCGTCGGCGCCCTCACCTACCGCGGTCTCACCGGCGCCGCCGCCGAGGAGGCCGCCACGCACCACCGGACCGTCGCCGTCCTCACCGAGGACCTGGCCGCGCCGGGTGCCCGCGGGTACGCGGGCAGCACCACCCCGTCGGCGCACGCCACGTGGCGGGCGCCCGACGGGACCGCCCGCGCGGGCGTGGTGCCGGTGCGCGGCGGCATGGCGGCGGGCGACACCGTCGATGTGTGGCTCGACGAGACCGGTGCGCCGACCGCCCCTCCGATGTCCACATCGGACGCCGTGGGCACGGGCATCGCCGTCGCCGCGTTCGGCTGGCTCGGCGCCGCCGGGCTGCTCGCCCTGGCCTGCTACGGCCTGCACACCGCGTTCGAGCGACGCCGGATGCGCGGCTGGGCGGCCGGGTGGGCCGCCTTCGAACACGAACGGAGCCGGTGACCGGCCGCTTTCAGGGACCAAGTCCTCTTGTGCGCGCCGGAACGGGCAGGTTCTGTTTTTCGGCAGGGGCCGAACGGAGGCGAAACGCGGTGGACGAGACGACGGTGGCCGCAGTGATGACGACGAGCGTGGTGGCGGTGGGTGCGGAGGCGCCCTTCCCCGACGTGGTCGCCACGATGACCGAGAGCGGGCTGCACGCGCTGCCCGTGGTGGACGGTGACGGCCTGCCGCTCGGCGTCGTGTCGGAGGCGGACCTGCTGCCCGTGTTCGAGCTGCCCAGCCCGCGGGGACGTACCGCCGCCGAGCTGATGGGCGGCCCGGTCCGCGCGGTGCACACGGCCGAACCGGTGAGCTTCGTCGTCGACGTGTTCGCCCGCACCGGCATGCGCAGGCTGTTCGTCACGGACTGGGACGGCAGGCTGGTCGGCGTGGTGTCCCGGCGTGATCTGCGGCGGGCCGGTGCCCGGTCCACGACGGCGGGACGGTCCCGTCGTGAGGTCGCGGTGATCTGACCGGGCATGCCGCACGGGCCGTGCCGCGGGGATGACATCCTGTGCGCATGGGTCGTGACGAGATGCGGGCCGGCGACAGTGATCGCCAGGCCGTCGCCGACAAGCTGAAGCAGGCGCTGGACGAGGGCCGTCTCGACCTCGCCGAGTACGACGATCGCCTGCAGCGGGCCTACGCCGCCAAGACCTACGGCGACCTGAAGGGCCTGCTGGACGACCTGCCCGGCACCACCCTGCCCGAGCGGGCCGCCACGACGGAGCCGGTGGCCGCGACGGCCACGCCGGTGCCGCAGCCGGTGTCCACGCGGGGCGGGCAGCTCGTGCGGGCGTGGCTTGGCGGGTTCGGCGGCATCTTCGCCGTGTGCACGGTGATCTGGGTGGTGACGAGCATCGGCGCGGGGGAGCTCCGGTACTTCTGGCCGATGTGGCTGCTCATCCCGATGGTGCTCGGCGCGCTCGGCCGGTTCGGCCAGGGCAGGCGCGACTGACCGGTCCGCGTCAGACCCGTTGTGCCGCGCGGGTTTCGCGCGGCAGCGTGCGGTAGGCGCGGGCGACGCGGCCGAGGAACTCGGTCTCGCCTGCGAGGTCGGCGCCACCGGTCACGGCGGTCTCCCCGTCGCCGCGCGGTGTCCGGCCCTCGGCCCTGGCGCGCAGTGCGGCGGCGACCACGGCCGCCTCGACCGCCGCGTCGTGCTCCGGTCCGGTCAGCCCCGCGCGCGTCGCCCGGTCGCGCGCGGTGGCCGCGACGGCCGGGTCCCGGTACGGCCGCAGCGCCAGCAACCCGTCGCGGATCTCGATCACCCGGCGGTACAGGCGCAGCCGCAACCGGCCCAGCACCAGGAAGTCGGGCACCGAGGGCGGGTCGAGCGCGATCGCCGGGTCGGCCCGGTACAGGGCACGCCACAGCGGGCCCAGCCGCAGGAAGCGGCGGTACCGGCCGAGCCAGGCGACCGCCGCGGGGAGGGGCGCGCCGATCAGCACGAGCAGGTAGGCCGTGGTCGGCAGCACCTTGCCCGCGAACGACGTGTGGCCGAACGGGTCGGCGAAGCCGACGCGGTAGGAGGCGCTCAGCACCGCCTTGTTGACCAGGTAGACCGCCGCGATCGCGGTGCCCGCGACCACCATGCGCAGCGCGACGCGCAGTGCCGTCGTGTCCGCGAGCCGCGCGTACCGCAGGCCGAGCCACATGATCGCGGCATACACCGGCAGCTGCGCCAGCACGTAGGCGAGGACGTACTCGAACACCCACGGCGACGCCGGTTCGATGTTCGGGGTGAGCGCGAAGAACACGCACATCACGCAGAACGCGCCCGCGAGCCACCACGTGTGCCAGCGGCGGCGCATGCCGTTCACGTGCAGCAGCAGCCCGAGCCCGGCCCACGCGGTGAGCAGCATGCCTGCGTGGCCGATGAGCCTGGGCAGGTCGTGCGTGCCCGCGAGACCGTTGACGGCCGCGTGCCCGGCCGGCGTGAGCACGGTCAGGGAGATCGCCAGGCCGAGCAGGATGTGCCGGACGTAGCGGCGGGCGTGGTCGTCGCCGGGCCTGCGGGCCAGCAGGACCACCCACGCCAGCGCGGGCGGGCCGTACTGGCGGAGCAGCTCACCCACGGTCGTCGTCCAGCGCGTCGTGGAGGCGGGCGTGGAGGGTGCCGCCCGCCCGGGTGGAGGCGCGCTGGCGGATCAGGGAGGCGAGGGTCTCGGCCTCCCGCTCCTCGTCGCTGGAGTAGCCTGCGCGGCCGAGCACCGCGCGCACCATCGCCGGGTCGAGGTCGGGGAACAGCGCCGAGGCGTGGTCGCCTGCGGGGTGGTGGTCGCAGAGCACGTGGCTCAGCTCGTGCAGGATGATGTGGTCCTGGTGCGGGCGGGTGGTGTCGCGCTCGTAGCAGATCAGGTCGGTCGTGTCGGTGGCGATCCACAGGCCGCACACGCCGGTGAGCCCGGCCACCGGCAGCAGCCGGATCGGCCGCCCCCGCCGCGCGGCCACGCGTGCGCAGAGCTCGTGCACGTCGAACGGGACGGGCAGTGGCAGGTCCCGCAGCCGTGCACGGCAGCGCCTGCGGAGCCGGTACCGGCGGAAGAACGTCACGACGGGTTGTCCGGCGGCGACGGGGACAGCCCTTCCAGCTCACGGACCCGGTCCACCATCTCGGCGATGGCCTCCAGGCTCTTGGCGGACAGTCCGTTGGCACGCATGGCGATCTGCCGCACGGGCCCGTCGCGCAGTGCCGTCAGCAGCGCCAGCTCGGCGTCGATGCGCTCCGCCTCCGCGCTGTCGAAGAAGTAGGCGGGCGGGACGCCGAAGAAGCCGGCCAGCGCCTCGAGGTGGCGTTTGGTCGGGTTGTCGCGCAGGCCCTTGCGCAGCTGCCAGAGGTAGGTCGCGGAGACGGTGGGGCCACCCTTGGCACGGATGGCCTCGGCCACCTCTTCGTGGGTGTACTCGCCGCCGCCGCGCGGGACGACCGTGCTGAACAGGCGGTCCAGCTTGGCGGCCAGCGTGTCGGCTGGTCCTTCGGCGGTGTCCTCCGGCATACGGGGAGGATATCGCCGCGGGCTTGGGATGGGATGTGCCGCTGGTCAGGGCGGTTGTCCCGGTGGGGTGCCGGTGTGATGAAGGGGTCCTACCTCAGAGGCGCTTACCGCACGTGGGTCCCACACGGGTTCGGGACGTTGGAGTCGGCCTCGGCCAGCACAGATGAAGAAGCCGCCGGGTGTTCATCCATCTGAGTTGACGTGTGCCCACGGCCAGTTTATGGTCGGACGCGCTTCATGAACTGGGATGAACCGGGGGAGATGTGGCTCGTCGGCGGTTGGGCGGTCGTGCCGGTGTGACGGACACCGGCATGTGAACTGCTACCCTGCGGTAGAACACGTTCTACTTTGCGGGGTGCGCATGCGGTTCGGGGTCGTGCTGTTCACCAGTGACCGCGGGGCGACGCCCGCCGCCTGTGCCAAGGCGGCGGAGGACGCCGGGTTCCACTCCTTCTACGTGCCCGAGCACACCCACATCCCCGTCCGGCGGGACGCCGCGCACCCCCGGACGGGCACCGCCGAGTTGCCCGACGACCGGTACCTGCGCACGCTCGACCCCTGGGTCTCGCTCGCCATGGCCGCCGCCGTCACCTCGTCGATCCGGCTCGCCACGGCCGTGGCCCTGCCCGTCGAGTCCGATCCGATCACGCTGGCCAAGACGATCGCCTCGCTCGACTTCCTGTCCGGTGGGCGGGTGACGCTCGGCGCGGGGTTCGGGTGGAACACCGACGAGCTGGCCGACCACGGCATACCCGCCCGGTTCCGCTACACGGCCCTGCGCGAGTACGTCGAGGCGATGCGTGCCCTGTGGACGCAGGACGTCGCCGCCTACGACGGGCGTTTCGTCTCCTTCGGCGGCAGCTGGGCCTACCCCAAACCGGCGCAGGAGCACGTGCCGCTCCTCGTCGGCGCCGGTGGGACGGACCGGACCTTCGCCTGGGTCGCCGCGCACGCCGACGGGTGGATCACCACCCCCCACGAGACCGACATGGCCGACCGGATGCGGCTCCTCGCCAAGCACTGGGCCGACGCGGGCCGATCCGGCGCACCGTACGTCGTCGCGCTCGGGGGGCGGGCCGACCCCGAACGGGTGGCGGAGCTCGCCGCGCTCGGCGTCGACGAGGTCGTCATCGGCCTGCCCGACAAGGACGAGGACGCCGTGCTCGCCTTCATCGCCAAGATGGGGGCTCGCCTGAACGGTCAGGCGGAGTAGCCGCGGAGCGCGATCCAGTGCGCCAGCCGGGTGGTGTCCATCCAGTACCAGCCGTAACCGTTGGCGTCCGCCGGGTCCGCCAGCTTGACGGTCCAGCCGGAGTTCGAGTAGCCGACGACCGTGAGGTAGTGGCCGCCCGAGTACGTGTGCCAGTCGCCGTCGGTGTCCATCGCGGAGCCGACGACGTTGGCGACGATGGGGTAGCCGCGGTCGATGTCGTACACGACGTCCCACTGGAGGCGGTTGATCTCGGCCTGGGTGGCGGAGTTCCCGGGGATCCACTTCGTCTCGTAGAAGGCGGTCTGCCCCAGGCTGTTCAGGACGCGCGTGGTGTCGGCGGCGGAGTTCGTGCCCGCGGTCGTCGTGCCCAGCCTGCCCGCGATGTAGTTCTGGGTGTAGTAGTACCCGCGGCCGGTGAGTGCGATCCGAGTGGCGGCCGGCCCGCAGTAGTAGTACGTCTCCTGCCACTGGAACTGGTAGGACAGCACTCTGTCGGTCGCGGCCGACGCGGGCACGACGGCCGCGGTCATGCCGCCCACCGACATGAGCAGTACCAGCAGAAGGCGCAGGGCGACGACACGTCGTGGCATGGGTGCACTCCTCCGGGGATGGGGGCGGTCAACGGAATGCGGCCCCTTGTTGTCAAAGGTTGGCGATCCCGCAGGGGTGCACAAGACTTCAACGATCCAGGAATCGTTGCCAAGTAACGCGGTGTGGGAAGAAGTGGACTCGTCCGGCGGTACCGGGGCCACGTCCGGCGCTACGAGGCCACGAACACCGCCACCGTCCGGGCTGGGACCTCGACCGTGCCCGCGTGGTAGGTCGACCGGCGCACCACCGGGTCGGCGCCGCCCGCCTGCACCGGGTGCAGGCGGTAGCGGCCGGGCGGCACGGGCTGGGTCGTCGGCTCGTCCGAGGCGTTGAAGACCACCACGACGCTCTCCCACCTCGGGTCGAGGTCGCGGCCGGTGCGGTCGTCCAGCGCCATGACGATCACGCCCGGCGCCTGGTCCGGGCCGCCGACCGGGAAGCGCACCCGGGCCTGGATCTCCGCCGCCGAACCCAGCCGGAACAGCGGCGAGGAGAACCGGATCCGCAGCAGGTCCAGCGCCTGCCGGTGCGCCGCGCGGAGGTCCGCCGAGCGCGGCGCCAGCGCCGGGTCCGACAGCAGCGGGCGCATGAAGTCCCACTTGGCCTCGTTGTCCGCCCGCGGTGGCAGGCCCGAGCCCCACGTGGACTCGGTGGCCGTCCAGTCGATGCGGTTGAACCAGTCGCCGGAGTTGTAACTGTTGCGGTCCAACGACTTCGACCGCAGCAGGTCGTTGCCCGCGTGCCAGAACGACGGGCCCTGGGCGAGCGCCGTCGTCGCCAGCGCGACCGCGTTCATCCGCACCCGGTCGGCCATCGACGTCGACCGCGGCAGCTTGTACTGCAGCACGTCGAACAGCGTCTCGTTGTCGTGTGCGTCGACGTAGGTGATGGTCTCGCTCGGGTCGCCCGCGTAGCCGGCAGGCTGGCCGTTGTAGTCGACCGCCGAGCCCGGCACCACGTCGCCGTTGCGGTCGGTGAACCGGTAGTCCTTGAGATTCCCGGCCAGGCCGACCTTGATCTGGTCCTGGTACAGCAGCAACCGCGCCCGCTGCTGGGCCGATGTCCCGTTCACCGGCGCGCCGTTCTCGTCGGTGAACAGCCCCGTCGCGAAGCCCTGGATCCTCGGGTCCTCGTCGAACGGGCCACCGCCGCGCACGGCGTCACGCAGGCGGTCGGAGAACGTGCCGATGCCGGTGCCCGCCATGTTCCGCTGCGTGGCCTGCACGAAGCGGGCGTCGTCGGCGACCTCGCCGAAGTTCCAGCCCTCGCCGTAGACGTAGACCTTCCTGCCGTCCACGCCGTCCTTCGCGACGGTGAGCCGGTCGAGCGCGGCACGCACGGCGAGCATGTTCGCCTTGCTGTGGTGGCCCATCAGGTCGAACCGGAAACCGTCCACCTTGTACTCGCGGGCCCACGTGACGACCGAGTCGACCATCAGCTTGCCCATCATGCGGTGCTCGGTCGCCGTGTTGGCGCAACAGGTCGACGTCTCCACCGCGCCCGTCGCCGACAGCCGCTGGTAGTAGCCCGGCACGATCCGGTCCAGCACCGAGTGCTCGTCCTGACCCGCCGCCGGGGTGTGGTTGTAGACCACGTCCATCACGACCCGCAGGCCCGCGCCGTTGAGCGCGCCCACCATCTCGCGGAACTCACGGGTGCGCCGCGCGCCGTCCGGGTTCGTGCTGTAAGAACCCTCCGGGGTCGTGTAGTGCAGCGGGTCGTAGCCCCAGTTGAAGCCGTCGGCGTCGCGGACCGGCTCCAGGCACGCCTGCTGGTCCTCCGCCGCCGGGCCGTACGACGCGAGGTCGCACGGCGGCGTCTGCTGTGCCGTCCGGCGCTCCTCGATCGTCGCGATGTCGTTGGCGGGCAACAGGTGCACGGTGTTGAGCCCGGCGCCCGCAAGGTCGCGCAACTGGCGCATGCCGGCGCTGTTCCGGTCGGTGAACGCCAGGAACGTGCCGCGGTGCGCGGCGGGCACGGAGGTGTCGCCGATCGAGAAGTCGCGCACGTGCAGCTCGTAGATCGTCGAGTCCTCCGGGCGGGGGAGCGCCGGTTTGCGCAGCCGGTCCCAGCCCTTCGGCGCGAGCGCCGGGTCGTCGAGGTCGACGAGCACGGACCGCGCCGAGTTGGTGGTGAGGCCCAGCGAGTACGGGTCGGTCACCACGTTGGTGACCACCTCGTCGAGCGCAGGCACGTACACGGTGACCGCGAACGCGTACCGCGCGTCCCGCCACGTCCGGTCGCCGCGGGCGTGCCACACGCCGTCGTCGTCGCGGGTCATCGGCAGCCTGCGGTCGCCAAGCACCAGGTCGACGTCCTTCGCCGTCGGCGCCCACAGCGCGAGCGACGGGCGGCCGTGGTCCCACACCGGGCCGAGCCGCTGCCCGGCGGCACCCGCGTACAGGTCGTCGAGCACGCCGGGGAGCTGCACGCCGGTGGCGTCGGCGAGCCTGCCGTCGTCGTCGTACGCGGCGACGGCGAGCTGCCCGGTGAGCAGGTCGCCGACCGCGGTGGGCGGCACCCGCAGCGCTTCGTAGTCCGCCAGGTGCGGGTACTGCCCGGCCAGTTCGGCGGGCAGCCCGGCCGGGTCGAGCGTGAGCGGCAGCGACTCGCCACCCGTCACGCCGTCGCCGGTGGCGACGAGACCGCCCCGCGGGGCGTGGAAGAGCCGGAAGCTCGTGGCACCCGCCGGGACGTCGAGCGCGAGCACGTCACGCCGCAGCCACTGCGCCCGCGCGGACCGCAGGTCGGGCGGCGCGATGCCCGCCGACACCGTCAGCACGTGGGTGGACAGGTCGTAGGAGAACGACGTGCGGTCGCCGTCCTCGGTCACGGTGAACGGGATGTTCGCGCCGCCGCGGGCGCCGCCCGCGCCGTAGTTCTCGTCCCACGACAGCCCGTGCGCCGCCTTGACCTCGTACTGCCCGGCGGGGATCGCGGTGGTGGAGAACGTGAAGGTGCCGTCGCCGTCCGGGTCCTGCAGCCAGGAGCGCATGCAGTCCGGCGCCCAGTCGCCGGGGCAGCCCAGCTCGCCCGTGAAACTGCCCGGCGCGGTGACGATCGGGCCCTCCGCGTCGCTCGTCACCCAGTGGGTGCCGTCGTCGTAGAAGAACGAGACCGCGCCGCCGGTCGTCGTGTAGGTGATGTCGGGGCCGCCGGGCACACCGCCCGCGCCGTAGTTCTCGTCCCAGGAGCCGTTGATCGCGGCCTTGTACTGGTAGGTGCCCGCGGGCACGTCGAAGGTGCCCTTCCACACGCCGTCGGCCGGGTCCAGCGTCAGCCGCGCCTGTGCGCAGTCCGGCTGCCAGTCACCCGGGCAGCCCATCTCGCTGTTGTGCGTGCCCGGCACCGACACCGTCGCCGGGGCCGCGGCGGCAGGCGGGGCGACGACGGCCGCCGCCGCTACGGTGGCGCAGACCGCGAGTACCCGGTACCTCGTCACGACGGCTCCCATCGTCGGAAGAAGGCGGTGGCGGGCACCCGCCGGGCACCCGCCACCGTCGTGCTCACGTCAAACTAGGGTCAGCACGCACCCAGGTCCAGCCACGAGGACGTGGAACCCGGCGCCTCCCCGTAGGAGAAGAACGCCGCGAGGATCCAGACGTGGCCGTTGTGGCTCACCTCGTCGCCGAAGAAGTACAGCGCCGACGCGCTCCACGGCGTGGTGCCCTCGCACGCGGGCGGCTCACCCGGGTCGCCCGGGTCACCGGGGTTCGGGTCGGCGCCCTCGCCGACGAACAGCAGGTTGTTCGGCGAACCGGCACCCGCGCCGGTCACCTTGCCGATGCTCGCCGAGCCCTTCAGCGCGGTCTGCACGGCGGCCGGGGTCGCCGTCGGGTGCGCACCCAGGTACACGGCCGCGGCACCGGCCACGTGCGGGGTCGCCATCGACGTGCCGCTGATCGTGTTCGTCGCGGTGTCGCTGGTGTTCCACGCCGACGTGATGTCGCGGCCCGGCGCGAAGATGTCCGTGCAGGAACCGAAGTTCGAGAAGGACGACCGCGCGTCGTTCCGGTCGGTCGCGTTCACCGTGATGGCCTCCGGCGTGCGCGCCGGGGTGAAGTTGCAGGCGTCCGCGCTCGAGTTGCCGGACGCGATCGCGTAGGTGACGCCGGAGCTGATCGAGTTGCGAACCGCGTTCTCCAGCGTGGCGTTGGTGCCGGAGGCGCCGAGGCTCATGTTCGCCACGGCGGGCTTCTTCGCGTTCGCGGTCACCCAGTCGATGCCCTGCGCGACGCCGGCGAGCGTGCCGGAGCCCTGGCAGTTCAGCACCTTGACCGCCACCAGCTTCACCTGCTTGGCGATGCCGTGCGCGGTGCCGCCGACCGTGCCCGCCACGTGCGTGCCGTGGCCGTTGCAGTCGGTGTTGTTGGCGTCGACCGTGTTCGTGCCCCACGACGCCCGGCCACCGAAGTCGCCGTGCGTGGTGCGGATGCCGGTGTCGATGATGTACGCGGTCACGCCGTTGCCCGCGTTCGGGTACGTGTAGCTCGAGTCGAGCGGCAGCGTGCGCTGGTCGACCCGGTCAAGACCCCACGACGGCGGGTTCGGCTGCGTCTCCAGCGCGGTGATCACGCGGTTCTGCTCGACGTAGGCGACGGCCGGGTCGGCCGCGGTGCGCTTGGCGTCGGCCTCGCTCATCGTCGCCGCGTAGCCGCGCAGCGCGGTCTTGAAGGTGTGGGTGACCTTCGCGTTGTGCGCCTGCGCGACGCTCGCGGCCGCGGCGCCGTCCTTGAGCACGACGATGTAGCTGTCCTTGATCGTGCCCGGCGCGTCGGTGCCGAGAACCTTGCCCTCGGCCGCGCTGGCAGGGGTGACGAACGCGAGGCTCACGGCGGCGACCGCGGCCGCCACCGCACCCGCCCTCAGGAACGTCGCTTTTCTCGGACGGCTCATGTCCGGTCCTCCTCGATGCAGGGCGTGCGCGGCGCACCTGCCCTTGGCGAGCCGCACACGGTGAAGGACGACCACCCGGTGTGGTGATCCAGTCACATCCAATCGCACAGATCGGACAAGACTCAACGATCTGGGAACGGGTAGGGCTGAAGGAGCCCACGGAACCATCCGCGTGGCCTAATCCTGATCACACCCGAATCGATCAGGCGCTGCCTGTTGTGAGGGGTGTGGGTGGGTAGGTGGTGTGGTTCGGGGTGCCAGATCGGTGAGGCTCTGCCCGGTGCGGGGGTTCGGGTTTGGGCGGTGTCCTGCACGTGCCTTTCAAGACGCGTGGTGACGCGGACGCGTGGGTCGGGATGCGGATCGATCAGGCTCTGCCCGCCGCGGGGCTTGGGTGCGCGGGTTGGGTTGGCGTCCTGAAAGGCGCGTTCGAGTCATTCAGCGGCATGAGCGCGCCGTTCCGGGCACGGGCGGTGGCTTGAACGCGCCTTTCAGGACGCGTGGTGACGCGGACGCGTGGGTCGGGATGCGGATCGATCAGGTTCTGCCCGCTGCGTGGGCTTGCGTTTGGAGCGGTGTCCTGCACGTGCCTTTCAGGACGCGTGGTGACGCGGACGCGTGGGTCGGGATGCGGATCGATCAGGTTCTGCCCGCTGCGTGGGCTTGCGTTTGGAGCGGTGTCCTGCACGTGCCTTTCAAGACGCGTGGTGACGCGGACGCGTGGGTCGGGATGCGGATCGATCAGGTTCTGCCCACCGCGGGGCTTGGCCGCGCCTTTCAGGACACCGACAACCCCGGCCGCACGCCGGACAGTCCGTTGCGCGGGTCTGGTCACCTGCTCCGGTACGCGCGGATGATCGTCTGCGTGACCGTGCCGCCCGCCGAGTCGGTGGCGTGGGCCCGCAGCGACACGTACCGCGCGCCCCTCGGATGCGTGATCGCCACCGTGGCGCTGTCCGGGCCGGTCATCGTGACCGGGGCCGGGCGCCACGTGCGGCCGTCGTCGAAGGACGTGTCCACGGTCAGCGCCTCGACGGTCGCGGCCGGGGCGTTGTACGGGCGCTGCACGGTGACCGGGACCGTGATCGCGCCCGCGTCCGTCGCGTTCGACGGGTCCAGGTCCGGTGGGGCGAACCGCACGGCCATCAGGGGCAGGCCGGTGCCGCCCTTGCCCTTCGGCTTCGGGTCGGGGTCCTCCGCCGGGCGGGCCGACGTGAAGGTCCACACGCACGACACGCGCGTCGAGAACTCCGACACGTCGGCGCGGCGGGAGTCGACCTCCAGGCGGTACGCGGCCTGCTCGGCAGGCACCTCGAACTGGCCCACCCCCGGCTGCGCGGTCTCGCCGACCCGCACCCCCTCGCGGTACAGCACCGTCCTGCCAGAGTCCACTTCGGACACCCCGGCGCGGTCGAGGCCCGCGTCGGAGTACAGCGGCAGGGTGAACCCGACGACGTCGCCCGACCGGCTCGCGACCTCGCCGCCCGCCGGGAAACCCGGGCCGAACACGGCGGTGTTCCACTCCTCCGCCGCGACCGCGCCCGGCTCGTGGTCGACCGGGCCGCCGGTCAGGATGGTCTCGGTGTGCACCTGCTTGTCCACGAACGACCACTGCTGCAGCTCACCCGACCACCGCAGGCCGTCGACGTTGTGGAACTCGGTGCGGTTGAGCGGCAGCCGGAACCCGAACCCGAAACCGTTGCCGATCCCGGCCCTCGGCTCCTGCGCGACCCACACCTTGGTGCCGCGCTTGCGGTCCGCCTGCGCCCGGTAGGTGGCGTGCACCTCGGCCAGGTCGCCGTCCACGACGTGCCGGGCGAACCCGGTCGGCACGGCGCCGTAGCCGAACCACGCCAGGTTGTAGGTCACGGTGCTGCGCGACACGTCGCCGTACGCGTCCGGCACCGCCCACACACCGCCGATGGTCGCGATCAGCTCGTCCTCCGGCACCGGGGCGCCGACCTGGCCGACGTCGATCCGGTCGAGGTCGTCGCCGAGCACGCCGGTGCTCAGCGAGTTCACCGGCGTGAACCGGTGGTAGGCCACGGCCACCGCCTCCGGCGCCACGTTCGCGCGGTCGAACGTCACCGACACCGGGCGCGCGGACCGGGCGTCGAGGGTCACGGTGGTGTCGGCACGCACGTCGACCGTGGGGTGCACCACCTTCGCGGAGTCGAACAGCGTGCCGCCCGGCCGCGGCGTGCTGATCGCGGCGTCGACGTGGTAGCGGCCCGCCCGCACCCGCAGCGTGCCCGCGCCGCCGATCCCCGGCACCGGGCGGTACCGCGCCTCGTCGAGCCCGAACACGAACGAGAAGTGGTTGTCGGTCGGCGCGCCGGTGCCGTCGAGGGTCCGCAACGTCAGGTCGTAGCTCTCCGGTTCCCGGTCCACCGCGACCGGGGTGACCACGCGGGCGCCGCTGTCGTCGGTGGCGACGACGTGGGCGCCGAACGCGCCCTCGGCCGCGGGCAGCGCCGTGTCCACGGTGACCGCCACGTCGGCCGTGCCGCCCGCGGGCACGGTGACGGTCTGCGCGGAGAGCCGGAACATGCCGTCGGGCACCGGTGCCCCGCCGGGGCCGCGCGCGGGCAGCGCGAGCCGCAGCGTGCGCGGCGCGGCGCCCGTGTTGCGGTAGGTGACGGTCCTCGTCACCGGCGCGTCGTCGGCGTGCGGCCACGCCATCCGTCCCATCGAGACGGTCGACGGCGTGGCGACCACGTCCTGAGCGACGGCGCGGCCGGCGTCCACCCGGCCCGCGCCCTGCTCGTACACGCCGGCGTCCGCGCTGGGCTCGGCCGACGCGATCAGCGCGGCCTTCAGTTGCGCGCCGGTCCAGTCCGGGTGCCGGTGCGCCAGCAGCGCCGCGGACCCGGCCACGTGCGGGGTCGCCATGGAGGTGCCGCTCAGCGCGACGTACCGGTCGTGCCGCCCGCCCCGGCTCGAGAACCGGGACCGGGCCGCCGTGATCTCCACACCGGGCGCGGTGATCTCCGGCTTGAGCGCGGCGTCACGCACCCGGGGTCCCCGGCCGGAGAACCCGGCGAGCGCGTCCTGGTCGTCCACGGCGCCGACCGCGAGCGCCGCGTCGGCGCTGGCGGGGGAGGACACCGTCTCCGCGCCGTAGCCGCCGTCGTTGCCCGCGGCGACCACGAACAGCGTGCCGTGC
The DNA here is from genome assembly GCF_054661535.1 of Actinophytocola sp. KF-1. NCBI lineage: Bacteria > Bacillati > Actinomycetota > Actinomycetes > Pseudonocardiales > Pseudonocardiaceae > Actinophytocola > Actinophytocola sp. KF-1. The sequence goes on along the minus strand of NZ_BAAFVK010000003.1, from coordinate 571,173 downwards.
TCGGCGGACAGGCGGGCCACGGCCAGTTCGAGCGGGTCGTCGCCTGCCGTGTCGGGGCCGCCGAGGCTGAGGTTCACGACCTTCGCCCCGTTCGCCGCCGCCCACTCCATGCCCGCGAGGATCGCCGACTCCGGGCAGCCGTACCCGCCGCACACCTTGCCGACCAGCAGCGTCGCGCCCGGGGCGACGCCCTTGTACTTGCCGCCCGACGCCGCGCCGGTGCCCGCGATCGTGGACGCCACGTGCGTGCCGTGCCCGTCGGTGTCGCGAACGCTCCGGTCGGACGTGAAGTTCTTCGTCGCCGTGATCCGCCCGCGCAGGTCGGGGTGGGTGTCGTCGATCCCGGTGTCCAGCACCGCGACCGGCACCCCGGCGCCCGTGTAGCCGGCCGCCCACGCCTGCGGGGCGTGGATCTGCGGGACGCTCACGTCCAGGCTGGGGTGCCGCAGCCCGTCGAGCCAGACGCGGCCGCGGCGCGCCTGCCAGAACGCCGCGGTACCGGACTTGGGCTGGCGCACGGCGACGGCGTCCACGCTGGACAGGGTGACACCCGTGGCCGCGGTGCCGGGCTCGCCCTGCACGATCAGCGGGATGTCGGCCCGGCGTGCGTCGCCGTAGCCGTCGCGGAGCAGCGCCGCCACGTCGAACAGCCGCCGGTCGACCTGCCCGGTGCGGACCGCCGTCCACGCGTCGTTCGGCACGACCAGCAGCGAGCCGGCCACGGCGGTGGTGGCGAAGTGCAGGTGCTCGCGGCCGGGGGCGGGGGTCACCTGCGGCACCAGGTGCCCGCCGACCTCGCGCACGGTGACGTGGTCACCGGTGATCAGCGTGACCGCGCCGACGTACCTGCTCCCGGCCGGGGCGGGGTCGGCCGCCGCCGCTCCCGGCACGGGTGACCAGCCGACGGCGACCGCCGCGGCGAGCAGGACCGTCGACAGCTTCGCCAGCATGGCGCCTCCCGGCTTGTGTGTTGGTTTCAAACAAACCGGTCGGAGGCGCCGCGTCAAGGGCTACTTCTCGGCGCCCGGGGCGACGCGGCCGGTCGCGCGCCGACGGTTCGTTCCAGCGCCGTGATCCGCTGTGCGGTCGTCGCTCGTTGTTCCTTCGTGGTGGCGGTGTCGAACCCGTGCAGCGCCCGGAGGTATTCGGTGGCGGTCTCGACGCCATCTCGTGGGGGCGGACCGGTGTCGTCGGCGGCGAGAAGGGTGGCCAGCCGGTTCAGGCGGGTGTTCGTGGTGTGCCAGGTGCGGTGCAGTGCGACGGCGCCCGCAGCCGCGAGGCCGAGGGCCACGAGCAGCGGTAGGACGACGATGAGGTCGTCGGTGAGGTCGCCGTCGTCGGTGGGGTCGCGTCGCAGCGACGGGTGCCGGGCGTCGAACGCCCGTACGTACTCGGCGAGGTACGCGGTCCGGTCCTCACCGGTCGCGAGGTAGGTGGTGGCGTCCCGCACGTCGCGCAGAAGTGCCGGGTCGTGGAAGGAGCCTTCGCGGGCGCAGTCGACGATCGGGGTCCCGGGATCCGGGTTCACCACGACCACGATCACGCCGGGCAGTTCCTCGGCGATCTCCGCGCACATCGTGGGGAAGCCCGCCACGGCCACCAGGGGCCGGTTGCCGATGATCCCCCTGGCCTCCTCGACGTCGAGGGATGCCCGGACGTGGCCGAGTGGAACAGCGTAGACCGACGAGTACCTGAGCTGGTCGGCCGCGTTGCGCGGGGTGTACTGCTCCTCGTCGGCGGGGTCCTGCGAGAGAGCGAGCCGCCAGACGCTGTAGGCGATCAGGCCGGCGAGGTAGACACCGGCGCGCAAGGAGGTGGTGCCCCGCGCGCGTGCGGTGGGCTCGGGTGCCGTGGGTGCTCGGCCGGGTTCCCGGTCGCGCTTCTCGCGGCATCTCTTGCCCACGGGATCTCGACCTGGCCGTGCGCGCGCCGTGTCCGCGGCGGGAGCGCCCGCCGACCGCGCCTCCAGCAGCTGTACCCGCAGGTGCGCCTTCGCCCATGCCATGCGCATCGGTGCCACGGCCGCCGCGCGGCGGTGGCGGACGAGCAGCCACACGCCGACGGCGACGATCAGCAGGGCGAGCCAGAAGCAGACGGTGTCCCGGATCGTGTCCCAGTTCACCGGCGTGTAGAGCCGTCGTGGTGCCGGGCCGGCGTTCCGTTCCAGCACCGCGGTGACCAGGTCGTCGGCGTCCGGGCCGAGGGGACTGCCGCGGCGCAGCAGCATCAGCCCGTAGGTGGCGTCCCGCGCGCTCGCCGCCTGGTCCGCGCCCTGACCGGCGACCTCGAGCCACGCCCCGCACGCGACGACGACCAGCTCCCCGGGAAACCGCTCCGCGAGCGCGGCGGCGTAGCCCGTGACGGGGTCGGGCCGTGCCGGCAGCGTCACCAGCCGCACCCCGGGTTCGAACCGGTCGACCCGCAACCCGTCCAGCAGCTCGGCGGTGGCGGTCACCCGCTGGGGCACCGGCGCCGTCGCACCGACGACGACGTCGGTGACGTCACCGGACGCGAGCACCCACGGCAACGCCTCCCGCTCGACCCGCACCTGCTCGCCCTGCCGGGAGATCCACCAACCCTCGACGACCGTCAGCCGGACACCTTCGTCGTCCGCCCACGCCCACAGCGGGCCGAGGTCGTCCGGCAGTCCGGCCGCGGGCGCCAGCAGCACCCGGTCCCGTGCCGCCAACCGCCCGGCGTCCACCGAGGTCACCGCCCCCGGCAACCGCACGACCCGCTCCCGCTCCACACGCGACAGCACGGAGCCGATGTCGGCCCCCGGCTGCGCGGCGGCCGGGTGTCCCGGTACCAGCAACACGCACAGGACCGCGACCACCACCGCCACGGCACGTCCCCGCAATGATCCACCCCCAAGAGATCCCGCCACGTGCGGCGTATCGGAGTCCGCGCCGGGATCGTTGCGATCACGCTACCGGTGCGCGCCGGGCACGTCCGTCAGCCGTCCGGCCGTTCGCGCAGGAAGGCCAGCACGGCGGCGACGCGGCGGTGCACCGGGCCGTCGACGAGCCCGAGCTTGCCGAAGATCGAGTTCACGTGCTTCTCGACCGTCGACGCCGACAGGTTCAGCGCGTCCTCGACCCCGGCGTTGGTCTTGCCCTGCGCCATCTCGCGCAGCACGTCCAGTTCCCGCGCGGTGAGCACGGCCAGCGGTGAGCCCACCGACCTGGTGCGCCGCGCGACGAGCGCGTCGACCACCAGCGGGTCGATCACCGAACCGCCGCGGGCCACCTCGCGCAACGCCCTGATCAGGTCCTCCAGGTCACCCAGCCGGTCCTTCAGCAGGTAGGCGAGCCCGGCGGTGCCGTTGCGCAGCAACGCGAATGCATAGCTCTCGTCGGTGTGCTGCGACAGCACCGCCACGCCGATGCCGGGGTGCTCGGCCCGGATCGCGTGCGCGGCCTCGATGCCCTCCATGTGGTGCCCGGGCGGCATGCGGATGTCGGTGAGCACCGCGTCCGGGGTCAGCCTGCGCACCGCCGCTCGCAGCTCGGCCGCGTCGCCGACGGCGGCGAGCACCTCGACGTCGCCGGAGTCCTCGAGCAGGCCGCGGGTGCCCTCGCGGACGAGGAAGTTGTCCTCGGCGATCACCACGCGGAGCCGGTCAGCCATGGCCCGCCCCTGCCGGCAGATCGGCGCGCACCCGCGTGCCGCCACCCGGTTCGCTGTCGACGACCAGGCTGCCGCCGAGCGCCTCGACCCGGTCCCGCAGGTTGGTCAGGCCGTGCCCGGCGCCGTTCCCGAGCCCGACGCCGTCGTCCTGCACCAGCACGCTGACCACCCCGTCGGTCATGGACAGTTCGACGCCCGCGTGGTGCGCGGCGGCGTGCTTGACGACGTTGGTCAGCGCCTCGCAGATCACGAAGTACGCGGCGCCCTCGACATCGGCGTGGAGCCGCCCGGTGCGCAGGTCCGCGTCCGCGTGCACCCGGACGTCGAGGGGCAGCCGGTCGGCGCGCGCCTGCACGGCCACCACGAGCCCCTGGTCCGACAGCACGGGCGGGTGGATGCCGTGTGCCAGCTCGCGCAGGTCGGCGAGCAGGTCGCGGACGTCGCCCCCCAGCTCGTCGAACACCTCCGCCGCGGTCCGCTCGCCGCGGCCGACCTGGTTGCGCGCCAGCCGCAGCTTCATGATCAGGGCGACCACGTGCTGCTGCGCGCCGTCGTGGATGTCGCGTTCGATCCGCCGCCGCTCGCTGTCCTGCGCCGCGACGATGCGGGCCCGGGAGCGGGCCAGCTCGTCGACCTGCTCGGCGAGCCGGGCGGTCAGCCGCACGTTGGCGATCGCGGTCGCGGCCTGCGCGGCGAGGGTGCGCAGCAGCTCCCGGTCGTCGGCCGCGTAGCCGCCGTCCTTCGGGCCGCACTCGATGTGGCCCGCCACCTCGTCGCCCCGCTCCAGCGGCACGCGCAGCGCGATCCCGCCCGCCGGTTCGCCGACCGCCGCGCTCGCCTCCGGCAGCGTCACCCGCACCCACGGGGCGGCGAGCCCGTCCTGGATGGTGGCGGCCAGCCGGGGGAGCAGGTCGCCGAGCTCCACGGTCTGCTCCAGGCGCGCGCCGAACGCGGTCAGCAGGTCGTAGCGGTCCACCCGCTCCCCGAACACGAGCCGGTCGGCGAGCCGCTCCAGCCTGCGCCGCAACGGCTGGAACGCGACCGCGGCGCCGATCGTCAGCACGACCGCCAGCTCGACGGGGATGTCGTCGCCCAGCGTCAGCCCCGGCGCCGCGGCCACCGCGAGGTACGCCGCCGCGATCAGCAGGGACAGCACCCCGAACACGGTCGAGCGGCGCACCACCGGTTCCAGCTCGAACACCCGGTGCCGCACGATGCCGATCACGATGGTCACCGGCACCATCAGCAGCAGCACGATGTAGAGCCCGTTGAACAGCCGCATCCACAGCGGCCGGTCCGCGCCGTACGCGGACTCGAACACCGGCGTCAGCGCGGTCATCGCGATCAGCAGGGCCGTGACGTACACGAGCAGCCGCATCCGGTCCCGCAGGCGGCGGTCGGCCTGGAAGAACCGCACGAACAGCACGGCCGCCAGCACCAGCGCGCCGTAGTAGTACAGGTAGAGCGAGGAGAGCGGCGCCGCGAGGAACTCCAGCCACGGCACGGCGAACGGGCTCGGCACCGGCGGTGGCAGCTCGAACAGGTAGCGGTCGAACAGCAGCGTCGGCCGGGACACCAGGAGCAGCGGCGGCAGCAGCAGGTACAGCCACACCGCTCCCAGCGCGCGCCGTTGCCACGCCCGCTCCACCACACCGTCCGGGTAGGACGCGAGGAGCAGCACCCCGGCGATCAGCGCGAGCACCCCGCTGTACTGGTAGACCAGGTTGGGCAGCCACAGCCACGACCCGGCGCCGGCACGCGCGACCGCGTCCTGGATCGGCCCCTCCACGGCGACGTTGACCGCGAGGGCGCTGCCCATCAGCAGCAGCCTGCGTGCCTGCGGGTGCTCCGGCCGCCTGCACACCACCCACACGCTCACCGCGTACAGCGGCGCGACACCGACGCCCAGCCACGTCAGCCCGCCGAGCACCCCGCTCGTCGCGGGCACGGCGACCGCGTGCCACCCGGCCACCGCCAGCCCGGCGCCGCCGAGCGCGATGCCCGCGACCCGTGCCGCGCGGTGCCATGTGGTCATTCCGGCATTGTGAGCCGCCACCCGGCCCGCGTCCACGGGGCTGACCACCACTCCTGCCCCGGGGCTGGCCTCCATCCCGATCTGTGCCCTGACCACGTTCCGTGACGCCCGGCGGCTACTTACCGTTCCCACCCGGAGGTGAGTCCGATGGGTGTTCCCGCGCGGTGGGCCGCGCTGTCCGGGACGGCCGGGCTGGCGGCGAACGTGCTGCTGGTCCTGTTCTTCGCGGTGTCGCGGCCGTGGGCGGACGGCGGCGGGCTGGCGTGGACCGGCACGGCGAACGACGTCGTGGTCGTCGTGCAGTTCGCGGCGCTCGTGCCGGTCGCGCTCGCCGTCCGCGGCAGGCTCCGCGCCGGGTGGGCCGGTGCCGCCACCGCGGTGGCGGTCGGCGCGATGGCCGCCGTCGTGCTGTTGCAGGTCGCGCTGATCGCCGGGCTGCTGGCGTTCGAGGTCCAGGTCGGGTTCGTGATGGCGTGCTTCGCGGTCACGTTCGCCTGGGTGCTCGTGGTGAGCAGGACCGGCCGGAACGCCCTGCCGCGCGGCGTGGTCCTGGTCGGCACCGTGGTCGGGGTGAGCTATCTCGCCGGTGCCGCCGTGTTCGGCGCGGGGGCGCTGCTCCTGCCGCCGGACTCGGTCGCGCTGTACGCCGTGTGCGGCGCCGGCGTCGTCGTCGGGGTGGTCGGCTGGCTGGGTTTTCCCCTCTGGCCGTTGATGATCGCCCGTGCGGGCGTCGAGGAGGAGTCATGAGTGCGTCCACCACCGCCGCGAACCCCGCGTCGGGGATCGCCGCCGCGCCGCCCGGGCCGAGGGCGACGCTCTGGGTGCTGCGGTCGTTCGCCGTGCTGCACTCGCTGTGCGCGGTCGGGCAGCCGGTGCTCGCCGGGATCTACCTCGGCGGGGACGTCGACGCGATCGCGGTCCACGAGATCAACGCGAGCGTCGTGTCCGGGCTGGGGATCGCCCAGCTGGTCGCCGCCATCGTGTACGTGTGGGCGGGCACGGGCCGGGCGTGGCCGCTGTGGGCGTCGCTCGGTCTCGTGCTCGCCGAACAGGTGCAGGCCGGGCTGGGCTACGAGGGGATCGTCGCGATCCACGTCCCGCTCGGGGTGACGGTCATCGCGCTGCAGCTGCTGCTGACCGTGTGGGTGTTCCGCGCGAGCGCCCGGCGGTCCAGGAGGGCGTCATGAGCCTGTCGCGCCGGGGTTTCCTCGGCGTGCTGGGCGGCGCGGCGCTCGGCGCGACGACCCTCGGCTCGCTGGTGTGGCCGGGCGCGCCCGGGCAGACCGCGGAACTGCTGCGCAGCCGGGCCCGCCTGCCGGAGCCGTTCACCGTGCCGCTGCCGGTGCCGCCGGCCGCCACGCCGGTCCGCGACGGCCACTACGTGATCACGCAGCGGGAGGCGGCCGCCGAGATCCTGCCGGGGCTGCGCACGCCGATCCTGGGCTACGACGGGATCTTCCCGGGCCCGACGATCGTGAGCAGGCGCGGGCAGCGGACGGTCGTGACCCACCGCAACGAGCTGTCCGTGCCGACCGTCGTGCACCTGCACGGCGGCCACACCCCGGCGGACAGCGACGGGTACCCCACCGACCTCCTGCTGCCGCGCGGCTGGCACGACGAGTCCGGGCACTCCGCGCACGGCACGGTCGCGGTCGGGCAGCGCGACTACGTGTACCCGTGCGAGCAGCGGGCGGCGACGCTCTGGTACCACGACCACCGCATGGACTTCACCGGCCCGCAGGTGTACCGCGGGCTGGCCGGGTTCCACCTCGTCCACGACGACGAGGAGGACGCGCTGCCGCTGCCGAGAGGCGAGCGGGACATCCCACTGATGATCACCGACCGCGCGTTCGACGAGGACGGCTCGTTCCGGTACCCGTCGCTCGACCAGCGGATGCGGGTCATGCCGGGCGTCGAGGACGCCTACATGGAGGGCGTGCTCGGCGACGTGGTCCTCGTCAACGGCGCGCCGTGGCCGGAGCTGGAGGTGGCGACCGCGCGGTACCGGCTGCGGCTGCTGAACGCCTCCAACGCCCGCCGCTACCGGCTTTCCCTGCCAGGGCTGGCTGTCACGCAGATCGGTTCGGACGGCGGCCTGCTCGCCGCGCCGGTCACGCACGAGGAGCTGACCATCGCGCCGGGGGAGCGGTTCGACGTGGTCGTCGACTTCTCCGGCCTGCGCCCCGGCACCGAGATCACCATGGCCAACACCCTCGGCAGCGGCACCACCGCGCACGTCATGCGGTTCCGCGTGACGAGCCGGGTGCGGGACGACAGCCGGGTGCCCGCCCGGCTCAGCGAGATCGAGCGGCTCGACCCCGCGCGGGCCGTGCGCACCCGGGAGTGGCGGTTCACCCGCGGTGACGTCGGCGGCCACGGCGGCTGGCTCGTCAACGACGCGCCGTTCGACCCCGCGCGCATCGACGCCGACGTCACACTCGGCGAGGTCGAGGTGTGGCGGGTCGTGAGCGACCTGCACCACCCGGTCCACGTGCACCTCGACCCGTGCCAGGTGGTCGCCCGCGACGGCGATCCACCCGAGCCCGCGGACGGCGGCTGGAAGGACACCGTCGACGTGCGCCCCAACGAGTACGTGGACCTGGCGGTGCGGTTCACCGACCACGCGGGCCGCTACATGCTGCACTGCCACAACCTCGAACACGAGGACATGGCGATGATGAGCACGTTCCGGACGAGCTGACCCCAACCCCCCGGCTGTCCCGGTCCACGCCTCTCCTGGCAGGGAAAGAGCTGAACGGCTACAGCTTTCCCTTGCGCGGCGCGGGAAAACAGCGGCAGGTCAGGGCACCTCGTAACCCTGCTCGACGATGCGCGCGGCCATGCCGGTGTAGGCGTCCTTGTCCTGGGGCGCGAAGGTGGCCAGGCCGTCGACGTACCGGTTGTACATGCAGAACGCGGCCGCGATCAGCACCGTGTCGTGGATCTCGAGGTCGGTGGCCCCCTCGGCACGCGCGGCGTCGACGAGGTCGGTGGTCACCTTCTTGCCGCCCTGCTGCACGGCCCCCGCGATGCGCAGCAACGCCCGGAGCTTCGGCGACACCGGCGCGGCGTCCAGGTCCCCCCGCACCTCGTCGACCAGGGCCATCCCGGCAGGCAACTGCGCGGCGGCGAACGCCGAGTGCGACGAGCAGCAGAAGTCGCAGTCGTTGAGCCCGGACACGTAGGCGGCGATCAGCTCGCGCTCGCCCGGGGTCAGGGGGTGCGGTTGCCTGCGCAGCAGGACTTCCGCCAGCTCGTTCAACGGCTGCCCGGTCTCCGGCCGGAACTTCATGGGTCCCGTGATCCCGGGGAACTGCTTCTCGTCGACGCCCAGATCGATGTGTGCCATGCCCCAGAAGCTAGCGGCGGTCCGGTTTTCGCGACAGCCCGTACCAGCGTCAGTCAGCAAACCGTCCAGCGAACCACTCACACCGGCGGCCCCAGACCACGCCGATCGTCGCCGGACCGTACTCGCTGACCAGCTCCCCGAGCCGCGAACAACCCGGGAAAGCCCAGCCGTGGGCGGTGCTCGACGATGCCGTAATCGGCGAACGGCTCACCGGCGGGCACGCACCGGTTCAGCGGCTTCGTTGGTGCAGCGGTACTGCAGCAGGCGATCGGGAAGCTTGCGTGGGGGGCAGCACGTCATCGGCGCTGAAGCACCTCGGGCAGGTGATGATCACGGTCACGCCAAGGCCTTGCCTTCGAACAGGGTGCGTTCGATCTCGTCGGGTGCGTGGCCGTGGTGCAGTGCCCAGCGGGCCAGCAAGTCGCAGTACCGCTCGTAGGTGCCGGCGGGCCATGGGCCGTGCGGGTGCAGCGACGTCCACCCGCACCGATCGCGGAGTGCGGTGGCCACGACCCGGTCGAGGATCAGGCACCGGTGCGCCGGTGCGCCTTCGCCCGCGAAGTACAGGAACTTCGTGAAGAAGGACGGGCCCAGCCCGCCGATCTCGTTGCGGACTCCTGGGCGCAGTACGGCGTACGCCCTTGCCGGATCGTCGCGGCACAGCTCCCTCGCTCTGGTCAGGAGGCGCTCCGCGCGTGGCACGTCGGCGGCGATGCTGCCCAGCCGCCGCAGGTTGTGGCGCAAGTGGCTTCCCGAACCCCACGCGAGCGTACGCCACAGCAGCGTGAACACGTCCGTGTCGGGTGCCCACACCTGCGCTCGCGACAGGGCCGGACCCACGGGCGGCTCGCCGGGCAACCGGCGGGACGTGATCGCGGTGTGCCACCACTTCTCGCGGATGCCGACAGTGTGGTCAGCCACCGCGAGTGAGCGTCGCTGTGTCGGGACGGCCCAGGCGGGTAGCGCCAGCGTCGTCAGGTCGGTGGCGGGCACACCGCCTTCATCGTTCGGCCGGTGGCGCCGTTACCGCCGTGGCGGGTGGTCGTCGGCGGGCGTGCGAGGATGGGGTGACCACCACAGCGACGACGGGAGCCCGGTGAGCGGCGACATCTGGGACGCACAGTTCGGCGAGTCGCCCGGGTACCTCGACTTCGCGCGGGTCGGGCCGCCCTCCCGGGCGGTGCTCGACGAGAGCGCCGCCTCGCTGGCGCGGCTCGCCGCCGCTGGGGCGTCCACAGTGGACGAGCTGATGGCCTTCGACGGGCGGGCGCGGCGTGCGGTGGCCCGGTTGTGCGGTGCCGACGCGGACCGGGTGACCCTGCTGCCGCACACGAGCCAGGGTCTCTTCCAGGCCGCCTTCAGCGTGCCCGCCGGCACCGTGCTCGTGTCGGCCGCCGAGTTTCCCGCCAACACCTACCCCTGGGTCCGGGCCGAGCAGGCCGGCCGCCTGACCGTGCACCGGCTGCGGCCACCCGGCGGGCGGGTCACACCCGAGGTGGTCGCGGCGGCCTTGACGCCCGGCACGACCACCGTCTCCGTCAGCGCTGTCGACTTCCGCACCGGGTACCGCGCCGATCTGGCGGCCCTGCGGGACGTGGTCGGTGACCGGCTGCTCGTCGTGGACGGCATCCAGGGGGTCGGCGTCGTCGACGAGCCGTGGGACGCTGCCGACATCCTCGTGTGCGGTGGCCAGAAGTGGCTGCGCGCCGGGTGGGGGACCGGGTTCGCGATCCTGTCGGAGCGTGCGCTGGCGCGGACGGCGCCGCTGCTCTCCGGGTGGACCGGCGCCACGGACCCCGGCGTGTTCGACGACGAGATCCACGACCTGGCGCCGGGCGCGCAGGCCTGGTCGGTCACCAACCTCAGCCCCGTGACCGCCGGGGCCCTCGCCCGTGCGCTGGAACTGGTCGAGGAGATCGGGCCGGCCGTCGTGTTCGGGCGGATCGCGGACCGGGTCGCCGAACTCGACGACGTGCTGCGGGCCGCGGGTGCGGAGATCGTGTCCGCGACCGATCGGCGGGCCGGGATCCTGGCCTTCCGCGTGCCCGGCCACCCCGTCGAGGAGGTGGCGGCCGCGCTCGCCGGCGCGGAGGTGACGGCCACCGTGCGGCCCGACCAGATCCGGTTGTCCCCGCACGCTTCGACCGGACCCGGCGCGGTGGCGCGCGTCCGCGCGGCGCTCACCAGCCTGCGGCGGACCGCCACTCACGCACTGTGACCGCCGTCCCAGACCGAGGGAGGCGGCCGTGAACTGCGCGTTCGGAGATCCTACTTTTGGTAGGTTCTCCGCGTGCCCGGTAGCTCGACAGACGCGGTAGCCGACGGTCACGGCGTGCCGGGCCCCTGCGAACGGCACCTCCACGACGCCATCGCCTGGTGCGCGCCCCTGCTGCGGGCCGCCGTCACCGGGTTGTGCGGGCTGTTCGGACTGTCCGGGCACACCGGGCCCGCACTGCCGCTCGCCGTCGTGCTGCTCGTGGTCGCCACCGGGCTGCCGTGCGCGCAGAGCCGGTGGCCCGGCCGGCCGCCGTTCCTGGTCGCGGGCGCCTGCGTCGCCGTCCTCGCCGGGCTCGGCCAGGTCGTGCTGGGGGCGCAGCCGACGGGCGGCTGGCTGTTCGCCGTCGTCTCCATCACCGCCGTCACCGGCTACTTCGAGTGGCCCACCCGCCCGGTCGCCGGGCACGTGCTCGCGGGCGTGACCATCACGGCCTACGGCGCGGGCTGCGTCCTCGCCGGCGCCGGCCTGCCCGCCACCACCTGGGAACTGGTGGTGCAAGCAGTGCTCGCGTGGGCCGGCCTGCTGCTCGTCCGGCACGCCGCGCGGCTGTGCGACCGGCTCGTGGCGCGTGCCGAGCAGCGGCGGGTGGCCGCGGCCGCCGAACGGGCGCGGCGCACCGCCGACCGCGCCTACCTGGCGATGCTGCACGACACCGCGAGCACGACGTTGCTCATGGTCTCCACCGACACCACCGGCGACTTCGGCTGGCTGCCCGCCGCCGCGCGCCGGGACGTCGAGGTGCTGACCGCGCACCCACCCGACCGTGCCGGGGACGTCGACCTCGCCCGGCTGCTCGGCGCGCTGGCCGACTACCCGGGCCTCACCGTCCGCACCGACGTCCCCGGCCCGCTGACCGTCCCGCCGAAGCCCGCCTACGCGATCTACCACGGCGTCCGCGAGGCGCTGAGCAACGTCCGGCGGCACGCGGGCGACCGCGCCCCGGTGCTCAGCGGGCACGACCGCGACGGGCTGGTCGTGGTCCGGGTGTCCGACCGGGGCCGCGGGTTCGACCCCGGCCACGTGCCCGTGCACCGCCGCGGGCTCGCCGAGTCGATCCACGCCAGGATGGCGGCCGTCGGCGGGACCGCGCGGGTGCGGTCCGCGCCAGGGCGCGGCACCACGGTCGAGTGGACGTGGTCGCGTGGTTGACCCCGCCTACATCGAACGCAGGCTCGCCGCGACGGTCACCGTGGTGCTGCTCGCCGTCGCGCTGACCGTCCAGGTCGGACTCAACGGCGCGGTGCTCGTCGCGCCGGGGACCTCGCGCACGGAGCTCGTCGTGTACGGGCTCCTCGCGGTGCTCGGCGGCGTGTGCGCGGCCGCCCTGCGCGTGCGGGGCCGCATCCCGGACGCGGTCCGGTGGCCCGGCGTCGCCGCGCTGCTCGCCTGCTCGGTCGCGCTGGCGCTCGACGGGTCCCTGTGGCCGCAGCACTGGTCGATCGGCCTGATCGGGTGGTACGGGCTCGTGCTGCTCTACGACCTCGCCATCGGCTGGGTGGTGGCGTTCCTGCTCGGGCACGCCGCGGTCACCGGCGGGCCGGTGCTGGTCGCCGGGACGGCGGCGGAGACGGCCGACATGGCCGTCGCCCTGGTGTCGGTCGCCGGGTTCCAGGTCGGGGTGGCGCTCAGCGCGCGGCTCGTGCGGTCGATCGCCGACGGCGCGTTCCGGACCGCGCGGGCGGGGGAGCGGCAGCGCATCCGCGACGAGGAGGCGGCGGCCGCGGCCCGCAACCACGAACGCCGCTACGCCGACCTGCGCCCCACCACCATACCGCTGCTCGCCGGGCTCGCCGACGGCAGCCTCGACCCCCGCGCCGACGACGTGCGCCGCCGGTGCGCCGTCGAGGCCGCGCGGATGCGCAGGCTGCTCAGCGAGGGCCACGGCGACGCGGTGACCGACCGGCTCGCGCACGAGCTGGGTGCGATCATCGACGTCGCGGAGCGGCACGGCGCCTCCGTGCACCTGTCCGTGCGCGGCACGCCGACCGAACTGCCCGAGCACGTGCGCCGCGACCTGCTCGCGCCGATCTCGGAGGCGCTCGTGACGGCACGCTCACCTGCCCGGGTCACCGTGCTGCACGCGCCGGACCAGGTCCGGGTCAGCGCCCGGTGCGCGGCCCCGGACCTGCCCATCACCCCGCCCGGACCGGGCGAGGTGTCGCTCGTCGAGTCCGTCACCGACGGACAGGTGTGGTTGGAGACCTCATGGCGATCACGGTGACGGTGGTGGACGACCACCCGGCGATCCTCTCCGGCGTGCGTGCCTGGTACGCGGAGGCGGACACGCCGATCGAGGTGATCGCCGCCGGCACGACCGCGGACGTGGCGTGGACCCCGCCCGGCGACCGGGCCGACGTGGTGGTCCTCGACCTGAACGTCGGCGCCGACCGAGCGCCGTACCAGCGCGCGGTGCGGCGGCTCGTCGACGCAGGCCGCAAGGTCATCGTCTACACCATGCAGGACAGCGAGGACGTCGCGCTGACGTGCCTCGACCTCGGGGTGAGCGCGTTCCTCACCAAGGCGGAGGGGCACGAGCACCTGGTGGCCGCGACGGTCGCCGCCGTCGAGAACCGCCCGTACCTGCCGCCCACGCTCGCCGGTGCGATCGCGGCCGACCGCGGACCGTCCCAGCCGCGACTGTCCGATCGGGAGCGTGAGGTGCTCACGCAGTGGTTCCAGTGCGAGTCCAAGCAGCTCGTCGCGGACCGGATGAACATCACGCCCAGGACCGTCGACACCTACCTGGACCGGGTGCGGGTCAAGTACGCCAACGTCGGCCGTCCCGCGCCGACCAAGGCGGCGCTGCTCGCACGGGCCATTCAGGACGGTCTGGTCGGGCTCGACGATCTCTAGTGGATTGAGGGGTGTTCACCCGACACCACCGCGGCGCCGCGCTCCCTAGCATCGGCGGTACGTGCGGCCGACGCTGCTCGCACGCGTTTTTCGTTGCCGTGTCAGTGATCGCGAGAATACGAGCCTCATCGAATGACAACCCCGACAGCTCCGTCAGGCAACGTCCCGGCCATGCCGCCGGGGCACGACCCCGACACCGAGTTCTCCCCGAAGACCGTCAAGAACGTCAAGATCGCCGGGATCGCGGCCCTGATCGCCATCTTCGCCGCCGTCGCCATCTTCGTCGTGGTGAAGGTGCTCAACCCGCCCGCGCCCGCGTTCAACGCGGGTGACTGCGTCGAGGTCGTCAGCGGCGGCCGGTTCGCGGCGGAGATCCAGAAGGTCGACTGCGCCTCGGACGCCGCGCTCTACGAGGTCGGCGTGTACCTGGACGACCCGGACGCCGACTGCCCGAGCGAGGACTACGCGCGGTACCAGCAGACCGGTGGCAAGCAGCAGGAGTACAAGCTCTGCATGATGCTCAACGTCACCGACGGCGACTGCCTCGACGTGCCGATGATCTCGGCGGGCCAGGAGAAGAAGGTCGCCTGCACGAGCGAGGAGGCCAACGTGCGGGTCACCAAGGTGATCAAGGGCACGGCCGACAAGTCCGGCTGCCCGGCGGAGTACGCCGAGAACGCCCGCGTCTACCCGGACCCGAAGCGCACGGTCTGCCTCGGTCCCATGACGGCCTGAGCCGACGGCGGTGTTCCGCCCCGCGGCGCGGCGGGACGGAACACCGCGTCCGTCCACAGCAGACGCTTCCGGTCAGCGCCGGTCGAACGTCAGCCACAGCTCTTCCGGGCTGCCGAAGCAGACCCCGGTCTGGCGGCGGATCTCCGTCCCCTCCTTCATGCGGAAGTTCGTCGCCTGCGCGAGCAGCTCCTCGAACGCGATCGCCAGCTGGATGCGGGCGAAGTTCAGGCCCAGGCAGTGGTGGACCCCGGCGCCGAACGCCAGGTGCGGGTTGGCGACCCGGTCGAACACCAGCTCGTCGGGCCGGTCGAAGCGGGCGGCGTCGCGGTTCGCCGAGTAGAAGTGGACGGCGAGCCGGTCGCCCGCCTTCAACGGTGTGCCACCGAGTTCGGTGTCCCGCGTGACCGTGCGGGCCATGAACGCCACCGTCGGCTCGTAGCGCAGGAACTCGTCCAGCTCGCCGCGCCACCAGTTCGGCGCCCGCAGCACCGGTTCGACGTCCGCGCGGGTCGCCAGGTGGTAGGCGATGTTGCCGATCATGCCGCGCGTCGTGTCCAGGCCGCCGAGCAGGAGCGTGGTGACGATCCCGAGGCGCTCCTCGACCGTCAGCGGGCGGCCGTCGACCTCCTCGGTCACGAGCGCCGCGAGCACGTCCTCACGGCCTTCCGGCGCGGCCGCCGCCTCCGCCATCGCCTCCATGGCCAGCGCCGCCACCGCCTCGAACGTCTCCGGTGTGCTCTCCAGCGCCGTCCGCTTCACCGCGGCCACGGCCCGGTCCACGAGGTCCTCGTCGTCCGTGGCGAAGACCACCCGCGCGAGCGACCCCGCGCTGAACGGCACCGAGTAGTCCCGCACCACGTCGAACTCCCCGTCGTCGAGGAACGCCGCGATGGCCGCCCGCGCGATCGCCCGCATCCGGTCCTCGTAGCGCAGCAGGAACGACCGCGAGAAGTACGGGTTGAGGAACCCGCGGAAGTGCCGGTGCTCCGGCGGGTCGACCCCGATCGGGATCAGCCGCATCGGCACGCCACGTAGTCCCGGCTGCGCCGAGCTGAACAGCTCCGGGTTCCCGCACACCGTGCGCACGTCCTCGTGGCGGGTGACCACGTAGTAGCCGCCGTCGGACGCCGTGCGCGGCACCGGGCACTCGGCCCTGGCCACGGCCAGTGCCTCGACCATGTTCTCGGTCTGGTCGTTCGCGTACAGGTCGACGTTGGCCAGGATCTCCGCCACGGACTTGCTCATCGGCACCTCCTGAGTGAGACATCCACTGTCCCACCCCGGTTCCGTCACGCGGTGTTTCGTGCTTGTCGGGTTGCCTCTTTGTGGGTTCTCTCCCGGGGGTTCGCGGTTCGGGGGTTGTCCCCGTCCTGGGTTTGTCCTCGCCGGAGGGCGTCCTGCCGGACGGGCCTCCTCGCCGGAGGGGCTGGTCTCCGGGATGGTGGCGGGTTGGGCACGGGGTTGGGTTGGCAGGGACTGGTGTCCGTGGTGGTGCCTGCCATCCCGTCGACCTCCCACGGGCTATCACACCGCGTCAAGGGGGCCCGGCGGCTTTGGGTATGTGGGTGCTTTGGGTTTCGGGCCCCCTTGACACGGTGTGATCGGGCTTCGCCAGGTCGACGGGATGGCAGGCACCCCTCAGTGGGTGATGGGGCTTCGCTGTTTCGGGGCCGCTCGTGGTGCTCGTGGTCAGGACGCCTGGTCGAGGACCGCGTCCTCGGTGCGCCGGGCGGCCAGTCGTGCCGGCGGCACCAGGTCACCGTCGTCGCGAGCGCGCCGATGACCACGGACAGCGCGCGGCCCGCCTCCGTCAGGACGTACTCCAGGCCGGATGGCACATCTCGACGACCACCGTCACGTGGATCTTCGCCGCGTACCCGCTCGCGCTCGTCCCGGGGCCGCGGGCACCGCCATCTCCGCCCTCGGCATCGCGCTCGCGATGGTGGTCGGCGGTGCGCTGACCGAGTACGGGCCCTTCCCGCTGCGCCTGAACTTCGTGGTGCTCGCGGTGGCGATCGCGGTCGTCGCGCTGTTCGTGCTGCGGATGCCGCGCCACACGCCGGGCGAGACGGCCGAACCGTGGCGGCCGCGGGCGATCACGATCCCGCGCGGCAGCCGCCTCGTGTTCGTCGCGGGCGCGATCACCTTCGCCTCGTCGTTCCTGCTCGGCGCGATCGTCCTGCCGCTCGGCGCGAAGATCGCCCAGCAGCTGGCGGGTTCGGGCAACGCGCTCGTCACCGGCGCGCTGCTGTCGGTGTTCGCGGCGGGCATCACCACGTTCGCGATGCGGCGCGCCGCCTGCACGTCTGGCTGATCGGCGTGCTCGGGGCGGCGGGCTCGCTCGTGGCCGTCTGGCTGTTCGTCCTGACCGGCGCGGTGCACTCGCTCGTCGTGTTCTTCCTGGCGTCGGCCGTCGCCGGGGCGGCCTACGCGTTCGACTTCGCCGGTGGCCTCACGGTCTTCAGCCGCTGCGCCGCACCGCACCACCGTGCGAGCATGGTGTCCGGCGGGTACCTCGTCGGGTACGTCGCGCAGAGGGTCGGCGCGCCCGCGCTCGGCGGCATCGTCACCGCGCACGGCCTGATGCCGGGACTGCTGACCGGCGCCACCGCGTTCGGTCTCTTCTTCGTGCTCGTCATCGTCGCCGGCGTCGCCGTCCTCGTTCCCCCGCACCGCACCTCACGCACCCCGGAACCCGTCGCGGCGGCGCCCGACCTCTGCCGCGCCGGCCCGCGCGCGTGAACCCCGGGCGTCCGCTTCGGGTTACCAGCGCAGCACGGTGAAGCCGCCCGCCGCGACGGGGGCGTGCACCGTCGGGCCGGTCAGTGTCGCGCGGTTCAGCAGGTGGCCTCGGCCGTCGTAGGTCAGGGCCGTTACCCGCCCCGTGGTCGGCACCGCGACCGCCCGGACACGTGGGCCCGTCGCCGCGCTCTGGAGCAGTGCCGCGCGGTTGAACACGACCTGGCTCACCTCCGGGCGCAGCAGCAGAGCGTCCACAGCGGACTCACCGTCGGCGAACCGGGCGGTGACCGTCGTCGCGCCGGGCGGCAGGGGAGCCGGGAGTGTGACCGGGAGCAGTGCGCCCGGCGCCGGGGACGCGCCCTGCGGTCCCGCGTCGCCGTGGTTGATCGTGCCCAGGGGGCGGCCGGCGGACCACGACGTGGTGCCCGCGCCGGGAAGCCGGTTCACCACGGGCATCACCAGTCGCGGCTGGGCGGCGGTGGGGACCGTCCAGGTGGCCGTCGTATCGTCGCCGGTCAGGTACTTCCCGCCGCTCCACTGGGACTCGCCCGTCCACGCCGACGGTGGGGTGACGACCTCGCCGCCGCCCGCCGACTCGCCCTCCACCAGGACCGTCGACTCGCGGTGCCGCACCTGCGCCGCGTCGCGGGCCATGCGGGCCGCCGCCGGGTCCGCGTCCAGGGCCAGCATCGACAGCAACCCGTGGATGGTCGACTCCGCGCCCGAGTTGCGGTTGACGACACCGTCACCGCTGACGCCGTCGAACGTGCGGCCCGTCGCCGGGTCGTACACCGCCTCCCCGGCCGCGTTCGCGCCGAAGTACCAGCCCGCCGCGATCCCCGCCAGCTCGCGCGCACCCACCGCGACCAGCGACTGCACGCGTGAGTCCACGCCGTACGCGATCTGCGTGCGGTCCGCGGGCGTGGGCAACCAGCCGTTGTCCGGGCCGCCGGCCGTCAGCAGGTACGGCGTGAACGTCGCCGCGTCCACCACCGCCGGTGCGCGCAGGTCCGGGCGGTGCAGCACCGCCGACGCGCGGGCCAGCGCCGCGGGCATCTGCGCACCCCAGCCGTGCCACATCGACCGCGACAGCGCCCACGGCAGGATCGCGCCGTACGGCCACGTCCCCGCCCGGGAGCCGCCGGACAGCGCCGCCACGCCCTCGGCCAGCCGTGCCAGCGCGGTCCGCGCCGCGTGGCCGCCGCCCGCCGACACGTACGCCGACAGGCCGAGCACCGCCTCCGCCGTCGCGTCCGCGCCGTCGACGATCAGCCACGCCGGCACCCGCACGCCGTCGACGACCTGCCACTCGCCGTACCGGGACAGCACCTGCCGGTCCAGCGCCGCGACCGCCAGGTCCATCCGGGCACGCAGGAACTCGCCGAACGGGGTGCCGCGGAACGCCGCGTAGCCCTCGCCGAGCGCCCACACCGTCCGCGCCAGCCAGTACGAGGGGCCCGAGTCGGACGGGTCGGGCAGCTCGACCGGCCGTGCGCTGCGGTTGAGCGTGCCGTCCGGCTGCATCCACAGCACGACGTTCCCCGCGTCGGGACCGGTCGCCGTCTGCAGGTAGGTGAGGCCGCGCAGCAGCTGGTACGCCCGCGCTCTGCTGTCCGGAGAACCGGTCTGCCGCCAGTGCCGCAGGTACACGACCGCCGCGCGGGAGACGTCGTCGGCGTTGAACGCGCCCTGCGAGTACGTGTTCGTCGCCGGGTCGTAGGCGCCGCCGCCGATCCGGTCGTAGTGGCCGTCGTCGCGGCGGTCGGCGTAGGTCCACAGGACGCCGACCGACGGTTCGGCGTCGAGCCGGTAGGTGGTGTGGCCGGGCTGTGCCGGGGGCGTGACGGTGTCGCCGAGGAAGTCCAGGTGCGCCAGGTTGGTCAACCGGGCGGGCGCGGCAGCCGCGGGGGCTGCTGTGGACAGTGCTAACGCGACGGTGACGACAGTGACGACTGAGGCACGTAATCGCATGGGAAGGCTCCTGAGTCAGATCCGGTCGAGGCGGGCGACGCCGATCTTGGTGTCGGCCATGCCGTAGAACACGTAGCGGACACCGTCGACCTCTTCGATCGCGGTGGGGAAGACGACGTTCGGCACGGTGCCGGACCGCTCGTCCTCGGTCTCTGCGGTCAGCATGGGCACGGTCGAGCGGTCCAGGACGCGGCTCACGTCGTCCGGGTCGAGGATCATCGCGCCCGCCGCGTACGACACCTTCTGCTGCTGCGGTTCCCACGGGTCGTCGATCGCGCCGATCACGCCGTGGTGCAGCAGCAGCCAGCCCTCGTCGACCCGGATGGGCGCGGGCCCGGCGCCGATCTTCAGCTCCTCGAACGGGTGCTCGGACAACGCGACCAGCCGGTGGTCGCCCTGCAGCACCAGGGTGTCCAGGTCCCGCTCGACGTCCCGGGCGGGTGCGTAGGACACCCAGATCCCGGGTCGTTCGTCGGTCACCCCGGCGGGCAGGTGCACGCCCTCGCCGTCGCGGAACCAGCCGAGATCCCACATCGGCCGGTGCAGCATCGCGTACGCGGGCTCGCCGTCCGGCCCGGGCACCGGCTCGGGGAAGAACACGGCGTCCTTGTTGGGGAACAGGTTCAGGTCCGTGTCGAGACCCGGCTGGTACCGGAAGTGGACCGGCCCGAGCCGTCGCCACTCCCGCAGGTCCTTCGACACCGCGATCGCCAGCTTCGGGCCGAGAGGGCCGTACGCGACGTACGTCATCACGTGCACGCCCAGCCGCGGCACCCACGTGACCCGCGGGTCCTCGACGCCGGCGTTGTTCTTCCCGCGTTCCCAGCCCTCGTCGGGCGCGAGCACGACACCGCGCCGGGCCACACCGGTCGGCACGCCGTCGGTCAGCACCACCTCGGCGAGCCCGACACGTGAGACGTTGCCCGCGGCGACGAGCCGGGGAAGCAGGTAGAGCGTGCCGTCCGGGCCGTAGCCGCTGGCCGGGTTCAGCACCCCCTCGGCCTCCAGCTCGTTGCCCGGCTCCGGGGTCATCAGCACGCCGACGCGGGTGAGGGTGTACGGAGGAGTCACGGAAGATCAGCCCTTCACACTGGATCCGAGGTTGGTGGCGACGAAACGGCGCTGGAAGATCACGAACAGCAGGATCACCGGCGCGGCCAGCACACAGGCGCCTGCGAGCAACGCGCCGTACGGGTTGGCCGCGCGGGCCGCGACGTTGCTCATGTAGTTCGCCAGCGCCACCGCGAGTGGCTGCATGTCCGCGTCCTTGGTGATGAGGAACGGCCACAGGAACTCGTTCCACGGCCCGATGAACGTCAGCAGGACCGCGGTCAGCAGCGCCGGCTTCACGAGCGGCAGCGCGACCCGCCACAGGATGGCGAGTTCGCTCGCCCCGTCGACCTGCGCCGCCTCGAACAGCTCGCGCGGCAGCTGCAGGAAGTACTGGCGGAAGATGAACACCGCCGCCGAGTTGATCGCGAACGGCAGGATCATCCCCAGGTAGGAGTCGGCGAGGCCGTAGGTGCGCACGATCAGCACGTACAGCGGGATCGTGAGCAGCTGGAACGGGATCACCTGCACCAGCAGCATGAGGTTGAACAGCAGCGCCCGTCCGCGGAAGTGCAGGCGTGCCAGGGCATAGCCGGCGAGCACACCGAACACGACCGTGCACAGCAGCACCCCGCCGGTGAAGATCCCGGAGTTGAGCAGGGTGGTGCCGAGGTCGAGCCGTTCGTTGATGTCGGTGTAGTTCCGCGTGGTCAGGTTGCCGGGGTTCGGCAGCGCACCGGCCGGCGTGGTGTCCGGTTCGGTCTGCAGGCTGCCGATCAGCATGTAGTAGAAGGGGAACAGGAACATCAGCGCGCCGACCGCGAGCGCGAGCAGGCGGACCGTCCTGGACATGTCAGTCACGCTCCAGCAGCCGTCGGTTCACCAGCGAGACCAGCAGCGTCAGGACCACGAGCACGATGCCGATCGCGGCGCCGAGCCCGGCCTCGCCCTGTTCGATGCCGCGCTGGTACATCACCAGCACCGGCGACGCAGACGCCCCGTTCGGGCCGCCGCCACCGGTGAGCAGGTACGGCTCGGTGAACAGGTTCGCGCCGGTGATCGTCGCGAGCAGCACCACGAGCGTGGTGGCCGGGCGGACGCCCGGCACGGTGACCGTCCAGAAGGACCGCAACCGCGACGCGCCGTCCACCGCGGCCGACTCGTACAGTTCCTTCGGCACGTTCTGCAGCGCCGCCAGGTACAGCAGGATGAAGAACCCGAGCTGTTTCCACGTCACGAACACCGCCACCACCGGCATGGCGAGGGTGGCGTTCACGAGCCACGACGGGACCGGGGCCAGCGGCCCGAGCACCGAGTTGACGAGCCCGTCGGAGTTGAACAGGAACAGCCACACGCCGACCACCGCGACACTCGCGGTCACGTACGGCACGTAGAAGCTGACCCGGAAGAACGTCCGGAACGGGATCGCCGCGTTGAGCGCGGACGCGAGCCCCAGCGACAACGCCACCGTCAGCGGCACGTTGATCACCAGGAAGATCGCGATGTTCGCGAACGACCGCAGGATCGCCGGGTCGGTGAACACGGTGACGTAGTTGTCGAACCCGACGAACGGCCGGTCCACCACCGCGCCGGGCGCGGCGAAGAACCAGTCGTGGAACGACATGTACACCGCGATGCCGAGCGGGTAGGCGAAGACCGCCGCCAGGAACACCGCGTACGGCGTGACGAAGGCGATGCCGATGGGCTGGCGGCCCAGCAGCGGTCCCCGCTTCGTGGTCCGTGGCATGACGGTCCGGTTACGACTGTCCGGCCAGCTGGTCGACCTTCGCGGCCGCGTCCTTCAGCGCCTGCGCCGGGTCGGCCTTGCCGAAGATCACCGCGTTGCTGTACGCGTCCCGCAGCGCCTGCCAGATGGCGATCGAGTTCGGCACGTTCGGCACCTCGACCGTCCGCGACGCCATGTCCGCGAACATCGTGTACGCCGGGTTCTCCGCGAAGTAGTCCGGGTAGGCGTCCTGCAGGCCCGCGCGCAACGGCATCTGGCCGGTGGCCTCGAGCAGCGCGCCGTCCTGCTCCTCGCTGGTCGCGAACTTCATCAGCTCCCACGCGGTGCCGCGGTTCTCGCACGCGGAGTACATGGCGACGTTCTTGGCGTCGGAGAAGGTGTGGATCTCGTTGGCCTGCGTGCCCTGCGAGGTCGGCACCGGCACCGAACCCCACTCGACCTTGTCCTT
This sequence comes from Actinophytocola sp. KF-1, assembly GCF_054661535.1. Lineage (NCBI taxonomy): Bacteria > Bacillati > Actinomycetota > Actinomycetes > Pseudonocardiales > Pseudonocardiaceae > Actinophytocola > Actinophytocola sp. KF-1. The sequence goes on along the minus strand of NZ_BAAFVK010000003.1, from coordinate 548,335 downwards.
GTAGACCGGGATGGCCCACGGGCCGACGATCGCCATCGCGGCCTGGCCGTCGGCGAACGCGTCGCCGTTGTACTTCTCGCGCCCCGCGAGGCCCTCGTCGTACAGGGTCTTCCAGAACGCGGCGACCTTCTCGCCCGCGTCGCTCGCGAACGTGGCCTTGCCGTCCTCGACGAGCTGCGTCCCGCCGGTCTCCGCGGCGTAGAGCGGGTAGAAGTCGAACCAGGACTGGAAGAACTCGCTCGTCGGCGCGGGCAGGATCGCGTACTTCGCGCCGCCGCCCTTGACCACCTTGCGTGCGGTGTCGAGGAACTCGTCGTAGGTGGACAGCGGCGGTTTCTCCGCGTCGATGCCCGCCTTGGTGAACGCGGCCTTGTTGTAGAAGATCACGACCGGGTTCGACTTCCACGGCAGCTGGTAGTACTTGCCGTCGGGGGACCGGTACTGCGCGGCCGTCTCGCCGGTGCGCTTCTCGATGTACTCACGCGCGCCCGGGAAGTCGTCGAGTGCCACCAGGCCGCCCTGCTTCTGGAACTGCGGCACGGCCGCGGGCGCGGTGTTGAACACCAGGCAGGGTGCGGTGCCGCCGGTGATCGCGGCGCCGATGACCTCCTCGGTCGTCTTGCCAGCCGGGATCTCCTGTGCGGTGACCTTCTCGTCCGGGTGGGCGGCGTTCCACGTGTCCACCATGGCCTTGCCCCACGCCACTTCCTCGGCGTTGTTGGAGTACCAGATGGTGATCGGGCCGCGCTTGTCGGCGGACCCGGCGGCGTCACCACCGCCGCCGCTGTCCACGCCGCACGCGGTGGTGGCCAGGGCGGTGGCCGAGAGTAAAGCGACAAGGATGCGCTTCATTGCGTCTCCGTACGGGGTTGAGGGGTGGGATCAGAGCGCCGAGGTCGATCTCCGCAGGATCAGCTCGGCCGGTGGCAGCGTGGTGTCCGCGACGTCTTCGCCGTCCGCGAGCGCGAGCAGCGTGGTCGCCGCGGCTTCCCCCCAGCTCCGCGCGTCGGCGCGGACGGTCGTGAGCGCGGGGTGCACGTACCCCGCGAGTGTGGTGTCGTCGTAGCCGGTGATCGACAGGTCCTCCGGGATCCGCAGGCCCAGCTCGGCGGCGACCGCGATGGCCGACAGCGCCATCACGTCGTTGGCGTAGACGATCGCGGTGGGCCGGCCGGGCCCGGTGAGCAGCTGGTGCGTGGCCTCGCGTCCGCCCGCCGCGGTGAAGTCGCCCGCCACGACCCGGCCGGGTGGCAGACCCGCGTCGGCCATGGCCTGCCGGAACGCGTCCCGTCGGGCGATGGCGTGGAGGAACACCTCGGGGCCCGCGACGTGCGCGATCGCCGTGTGGCCGAGTTCGGCGAGGTGGGTGACGGCGGCGGCGATGCCGGGCCGGTCGTCGAGGATCACCGCGGGGAACGGCGACGGCACGTCGGGCCGGTTCAGCGTGACCGCGGGCAGCCCGATCTCCTCCAGCAGCGCGATCCGCGGGTCCGCCCGGCGGAGGTCGACGAGGAACACGCCGTCGACCCGGCCGTCCCTGGCGAGGCGCCGGTACCCGGCCTCCTCGGCGGCCGGGCTGGTCACGACCTGCAGCACCAGCGTCTGGTCGCGGGCGGCGAGCACCTTCTCGACCCCGGCGATGAACGCGGGGAAGAACGGGTCCGCACCCAGGAGGTCGGGGTCGCGGGCGATGACCAGACCCAGCGAGAACGCGCGCTTGGCGGAGAGCGCCCTGGCCCGGTGGCTGGGCGACCAGCCCAGCTCGGCGGCCGCGTCGAGGATCCGCTTGCGGGTCTCCGCGCTCACCCCGGCCCGCCCGTTCAGCGCGAACGACACCGCACCCTTCGACACGCCGGCGTGGCGTGCCACGTCGGCGATGGTGGGGCGGCGGTCGCTCATCGACGGTCCTCCTAAACCGGTTTACACGGCGGAGGATAAACCGGTTTACTAGGCCGATGTCAATAGGCGTCGTCTATCAGGTCTACCCCCGGTCGTTCCTGGACACGACCGGCTCCGGGATCGGCGACCTGGACGGGGTGACCGCGAAGCTCGACCACCTGACCTGGCTCGGCGTGGACGCGATCTGGTTGTCCCCGATCCACCCGAGCCCCGGCGTGGACGGCGGCTACGACGTCGCCGACCACACCGACGTCGACGCCTGCTTCGGCGGACTGCCCGCGTTCGACCGCCTGCTCGCCGCCGCGCACGGCCGCGGTGTCCGCGTCCTGCTCGACTGGGTGCCCAACCACACCAGCGACCGGCACCCGTGGTTCGTCTCCTCCCGCCACGACCCGGCCGGACCGCACGGCGACTGGTACTGGTGGGCCGACGCGCCCGCCAACAACTGGCCCAGCGCGTTCGGCGGCCCCGCGTGGACCTTCGACCCGGTCCGCGGCCAGTACTACCTGCACCTGTTCACCCCGGCCCAGCCCGACCTGAACTGGAACCACCCCGGCGTGCGGGCCGCGATGCTCGACGGGCTGCGGTTCTGGCTCGGCCGCGGCGTCGACGGGTTCCGCGCGGACGTGGTGAACCTGATCGGCCGCGACCCGGCCCTGCCCGACGCCGTGCTGTCCGATCCCGGCAACCTCGACGAGTTCGTCGGCGGCTACCGCGACCCGCGCACGCACGACCTGCTCCGCGAGATCCGCGCGGTCCTCGACGCCCACCCGGGCGACCGCGTGCTCGTCGGCGAGGTCCCGCTGGCCGACCCGGCGGCCGTGCCGTCCTATGTGGATGACGGACAGCTGCACGCCGCGTTCGACTTCTCGTTGATGGAGGCGCCGTGGTCGGCGGCGGCGTGGCGGCACCGCATCGCGGAGGCCGAGCGGGTGTACGGCCCGCACCGCGCACCCGCGTGGCCGCTGTCCAGCCACGACCAGCCCCGCCACCGCACCCGCCACGGCGACCGCGAGGACCGCGCCCGCGTGGCCGCGACCGTGCTGCTCACGCTGCGTGGCACGCCGTTCGTCTACCAGGGCGAGGAGTTCGGCCTCACCGACGCGATCATCCCGCCCGGGCGCCGCCGCGACCCGCTCGGCCGCGACGGCTCCCGCGCGCCCGTGCCGTGGACCGCCGCCCCCGGCCACGGCTGGGCCGGTGACCCGTGGCTGCCGTGGCCGCCGCACGCCGACACCCGCAACGCGGGGGCGCAGTGCGCCGACCAGACGAGCATCCTGTGGCTCTACCGCGGGCTCATCGCGCTCCGCCGCGCCCACCCCGCACTGCGCGACGGCGACCTCACCCTGCTCGACTGCCCGGACGACGTGCTGGCCTACCGCCGCGGCGACGCGCTCACGGTGCTCGCCAACTTCGGCGACGGGCCGGTGCCGGTGCGCCACCGCGGCCGGGTGCTGATCTCGTCCGGCGCGGGCGGGTTCGCGGACGGTCTGCTGGCCCCCTGCACGGCCGTGGTCCTGGGGCCTGAGCTGGGTTAGTGTGGGCCGGACACCACGACGACGTGGACGGCAGGGAAGCCGTGGAGCGGGAACAGTTGGAGCCGGCGCTACCCGTCGGTGAGGATCCGCGCCGCTACGCGCGTGTCCTGGCGAAGGTGCACGAGGCCGCCATCGCCGGTGCCCGGCCGCCCGCGCGGCCCCGCTCCGTGATCGAGGCGTCGTGGGCGCGGGTGACCCGCTTCGGCGTCGACCCCGACCAGGACGCCACCGCCGACCCGCTGGACACCGCGGAGGTCGAGCACCGCCGCCGCGCGTCCGGGCTCGCCGCCGTGCTGTCGGTGCTGCGGTCCGGGCTCGTGTCGGTCGCCGACGAGGCGTCGCACATCATGGTCGTCGTCGACGCCGAAGGACGTGTCCTGTGGCGCGACGGCAGCAGCGCCGTGCGGCGGCAGGCCGACCGCCTCGGGTTCGTCGAGGGCGCCTGCTGGGGCGAGGACACGGTCGGCACCAACGCGATCGGCACCGCGCTGATCGTCCGCCAGCCCGTGCAGGTGTACTCGGCTGAGCACTACGTCCGCACCCACCACGCGTGGACGTGCGCCGCCGCCCCGGTCCACGACCCGAAGAGCGGGCAGCTGCTCGGCGTCATCGACGTCAGCGGACCCGCCGCCAGTGTGCACCCGAGCACGCTCGCGCTCGTCGACGCGGTCGCGAAGCTCGCCGAGGCGCAGCTGTCCGCCGCGCACTACGCCGACCTGGAGCAGTTGCGCGCGGTCGCCACCCCGATGCTCGCGCGCACGGAGGGCCCGGTGCTGGTCACCGACCCGCACGGGTGGGTCGCCGCGGTGGCCGGGCTGCCGCCGGTGAACCGCGTGCTGGTGCCCGAACGCGTCACCAACGGCCTGATCTGGTTGCCCGCCATGGGTCCGTGCACCGCGGAACCGTTGCCGGGCGGTTGGTTGCTGCGGCCGCAAACCGAGGAGAGCGCGCCACCCGCGCACGTGACGCTGGACCTACGTGACCGCGCACAGTGGACGGTCACCGTGCGCGGGCCGAGCGGGGAGTGGGAGCACCGGCTGACCCCGAGGCACGCGGAGATCCTGTTCGTGCTGGCGGACAACCCGGCCGGCCGCTCCGCCCCGGAGCTGGCGGCGGACCTGTTCGGCGACGCGCGGTCCACGGTGACCGTGCGCGCCGAGATGTCGCGGCTGCGCAGGCACCTCGGCAGCGTGCTGGCGCACCGGCCGTACCGGTTCAGCGACCGCGTCGAGGTGACCGTGCGCTGGCCCGCGCGGCCCGCCGACCTGCTGCCCGGCTCGCTCGCGCCCGCCGTGGTGCGTGCCCGCGCCACCGAGAGCTGACTGCAACCCGGCCGCAACCGTTGGCCCGGTGGTGCGCACGTATCACAGTGCTCATGCGGTGTTCGCCGCATCGGTGCGATCAGCGAAGGAGCCTGGACCATGCGCGCAGCTGTGTACCGAGGACGCGAGGACGTCGAGATCAAGGAGGTGCCCGAGCCGGACTGCCGCCCGGGGCACGTGAAGATCCGGGTGAGCCACAACGGGATCTGCGGCACGGACCTGCACGAGTACTACGCGGGCCCGATCTTCTTCCCCACGGAACCCCATCCGCTGACCGGCTTGTCGATCCCGCTGGTGATGGGGCACGAGTTCTGTGGTGTCGTCGTGGAGGTCGGCGCCGGCGTCGAGGGGGTGACCGAGGGGGACCGGGTCGCCGTCGAGCCCATCCACCGGTGCGGCGAGTGCCCGCCGTGCCGGTCCGGGCGGTACAACGTGTGCAGGCGGATCGGCTTCCACGGCCTGATGGCCGACGGCGGGATGGCCGAGTACACGGTCGTGCCCGGGCACATGCTGCACCCGCTGCCGGACAGCGTCAGTGCGGAACTCGGCGCGATGGTCGAGCCGATGGCCGTCGCCTTCCACGCGGCGCGGCTGGGCGCGGTCGCGCCGGGGGAGCACGCGGTCGTGTTCGGGGCGGGCCCCATCGGCATCGGGTTGTGGTTCGCGCTGCGCGGTCAGGGCGTCGAGGACATCACGATCTGCGAACCGTCGGCGGACCGCCGCAGGGCGATCAGCGACCTCGGCGCGGGCGACGTCATCGACCCGACCCAGATCGACCCCGCGTACTACGTGATGAGCCTGACCGCAGGCGAAGGCGCGGCGGCGGCCTTCGACGCGGCCGGCGTCGCGGCGAGCGTGTCGGCGGCACTGGACTGCCTCGGCGCGCGCCGCCCCCTGGAGACGTCGCTGCTCAAGCTGGTGCTCGCGGAAACCCGCATCCAGGGCTCGCTGTGCTACACGTCGGAAGACTTCACGGCGGTGATCGAGCTGATGGCGAGCGGCCACTACCGGACCGACGGGTGGGTGACCCACATCGACCTGGACGAACTGCACGAGGAGGGCTTCGAGGCCCTGCACGCCGGGCGCAAGATGAAGGTCCTGGTGGATCTCTGACGGCGGGGATGGCAGGCAGACCCCCGGACACCGTCCTGGCCAACCCAACCCCGTGCCCGACCAGCCGCCATCCCGGAGACCAGCCCCTCCGGCGAGGAGGCCCGTCCGGCAGGACGCCCTCCGGCGAGGACGCCCGTCCGGTCAGGACCCCACGGCAAGGGACCCCCGGAGAGAAACCCACGGAGTGAGACCCACGGCACGTTGCAACCCCTTGCAACCCTGTCCCGCGCGCAGCCCACCGATGTTCCATCCCAGAGGAGGTGGCGGCATGACAGCGGTGGGAATCGTGGCGAATCCCGCCTCGGGGCGGGACATCCGCCGGCTGGTGGCGGGCGCGTCGGTGTTCCCGACCGCGGAGAAGGCCAACATGGTCCAGCGCATGCTGAGCGCACTGGCCGCCGTCAACGTCACCACCGCGTACGTCTCCGTCGATCTCGGCGGCATCTCCGCCACGGTGCTGCGCGCGGTCCAGCACCGCCCGGCGAAAGCCGCCCCCTGGCCCGAGGTTCGCTTCGTCGACGACGACACGATCACCGGCCGCGCCGAGGACACCTCGAACGCCGTCCGCCGCATGGTGGACGCCGGGGTCCGCGTGGTCATCTGCCTCGGTGGCGACGGCACCGCCCGGGTCGCGACGGGCGCGCTGCTCGACGGCCCCGGGCACGACGTCCCGCTGCTGCCGCTCTCCACCGGCACCAACAACGCCTTCCCCGAACTGCGCGAAGCGACCGTCGCCGGGCTGGCCGCCGGGCTCGTCGCGACCGGTGCCGTCGACGTCGCGCTCGCCACGAGCCGGGCGTCCGTCCTCGAGGTGACCTGCGAGGACCGCACCGAACCGGCCCTGGTCGACGTCGGGGTGTCGACCGCCCGGCACGTCGGGGCCCGTGCGCTGTGGGACCCGGCGTCCCTGACCGAGCTGTACTGCACGTTCGCCGAACCTGACGCCGTCGGGCTGTCGTCCGTCCCCGGGCTGCTGTGCCCCAGCCCCCGCGACAAGCCCGACGGCGTCGCCCTGCGGCTGTGCCCGGTCGACGACGCGCCGACCGTCGTGCACGCGCCGATCGCGCCGGGGCTCGTGCTGCCCGTCGGCGTCGCGGAGTGGCGGCCGATGCGCGTCGGGGAGCGGGTCGAGGTGGCCACCCGCACCGGGGTGGTCGCCGTCGACGGGGAACGCGAGATCGCACTGCACGGCACGGTGCCCGCGACCGTCCGGCTGCGCGGGGACGGGCCGCGTCGCGTCGACGTCGCGGCCGTCATGGACCAGGCGGCCAGGACGGGCCTGTTCCGCCGGATCGCCGGACACTCCGGAAAGGACAGCCAACGATGACGACCACCCGACCAGCCGACGCCGTGCAGGGGCTCGACGAGACCGCGCTGCTCGACGCCTACCGGACGATGCGCACGATCCGCGAGTTCGAGGAACGCCTGCACGCCGAGTTCGCGACCGGCGAGATCCCCGGCTTCGTGCACCTCTACGCCGGGGAGGAGGCCTCCGCCACCGGCGTGTGCGCGCACCTCGACGAACGCGACGCGATCGCCAGCACCCACCGCGGGCACGGCCACTGCATCGCCAAGGGCGTGGACGTGAAGGGCATGATGGCCGAGATCTACGGTCGCGCGACGGGCACGTGCCACGGCAAGGGCGGCTCGATGCACATCGCCGACCTGTCCAAGGGCATGCTCGGCGCGAACGGGATCGTCGGCGGCGGCCCGCCGCTGATCTGCGGCACCGCGCTCGCCGCCAAACAGCAGGGCACCGGCGGCGTGGGCGTCGCGTTCTTCGGTGACGGCGCCAGCAACCAGGGCACCACGCTGGAGGCGTTGAACCTCGCGTCCGTGTGGCACCTGCCCGCGATCTTCGTCGCCGAGAACAACGGCTACGCCGAGGCGACCGCCAGCACGTGGTCGGTCGCCGCCGACAACATCGCCGACCGCGCCGCCGGGTTCGGCATGCCGGGCGTGATCGTCGACGGGTTCGACTTCTTCGCCGTGCACGAGGCGGCGGGCGAGGCCATCGCCCGCGCCAGGGACGGCGGCGGCCCGACGCTCATCGAGATCAAGTTCACCCGGTACTTCGGGCACTTCGAGGGCGACCAGCAGACCTACCGCGCCGACGAGGTCGCCCACGCACGGGAGACCCTCGACTGCCTCACGCGGTTCCGCGCGCACGTCACCGACGCCGGGCTCCTCGACCCCGCCGCGCTCGACGGCGTCGACGCACAGGTAGCGCAGCTCATCGACGCGGCCGTCGTCGAGGCCAAGGCGGCGCCGAAACCCACCGCGGCCGACCTGACCACCGACGTCTACGTGAGCTACTGAGGAGCACCGCCATGGCACGCACGATCAGCTACCGCGAGGCGATCAACGAGGCGCTCGCGCAGGAGATGGCACGGGACCCGAGGGTGATCGTCCTCGGCGAGGACAACGCGGGCGGGCAGGGCAGCCCCGGCGACGACGACGCGTGGGGCGGCGTCCTCGGTGTCACCAAAGGGCTCTACCACCGTTTCCCCGGCCGGGTGCTGGACACGCCGATCAGCGAGTCCGCGTTCATCGGCGCCGCGGTCGGCGCCGCGACGCGGGGCATGCGGCCGGTGGCCGAGCTGATGTTCATCGACTTCATGGGCGTCTGCTTCGACCAGATCTTCAACCAGGCGGCCAAGTTCCGCTACATGTTCGGCGGCAACGCCGTCACCCCGGTGGTGATCCGCACGATGTACGGCGCCGGCCTGTCCGCCGCCGCGCAGCACTCCCAGTGCCTGTACCCGGTCTTCACGCACATCCCGGGCCTGAAGGTGGTGCTGCCGTCGAGCCCGTACGAGGCGAAAGGCCTGCTGGCGCAGTCGATCCGGGACGACGACCCGGTGATCTTCTGCGAGCACAAGGCCATGTACGACGTCACCGGCGACGTGCCGGAGGACAGCTACACGATCCCGTTCGGCGAGGCCAACGTGGTGCGGGACGGCGACGACGTGACGATCGTGGCGCTGGGCCGCATGGTGTCCGTCGCCGAGGCCGCCGCCGCGGAACTGGCCGGCCAGGGCGTCGAGGCGGAGATCATCGACCCGCGCACCACCAGCCCGCTCGACACCGAGACGATCCTGGAGAGCGTCGAGAACACCGGCAGGCTCGTGGTCGTCGACGAGGCCAGCCCGCGCTGCGGCATGGCGGCCGACATCTCCGCCATGGTCGCGCAGGAGGCGTTCGGCGCGCTGCGCGCCCCCGTCGAGATGGTGACCGCGCCGCACACCCCCGTGCCGTTCGCGCAGTCGCTCGAGGAGCTGTACATCCCGGACGCGCAGAAGGTGCTGAGCGCCGTCAAGAAGACCATGGACTGGACTCGCCCGTGAGTGACATCAAGAAGGTCACGATGCCCAAGTGGGGCCTGTCGATGACCACCGGCAAGATCACCGAGTGGATCGTGGCGGAGGGCGACGAGGTCGCGGAGGGCGACGAACTGGCCGACGTGGACACCGACAAGATCGCGGGCGCGCTCGAGGCGGCCGAACCCGGTGTGGTGCGGCGGATCATCGCGGAGCTGAACGAGGACGTCCCCGTCGGCGCCACGATCGCGCTCATCGCCCCGGCCGACGTGCCGGAGGAGGAGATCGACGCGGCCGCCCGCGCGGCACGGGAGGAACTCGACTCCGGCGTCGTCGAGGACGTCACGGGCCCGGAGACCGGGACCGTGTGCGTGGACGGCAGGACCATCGCGTACGCGACGCTCGGCGACGGCGCGGAGCACGTGCTGCTCGTGCACGGCTACGGCGGTGACAAGAACTCGTGGCTGTTCGTGCAGGAACCGCTGTCCGCGCACGCGACCGTGCACGCCGTCGACCTGCCGGGGCACGGCGAGTCCACGAAGGACGTCGGCGACGGCTCGCTGGACACGCTCGCGCGCGCCGTGCTCGGTTTCCTGGCCGAACGCGGGATCGAACGCGCCCACCTGGTCGGCCACTCGCTGGGCGGTGCCGTGGTCACCGCGGCCGCCGCCCGCGAACCCGGCCGGGTCGCGTCCCTGACGCTGGTGGCCCCGGCGGGGTTCGGCGACCGCGTGGACGCCGGGTACCTGCGGGGGTTCGCGGCGGCCGCGTCCCGCCGGGAACTCAAGCCGCACCTGACGAAGCTGTTCGCCGACCCCGCCCAGGTCACCCGGCAGCTCGCGGACGACCTGATGAGGTACAAACGCCTCGACGGCGTGCAGAAGGCACTCGACACGCTGCTCGGCACGTTGCTGTCCGGGGACGGACCGGGCATCGACGCCGCCCCGCTGCTCGCGGCGGTCGACGTCCCGGTGCGGGTCGTGTGGGGCCGGGCCGACCAGGTCCTGCCGGTCACGAACGCCCCGCCCGGCGCCGTCGTGGTCGACGACGCCGGGCACATGGTCCACATGGAACGCCCGGCGGCCGTGGTCGAGGCCGTGACCGGGGCGCTGCGGGGATGATCGTCAGGCCAGGCGGATCCGGAAGATCGCCACCCGCGCGTCGTGGCCGTCGACCCGCATGTCCACGGTCTTCGTGGTGCGCAGCTCCAGCCGGACCCTGCCGTTGCCGGGCAGCCAGTTGACGCGGTCGATGCCGTTGACGAAGGCGCGGCGCTCCGCGTCACGGCCGGTGGCGCGCACGTAGTCCGGGTTGTTGGTGTCGGCGGTCCAGATGACCAGGCGGCCCTGGTTGTGGTGGGCGATCACGCGGTCGCGGTGGACGTCCTTGTGCTTCTTCCACTCGTCACGCAGGTCGGCGCGCTGGTCACCGTTGTGGGCGTTCGCGATGTAGTGGGTGTTGACCATCGCGAACTCCAGCGCGGTGTGCGTCTCGTGGCGCACGACGACCTCGGTGATCCAGCGCGGCGGCGTCACGTGCTCGATGCCGCCGTGGGTGAATGTGGCCTTCGTGCCGACCACCCGCCAGGGCTTCGGGATCGAGATCGGCACGCGGAACGCGGTGTCGTGGCGCAGGAACGCGTTCCGGTACAGGTCGCCGAAGTGCCGGTCGATCATCGCGGGCTCGCCGGTGTCGCCCTCGCGGATCTCCTGCCAGCCCACCAGGGGCCGGGCCGCGTCGTCCGCGTGGCGGACGGCGCGGATCGCGTCCTCGCGCGCGCCGAGGTTCTTGCGGCCGATGTTCGCGGTGACGACCGGCAACCGGATCCAGTCGGTGGCCGCCGCTGCCGCGCCCGTCCCGGCGATGGTGCCGAGCACGGCACCACCGCCGAGGACGAGCGCCTTGCGCCTGCTGAGTGCCACGGATGTCCCTTTCTCCCGACTACTGAGGTGGGACGAAGTGTGTCAGAGTGTCACAGCATCCGTGGTCGTTTCGACGTGTTACGGCAGTTCGACGAACGGCGCGAGGAACGACCGCGCCGTCGGGGTGTCGAGCCGGTAGGCCACGTTCGTGGCGTAGCAGGGGGTGTCACCGGTGATCGTGGTCGCCACGAGCACCAGCTTCCCGCCCAGCACCGCGAAGTTCGGGCCGCCGGAGTCGCCGTAGCAGGCGCCGCCGTTGCCCTGCGGCGCGGTCATCGCGAGCCGCACCCACGTCTTGTTGAGCGCGTCGAACGACTCCGGCGCCTTCATCCGGACACCGCCACCGGGGTGCGTGTGGCCGCCGGGACCGCGCCGCGCCTCCTGCGTGCCGTACCCGGCGACGACGAAGTCCGTGGCGTCGAGCGCGCGCGGGCCGAGCGCGTCGAGCCGGCCCGCGGTGGGCAGCGTCGCGGGCGTGAACGACCAGCGTGCCGCCATCGCCGCGGGGGACACCTCGATCACCGCGATGTCGTGCGCGTCCGCGGAGTTGCCCGGGTAGCCCGCCTCGGTGTGCGCGACGCCCTCGACGCCGACCGCCCGCGCGACCGCCGTCGGGTCACCGGGGTGCGCGGCAGCGGCGGCGTCGAGACCGGCCTGCACGTCCTGGTCCAGCGAGACGTAGAACCGCACGTTCGCGGGCCACGTGAAGGGCGCGGTGCAGTGCGCCGCCGTCAGGAACGTGCCCGCGTCGACCATCGTGCCCGAGCAGACCCAGTCCACCCGGTCCGGCGTGGCGGGGTCGTCGTCGTTGTCCCAGGTGGCGACGAGCGCTCCGACCTCGGTCCGCTCCGGGGCGGGCGTCGCGTTGTAGGAGTTGATCGCCCCGGCGGGCGCCGCCCCGGCCATGACCAACGCGACGGCAGCCGCGGCCGAGCCGAGCGCCGCTGTGGACAATATTCGCATTGTGGGTCCTTCTCTCACCTGGCCCCCCAGGTGCCGTCGCCACATTGAACACCACGTCCGGCGTGGACGGGCCTCCCTACGATGTCCGCATGGCACTGATCCACCGTGCGACGCTGACCCCCACGAAGCTCGAACTGCTGGCCGCCAGGCTGCCCGGCCTGCCGTGGTTCCCGGCACCCGGCGGTGACCTCGACCGCGTTGCCGGGTACCGGTTCGACGACCCCGCGGGGGCGGTCGGGATCGAGACGATGCTGGTCCGCGCCGGCGACGGGCCGGTGCACCAGGTGCCGCTCACCTACCGCGCCGCACCGCTCGCCGGTGCGGACGCCTGGCTGCTCGGCACGGCGGAACACTCGGTGCTCGGCACGCGGTGGGTGTACGACGCGGTCGGCGACCCGGTCTACGCCGCCGCCCTCGCCCACGCGGTCCTCACCGGCGCGGGCCAGGCCGAGGAGGTGTTCGAGGACGGGGAGCGGCGGGCACCCACCATGGCGATCGCCGGCGCAGGCGGCGCGGCGGCGCCCGCGGTCGGCGCGGTCGTGCGCGTCACCGGGGACGACCCGGTCGTGATCGTCACGGACACCGTCGAGCTGACGCTCGCCCGCCGCCTCGACGCGGATGTGGCGCTCCCGGGCACCGTCCTGACCGGGACGTGGCCGGGGCAGGACACGCCGGTGCCGTTGGCGTCCGCGCTCGCACCCTAGGATCCGACCATGGCGAACCGGTCCTACCTCTACAGCACCAGCAACCGGCCCGAGTCCTATGAGGACCGGCCGGACACGATCTCCGGACTGTCGGAATGGCCGTACGCCGTGCCGTTCTCCTACCGGGTGCTCATGTCCGGGGACCCGCGGCTGTGCGCGTCGCTCATCTCCGACGGCTTCGAGGACGACGCGCCCGGGCAGCGGACGCCGCTGTACGCCATCAGCGGCGAGTTCGCCACGGGCCACGCCCGGCTGGCGAAGTTCTGCGCGGCACTGCGGTCCGCGGGAGCGGACGCGCCCCGGCTGCTGGGCGCGATCGACGAGACGCTGACGTTCCTCGATGCGCACCGCGACCGCTACCTCCTGCTGGAGACGATCGAACTCGACACGATGGTGGAGAGCGAGGCGGACGCGCTGCGGGCGTGCGTCGAGCGCGAGATCGGCCTGTGCCAGGAAGCGGGCGCCGCCGTCGACGCGCTCCCCGACGACCCCGAGGCGGCGGGCGCCGTGCTGGCGAAGGCGGCGGCGGAGAAGGCGGACGGCCCGCTGGCCCCCTTCCACGGCCTCGTCCTCGACGACGACTTCGACAACACGCGCGACCGCAAGACGGCGCACCCGGTCGGGCTGAGCTGGTGGACCGAGGTGCTCTACTTCGACCTGTGGAACAAGGCACGGTTCGCGGCGAACGCGTAGCCGCGGTCCGTCCGGGAGCGGGTTTGCCTCTTTGTGGGTTGCCTCCGGGGTCTTCGCGGTTCGGGGGTTGTCCCCGTTCTGGGTTTGTCCTCGCCGGACGGGCCTCCTCGCCGGAGGGGCTGGTCTCCGGGATGGCGGGGGTTTGGGCACGGGGTTGGGTTGGCAGGCACCCCTCGGGGGTGATGGGGGCTTCGCCCGCTCTGCGAGGCCGGGCGCGGTTCTTGGTCCGCTCAGCCGGGGAACGCGTGCGGGCCGAAGCGGCCCCACGCCACGAACGCGGACAGCAGGAGCAGCACGAGCGGCATCGCGAGCACCGTGGCCTCGTGGCGGCGCAGGTGCGTGACGATCGCGCCGGTCATCAGCAGCACCAGGCCCACGGCGGCCGCCGGGACCAGGGCCGGTGCGATGCCGAGTGCGGCGGGCAGGACCAGCCCGGCCGCCGCGAGGACCTCGGCCGTGCCGATGCCCTTGATGGCGGCCGGGCCGTACCCGGCGAGGGCCGCTCCCGTCGGGGAGGCGACCAGCTTTTCCTTGGACTGAACCAGCTTCGCGAGGCCGCTCGCGAGGAAGAGCGCCGCGAGCAGGCCCGCGACGACCCACAGGGTGATGTTCATGCCCACCCGACGAGCTGGTCCGTCGTAACGTCAGGCCTGACGTTCCGGTGCGCTGTCCCGTCGGACCGGGTGTGGAGAGGACGACGATGGGCGACCCGGACCTGGCCGCGGTGATGAGCGAGCGGCGTCAGCTGATCAACATGGCGTACCGGCTGCTCGGGTCGCTGGCCGACGCCGAGGACGTCGTGCAGGAGACCTACGCCCGCTGGTACGCGATGTCCCGGGCGGAACAGGCGGGCATCGCGGCGCCCGGGGCGTGGCTGTCGACGGTCGCCGGGCGCATCTGCCTTGACCTGCTCCGGTCGGCGCGGGTGCGGCGCGAACGGTACGTCGGCGAGTGGATCCCCGAGCCGGTGCCCGACCAGGACGGTGACCTGGCCGACCGGATCACACTCGACGAGTCGGTCAACATGGCGTTCCTCGTCGTGCTGGAGTCGATGACCCCGGCCGAACGGGTGGCGTTCGTCCTGCACGACGTGTTCCGGTACTCCTTCGCGGAGGTGGCCGAGGTCGTCGGCCGCAGTCCGGGCGCGTGCCGCCAGCTCGCGTCGTCGGCCCGCCGCCGCATCGCCTCGGCGGAACGGCCCGCGGCGCCCGCGGCCCGGCACGCCGAGGTGGTCCGCGACTTCAAACAGGCGTGGCAGGCGGGGGACATCGACGCGCTGGTGGGGCTCCTCGACCCGAGCGCCGTCGCCACGGGTGACGGCGGCGGGGTGGCGAGCGCCGTGCTTCACCCGGTACAGGGCGCCGCCGCGATCGCCCGGTTCTTCGCCGACCGCGCGGCGGCGCTGCCCGGCGCGGTGCTCACCGAACGCACGGTCAACGGCCAGCCCGGCCTGGTGGCGCGACTGGGCGGGACGACCGTGGCGGTGCTGGCATTCGACGTGACCGGCGACCGGATCACGCGGATCTGGGCGGTGCTCAACCCGGACAAGCTCCGCCCGTGGCGGTAGGTACCCGGCCGCGGACGGCGGCCTGTTCCCCTGGCAGTTTGCTGACGCGGTGTGGCAAACCGGCCAACGCGGCGTGATCCGGCTCCTACGATGGGGGTATGGCGGACGAGGTGGTCGAGGTCAGCATCGCTCCCGACGGGACGGTCGCGATGTCGGTTCAGGGTGTGGCCGGGATGGCGTGCCTGACGAACACGGAGGGACTGGTCGAGCTGCTCGGCGGGGACATCGCAGCTCAGGAGCTGACCGACGAGGCGTACGTCGAGGCGGAGGAGGAGACCCAGGACCGGCTGTGGCACTGACCGGTCGCGCGCTGCCCTGGCGGGTGCACAGCGTCCTGCCGCGCAGCCTCGCCAACGGTCCGGGCCAGCGGTTCGTGGTGTGGAGCCAGGGGTGTGCGCTCGCGTGCCCGGGGTGCTTCAACCCCGAGACCCACGAGGGCACCGCAGGCGCCACCCGGACCGTCGGCGAGCTGGTGGACGCGGCGCTCGCGGAGGTGCCCGGCATCGAGGGCGTCACCCTGACCGGGGGTGAGCCGTTGGAGCAGCCGGAGGCCGTCGCCGCGTTCTGCGCCGGGTTGCGGGCCGCGGCCGACCTGGGGGTGATCGTGCTGACCGGGTTCACGCGGGCGGAGATCGAGCGCGACCCGGCCATGGCGCGTGCCGTGGCCGGCGCCGACCTCGTCGTGGCGGGCCGCTACAACGAGCGGCTGCGGGTGGCGGCCGGGCTGCGGGGGTCGGCGAACAAGGAGTACTGGGACCGCACCGGCCGGTACCCGCCGGCCGCGCTGGGAAGGGTCCCGGACGTGGAGGTGCACATTGGTGTCGACGGCATGGTCACGGTGACGGGGATCGCGGCGCCGGGAGGGGACGTCTGGTGAACATCCAGGAGGAGATCCGGCTGTACCTGCGTGCGCGGGTGGCCTTGATCGTGCTGGTCACGGTGGAGGAGCAGCGCGCGATCGAGGTGCTCGACGAGGTCCGCAGGGACCGGGACCGCGGCTCCGACCTGGTGCTGTGGGAGGTCGTCGCCGGGTTCGAGTCCAAGGCGGGGCGCCAGCTCCCGGCGGCCGGGGACCCGCTCGCCGCGCTGGACAAGGTCAAGGACATGGCGCTGAAGTCCCCGGACCGCCGCGACCTCTACGTGCTGAAGGACTTCCACGAGTTCTGGGGCAAGGAACCCAGGGTGCGCCGCAAGCTGCGCAGCCTCGCCCAGCAGCTTATCTACACCGGCGCGTCGCTGGTCGTCACCACCCCGTCCCGCGAGATCCCCCAGGAACTGCGGGACGACGCCGTGCTCGTGGAGATGCCGCTGCCGCAGGCCGACGCGCTGCGGGCGGCGCTCGACACGTTGATCGACGACACCGCGGGCGTGCGGTCGGCGCTCACCCCGCAGGGCCGCGCGCGGCTGGCGCAGGCCGCGCTCGGACTGACCGCCGCACAGGCCAAACGCGCGTTCGCGAAGGCCATCGTGCGCGACGAGGTGCTCGACGACCGCGGCATCGACGCGGTCGTCGCGGAGAAGAAGGCGATCATCCGGGAGAGCCAGGCACTGGAGTTCTTCGCGGCCGAGGAGACCCCGGACGACGTCGGCGGCCTCGACTCGCTGAAGCGGTGGCTCGCGTTGCGGGAGCGCGCGTTCACCGAGGAGGCCGCCGCGTTCGGGCTGCCCGCGCCGAAAGGCCTGGCACTGATCGGGATCCCCGGCACCGGCAAGAGCCTGACGGCGAAGATGATCGGCGGCCTGTGGCGGCTCCCGTTGCTGCGCCTGGACATCGGCGCGGTGTTCGGGTCGCTCGTCGGCGAGTCCGAGGAACGGGTGCGGCGCGCGCTGCACCTCGCCGAGACGGTCGCGCCGTGCGTGCTGTGGATCGACGAGCTGGAGAAGGGCCTCGGCGGCGGTGACCTCGACGGCGGCACCGCGCAGCGGGTGTTCGGCACCATCCTGACGTGGATGCAGGAGAAGACCGCGCCGGTGTTCGTGGTGGCCACCGCGAACGACGTCACGGCGCTGCCGCCGGAAACGTTGCGGCGCGGGCGGTTCGACGAGATCTTCTTCCTCGACCTGCCCACCGAGGAGGAACGCCGCGAGATCATCACCGTGCACCTGCGCAAACGCCGCCGCGACCCGGGCGCCTTCGACGTCCACCACCTCGCGCAGATCTCCGACGGCTTCACCGGCGCCGAGCTGGAGCAGGCCATCGTGGACGCGCTGTACCACGCGTTCCCGGAGGACCGGGACGTCCGCACCGCCGACATCACCGCGGCGATCAGCCGGTCGGTGCCGCTGTCCCGCGCGCAGCGGGAGGTCATCGAGCGGCTGCGGGCGTGGCTGCGCGAGGGCCGCGCCCAGTCGGCGTCCTTCGCGGAGGTCGCGCAGGCCGAGCAGGCGCAGGTCCGGCTCGAGCTGAACTGAACACGGCATGCGGTGGCGACGGGCGGAGCGGCCGGGGACCTGCGCGGGCGACCCGGTGGCCGGGATGGGGGACCGCTGATGGGGTTCGACCGGTTCACGGCCCACTCGGTGGCGAGGCGGGTGCACCGCGGCGGCCTGTCCCGGCAGTGGGCGCTGTGGCGGCTGGTGCGTGCCGGCGATCGCGGTGACCCGGTCGCCACGGACGTGGCGTGGGACCTGTGGCTCGAGACGCCGGACCAGCGGCTGTGGGCCGCGCTGTCGCGGTGGGGCAGACCGCACACCCGCGGCGGGCAGAGCCTCGTCGCGCTGAGGGCACCGGCCGACCCGGTGGCCGTGGCCGCCGCCGCGTGCCGTTCGCCGCACCCGGTCGCGGCCACCGCGCGGGCGGCCATCCTCGATGGGGACCAGGACGTCGTCGACGCGGCGTGCGCGGCCGCGCTGTCCGACGACGGCCTCGCCGCGTTCTGCGTCGAACACCGGCTGGCGCCGTCGGACCCGCACCGGGCGGCGGTGTACTTCCTGCTGACGGGGCAGCGCGAGCAGTACCGGCTCGTCGACCCGGACCACTCGCTGCTCGCCGTCGCCTACCGGGGCGCGGCCGAGGACGAACGGGCCAGGATCCGCGCCGAGGCCGCCGGGGACCCCGATCTCGTGCGTGCCCTGGCGGGCACGCTCGCCCGCCCCAGGCTGGGGGACGGCGAGGCAGGCTACCTCGTCGACGCGTTCGCGGCCAGGCAGGACTGGCCTGCGCTGTGGGAACTGGCCAAGAACCTGCCGATGCTGGACGCCGTCCGCGCGGTGCGCCGGTTCGACGGTCCCCGCCCCGACGGCGCGGACGGCGCGCTGTTCGACGCGCTGGCCGCCGCCGACCCGGACGCGCTCGCCGCGTCCCACCGCGCGCTCGCCGCCACGATCCGCCTTCCCCTGCGGAACACCACGAACGGCTCCATCGCGCCGGACGGGCGGCACCTCGTCGTCGGCGGCACGCGCCAGGTGCACGTGTGCACCTTCCCCGACGGCGGACTCGTCGAGACGTGGCCGGTCCGCCACAACAGCACGGTGCTCGCCCTGGACGACGGCATGCAGGTCTACTCCTACGGAGGCCAGGAACCGGGCGACACGGGGTTCACCGCGAGCGGCTACCTCGGCGACCCCGCCGAGTCCACGAGGACCGCGAGGTTCCACCGCGCACGCGCGCTCGCGCGCACCGCCGACGGGTTCGCCGCTCTGACCCTCGGCGACCACGACCGGCTCCACCTGCACCTCCTGTCCGGCCGCGGCCACCGGTTCGGCGACTACGAGCGCCGCACGCTCGAGGTGTGCGGCGCCCTCGGGATCCCCGCGCGGCACGCCAGTGCGCAGTGGGCGATGGCCGTCGAACCGGTGCACGGCCTGATCGCCTTCGCCGGGGCCGGGCTGCACCTGGCGCGGATCACCGCGGGCGGGCTGCGACCGCTCGCCGCCCTCCCCTTCACGGGCGGGGTGGTGCCCCGGCTCGCGTTCTCCGGCCCCGGCCGGCTCGTCGGGCAGGACGACCGCCGCGTGGTGCGCGTCTGGCGGATCGACGACGGCGAGCCGCACCTGACCGCCGAACGCGCGATCAAGGCCGTCGAACCGGTGGACCTGCCCTGGCTCGGTGTGATCGCCATGAACGACCTGTCGGACAACACCGGCCGCAGCGTGCTGTTCCTCGACCGCGACACGCTCACCGAGGTCCCCGTGCCCGCCCGGTTCACGAACCGCGAGGACCCGGTGGCCCTGTTCGCGTCGCCCGACGCCGCCTGGTTCGGCGTCGGCTACCGCGACTTCGTCGAGGTGTTCGAGGTGCTGCTGTCGGAGCTCGTCACCCGGCCGCTCGCCGCCGCCACCCCGGCCGACCTCCACACCGTGCGCGCCCGGCTCGGCCGGGCCGAGCCGGTGGCCCGGCCGCTGCTCGCCGTGCTGCGCACGTGCCTCGAGCACCGCTTCGGCGGCGACATCGCGCTCGGCACGGGCACGGCGGTCGCCGCGCGGCCCGACGACATCGCGCTGGGCGGGCGGTCGTGACCGCCGGCGTCGCCCGGCGCGCGGCGCGGGCACACGGCACCGGCTGGCGAGCCCGCCGCGCGGTGCGGTGGCTGGTGCGTGCCGGTGACCGCGGCGACCGGGACGCGATCGACGCGTTGTGGGACGTGTGGCTCGCCGACCCGGTCGCCGAGGTGCAGGCGGCGCTGGACAGGTGGCGGCGGCCCCACAGCGGCGGCGGGCTGAGCCTGGTCGCCCTCGGCGAACCGGCCGCGATCCCGGACGTGGTCGACGCCGCGGGCCGTGCCGGGCACCCGATCCAGGCCACCGCACGCGCCGCGGTCCTCGACGGGTCGCAGGAACTCGTGGACGCGGTGTGCGCGGCGGCGACGGCCGACGACGGCCTCGCCGCGTTCTGCGTCGAGCACCACCTCGCACCCGCCGACCCGCACCGCGCGGCCGTGTTCTTCCTGCTGACCGGGCAGCTCGAGAAGTACCGGTACGCCGACCCGGACCACTCGCTCGTCGGCCTCGCCTACCGGACCGCGCCCGAGGAGGAACGGGCCCGCATCCGGCAGCGTGCGGCGGAGGAGCCGGACCTCGTGCGGGTGCTGGCCGAGACGGTGCGCAGGAACCGGCTGGCGGGGATCACGGATCCGGAGGCCCGCTACCTCGTCGACGCGCTCGCCGGGCGCCGCGACTGGGCCGGGCTCTGGGAGCTGGCCAAGGGCCTCCCGGTCGACCACGCCGCGGGCGCCGTCGCCCGGTTCGACGGCTGGCGGCCCGGCGGCGACGACATCGAGTTGTTCGACCTGCTCCGGCAGGCCGACCGCGCGGCGCTCACCACGTCGTGGGCGGCGGTCGCCCGGCCGTGGACGGCGCGCGCGGAGGTGCGCGGCCGGGTCACCTGCGGGTCGATGGGCCCCGACGGGCAGCGGATCGCGGTGGCGGGCACGGACTTCGTCCAGGAGTTCGACGTCCGGCGGGGAGACCTCGTGCGCGGGATGCCGCGGGCGGGCGTCACCGGGCGCGCGGTGCTGGTGCTCGACGACGGCACGGTGGTCCGCGGCGGCACCCACGAACACTCCGGGCGCGGGTACCTCATCCGCGGCATCCGCACGATGTCCACCGACCAGCCGGTGACGGACCTCGCCAGAACGCCGAAGGGGTTCGTGGCGCTGACTTCCGGCCACGCCCCGCACGTGGTCGTGTACCGCGTCCCCGGTGCCGACCGGGACGGGTTCGCCCAGCTGTGGCGCCGTCACGACGTGGTCCACCGCCTCGGGTCCACCGCGACCGCCCCCGCATGGCAGATGACCACCGACCCGGGGAGCGGGCGGATCGCGCTCGCCGACGGCGCGCGCCTGTACCTGACGCGCAAGCCCCGTGCGATGGCCCTCATGGCCGCGACGCCGTTCGCGCCCGGCTCGGTCCCGTGCGTCACGTTCTGCGGGCCGAACCAGCTCGCCGGCGTCGACGCGCAGCGGGTGCTGCGGATGTGGCGGCGTGACCGGCAGCGGCTGACGGTGGTGGGGGAGTGGCGGCTCGGACCCGTCAACGGGCCGGCGTGCCCCGTGTACCTGGCCGACGCGGGCGTGCTCGCCGTGATCGACACGGACGGGGTGCGCGGCTTCGACCCGGTGAGCCTCGCCGAGACGCCGGCGCCGGCCGGGCTCGCGGGGCTCCGCCCGACGTTCCTGACCGCCGCGGGCGGCAGGCTCGTGGTCGGCGGGGACGGCTGGGTGACGGTGACCGACGCCCGGATCCGGTGGGACGTCACGGAACTCGCGGCCAGGCCACTCGCCGGCACCACCCCCGCCGACGTGGCGCTCGTGCGTGCCCAGCTGCGCAGGCAGTCGGCCGACCCGGCCGCGCGGCCGTTCCTCGAGCTGCTGCACGACTGCCTGGTGCACCGGTTCGGGACCGACGTGGCGCTCGGGGACGGCGACGCGCTCAGCGCGTGGGCCGACGACATCGCCCTGGGAGACGACGAGTGACCAGGACCGAACGGCTCCTGGCGGCGGCCAGGGGCGGTGGACCGAAGGGGCGGCGGGCGCTGCGGCGGTTGCTGAAGGCGGGCGCCCGGGGCGCCCAGGACGCCGTCGACGCGGTGTGGGACCTGTGGCTCGCCGGCCCGGACGACGAGGCGTGGGCGGCGCTGTCCACGTGGCGGCGGCCCCGCAGCGGCGGCGGCCCGAGCCTGGTCGCACTGGGGATGAAGGCCGCCGCCGCGGACGTGGTGGCCGCGGCCCGGCGCACCGGCCACCCGGTCGGCGACCTGGCGCGGGCGCGGATCGTCGACGGACCCCAGGACCTCGTGGACGCGGCGTGCGAGGCCGCGCTGACCGACGAGGTGCTCGCCGCGTTCTGCGCCGGGCACCGGCTCGCGCCCGCCGACCCGCACCGGGCGGCCGTGTTCTTCCTGCTGACCGGGCAGGACGAGCGGTACCGGCTGGCGGACCCGGACCACTCGCTGCTCGTGCTCGCCTACCGCGGCGCGCGGGAGGAGGAACGCGCGCGCATCCGGCAGCACGCCGCGGGTGAACCCGGCGTCGTGCGGGCGCTGGCCGAAATGGTGCGCGGCGACCGGTCCGCCCGGCTCGACACCCGGTACCTGGTCGACGCGCTGGCCGCGCGGCGGGACTGGCCCGCGCTCTGGGCACTCGCGCGGGACCTCCCGGCGGTCGACGCGGCGCGGGCGGTCACCCGGTTCGACGGCTGGCGGCCCGACGGCGACGACGCCGCCCTCCTCGACCTGCTCGCCAGCGCCGACCTCGGCGCGGTCACGGCGTCACGGGAGGTCGTCGGCACCCCGTGGACGGTGCGTGCCCAGGTGCCCGGCACCGTCGCGGGACTGTCGGTCGAGCCGGACGCGCCGCGGGTCGCCGTCGGCACCGGCGACGAGGTCGAGGTGATCACGTTCGCCCCGGACCGCCCGGTGCGCGTGGCGCGGCACACGGCCGCCAACCTCCGCGCGCTGCTCGCGCTGCGGGGCGACGCACTGGTGATGGCGGGCAGGCACCAGCCGCCGCTGCCCGGCGAGGACGGCCACCTCGCCAACGGCTGGCTCGCGCGTGCAGGCGGGACGGGACCGCGGTACCGGACGCCCGTCCGCCAGATCGTCTGGGGGTTCGCCAGGACGGCGGAGGGGTTCGCGGCGCTCGGCGCCGACCAGGACGAGACCGTGTGGCTGTACCTCCAGGAGGAGGGCGCCACCGGGTTCCGGCCGCGTGTCGTCGACGTGCGCGCCCGGCTGGGCATCGTCCCGCCGTACCCGCGCCGCGCGTGGACCATGGCCACGAACCCCGCGACCGGCCGGTTCGCGCTCGCCGGCGACGGCCACCTGCACCTGGTGCGGGTGGCCGGGACGGACCTGCACCCGCTCGCGCCGGGCGTCCCGTTCCGGCCGGGCGACGCGTCGTGCCTGGCGTTCCGCGGCCCCGGCCAGGTGGCGGGCGTGGACGCCGAGCGGGTGCTGCGGACCTGGCGGCTGACCGACGGCGAACTGCGCCCGGTCGCGGAGCGGCAGCTCGGCCAGGTCGCCGTGCCCGCCTGCCCGGTGTTCCTGCCGCGGGCCGGCGTGTTCGCGGTGATCGACGCGGCGGGGGACACGCGGCGGCTGCGGTTCCTCGACGTCGCGACGCTCGCCGACGCGCCCGTACCGGACCGGCTCGCCGGGCTGAGCCCGACGTTCCTCGCCAAGTACGGCAACCGGCTCGCGGTCGGCGGCGACGGCTGGGTGACCATGACCGACCTGACGATGGCCACGGGCATCGCGGAGCTGGCGCACCGGCCGCTCGCCGCGACCACGCCCGCGGACGTGGCACTGGTCGCCGCCCAGCTGAGGCGCCGGACCACGGACCCGAGGGCGCTGCCGTTCCTCGAGTTGCTGTACGCATGCCTCGTGCACCGGTTCGCCGTGGACGTCGCGATCGGCCCGGCAGGCCCGGCGCACGCGCGGGGGGACGACATCGCTCTGGGAGGTTCGGCTTGACGGCCAGGATCGGCATCGACTTCGGCACCGCGAACACGGTGGTGGCGCGGTGGGACGACGTACGCGGGCGCGGCGAGCCGGTGCCGCTCGACGGGGTCGACACGAGCCGGCCGGCGGGCACCGGGGTCACGCAGCGGGTGGTGCCGTCGCTGATCGCCTACCACCACGGCGGGCAGCAGCGCTGGGTCGGCGCGCAGGTGGTGGCGCGGCCCGAGCTGCTGTCCGACCCGGACGTCACCGTGTTCCAGTCCACGAAGAGCAACGTGACCGGCCGCGCCATCGACGTGGCGCGGCACGTCGGCGACCGCAAGGTGACCGCGCGGGAGGCGGCCACCCAGTTCCTCGGCGACGTGACCGCACTCGCCGTGCTCACCGTCGGCGCCGAGGACCTGGAGATCGTGGCGACCGCACCGGTCGAGGCGTTCGACACCTACCGGGACTGGCTCGTCCGCGAGGTGGGCGCCGGGATCGGCGGCACCCGGCTGCGGGTCGTCGACGAGGCGACCGCCGCCGCCGTCGGCTACAGCGCCCGCATGAGCCCCGGCGACGTGTTCTGCGTGTTCGACTTCGGCGCGGGCACGCTGGACGTCTCGGTGGTGCGCGTCGAGGACCCGGCGGCCGGCGCGGGCGCGGGGGTGCGGGCGGTCGCCAAGGTCGGGCTCGACCTCGGCGGCAACCACATCGACGCCCTGCTCGCCGAGCACGCGGCCGCGCAGGCCCGGCTGCCGCACGGCGACCCGCTCACCCACAACCGCGTGTTCCGGCGGCTCCTGCACGCGGCGGAGACGGCGAAGGTGGCGCTCACGAACGTCGACGAGACCGAGATCGCCGCGACCGACCCGGTGACCGGCAGGGTCTACCGCGCGGAGATCACGCGGCCGGGGTTCGAACGGTTGCTGCGGGACAAGGACGTGCTCGGCCGCGTGAACCGCGCGCTGCGCAAGGCGCTCGAGGGCGCGGCCGCGAAGGGCTACCCGGCCGACGGGTTCGCGGGCGTGTTCCTGGTCGGCGGCACGAGCCTGATCCCGGCCGTGCAGGACCTGGTGCACCTGCAGTTCGAACCGGACCGCGTGCACCTCGACCGGCCGCTGGAAGCGGTGGCGGCGGGCGCGGCGGGCATCGCGGGCGGGCGCGAGCTGCACGACCACATCCAGCACGACTACGCGATCCGGCACGTCGAGGCACGCACCGGCGCCTACGAGTACGAGCCGATCGTCGAGGCGGGCACCCCGTACCCGACGCCGGAGCCGGTCAAGTCGATCACCATCAAGGCGATCCACCACGGCCAGCGGCGCCTCGGGCTCGCCATCCACGAGCTGACCCACGCCACCGGCGGTGGCGGCGCGGACCTCGAGATCGTGTTCGACGCCCGCGGCGGCGCCCGCACCGTGCCCGTGACCGCGCAACAGCGCCAGGAGCGGTCGTCGTTGTGGCTCAACGAGGACAGCCCGACGTTCCTGCACGCCGACCCGCCCGCGGCGGCGGGCGTGGACCGGTTCCGGCTGGACTTCCGCATCGACGCGCAGAAACGCCTGACCGTCTCGGCGTTCGACATCGAGCGACGGATCTGGGTGCTGGACGGGCACCCGGTCGTCCAGTTGGCATGAAGGGAGAAACCCGTTGTCCCACTTCACCCGCATCCGCACCCAGCTGCGGGACGCCGAGGTGCTCGCCGAGGCGTTGCGCGCCGTCGGCCTGCCGCACGTGGAGGTCCACGACCAGCCCCAGACCCTGTACGGCTACCAGGGCGACGCCCGGCCGGAGAAGGCCGAGGTGATCGTGCGCCGCGAGCACATCGGCGCGGCCAGCAACGACATCGGCTTCGCCCGCCGCCCCGACGACACGTTCGAGGCCATCATCAGCGACTTCGACCGGCGGCGGTACGGCCGGGGGTGGCTCACCAAGCTCACCCACACCTACAGCTACGCGGCCACCCTCCGGTACGCGGAGACGCACGGCTACGAGGTGGCCACGGACGAGGTGCAGGAGGACGGCACCCGCCGCCTCACGCTGCGCCGCACCACCTGACGGCAGCCGGTCAGCCCGTCGCCGGGTGGGGCCGCGGCGTGATCCCGGAGTCCTCGGTGTTCGCCGGACGCGCGTCATGGCGCGACGCGGAAGGTGGCGTCCTGGCGGTCGGTCGCGGTGGCGATCGGGTCGATCCGCAGCACGAAGTCGTGGTGCCGCAGGTAGTACGCCGGGTTGTGGTACGACCGGAACGACGACCACGCGGCGTCGGCGAGACCCGCGGTGCGGTGGAAGGTGGCGTCGGCGCGGAACGTCGCGGTGCCGTCGTTCGCGTCGAGCCGCACCGCGTAGTCGTAGTGCCGCAGGTACTGACCCGGGTAGTTCACGGACTCGAACGACACACCCGTCGCGTCGGCCAGGCCGGGCACCATCCGCCACAGCTGGTCCTGGTACGGGTCGAACGGGTACGGGTCGAGCCTGCCGACGTGGTTCGCGTGCCGCACGAACCGGTCCGGGTAGTTCGACGACTTCAGCCGCACCCAGTTCGGCGTGCCCCAGCGGGCGACGAGCGCGTTGTACTCGGCGGTGGAAATGCCCGCGATGGAGCCGTGCTTGGCGTTCAGGGGCGGCGTGTAGTCGCGCTGGTTCAGCACCGTCCACGCGCCGCCGCCGATGTTCGTGCTCGACCAGGCGTAGTAGTCGTTGTTGACGGGGCTGAACGAGTCGCCCCACAGCCGCCAGCCGCCGCCGTCGTTGTTCTTCACCAGCAGCGGCGCCTCGATGGCGTTGCCCTGCCGTACCCCGCTGGTGTACGTGGTGAAGCTGCCCGGCGCGCCGGTCGACGACCGCGCCCCGTACAGGAGTCCGTTCGCGAGGTTCTTGTAGTACAGGTAGGTCGTGCCGCCGTCGACGACGATGTCGCCGTCCAGCACACCGAAACCGGGGGAGAAGAAGACCTGCGGCGCGCTCACCGTCCGGAAGTCCGACGTGTAGTTGACGAGGAACACGTCGCTGCCGTTGTTGGCGGAGTAGACGATCCCGTACTGGTTCCTCGCCGCGTCCCAGAACGCGGTCGGCGCCCACGTGTGCGTGTTCAGCGTGTGCATGCGGACGCGGCGGTACCCCGTGAAGCTCGTCAGGTCCGTCGAGTCCCACACGTGCAGGTACTGGTTGTTCTGGGTGAAGTCCGTGCCGTTGAGGTCGGTGGCGAGGACGACGAACGTGCCGTCCTGCTTGCGGAACACGTAGGGGTCGCGCAGCCCGCGCGTGCCCGCTGTCGGGGTGGTGACCGGGTTGTTCCCGTTGAGCGGCGTCCAGTTGAGCCCGTCCTGGCTCACCGCCAGGTGCAGGCCGTAGTCGGCCCCCGCCATCTGGGGCGACTCGGTGAAGTAGGCCATGACGTAGGCCGTGTTCGCCGCCGCCGCTTGTGCCGTGCCGAGCACGACGGTCGTGGCCGCGGTGACGAGCAGACTGGCGAGCAGGGTCGAGAGCCGCCGGAAGACGCGCATGACGATCGAACTCTCTTGTCCGCACAGCATGTGATCGCTAACGAGCAGGAGAACGCTTCGAGAGAGCACAAAGTAGCAGAGTGGAGAAGTGGAGAAGTGGAGAAGTGGAGAAGTGGAGAAGTGGAGAAGTGTTAACGCTAACACAATCGGCGACGGTTGCTCAACCCTGTCTGGCACGATCACGGGGGTGTTGAGCGAAGAAGCGGCCGGCCTCGTCGCCCGTTACGACCTGGCGCCGCTGCCGGTCGAGGGCGGGCTCTACCGGCGGACGTGGGCGGGACCGCCGGACGCCGCCGGGCGCCCGGCCGGGTCGGCGATCATGTTGCTGCTGTCGGCCGAGGATGACCACTTCTCCGCGCTGCACCGCCTGCCCATCGACGAGGTGTGGCACTTCTACCGCGGCCACCCGCTGGAAATGCTGCTGCTCGACCCCGACGGCACCGCCCGGGTCGAGGTGCTCGGCCCCGGCCCCGACGAGCACGTCCAGCTGACCGTGCCCGCGGGCACGTGGATGGGCGCGCAGGTCCCCGAGGGCTGGGCGCTGTGCGGCACGACGATGGCCCCGGGGTTCGTGCCCGCCGACTACGAAGGCGGCGACGCGGACACCCTCGCGGCCCGGTACCCGTCCGTCGCCGGCCGCGTGCGCGCGCTGTGCCGCACGGCGGGTCCCCACCGGATGCCCGGCGATGTCGACGCGTGACCCCGCGCTGCCGGACCTGAGCGGCACGGCCGTGCTGGTGACCGGCGCGAGCGGGAACATCGGCGGCGGGATCGCGTGGCGCTTCGCCGAGGCGGGCAGCGCGGTGGTCGTGCACCACCACCGCGGCGCGGCGGCGGCCGAGGCGCTCGTCGCGCGCATCGCGGCGGCGGGCGGCAGGGCGACGGCCATGCGGGCGGACCTCGCCGACGACGTTGCGTGCCACGACCTCGTCCACGCCGCCGCCGGGTGGGCGGGCAGGCTCGACGCACTGGTCAACAACGCGGGGGTGCAGCCGGTCGAGGACCTGGCCGGGATGTCCGCGGAGCGCTGGCGCGCGGTGCTGGAGACCAATGTGGACAGCGTGTTCGCGTGCACGCAGGCCGCCGCCGAGGTCATGGCGGACGGCGGCAGCGTCACCCACGTCGCGTCCATCGAGGCGACCCAGCCCGCGCCCGGCCACGCGCACTACAGCAGCGCGAAGGCGGCCGTGGTCATGCACGCCCGCGCCGCGGCGCTCGAGTACGGGGCGCGCGGCATCCGCGTCAACGCGGTCTCGCCGGGGCTGATCGACCGTCCCGGCCTCGCGGACGACTGGCCGGACGGCGTCGACCGCTGGCAGCGCGCGGCGCCGCTGACCCGGCTCGGCACCCCGGCCGACGTCGCCAACGCGTGCGTCTTCCTGGCCTCCCCCCTGGCGGCGTGGATCACCGGCCAGAACCTGGTCGTCGACGGCGGCGTCTCGGCGCGGCCCACGTGGTGAGGCGGGTCAGGCGCTCGCGCGGGTGATCCGGTCGACGGCACGCGTGGCGGCCGCCCTGACCCGGGGCACGGGGTCGTCCCGCAGCTCGGCCACGTCGGCGAGGAGGTCACCGAGGAGGTGCCGGGCGACCACCTTCGCCGCCATCTCGCGGACCCGCCACGCCTCGTCCCGCAGGGCCTGCCGCAGCGCGGGCGCCGCGCTGTCGTGCCACGCCCACAGCAGGCCGCGAGCCGCCCACACGCGGAACCAGTAGCGCTGTGCCGCGTCGCGCTCGGGGTCCAGCGCCCACGGCGCGGTCCGGCCACCGAGCTGCAGGATCAGCGGCACGTCGGCGTCGTCACCCCGCAGCAGGCGGACACAGCCCGCGGCGAACCGTTCCCGGCCGCGGCGGGCCGCCTCGGCCTCGACGCGCTGCCTCGGGGTGCGGTCCGGTGCCACGCCGACAGTATGCGCGCGGCCCGGCACGTTCGGGGGAAACCAGGTGAGCCGGGCCGCCCGAGTGGGTATCCGGGCACGACGAACCCCGTCCGGAGGTGCCATGGAACTGCTCGGCGTCCCGCTGCCCGACCCGCTGACCAGCGTCGGCCGTCTCGCGCGCGGACTCGGTGGGGTCGCGTTCGCCGGGGTCGACCGGCTGACGGGCCGGGCAGGCAGCCGCGCCGTGTGGACGTGCCCCGGCCGGGTCTACGTGGCGGCGCGAGGTGTGCACGGACCGGGCGGCGCCGCGGTCGCGCGGCGGATCGAGCGGCGCCTGGCCGCACAGCCCGGGGTCGCGTGGGCCCGGGTGAACGCGCCGACGGCCCGGGTCGTGATCGGCGTCGAGGACCCGCCGCCCCGCACCGCGGCGCTCGTCCGGGTCGTCGAGCGGGCCGAGGAGGAACCGGACGACGAGGACAAGCTCGTCGAGGACGCCCTGCACCACCCGGCGGACGGCACGGCACACACCCGGCTGCGGTCGACCGTGCTGGTCGACGCCGTCGGCATGCTGCTCGGGGCGGTCAACAAGATCGCGCCGTGGGCGCCGCTGCCGGCCGAGGTCGCCGGGCTGCTGTCGGCGGTGAACATGCACCCGGCGACGCGCCGGTTCGCCGGGGAGCGGATGGGCAGCCACGAGAAGGCCGACTCCCGCCTGTCCATGGCCACCGCCCTGGTGCACGGGCTCGCCGCGGGCGGCGAGGGCGCGGCACTCGACATCGCCACGCGCGTCGCGCAGTGGCGGGAGGCCAGGGAGTACGAGCGGGCGTGGTGCGCGGTCGAGGCGTCGCTGGTCGACGGCCCCGACGCGGCGGGTGCCGAGGCGGTCGTGACCGAACGGCCGCGCCCGCTGCCCGACGGCGACGTGGAACGGTACGCGCGCACGGCACTGGCGGCCGGCGCCGTCGCCACCGCGGTCGCCACCCCGTTCGCGGGGCCGCGGCGCGCGCTCGGCGCCGGGCTGGCCGCACTGCCGAAGGCGCCAGGGACCGGCCGCGCCGCGTTCGCCGCCCAGCTCGGGCGGGTCCTGTCGCGCCGGGGCGTGATCGTCATGGACCGCACCGTCCTCCGCCGCCTCGACCTGGTCGACGTGCTCGTGGTGGACACCGCCGCGCTCACCAGCGGGCGCAGGCAGCTCACCGACCTCGTGCCGGTCGGCGGCACCGCAGCCACCGAACTCGCCACCACCGTGTTCGAGCTGTTCGACCCCGACGAGCCGATGGCCGTCCGCAGCGGGCGCGGCTGGCACCTCGGCCCCGTCGACGAGCTGGACCTGACCGGTGACACGGCCGACGCCGAGCGGACGCGGCTGCGCGAGTCCGGCGCCGACGTGCTGGGGCTCGCCGAAGGGGACCGGCTGCGCGGCCTGGTCGCCGTCGGGGAGGAGACCGCGCCCGGCGCCGACGGGCTCGGCACCGCCGCCGCGCGTGCCGGGCTGCGGGTGGTGCGGCACGAGGACGGGAACCCGGTCGCCGCCGTGCGGTCGCTGCAGGCCGACGGGCACGTGGTGATGCTGGTGTCCGCGGACCGGCGGGCGCTCGGCGCCGCCGACTGCGGCGTCGGCGTGCACCGCGGCGGCGCGGCCCCGCCGTGGGGCGCGCACCTGATCACCGGCGCCGACCTGGACACCGCCGCGCTCGTCGTCGCCGCCACGCAGGCGGCGCGGCTGGTCAACCGGGACAGCACGCGGCTGGCCGTCGCCGCGACCGGCATCGGCGCCGTCAACGCGTTGAACACGCCGGTCCGGTCGGCGTCGCGGAGCACGCGCGCGGTCAACACCGGCGCCGCGCTGGCGTTCGTCGACGGCACGTGGCGGGCGGGCAAACTGATGTCCGCGGCCGCGAGCGCACCACGCGCGCAGGCGAACACGCCGTGGCACCTCATGCCCGTCGACGTCGTCCTGGACCGGCTCGGCACCGGGCGGGACGGCCTGACCGCGGCCGAGGCGCGGCGCCGTCCGGCGGCCGGGCACGGCGGCGACGGCGGGGAGACGAGCTTCGCGAAGGCCTTCCTCGCCGAGCTGGCCAACCCGCTGACCCCGGTGCTGGCCGGCGGCGCCGCCCTGTCGGCCGCGGTGGGCTCACCGGTGGACGCGGCGCTCGTCGGCGCGGTCGTGTCGGTGTCGGCGCTGGTCGGCAGCGTGCAGCAGACCAGGACCGAGCGGGCGCTCGCGAAGCTGCTCAAGCGGTCGGCCGTGCGCGCGACCGTCCGCAGGGACGGCGCCGAGCACGAGGTCACGGCCGACGAGCTGGTGGTCGGCGACGTCGTGGTGCTCGGCGCGGGCCACGTCGTGCCCGCCGACTGCAGGCTGCTCGACGGCGCCGGGGTCGAGGTGGACGAGTCGTCGGTGACCGGCGAGTCGCTGCCGGTCGTCAAGGACCCCGCGCCGGTCGTCGCCGCCGAGATCGCCGACCGCG
Source organism: Actinophytocola sp. KF-1 (assembly GCF_054661535.1). Taxonomy (NCBI): domain Bacteria; kingdom Bacillati; phylum Actinomycetota; class Actinomycetes; order Pseudonocardiales; family Pseudonocardiaceae; genus Actinophytocola; species Actinophytocola sp. KF-1. Next base: position 517,057 of record NZ_BAAFVK010000003.1, on the reverse strand, counting down.
CGTCGATGCTGTACGAGGGCACCACGATCTCGAGCGGGTCCGCGGTGGCCGTGGTGGTCGCGGTGGGGGACGCGACCGAGGTGGGCCGCGGCATGGCGGCCGCACGCGCGTCCGCACCGACCACCGGCGTGGAGGCCAGGCTGGCGGAGCTGACCGGCAAGAGCCTGCCGCTGGCGCTCGGGTCGGCCGCCGCGGTCGCGGGCGCGGGCCTGCTGCACCGGGTGCCGTTGCGCGAGACGATGGGCGCCGCGGTCAACCTGGCCGTCGCGTCCGTGCCGGAGGGGCTGCCGTTCCTGGTCAACGCGGCGCAGCTGGCGGCGGCGCGGCGGCTCGCCGAGCACAACGCGCTGGTCCGCAACCCGCGCACGATCGAGGCGCTCGGCCGGGTGGACGTGCTGTGCTTCGACAAGACCGGCACCCTCACCGAGGGCAGGCTGGCGGTCAGCGAGGTGGACGACGGCCGCGCCACCGCACCCGTCGACGACCTGCGGGAGTCCCACCGCGCGGTGCTGGCCGCCGCGGTCCGCGCCACCCCGCACGCCGACGACCCGGAGGAGATGAGCCACCAGACCGACCGCGCGGTCGTGGCGGGCGCGGAGCGGGCCGGGGTCAGCGCGGGCGAGGGCTGGCGGCCGGCGGGCGAGGTGCCGTTCGACCCGTCCCGCGGCTACCACGCGGCGGCGGGCAGGGCCAACGGCGACGCGGTGCTGAGCGTGAAGGGCGCGCCGGAGGTCGTGCTGCCCCGCTGCACCAGGCACGGCGACGGGAAGCCGCTGGACGAACGGGCGCGCACACGGCTCGAGCACCGGTTCGAGAAGCTCGCGGGCGCCGGGCACCGCGTGCTGGCGGTCGCCGAACGCACCGTGCCCCGCGCCGACGGGGACGTCGACGACGAGACGGTGGCGGACCTGACGCTGCTGGGTTTCGTCGCGCTGTCCGACCCGGTGCGCGAGAGCGCCCCACCCGCGGCGGCGACGCTGCGGGACGCGGGCGTGCAGATCGTGATGATCACCGGCGACCACCCGGCCACCGGGGAGGCCGTGGCGGGCCGCGTGAACGGCGCGGACGCCGACCTCACCGTGCTGACCGGCGCGGAGATCGACGACCTGGCCGACGACGAGCTCGCCGGGGTGCTGCCGTCGGTGGACGTCATCGCCCGCTGCAGCCCGGCGCAGAAGGTGCGGATCATCGAGACCTACCAGGGACTGGGCAAGGTCGTCGCGATGACCGGCGACGGTGCCAACGACGCGCCCGCGATCCGGCTGGCGGACGTCGGCATCGCACTCGGCAGGCGCGGCACCCCGGCCGCCCGCGCGGCGGCGGACCTGGTCGTCACCGACGACCGGCTGGAGACGATCATCGCCGCCCTCGTCGAGGGCCGTGCGATGTGGGCGTCGGTCCGGGAGGCGCTCGGCATCCTGCTGGGCGGCAACGTCGGCGAGATCGCGTTCACGGTGCTCGCGTCCGTGCTCACCGGGCGGTCCCCGCTGACCGCGCGGCAGCTGCTGCTGGTCAACCTGCTCACCGACCTCGCACCCGCGCTGGCGATCGCGCTGTCCCACCCGGAGCGCCAGTCGGTGGCGGACCTGCTGCAGGAGGGCCCGAGCGCGTCGCTGGGCAAGGCACTGACCCGCGACGTGACGACCCGCGCGGTGGTCACCACGGTGGGCGCGGGGGCGGCGTGGACCGCGGCCCGGTTGACGGGCCGGGGCCGCCGGGCGTCGACGGTGGCGCTCGCCGCGCTGGTGGGCACCCAGCTCGCGCAGACCCTGTCCGCGGGCGGCGGCGACCGGACCGTGCTCGCGGCGGGACTGGGTTCGGCGGTGCTGCTGGCGGCGATCATCCAGACGCCGGGGTTGAGCCAGTTCTTCGGGTGCACGCCGCTGGGCCCCGTGGGCTGGAGCATCGCGCTCGGCAGCGCGGGCGCGGCGGGTCTGCTGGGCCGGGTGCTCGACGCCTGACCGTAGTCGCCGCGGCGACGCCGTCGGTCAGTTCGGGCGGATCTTGTCCACCTGCGCGAGGAGCGCACGGGCGACGGCGACCGCCTCGTCGGCGGTGAAGCTCGCCCACACGGTGTCGCGGTGCTCGTCGTCCGGGTCGATGCGCAGCACCACCCGCTCGATGCACGGGCTCGACGGGATCCTGAAGCGTCCGGCGCTCAGTCGCCGGCCGCAGTTGGTGACCAGCTGAGTCCGATCGGCGTCCATCCGCTCCACCTCCATGCCCTGCTCGGTACAGCGTGCAGCGCACGGGCCGCCGGATGTATTCCTCCGTGTTTCACCGATGCGGGTGCGCACGCCCGCCCGGAACACTGGAGCACGGGCGTGACGATCCCGCCGGACGGGCCGCTCGCCACACGACCGGGTCCGTCCTCCCGAGCCGGGCGGGCAGCTCAGCCCTCGCACTCCCGTCCGGCTCGGGCACCACCCGGCGTCCAAGGCGTTGACGCGCCGGACCGGCGCGGGACTCGCCGTGCCGGGCTCGCTCGGCAGGCGTGGTCAGCGGACGCCGCGGGCCGTCGAGCCGGTCGGGTCGCCGGCCCGGTGGCCGGGTGGCGGTTTGTCGGCGCTGGTGTCGTGGCGCGGGCCCGCGTCCGGTGGTTCCGCCGGGCGCGTGGTGGGAAGGCGGGCTGCCGACGTCGCGTACGTGGCGGCCGTGTGCTGCACGTGGTCCGCGCGGTGGTGGTTGCCGGTGCGGCGGTAGAGGCGCGCGGCGGTCTGCCAGTGGGGGAGCGCGTCGTCGACGCTGCCTTCCGCGCACAGGACGGTCGCGAGCTTGTGGTGCGCCCTGGCCTCGGTCGCCACGTTGTGGGTCCGTTCGCAGAGCCGCAGAGCGCGTTCGGCGTGCGTGACGGCCGCGGCGGCGTTGCGTGCCGTCAGCGCGATGTCGGCCATCGCGAGGAGGATCGTGGCGACGACACCGGGATCGGGCACCGACTCGGCGAGCGCGAGGGCCTGCGCGCAGTGGGCGGTGGCGGCGCCGAGGTCGCCTCGGTCGAGGAAGATGCCCGCGAGCCCGGTGAGGCTGCTCGCGTGGGCGGACCGTTCGTCGATGGTCTGGGCGAGCGCCGCGGCGCGGTGCAGGTGGACGACGGCGGCGTCGGGCTGGTCGAGCGCGCGGAGCAGTTCTCCGATGCGGCAGTCGGTCCAGGACTGCAGTTCGGCGTCACCGGTGCGGGTCGCGATCGCCAGGCTGCGGCGCAACAGGTCGATGGCGGCGCTGTGGTTGTCCTGCAGCGCCTCGAGCCTGCCGAGCTGGTGCAGGACGGTGGCCTGGCCACGTTCGTGGTGGTGCTCCTCGACCAGTCGCAACGCGGTCGTGAAACAGTCGCGGGCCCGCTGGTGGTCGGCTTCGAGCATGCAGTCCATGCCGAGGCCGACGAGCGCGGACGCCTCGGCGATCGCGTGCCCGTCGGCGCGGGCCGCGACGACCGCGTGCTCGCGGACGGCCCGGCTGTCGTGCAGGTACCCGCACCGGCCGAAGTCGGTGGCGACGGGATCGGCGAGGTGCCAGGCGAGCTGGTGGTGACCGTGGTCGGTGGCCATGGCGACGGCGAGGACGAGCGCCGTGCGCTCCTGGTCGAACCAGCGGCGCGCCTGCTCACGGTCGGCGATCGGCGCGGGCGGTGGGTCCGTGTCGGCGCCGGGGAGCGGCGGCGGCGTCGGCAGGCCGGGGTAGAGGATGCCCGCCGCCAGGTCGGCACTGCGCAGGTAGAAGGTCAGGACGCGGCGTTCGGCGTCCCGCCTCGCGATCTCCGTCTCGTCGGTGACGAGGCAGTGGGCGGCGAACTCCGCCAGCAGGTCGTGGAAGTGGTAGCGGTCGCTGTGGTCGGGACCTTCGAGGAGGTGCGCCCCGACGAGGATCGCCAGGCTGCGGGCGGTGTCGTCGGGTGTCCGGCCGTCGCACGCGGCACAGGCGGACGCGCTGAAGTCGGGCCCGGGACACACCGGGAGGAGCCGCATGAGCCGCCGTTCCGGTGGCGGGAGCGCGAGGTAGGACTGGCGGAAGAGCGCGGACGCGTTGATCGTCCCGTCGCCGGTGTCCCCGAGCGTGGTGATCAGCCGGTACCGGTTGAGCTGGTCGAGCACGGCCGCCGGGGCCCGGTCGCTGTTCTGGGCGAGGTGGTCGGCGAGCAGGTGGAGGACCAGCGGCAGGCCCGCGCACAGGTCGTGTGCGCGGGTGGCGGTGCGTTCGTCGAGCGTGCCGAGCCCGCTGTGCCGGGTGAGCAACGCGGACGACTCCGCGGGGTCCATCGGTTCCACGTGGACGCGCCGCGCCCCCGTCAGCGTGGTGAGGGCGGTCAGGTGCTGGCGGCTGGTCACCACGAGGAAGGTGTTCGCGAGCACGGGCAGCAGGTCCCGGATGTGGTCGGTGTTGCGGGCGTTGTCGAGGACGACGAGCGTTCGCCGCCCGGACAGGAGCTTGCCGAGCTGCACCTGCCGGTGCCGCGGGCTGCTGTCGGGTCCCGGTGGGTGTTCCAGGGCGATGAGGAAGTCGTCGACCACGGTGCCGGGGCCGATGGGGTCGCGGTCGGAGAAGCCGTCGAGGTTGGCGTAGAGCGTGCCGCCGGGGAAGCGGTCCCGCGCCTGGTGACCCCAGTGGAGAACGAGGGCCGTCTTGCCGACCCCGGCCATGCCGTCCACCGCGACGACACCGCGGATCCCGTGGTCGCCGTCGGCGGCCGAGGCCGCGGTGTCGAGGTCCCGCAACTGGTCGGCCCGGCCCACGAACCCGGAGATCGCGGGCGGGAGCAGGCGCGGTGGTGTGGTCAGCACCCCGGCGCCGTCGGTGGTGTGAGCACCGCCCGCAGGCCTGCTCAGTGTGGCGGCGAGGCTGTCCTGGTGCCTGCGCAGGTACAGCGCCGCGTGGTCGTCCCCGTCGGCGCGCAGCCGCCGCGCGGTGGCGAGGTAGAGGTCCGTCGCCTCGTCACCGCGGCCGAGGCCGTGCAGCGCCGACATCCGCAACGCAACCAGTCTGATTTCCTGCGGATGTTTTCCCTGCAGTTCGTCCAAAATGGAGATGGCGTCGTCGTGGGAATGATCGCGGAGCCGATTTTCGATCAAGAATATATTCGCGGGCAGCCACTCGTTCTGCACGATGCGGACGCGCCACGCATTTGCACGTTCGGATGCCAGGTCGGCCAGCGGCTCGCCGCGCCACAGGCTCAGCGCGCGTGCCGAGATGTCGCCCGCGGCACGGTGGTCGCCGCGCCGGGACCGTTCCCGCGCCGCACCCATCAGCTCGCGGAATACGTGGTAGTCGATCGACTCCCGTGCCACCACGACGCGATAGGTGCCGTTGGTGCCCAGCAGATCCGCGTCCACGGGCAGGTGGTCGAGTGCCTTGCGCAGCCGCGACACGTTCGTGGACAGGGCCGCGGCCGGACGTTGCGGGAGGTTGTCGGCGCCCCACAGCCAGTCGGCGAGCTCCCGGGCGGAGAACGGGGTGTCCGGGCGGGTGAGAAGTGCTGCCAGGAGGGCTTTCTCCCGTCGGCGGCCCCAGCCGCCGACCGTGTCCCCCGCTATGAATATCTCCGTTGAACCCAGGATGCCAAAGCCTGTGTCCACCAGCTTTCACCCCCGAAGCTGGGTGCGTCGAAATGACGTCCGGAAGAGGAGTTCTCCCCCACTGGATAGTACGTACCGGCCTTCGGTAAAGAGAACCTGTGGCCGACTCGTTACCTGGCCGAAAGCGGTCTGAATGACGCGTGACAGCGCCCTGAAATTCGTGCGGCGCTCGATTGATCCACGGCCGGACCGGGGGTGGGCCGCGGAAAGTCCCCGCCGAGCCGTCGAAGCCGGTTCGCGCACGTCAGAAAGACATGACAGGTCCTTGCCAGATCAGTGACATTCCATTGCCAAATCCCCGTCGCACGCTTGGTCCCGCCGGTGCGACACGGGGAGCGGCCTCGGGGCGGACACCTTCCGCCGGTGCCCGGCGAGGGGAGACGAGGATGTCCTGGACGGGATGTGAAGGCGGTTGGGTGCGCGGTCCTGTCGGTCTCGACGCCGGCACCCGAATAACCCGCACGGGATTCCGCACCGTGCTGCTGATGGTTCCGACCATGGCGGCGGGAACCCGGCTGCTCGACCTGGTTCCGTTGCTGGAGGCCGACTTCCGGCTCCAGCTGGCCGTCACCGTCCCGCACGCGGGGCAGGCGTGGCACGGGCTGGACGAGTTCGTGCGCGGCACCGGGATCCTCGCGATCCCGTGGCAGCAGGCGGTCCAGCACGAGTGGGACCTCGTGCTGGCGGCGAGCCACCGCCACCTCGACCAGGTGCACGGGCGTGTCCTCGTCCTGCCCCACGGGGCGGGCGCCACGCGCTCACGGCGCTTCAGCCGCAAGAGCGGTGGCGCGACACGACCGACCACCGGCCTGGACCGGGAACTGCTCACCCACCGCGGCCGCCTGGTGCCCAGTGCGCTGGCGCTGAGCCATGACGCGGAGCTCGCCGTGCTGCGCGACACGTGCCCCGAGGCGGCACCCGTCGCGGTCGTCGCGGGCGACATCTGCCTCGACCGCATGACCGCGAGCCTCCCGCTGCGGGACCAGTACCGCGCGGCCCTGGGCATCGCGGCCGACCAGACCCTCGTGACGGTGAGCTCGACGTGGTCGACCGACTCGACCGTCGGCGCCCACCCCGAGCTCTACGGTCGGCTCCTCGACGAACTCGGGCCGGGGAACACCCGCACGCGCGTGTTCGCGGTCGTGCACCCCGCGGTGTTCGCGGCACACGGCCGGTGGCAGGTCCGCTCGTGGCTCGCGGCGACCCGGCACGACGGGATCTCGGTCGTGCCACCCGACGAGGGGTGGCGTGCCGTGATGGTCGCGTCCGACGTCGTGATCGGGGACCACGGCTCGACGACCGCCTACGCGGCGGCGATCGGGCGCCGCGTCTGCCTCGCGACGGTGCCGCACGGCGTGCTGCGGCCAGGCAGCATCGCCGCGAGCCTGGCCGAGCGGGCGCCCCTCCTCGAGCACGACCGGCCGTTGCTGCCCCAGCTCGACCGCGCGGTCACCTGCCAGGCGGCGATGCGTGCCGCGATCTCCAGCAGACCGGGCCGCGCGGCACGGGAACTGCGCGCGGTCATGTACCGGTTGCTCGGCATCGACCCACCGCCGTGGCCCGCGCACGCGTCGCCCGTTCCGTTGCCACGACCGGAAGAGTGGCGGTGAGCGGGATGGCGACCGGGGCGGTGGTGGTCACCCACAGGTGCCTCGCGCCCGGCGTGGTCGCGTTCGCGTGGACCGCCGGGGACGACCGCGGGGACGGGCTGCTCGTCGACGTGGCGGTCGCCTCGGCGCGGTGGTGCGAGGTGGCCGACGTGCTCGTGCGGGGGCCGGTGACGTGGGGCACGGGGGACTGGGCCGCGGTGCTGCCCGCCGTCGTGGCGCGGTACCGCGCGGTGCTGGCCCGTGCGGTCAGGGCGTCGTCAGCGACGTGACGCGGGACCGCATGAGGTCGGCGCGGGGATCCTCGACGGCGGCGTAGAGGTCTCCCGCCTGCCGGTAGGCGTCGGTGGCGGCAGGGCGGTCCCCGCCTTGTTCCGCCACCTCGCCCAGTTGGGCGAGCACCTCGGCCTGGTAGTAGGGCGAGTCGAGGTCGCGGATCGCCGCCCACGCCTCACGCAGCACGGCGACGGCGAGTTCGAGCCGGCCCGCGAGCCGGTGGGCAACGCCGAGGAACTGGAGGCTGCGGGCGTGCTGGGTCTTGTTGCCCAGCGCCGCCATGGTGTCCGCCGCGGTCCGCAGCTCGATCACGGCGGCGTCCAGTTCCCCCATCCGCGTCAGCACGTCACCGATGCGCCGCTGGTTCAGCGCGATCCCGGCCGGGCGGCCGAGCTCCTCGTGCGCGGCCCGTGCCCGGCGGAAGTAGTCCAGCGCGCCGGTGAGGTCGCCGGTACCGCGTGCCACGCGCCCCAGCTGGGACAGCGCGGTCGCCCTGGCCTGCTTGTCACCGACCGCGTCGGCGATCTCCAGCGCCGTCGTGTTCTCCCGGACCGCGTCGGCGAAGCGCTCGACCTTGGCGTAGGCGAAACCCAGTTGCGAACGGAGCCGGGCCTCGGCGCGCTGGTCGCCGCACCGCTGCGCGCTGGCGATCCCGGTGCGCTGGATGTCGATCCAGTCCCCGTACCGCCGGGTGTGCAGGAAGAGGCCCCACAGCGCCTCGCACATCTGCCATGCGATGTCGTCCCACCCGTGGGTCCAGGACTGTTCGACGACCGACCGGAGGTTGGCCCGTTCCCGCTCCAGCCAGGACATGGCGGCCTGTTCGCCGGTGAACACCCGAGGGTGGTCGCCCTGGTAGAGCGGACCCACACGCGGGCGCAACGGGTGGATCACCGTGTCCGCGGCGACGGTGTGCCTCAGGTACCAGTCCGCCATCCGCCGGGTCCTGGCGGTCGTCTCCGCCACGCCCTCCTCGGTCTCGCCGCAGTGCCTGGCGTGGGCGCGCACCAGGTCGTGGTAGGCGTAGCGCTCGTCGTCGACCTCGACGAGGAGGTTGACGTCCATGAGCGCCGCGAGCACGTCCCCGGTCGCCGTGGCGTCCCACGCGAGCGCGGCGGCGACGGGCGCCGCGGTGAACTCGCGGCCGGGATGGGCGGCGCACGCCCGGTAGACCTGCCGAGCGCGGTCGTCGAGTTCGAGGTACGACGAGGTGAACACCGCGCCGACCGACCGGTCGCCGGTCACGGTGACGGCCAGCCGGTGCCGGTCGTCGGCGAGTGACCGGGCCTCGTCGTCGAGCCTGCGCCGTGGCCGTGCCGCGAGCCGTGCCCCGACGATGGACACGGCCAGGGGTAAGCCCGCGCACAGCGCCACGATCCGGCGCGCGGCGGGGACGTCCCCGGCGACCCGTTCCCGGCCGACCAGCTCCTCGAGCACGGTCAGCGCGTCGGTGTCGGGCAGCGGGGCGACCTCGAGGAAGTGCGCGCCGTCGAGCGCCAGGCCGGACAGCCGCGACCGGCTCGTCGCGACGACGACCGTGCCTGCTCCGGCAGGCAGCAGCGCGCGGACCTGTGCCGCGGAGACCGCGTTGTCGAGGCACACCGCGAGCCGCCGGTCGGCGGTGACCGACCGGAACAGCGCGGCCCGCTGCGCCGGCTCGGCCGGGATGCGCTTGCCGGGCACGCCCAACGACTCCAGGAACCACTGCAGCGCCTGGCCGGGGGAGACCGGTTCGGCGCTGTCGCCACCCAGCTCGACGAACAGCGTGCCGTCCTGCAGGTCGGCGCTGATCTCGTGCAACCACCGGAGCGCGAGGGCCGACTTGCCCACGCCTCCCGTCCCGGTCAGCACGACGACCAGCGGCCCGTCCGCCTGCTCGGCGCGCCAGCGTCGCAAGGTCGCCAGCTCCTCGTCGCGGGCGACGAACCGGCGCGGGCGCATGGGAAGTTGCTCGGGGACGTCGAACTGACGGCTCCCGCCCCGCGGCGCGGCGGCGTGGAAGTGCACCTGGTCGATCGAACTGGCCTGCACCGCCTGCCCGGTCAACTGGCCGGAGACGACGTTGCGGGTCGCGCCCGCATCCCGCTCGGTCATGTGTCCCCCGTCCGCGATTCGCCCACTTTTCCTTATAGTCGCCGAGGGTGACGTTCACATAACGCTCGGCCACCGAGGTGCCGCGACACGGCGGCGCCCATGCCGCCTGAACGGCGCCTTTCCCGGCTTGAGTCCGGTTGCCCACTGCGTGCAGAGCGGACGTTCCGCCATCGCACGATGTGACCCTCGAACCGGGGAAGGGTCCCGGGCAAGCCGTCACGGTCTGCGATATCGGTACTCGATCGGGTGGATCTGGTTTGTTGCTGACGGAGTTGTCGTGCATGTGGGTCAGGACGTCCCGGCGGCGTGACCAGCGTCGACCGGACACGGACCCTGGCAGGGAGTTTGTCGAATCGCGTAGATCGGTGATTCACCGCGTTGACCTCACCCAGAGGATGGTCCAAGATCGGCACCCCCAGCCGGTGACCCCGGCTCGCCACGCGATGCCCACGGGGGTGTCGCATCGACACCGGAAAGGAGCGACCAGGCTGTGAGGCTGGTTGCCGCCTACGTGGGCGGGCTCGCTGTGACAGCCGCCGTCTCGTACGGATTCGCGACATCGCCGGACGCGCGCATCGAGCACGCGTCCGCCCCGGCCACCGTTTTCTGCGACCGCGGTCCGCAGAGCGCCGAACACAGGTCCGCGTGGTTCAACGTCCACGGGATGACCGGCGCGCTGTACGGATCCGCGACGTCGGCCGGTACCTCCGTCTGCGATCCGCGGGATGCCGGGACTGTCCGCACGGCGTCCTCGCCCAGCGGTGCCAAGCACAGGTCGACGTGGTTCAACGTCCACTGACCTGACGAAGGGAAGCCGTTGCCGTCAAGTGGTCCACCAGGTCGTCCAGGCGCATCCCGAGCAGGATCGCCCATTCCCGGACGACCGAGTGATGGACCGTGACACGTGTCCCTTCGTCGCTCTTGGCGCGGAGTTTGTTCTCCGCCCACGTCTTCAGCATCCCGAATTGGGGATCCTGGTTCTCGAGAAGTGGGCGGAGATCAAGCTCGACCAGCAGTGACTGGATCGCGTCGACGCGCTCGATCGCGCGGCGCAACAGTTCATGGCCCGAGCAGTTGAGCGTCCTGCTCAGTTCCACGAGCCGCGCATAGGAAATGGCCCGGTGGCCGAGTTCCCAGTTCAACAGCGTGGGCACCGTGGTTTTGAACGGCAGTTGTGCCACGAGTTCCGGCCGCGTGAGCCCGGCCGCTTCGCGCGCCGACCGCACTTCCGCGCCGAGCGCGACGTTGACGTCCGCGTCCTTGAGCAGCCAGTCCGCCTCGACCTCCATGCCTACTGTCTCCCGCCACGACGGCGAGGTCTCGTGATCGAGAAAAGTTCGCGCGCCAACGCCACCTCCCACGCCCGCACACACCCCGATAGTTCCTGCGTACCGACCGCCTCTCGCCGGGTCAACCGGCAATGAGGTGGTTACTGGTCACAACCTTTGTCGAGCACCTTGAACAATGCAAATTGCCGGGGAAGTTCGACACTTTGAAGTTCCTGAAGTGATTTCCGGGTTCGTAATCAGGGAAGACCGATGTCGAGCGGGTCAGCGCAGGTCTGCGCCCGTGTCGCGCGGTCGACCACGTCTCGCCGCGGCGCCCGCCGCCACCCCGTTGTGGATTACCCCACACCTCGGGCATGGCCCGGGTGCTGTGGGTCCGTGAGCACGCAGCGGGTCCCGCTGTAGATGGTGGGCACGCACTTGTTGCAGTGGGTGCAGAGGGACGGGGTGCCGGGTGCGGCGGCGAGGCGGCGTGGCAGGTCGGGTTCGCGGAGCAGCGCCCTCGCCATGGCGACGAACGCGAACCCCTCCTCCATGGCGGTGTCGATCGTCTCCCGGCGGGTGATGCCGCCCAGCAGGATGAGCGGCAACGACAGTTCCCCGCGGAACAGGCGGGCCCGATCCAGCAGGTACGCCTCCCGGAACGGGTATGCGCGCAGGAACGTGCGCCCCGCCAACCGCAGACCCCACCGCAGCGGGGCCGGGAACGCCGCGGCGAACTCGCGGACCGGGGCGTCGCCGGTGAACAGGTACATGGGGTTGAGCAGGGAACTGCCCGCGGTCAGTTCGAGTGCGTCCACGCTGCCGTCGCGTGCCAGCCACGACGCCACCCGCAGGCTCTCCTCCACCCGCAGCCCACCGCGCACGCCGTCGTCCATGTTGAGTTTCGCGGTGATCGCCATGCGGTCGCCGACCGCGTCGCGGACGGCTCGGGTGACGGCCAGTGCCAGGCGGGCGCGGTTCGCGAGGCCGCCGCCGTACGCGTCGTCGCGGTGGTTGAGGCGGGGGCTCAGGAACGCGCTGACCAGGTAGTTGTGTCCACAGTGGACCTCCACGGCGTCGAAGCCGGACTCGGCCGCCAGGCGGGCCGCGTTCGCGTGTGCTTCGACGACACGGGTCAGGTCCGCTTCCGTCGCCGCCTTCGTCATGCGGAAACCCAGTGGGGACAGTGCTTTTCCCGGGGCGATCGCCGCGGCGCGGTTCGAGGCGGCGTTCGCCACCGGGCCCGCGTGGCCGATCTGCGCGGCGACCGCGGCGCCCTCCGCGTGGACGGCGTCGGTGAGCCTGCGCAGCCCCGGGACCGCCTCCTCGCGCAGCCAGATCTGCCGCCGGTGCGTGCGGCCCTCTGGCGACACCGCGAGGTACGCCACCGTCGTCATGCCGACGCCGCCGCGGGCGTGCGCGCGGTGGAAGTCGATCAACGCGTCGGTGACCAGGGCGTCCGGGGTCACGCCCTCGAACGTCGCCGACTTGACGATCCGGTTCGGCAGCGTCACCGGGCCGAGCCGCGCCGGGGCGAACGGGTCGGGCGCCATCACGGGCCGTCCAGGCCCGCGAGCACGAACGCGCGCAACGAGCCGGGCGGCGACGGCTCGCCCGGCACGTCGGCGAGCGGGTCGCCGTAGTGGTGCAGGACGAGCGTGAACGCCATGGCCCACCGCCGCCGCGCCTCCCGCGCGGTCAGGTCCGGCCGCGCCGCGCGGAGCAGCTCGACCCACGGCGGCAGCGCGAACCACCGGTCCGTGAACGCCGGCGCCCGGCGGCCGAGCACGAACCGGGCCAGCAGGTGCAGCCGCATGCGGCCCACCGGGTCCGCCGCCAGCCCGGTCAGCGGACCGATGACCGCGTCGACCAGCTCCGCCACCGACGGCGTGCCGGTCAGCTCGGCGAGCCGCGGCTGCCACAGCGGGCCGAGCCGTTCCTGCAGCAGCGTCGCGACCAGCGCCTCCTTCGACCCGAAGTGGTAGTGCACCGCGGCCGGGTTCATGCCCGCCGCCGCGTTCACCGCCCGCACCGACAGCCGGTCGTAGCCGGTGGCCAGCAGTTCCTGCTCGGCGGCCGCGAGGAGCCTGGCCCGCGTCGACGCCTCGGTCAGTTCGGTCACCGGTCCAGCACAACACACCTCAAGCACCGATTCAATCAGTGATTGAGATGAGCCCGCGCCTGCCCGGCCGTAGATTCAACGCCCATGAGCGTGGTCGACGACCTGCCGCGGCCGGTCGGGTTCGTGCTGGGCGGGGGCGGCAGCCTCGGCGCCGCCCAGGTCGGGATGCTGCGCGCGCTCACCGAGCGTGGGATCGTCGCGGACCTGGTCGTCGGCACGTCCGTCGGTGCGCTCAACGGCGCGCTCGTGGCGCTCGACCCCGCCGACGCCGTCGACCGGCTCACCCCGGTGTGGTCGGCCATGACACGCCGCGCCGTGTTCCCCGGCGGACCGCTCTCGCAGGCCAGGACGCTGCGGCGCGGGCGGACCCACCTGTTCCCCAACACCGGCCTGCACGCGGTGATCGACGCCCACCTGCCCCGGGACGCCACCTTCGCCGACCTCGCGGTGCCGTTCGGCGCGGTGACCATGGACGTGACGACCGCGGCCGCGCACGTGGTCCGCGACGGCCCCCTCGCTCCCGCCCTGCTCGCCAGCGCCGCGATCCCCGGCATCTACCCGGCCGTCGAGGTCGGCGGCAGGCAGCTCTACGACGGCGGGGTGGTCGCGAACGTCCCGCTGATCCAGGCGCTGGCGATGGGCGCCCGGTCCCTCGTGGTGCTGGACGCGACGTTCCCCGGCCGGATCCCCGGCGCCCCGGCCACCCTGGCGGAGGCGCTGCTGTTCACGGCCATCGTCACCATGCGGGTCCAGGCCCGCCTCGAGGCGCCGGTCGCCGCCCGCGACGTGCCGGTCGTGTACCTGCCCGGCCCGGAGTACGTCCGCGTCTCCCCGTTCGACTTCGACCACACCGACGAGCTGATCCACGGCGCGCACACCGCGGTGTCGGCGTTCCTCGACGACCTGGTGATCACCGGACCCGGTCTGTACCAGGCCGCCGAGGACGCCGCGGAGTCTACTGTGGACGACCAGGGGCCGGGCTGAGGGACCAGAAGTCGGCGTAGCGGCCGCCGAGGCGCAGCAGCTCGTCGTGGGTGCCCTCCTCCACGATCCGGCCGTGCTCGAGGAAGGCGATCCGGTCCGCCCGCTGGACGGTGTGCAGCCGGTGCGCCACGACCACGACCGTCCTGCCCGCCGCCAGGCGTTCGACGCCCTCGTGCACCGCGGCCTCGTTCGCCGGGTCGAGGGCGGAGGTGACCTCGTCCAGCAACACGATCGGCGCGTCCTTCAGCAGTGCCCGCGCGATCGACACGCGCTGGCGCTCGCCACCCGAGAGCAGCGCGCCGCCCTCGCCGACGTTCGTGGACCAGCCGTCCGGCAGGCGCGCGACCACCTCGTCCAGCCGGGCCGCCGTCGCCGCCGCACGCACCGCCGCGTCGTCGGCGTCCGGGCGGCCGAGGCGGACGTTCTCCTCGATGGTCCCGTCGAACAGGTACACGTCCTGGAACACGAACGCGATCCTCGCCATCAGCTCCTCGGGGTCCATGGCACGCACGTCCACGCCGCCGACGCGGACGGCACCCGACGACACGTCGTGGAACCGCGCCACCAACCGCAGCAACGTGGTCTTGCCCGCACCCGACGGGCCCACCACGGCCAGCCGCTGTCCGTCCCGCACGGTCAGCGACACGTCCGCGAGCGCCCGGAAGGCGACCGCGTCGAACTCCAGGTCGTGCCGCGACGGCCGCTCGGGTGACGCGGGCGCGGGCAGCGGTTCCGTGCGCAGCACGGCGTCCAGCCTGGCGAGTTCCGCGCGGGCGCCGCGCAGCTTGCCGCCGATGTCGGTCAGCGACAGCAACGGGTCCGCGCAGCGGGCCGCCAGCACCAGGATCGCGACGACCTCGGCGCCGCCGATCCGTCCGCCCAGCGCCAGGTACGCGCCCAGCACCAGCAGCCCGGTGAACACGGCCTGCACCACGAACGCCAACCCCACCGCGCCCGGCAGCGCCGACACGACGGTCCGGCGCGACGCGCGCCGCAGCTCGCGCAGCGCGTCGTCGAGCAACCGGAACCGTTCCGTGCTCCGCCCGCCTGCCCGCAGCACGGGCTGGGCCTGCAGGTACTCGATCACCCGGCCGGTCGCCTCGTGGTCGCGGGCGGCGCGGTCCGCGTCGGCCGCGGCCATCGACCGGCCCGTCCACACCTGGATCGCGGCCACCACCGGCGCGGCCGCGAGCGCGGCGAGACCCAGCTGCCAGTTGTGGGCCAGCATGACGGCGACGATCGTCAACGGCGTCACGCTCGCGGCGATGAACGGGGCCAGCAGGTGCGCGATCACGCCCATCGCCCGCAGGACACCGCTGCCCGCCAGCACGGACAGCTCCCCGACGCGGGCTGGGCTGAACCACCCGATGGGCAGCCGCGCGAGGTGGTCGCCGAACCGGTGGAACATGCCGTGCAGCAACGTCGTCCCGGCGCGGAACCCCGCCAGGTCGGCCAGGTAGCGCGGCGCCGCGTACCCGGCGACCGCGGCGCCGAACGCGATCAGCGGCGGCCAGGCGGCACCCGGCGTGTCACCGAACAGCGCTCGCAGCACCGGCACGAGCAGCGCGTACGACAGCCCCTCGGCGACCGCGGTCGCCGTCATCAGCGCCATGGCGCGGCGCACCGGCGGGGCGTACTCGGTGCCCAGCACCCGCAGCAACGTCCGGATCACGACATCGCGCCTTCCGCGTGGGTTCGCCAGAACGCGGCGAACGTCCCGTCCTGGTCCAGCAGTTCGGCGGGCGTGCCGCGCTCGACGACCACGCCGTCGGCCAGCACCACGACGGTGTCCGCGGCGGCGACCGTCGTCAGGCGGTGCGCGATGACGAGGATCGTCCGCTCGCCCGCGAGCGTCGCGAGTGCCGCGCGCACGGCGTGCTCGGTCGGTGGGTCGGCGAACGCGGTCGCCTCGTCGAGCACCAGGACCGGGGTGTCGGCGAGCAGTGCGCGTGCGAGGGCGATCCGCTGCGCCTCGCCGCCCGACAGGGTGATGTCGTCGCCGATGACCGTGTCGTAGCCGTGTGGCAGCTCGAGGATCCGGTCGTGGACGTGCGCGAGCCGGGCCGCGCGGACCACGTCGTCGTGCCCGGCGTGCGGCACGGCCAGCGCGATGTTGTCGGCGACCGACGCGCGCAGCAGGCGCACGTCCTGGAACACGAACGAGACCAGCCGGTGCAGCCGCGCGCTGCCCACCGAGCGCAGGTCGGCGCCGCCGATGGTCACCGACCCGTGCGCCGGGTCGAAGAACCGCGGCAGCAACCGGACCAGTGTGGACTTCCCGCTGCCCGACGGGCCGACGACCGCGGTGACCGTGCCGGGTTCGAGCACCATGTCGACGCCGCGCAGCACCTCGTGCCCGTCCTCGTAACCGAACCGGACGTCCCGCAGCTCCACCCGGTGGCCGACCGGCGTGACCGGGTGCTCCGGCTCCGGCAGCGGCGGCACGCCGAGGACCTCGCGGATCCGGCCGACCGCGCGCCGCGCCGCCTGCAGGTCGTCGAACCCGTGGCCGAGCGCGGCGACCGGCGCGGTCAGGCCGAGCCCGAGCAGCAGGAACGGCAGCAGGTCGGCGGGGGCCATGCCACCGCCCGTGATGCGGGCCGCGCCGCCGATCAGCACGACGAGCAGCACGAACGGGGGCGACAGCGCGAGCTGCATCGCCGCCGCGACCGGCGCGAGGCCGGTGACCCACCGGTAGAAGGTGCGCACGAAGTCGTCGACGGCCGTGCGGAACCCGCGGTGTGCCTTGCCGGTGCCGCCGAACGCCTTGACCACCGCGATGCCCTGCACGAACTCGACGACCGAGTCGGCGATCCGGCCCATGGCCGCGTCGAACTCCTCCTGTTCGCGCAGCCGGGCCGGGCGCGTCATCACGGGCACCGCGGCGACGGCCAGCGCCACCGGCACGAGCGTGATCAGCGTGAGCCGCCAGTCGACGGTGAACAGGTAGGCGAGCGACACCAGGGGCACCACGAACGCGGCGGACAGTTCGCCGGGGGAGTGCGCGATGAACGGGTGCACGGCGCTCACGTCGTCGCCGACGACCTTCGCGAGCTCACCGGTGCGCCGCCGGGAGAACCAGCCGATCGGCACGCGCGCGAGCCGCGCGGCCAGCTCGCGGCGGAACGACAGCTGCACCCGGTCGTCGAGCAGGTGCCCGACGCCGGACGACGCGGTGGTGAACAGCAGCCGCACGAACAGGCCCGCGGCGCCCGCGCCGACGGCGAACCAGACGCGGTCGTGGTCGGCCGGGCCGGGCGCGAGCAGCACCCGGCCCAGCTCGACCACCGCGATGAGCGGCGCCAGCCCCGCGACGGCGCCGATCACCCGCAGCACGACCACGGCCGCGAAACCCCCCAGGTGCGGGCGGAGCAGCCCGGCGGTGTCAGCCATCGGCGCTCATCGCGGTCACGTGGAGGGCGGGGAGCGCGTCGTCGATGGGGCTCGGCGTGCGCCACCGGACGAGGTTCAACGCGGCCGCCAGCCTGCGCGAGCCGTCCTCGCTGACCATCGCCGTGGCGCAGGCGCCCCACACCGTGCCGTCGCTGACCCACACGGTCCGGCCGTCGGGCAGCGTGGACCGCTGCAGGCCGAGGCCGTAGTCGATCTTCTGCCCGACCTGGCTGATCACGGGGACGGTCCGCCGCATCTGCGCGAGCGACGCCGGGGTCACGACCTCCCCGGCGAACAGGAGCCCGGTGAACCGGTTGAGGTCGGCGAGCGTCGACACGAGCGACGCGGCGGGCCCGACCCACGACATGTCGTAGACGCTGTAGTCGTGCGGCGGGTCGATCAGCCCGAACAGCGCCTCGTACATCCGGGGCCGCGGCTGGCCGATCTCCGGCCCGTCCGGGAACCAGGTGTGCTTCAGCCCGGCCCGCTCGATGACGTCCCTGGTGACGTACTCCTCGGCCGTCGCGCCGGTGACCTTCGCCAGCAGCTGCCCGATGAGCAGGTAGTTCGTGTTCGAGTAGGTGCCGGGGAGACTGCCCGGCTCGCTCGCGGCGGGCGCGGCGAGCCCCATCCCGATCAGCTCCAGCGGGTCGAACCGGCGGAACCGGTTCTGGTCGATGCTCGCCGCCGAGACCTGGCCGCCGGGGAGCCCGCGCAGCGACGGGAACGCGTACGGGAGGTACTCCACGAACCCGGTGGTGTGGTTCATCAGCATGCGCACGGTCACCGCCTCGTCCGGCACCAGCTCGGGCAGGTACCGGCGGACGGGCGCGTCGAGGTCGATCTGCCCCTGCTCGACCTGCCGCAGGACCGCGGCGCAGACGAACGTCTTGGTGATGCTGCCGACGCGCAGCCGCATGTCGGGCGTCATGGGGCGGCCGGTCTCGAGGTCGGCGACCCCGGCGGCGCCACGCCACACCTCGTCCCCGGCACGCACCTCGGCGGCCACGCCGGGCACCCCGGCGCGGTGGACGGCTGCCAGCGCGGATGTCAGCACGGCCGCCTCACCCGGCCAGCCCGCGGCGCAGCGCCGCGCCCAGCTCGGCGAGCTGCCGCTGGGACACCTCGGCGGACACGATGGCCTGCGACCCGTGGAACGTGCCTGCCCACTGGTGCAGCTCGACCGGGACACCCGCGCGCAGCAGGCGCGTCGCGTACTCGATGTCCTCGTCGCGGTTCGGGCAGAGCTCCGCGGTGGCGACGTAGGCGGGCGGCAGGCCGGACAGGTCCTCGGCCCGGGACGGCGCCGCGTACGGCGTGGCGGCCGCGCCGCCGAGGTAGTGCCGCCACGCGGCGGCGACCTTGTCGCGGTTCATCCACGGCGTGTCGGTGAAGGTCCGCGCCGACCACGACTCCTGGCGGTCGTCGAGGCCCGGCTGGTTGAGCAGCTGGAAGCAGATCCGCGGGCCCTGCTCGTCGCGTGCCCGCAACGCGAGCGCGGCCGCGAGCCCGCCGCCCGCGCTGTGCCCGCCGACCGCGATCCGGTCCTGGTCGACACCCAGCTCGGCGGCGTGCTCGGCTGCCCAGGTCAGCACCGCGTAGGCGTCGTCGAACGGCGCGGGGAACGGGTGTTCCGGCGCCAGGCGGTAGGCGACCGAGATGACCACCGCGCCCGACAGGTCCGCGAGCCGGGCGGCCCACGGGTGCTCGGTGTCGAGGTTGCCCATGACGAAGCCGCCGCCGTGCAGCCAGACGATCGCGCCGTGCGCCTCGTGCGGCCGGTAGATCCGCACCGGCACCGCGGGGTCGGCGGGCACCGTGCGGTCCTCGACCGACATGCGCGACACGTCCGGGGCGGGCACGGAGACGGCCAGCTCGGCGAACTTGGCGCGCGAGCTGACCGGGTCGGTCAGGTCGGCCTTCGGGAACAGCGGGATGAACGCTTCGAGTTCGGGATCCATGCCGACCATCCTGGAGGGCGCCACGCCCGAGGTCGTCCGCCACGCGTCGCGCATCCCGGCCGGCGCACGCACCGATCGTCGCTATCCTGCGGACATGGAGGCACTGGCCGAGCGGTTGTCGCAGCTGGACACGCACGTCGAGGGTGCGCTGCGGGTGGTGATGTTCTACGACACGCTCATGCGCAGGCGCGTGGACCTGCCCGCGCTCGCCCGGTCGTCGGCCGGCCTCGCCGAGTGCGTCGCGGGCATCCGGCTGCACGGCACGGGACGCGTCGTCCGCTACTCGCCGCACGGCACGGAGGCGGGCCCGCCGGGCACGCCGTCCCTCACCGTGCCGATCACGCTCGACGACGAGGAGATCGGCACCGCGTGGCTGGAACGGCCGGGGGAGCCGGGCCCGCTCGACGAGGTGGTGCTGGACCGGCTCGCCATCGCGGCGGCCGCGGTCGTCGAGCGCTACGGCCCGGCCCGCACCACGATGGCCGACCCCGCGCTGGTGGAACTGGCGATCAGCTGCGACAGCGACGAGGCGGGCCGCAACCGCGCGCTGCGGCTCCTCGGGTTCGCCGCCGACCTGCCGATCCGGGTCGCGGCCGTGCGGTCGGACGTGCCGCTGGACCGGGTCGGCGGCCTGGTCTGCCCCGGCCGCCCGGTGAAGGCGGCGCCGCTCGCCGACGTCGGCGTCATCCTCGCCACCACGATGGACCCCGCGCGGTTCCCGGCCGGCGTGCTGGCGGGGATCGGCGTCGCGGCGAGCCCCGACCGGTCGTGGCAGGAGGCCCGCACCGCGTTGCGGTTCGCCACCGCGCGGCAGCCGGTCGTGGAGTACGAACGGCTGGGCGCCCTGGCGTTGCTGGCACACGTGCCCCGCGAGACCGCCCGCGACAACGCCGACGTGGCCGCGGTCGCCCGGCTGGCCGGGACCGACGTCGACACCCTCGACGCCTACTGCGCGACCGGATCACTGCGCCGCGCGGCGGACCTGCTGCACCTGCACCACACGAGCGTCGCCCGCCGCCTCGAGCAGATCGGGCAGGCGCTGGGCATCGAGCTGACCGACCCCGCAGGCCTGACGCGGGCGCGACTCGCCCTCACCACGTGGCGCCTGCTCGACGACTGACCCCGAACGCCGGTGCCGCCGTCGTTCCCGACAGTTGATGTGCTGGGACCGCGTGACGAAGGCCGGTGTGCCGGTGTTCACGAAGACCGACCACCCTCCCAGCTCGGAGCGGTTCGCGGTCTTCCTCGAGCGGCCGCACTCGACCGGGGCCGAATCACCGCTACCAGCGTGCCCCGGAACAGATCCCAGCAAGGCCCGCCTCACAGCCAGGGCTACCGACTCCCCAGACGGAGGAGTTACTCGGCTAGAGGTTCAGCGCATTCGCCAACAGGGCGAGACCCCGTGTGGTGAAGCGACCGCGGCATTTGTCCGAGCGCGTTGTCGTCCAGCATCAAGCTGCCATCGGTCAGGAGGTATCCGTCGTACGGTTGACCGAGGGGATGCAGGGGATCGGAGTCGTCGACGAGGCTGCCGTCGGGGGCCTGCGCGAGGATCAGCGGTTGGACCCCTCCGGGTGTCGGCGTCCACCCGCCCGGGACCGGTCGACTTTCCAGCCACCCGTGAACCTCAGCAAGCAGAGCTGGGCGTGGCTGCCGATCGGAAAAGTGCCGCCGGGATTCATGACGTACTCGTACGCGACCACCTGCCGGTACTCGAAGTAACTCGGGCCGATGAGGTGCGCGTTGTCTCGATGCCCTGCCGGACAGGTGCCCGCGATCGCTGGTCGGCCGCCGGTGCTCGCGCTTCCACCGGTCGGCGAAGACCGGATCTCGACGGGAGCACCGGCGCGGTGCGGTCGGGGCCGACCAGCCCGGCGTCACGGTGTGGCGAGTGCCTCGGTGGGGGAGAGGCGCGCGGCGCGGACCGCGGGGTACAGGCCGGCGAGCCCGCCGATCACCAGCGTGGCCGCCGCGCCGCCCGCGACCGCCCACAGTGGAATGACCGTCGGCCAGGCGCGGTAGGCCGCGTAGACCGCGGTGACGGCCGCGCCCAGTGCCGCGCCGCCGGTGCCGCCCAGTGCGGACAGCAGCAGCGACTCCGCCAGGAACTGGGTGCGCACCTGTCCGCGGGTGGCGCCGAGCGCGCGGCGCAGCCCGATCTCCGCGCGGCGTTCGAGCACGGAGATCACCATCGTGTTCGCCACGCCGACGCCGCCGACGAGCAGCGCCACCGCGCCGAGGCCGAGCAGCAGCCCGGTGAACGCCTCGTCGGCGGCCTGTTGCGCGACGAGCGCGTCCGACGGGCGGGACACCTCGACCTCGTTGGGTGCCTCCGGGTTGGCGGTGGCGCCGAGGACGCCGCTCACCGACTCGACCGAGGACTCCGCCGAGCGGGTGTAGATCATGGTGGGGCGGCCGTCGAAACCGAGGGCGGTCTCGGCGACCGGCCAGCCGACCAGTGCGGCGTCGTCCAGCTCCGGCGCGAGGGGCGCGGGCGCCAGGACGCCGATCACGGTGAACCAGCGGCCGCCGACCAGCACCCGGGTGTCCGCGCCGAGGTGACCGATCCCGAGCCGTTCCGCCGCGGCGGCGCCGAGCACGGTCGCCGGGTAGCGGTTCGTCGCCTCGTTGAGCCAGGTTCCGCTGCGCAGCCGCACGCCGGTGGTGGCGGGCAGGTCGGTGCGGGCGGCGTAGGTGGCGATGCCGTTGGTCCGCTCCTCGGGGATCCGGTCGGTGCGGTACACCTTCGCGTGCCCGATCCGCCCGACGGCCGACACCGACTCGACGGGACCGATCCGCCGCACCATCGCCTCGGCCGTGTCCGGGAGCCGCGCCGCCGCGCCGGTGAACGTCGAACCGGGCGACACGGTCAGCAGGTTGGTGCCCAGCGCGGCGAGCGTCCGGTCCAGTTCCGCACGGCTGGAGGAGGAGATCCCGACCACCGACACCATCGCGGCGATCCCGATCGCGATGCCGAGCGCGGACAGGAACGCTCGCAGCGGCCGGGTCCGCAGGCCGACCGCGCCGACCTTGACCACGTCGCGGGGCCACATGCGTGCCGGTTTGAGCGTCGTCATGCGGGCACCCCCACCCGGTCCGCGACGATCCGGCCGTCGCGCATCGACACCTGGCGGGGCAGCGACGCGGCGATGTCCCGGTCGTGCGTGATGATGACGACCGTGGTGCCCGCCGCGTGCAGGTCTCGCATCAGTGCCATCACGCCCGCGCCGGACGCGGAGTCGAGCGCACCGGTCGGCTCGTCGGCCAGCAGCAGCGGCGGTTCGCCCGCGACGGCCCGCGCGATCGCCACCCGCTGGCGTTCGCCGCCGGACAGCTCGTGCGGCTCGTGGTCCATGCGGTGGCCGAGCCCGACCCGCTCCAGCGCGACCGTGGCCCGGCGGCGCCGCTCGCCCGCGCGCATCCCGGTGTACAGCAGCCCGTCGGCGACGTTGTCCAGCGCCGGCACGCCCGCGGCGAGGTGGAACTGCTGGAACACGAACCCGATGCGGCTCGCGCGCAGCGCCGACAGCTGGGCGTCGGACAGCCGGGACACGTCGTGCCCGTCGATCGACACCCGGCCGGACGACGGCCGGTCGAGCGTGCCCAGCACGTTGAGCACGGTCGACTTGCCGGAGCCGGACGGGCCGACGATCGCGACCAGCTCACCGCGGTGGATCCGCAGGGACACCCCGCCGAGCGCGACCACGTCGGCGTACACCCTGGTGACGTCGTCGAGCACGATCACTTCGCCATCCCCACGGTCATGCCCTCCTCGATCCCGGCGCCGGAGATCTCCACCAGCCCGTCGGCGAACAGGCCGGTCTCGACCGGCACGTACCGGCTGCGGTTGCCTTCGACGACCTCGACGCCGTAGCCGCCCTCGCGCAGCGCGAGCAGCGCGGCCACCGGCACGGCCAGCACGTCCGCGCGTTCCTCGGCGGTGAACGTGACGTCCACCGACGCGAGCGCGTAGGCCGCGGCCGCCTTCTGGTCGGTGAGCGCCACGACCACCTCGACCTTCGTGGCCGGCTCCTGGCCCGGGGCGGCCGCCGGCTCGATCACCGTGGACACCCGCGCGACCTTCCCGGCGGTGGTGGTGCCGTCGGGCAGCGTGATCTCCACCGCCGCGCCCTTGACCGCCACCCGCTGGTCGGCGGCCGCCAGCTCGACGGTCACCGCCTTCGCCGTCCCGGAGTAGGTCAGCACGGTGTCGCCGGGCCGGACCGGCCGGCCCGCGCCCGCCGCGACGCTGTCGACCCGCACGTCGCCGGGCGCGAACACCACCCGCCCGAGCTCGACCACGCCGGTCTCCTCGAGCCCGAGACCGGCCTGCCACCGCTCGACGGCGTCGGCGGTCGACGCGGTGAACTCCTCGTCCACGGTGAACCCGGTGTGGCCGAGCGCGGCGAGGTTCTCCTCCAGCTGCCGCACGTCCGGGCCCTCGGCGCCCGCCGACAGCGGCCGGTAGGCGGGCATCGCCCCGTGCATCAGCACCACCGGCGCGCCGTCCACTGTGTACAGCGGTTTGCCCCGCGCCACGACGGTGCCGCTGTCGGGCACCGCGGTGAGCGTGCCGGCCAGGCGGCTCACCGCGGTGGTGTCGGTGCCGTAGCCCAGTTCGCCGTCGGCGGTGTGGCTGTCGCGCAGGGTCTGGCGGGTCACCGTGGCGCGGCCGGGCGGCAGGTCGGCGGCACCGTCCTCGGCTGTGCTCGCCTGCGGCCTGCCGAGCAGCACGAACGCCGCCGCACCGCCCGCCGCCACCACGAGTACGGCGGCGACGAGCACCCGCCCGCGACGTCGGCGCCGCGGGCGGGCCCGCCGGGGCTCGACGGCCCCGGAACTGTCGGTGCTCGCCGGTAGCGTGGACATCGGGGGACCCCCGGGCGCACGAGTGGGACTCTCGTTCGGGGTGTGCCCGATCGTGTCATCGGTCATCACTTGACCCCGGCGCCCGTGAGCGTGTCCTGACAGGTCTGCTGGGCGGTCTGGAAGTCGGGGTCCTGGCCCACCTCACCGGTGATCTTGAGACCGCCGCTGCCCGGCTCCGGGTCCGGGAACGCCTCGACGCCGTTGTCGCGCATGCACTGCGCGAACTCGCGGACCGCCGCCTCCCGCCGCGGATCCGGCTTGCCCGTGCCGTTCTCCTGCGGGTTGAACTCGCGGCACGCCTCCATCGCCGCCTGCACCGTCTCCTGCGTGGTCTCCGGCCCGATCTTCAGCTGGATGCCCTTGCCCGGTTCGGGGTCGTCCATGGGGACACCGTTCTCGCGCATGCACTGCGCGAACTTCAGGCCCATCTCGTCCCGCTCCTCCTGGCTGACCTCGTCGTCCGCGGCGGCCGCCGAGCTGGTGCCGCCCGCGGAGGCGACGTCGTCGGCGGCCTGCTCGTCGGCGGCGCAGCCGGTCATGGCGAGTGCGCACAGCAGCGGCAGCGCCGCCAGGGTCACGCGGGTCGGTCGTCGCACGGTCCTTCTCCTCGTTCGTCGTGCCGGAACGGGAGGCGATGCAACGCGACGGGTGGTTTCCCGGCTGTTTGCGCCCGCGCTAACCGGGAGGAAACACGGTGGTCGGCGATCATGCGGGTATGCGGGTGCTGGTGGTCGAGGACGAGCCGATGCTCGCGGAGGCGATCGCGGAGTGGCTGCGTGAGGAGGCGCACGCGGTCGACGTCGCGCTGGACGGGGCGGCGGCCATGGAGCGGCTGGGGGTCCACGACTACGACGTCGTGGTGCTCGACCGGGACCTGCCGGTGGTGCACGGCGACGACGTGTGCCGCTCGCTGGTCGAGTCGGCGGCGCCCACCAGGGTGCTGATGCTCACCGCGGCCGCCGAGGTCACCGACCGCGTCGACGGGCTGCGGCTCGGCGCGGACGACTACCTGACCAAGCCGTTCGCGTTCCCGGAGCTGGCCGCCCGCATCCACTCGCTCGGCAGGCGCTGCAGGCCCGCCGCGCCGCCGGTGCTGCGCCGGTCCGGCATCACCCTCGACCCGGCCCGCCGCCAGGTGTTCCGCGACGGCCGGTACGTCCCGTTGTCGAAGAAGGAGTTCGCGGTCCTCACCGAGCTGCTGCGCGCCGACGGCGCCGCGGTCTCCACCGAGTTCCTCCTGGAGAAGGCGTGGGACGAGCACATCGACCCGTTCACCGGGGTGGTCCGGCTGACGGTGCTGAAGCTGCGCCGCAAACTCGGCGACCCGCCGGTGGTGGAGACGGTCACCGGCGTCGGCTACCGCATCGCGTGAGGATCACGCTGCGGGTCCGGCTGACCCTCATCCACGGCGGGCTGTTCCTGGTCGCGGGCATCGCGCTGCTGGCGGTGACGTATCTCCTGCTCGGCAGGCAGATCGACCAGACCAGCCCGAAGATCCTCACCGCCGACCCGAACCAGACCCGGCAGGCCGAGGTGGCCGGCTCCGGCCCGAGGAAGCTGTTCGTCATCACCGCCACCGGCGACCGCCTCACCGGCGCGGACGCCGAGCGGTGGGTGGACGAGCAGTCGGCCGCGCTGCGCGACGCCACCACCACCTCCATGCTCACGCAGGGCGCCATCGCACTCGGCGTGGTCGCGACCGTGGCCGCCGGCCTCGGCTGGCTGGTCACGGGCCGGGTGCTCGCGCCCCTGCACCGGGTCACCGACACGGCCCGGCGGATCGCGGCCGCGCCCGGCGCCAACCAGGGCCTGGCGGAACGCATCAACCTGCGCGGCCCGGACGACGAGGTCAAGGAACTCGCGGACACGTTCGACACGATGGTGGCGCGGCTCGACCGGTCGTTCCACGGGCAGCGCAGGTTCGTCGCCAACGCCTCCCACGAGCTGCGCACCCCGCTCACCCTGGGCCGGTCGCTGGTCGAGGTCGCCATGCACCGCAGGTCGGCGTCGGCGGACGTCAAGGCGCTCGGCAGCAGGCTGCTGGAGATCAACGCACGGCACGAGCAGCTGATCAGCGGGTTGTTGCTGCTCGCGAAGTCCGACCACGAACTCGACGACCGCTTCCCGGTCGACCTGGCCGACCTGGTCGGCCACGTCGTGGAACAGACAGCGGCCGAAGCCGCCGCGGCGGGTGTCGTCGTGCACGAGGACGCCCGGGAAACCCCGGCCACCGGCGACGCGCTGCTGCTGGAACGGCTGGTGCACAACCTGGTCGAGAACGCCATCCGCCACAACACGGGCCCCGGCGGCTGGGTCCGGGTGACCACGCGGGCGACGGCGGACCGTGCCGAGCTGGAGGTCGAGAACACCGGCCCCCACGTCCCGGCGGACGAGGTCCCGGCGCTGTTCGAACCCTTCCGCCGCCACACCGCGGACCGCCTCGTCACCGCGAAGGGCGTCGGCCTCGGCCTGTCGATCGTGCGATCCGTCGCCACCGCCCACGGCGGCACCGCCACCGCCCGCGCCCGCGAGGAAGGCGGCCTCGTGGTGACGGTGACCCTCCCAGCCGCCGACAGCGCATGACCTGTCAGTTTCCCCGGCCGTCAGGAACCTTTCGGCGATCGGGCACCGCGATGAGTGCGACACCGAGGACATGTCTGCTCGTGCGCGGCGGTCGGCGTGGACGTCGGGGTCAGTCCAGGTCGACGGTGACGGGTACGGCCGCGGCGATGGTGTGCCCCACCGGCGACGACGCGGTGACCTTGACGTGCAGGGCCTCGAGGTCGGCGCGCGGCGCGGGGGAGGAGATCCGCACCTTCGCGGTGATCGAGTCGAAGCCCGCGTGCCCCTCCGCGAGGCCGAGGAACACCCGCAGGTCGATGTCGCCCTTGAGGTCGACCGTCAGCTCGTCGAGCTGGATGCCGGCCGCGGAGGCGTTCGCGGCGTAGCCGACGGCGAGGCAGTTGCCCAGCGCGGACAGCAACTGCTCCACCGGGTTGGGCGCGGTGTCGGCGCCGCCGAGGCCCGGCGGTTCGTCGGAGGGCACGGGGTCGAAGCCGCGGACGCGGGCGGTGGACTGGAAGCCGCCGGTCCACGTGACGTGCGCGGCCCAGGTGGTGCCCGCCTTCGCGGCGTCCTCCTGGATCGCCGAGACCAGTGCGCCGACGGCGGCGAGGTCGACGTTGTTCAGCGTGCCTGCTTCGACGGTCATCCGTTGCTCCCCGGTGTCGTGGCTGAGCCACCAGCGTCGGTCAGTGGACGAACTGTGGCAACAGCTTCCACATCGTGAAATCACCCCGTCGGTGAGCGCGCCGTCTCACCATGCGATCGACGTTGCCGCGGGGTGGCGGCAGCCGCATTCTCGGTCAAGGGCGACATCGCGGGAGGAACGATGGGTACGGACACCGCACGCCACGGCAGTCCCGCACGTTTCCTGTACCGATGGCAGCAGTGGCGAGTGGCCAGGGAACGCGAACTGGCCCACCCGTACGGGTGGCTGGCGCTCGTGTCCCTGGACTGGCTGTCGGACACCCCGCGGCGGTACCCGGCCGTGCCGGGCACGTGGTGGCAGGACCGGGACGCCGCCTATCTCGACCCCGGCGGCGCCGAGCTGACCGTCGACGGCGTGCCGGTGCCGGACGTGCGGCGGTTCGAGCTGGTCGACAGCGGGCCCGGGGCCCGGGTGGTGGCCGGTGACATCGAGGTCGAGGTCGCCCGCCGGTCCGGTTACCTCATCCGCGTGCACGACCCGAGCGCGCCTGCGCTCTCGGCCTTCGCGGGTGTGCCGACGTACGACCCGGACCCGGCGTGGGTGATCCCCGCGCGGTTCGAGCCGTTCGGCCGGCCGCGGCCCGTGACCGTCGGCGCCGTGGTCGAGGGGCTCAGCCACGTGTACGCCGCACCCGGGGTCGTGCGGTTCGAGCACGAGAGCGCGACGTACACGCTGACCGCGTTCAACGGCCTGCGCGGCGACGGGCTGAGCATCCTGTTCACCGACGCCACGAGCGGTGTCACCACCTACGCGGCAAACCGGGCGGTCGAGGTCGCGGCGCCCGACGACGGCGCGGTCCTGCTCGACTTCAACCGCGCGCGGAACCTGCCGTGCGCGTTCACCGACTTCGCGACCTGCCCGCTGCCGCCGGCGGGCAACCACCTGCCGTTCGCCGTCACCGCGGGCGAACTCCTGCCCTACGAGCGCAGGCGCGCCACCCCGCAGCCCCGCACGGAGAGCTAGCGAGCGGTCGAGACGATGTCGGCCGCCAGCGGGGCGACGACGCCGATGATCGCGTCCACTGTGCCCGGTGCGAGACCGGCCGCGGTCAGCGCGTCGCGCAGGTGGGTGGCCACCCGGTCGAACTGGCGCGGCGTGATGCCGAGGCCGCGGTGCACGTCCTTCATCGACCGGCCGCGGTACTCGTGCGGGCCGCCGAGCGCCGCCGCGAAGAACTCGACCTGCATGCCCTTCAGCCGGGGCAGGTTGACGCCGGTGAAGAACGCCGTCAGCTCGGGGTCGGCCACGACCCGGTCGTAGAAGTCGTCGACGACCGGCACGCCATGGTCAGCACCACGCCGCGGGCGACGTCGAGGCGGCGAACGCCACGTGGCGCCAGGCGCTCGACATCCTGGACGACCTCGGCCACGCCGGCGCGGAACAGGCGCCCTGCTGCACCACCTGACCGGGATGACCGAGGCCGTGGCGCGCCTGCGCGCCGAACTGCCGAACGTCATGGACCACCTGGTGACCAGTCCTCAGTAGACAGCCGGGTCGGCCCGGCACCGCGCTCCGCGCGCCCGTCATCGTGCGCCACCGCTGAACCGCACGGCGCGCCACCACCGCCACGGCCTACCGCAGCTCGGTGACGGTGACCTCGTCCCCGACGGCGATGTGGCCGGGGGTGAGCACGGCGGCCTTCATGCCGAACGCGACCCCGTCCGGCTCGCGGCGGTAGTCGGCGAGCGTGCGCAGCGGTTCGGGACCGGCCCGCACGCCGGCTCGCTGGTCGACCAGGGTGACCGCGCAGCGGATCGCCAGCTCGCCGAACGCGAGCTCGGCGGTGCCGACGGTCATGCGGCTGACCCGGTCCTCGGTGTGCGCCTCGGGCCAGCCGGAGACCACCACGTTGGGGCGGAAGCGGCTCATCGGCACCGGCGCCGCGCCCCGCGCCAGTATCCGCGTGTTGAGCCCGTCGAGCGCGGACTCCGACGTGACGAGCAGCGCGGTCGGATCGACACCGCGCCGCGACCCCGGCGGCTCGCGCACGAGGCGGACCGGAAGTCCGAGAAATTCCGAAAGCCACCCCGCGGCCTCGTCACCCTGGTCGATTCCGGTACCCGGCCATTTCTCCACCGCCACCGCCAGGAACCGCCCATCGGCGCGCGTTTCCACGACGAGATCATCGGCGCCGGGAGCGCTCAACACGATCACGGCACCCGAGTCCAGCACCCGCCCGCGGACCGTCGCCATCCGCGGCACCGCGCCCTGCCACAGGCATTCCCCCGACCGGTCGACGACCGCGTAGGTCCGGTCGTGCGTCAACCCCGCCGACGTCACCTCGCTGCGCTCGAGAACGACCCCGGCGCATTCTTTGATGGGATAGCACACCAATTCGGAAACGACTGCCATACCGTCCAAAGTACTGGCGCAGCGGCGTTGTCGATGCCGCTGAAGGGACGCAGCACAAAAGCGCGACGGCGGGGCTGAGGCCTACCGGTCGGAGTCGTTGTCCGTGTCCGCGGTGTGGGCGCTGTGCAGGCTGCCGTCGGTGCCCACGCCCGGCCGGTCGGTGCGGTTGTGGTGGTGGTGCGTGTGTGCGCTGCCGTCGGTGCCGACGCCCGGGCTCAGGTCCTCGTCGTCGGCGTCGGGGACGGGGTCCCGGTCGGGCCGGGTGTGGTCGTGGGTGGACATGGGGCACTCCTTCGGGACGCGTGCGGTCCTCGTCCTCGGACTACCCCGGGCGGCGAGCACTCACTCCCGTCCGCGCCCGTCGTTCCTCGCCAGTGGAACGATCCGGGAACCCGGCTCGGCGGATGGTCGTCCTACCGTTCGTGACGGAGAGGCCGGGCAGAAGACCGTGGGCGCTGCCGGCAGCCGCGTTGCTCGGGGTGGCCACGTGGTTCGCGGGGCGAGGGCTGTGGTCGCCGGCGCCACCGGTCGACGTCGCCGACCGGCTGCTCGGAGTGAACGTCCCCGGCGTGGCCCGCTACACCACGTTGCTGCTGCTCGCCCTGAGCACCCTGGGCGCGATCGTGCTGGCGTGGCGCCGCGTACCGGTGCCGCGCCGGCCGGTGGCCGCGCTGGTCGCGGGGGCCGTCCTGGTCGGCGGGGCCTGGCTCGGCGGCGGCGTCTGGGCCGGGCGTACCGCGGCGGCCGTCCTCGCCGACTCGGAGGACCACACGACGGCCGCCGAGGTGCCGGATCCGCGGCCGGAACCACCCCGTGGCCCGGAAGGCGAACTCGCCGAGGTGTGGCGCCAGGGCGACGACGTCCGGTACGGCGACCAGGCCGCACTGGTCCCCGGCACCGACCTGGCGGTGACGCTGGGGTTCCCGGCGGGCGTGGGCTCCGGCTACGGGCTGTTCGTGCTCGACGCCAGGACCGGCGAGGAGCGGTGGCACTACCGCATCCGGTCCACCGAGAACACCTCCGCGGGCGGCTTCATGGGGGTGGTCGCCGGTACGCGCACCGGGACGTTGCTGGCGGTGGTGAGCAACGTGGCCGTCCTGTTCGACCTGGGCACCGGGGAGGTGACGAACCGCTTCGCGCTGCCCCACGTGCCAGGCGACGCGCGGTACCGGGTGCTGTCCGACTCACCCGTGCGCGGCGACCGCGCGGTGATCCAGCTGAGCGGCCGGCCGGTGGGTTATCTCGCGGCGCACGGCGAGGGCGTCGCCATGTTGCTGAGCGTCGACCTGACGACGGGGAAGGTGCGCACGGCGGACCGCGCACCGGGCGGTGAGTGCCACTACCAGCCCGCCGGTCTGTCCACGGTGGACAGTTTCGTCGTCCGCGCCGGCCGGGGATGCGGAAAGCCCGCGGTGCTCTCGATGGCGGGGGAGCGGGTCGTCGCGACCTTCGACCTGCCCGCCGTCGAACAGGCGGCGACCACCTGCACCGACCCCGAGTGCGACGGCCCGGCCGTGTCGGCCGCCGCCGGTCGGCTGGTGGTCGACGTGGGCGGCGAACTGCACGCGTTCGCCCGCGACCGGTCACTGTGGACGGTGTCGGTGCCCGAGGGGGCACAGGTCACCGCGGTGGGCGAGAGCAGGGTGGTCGTCGAGACACCGACGGGCACGACCGTGCTCAACGGCGACACCGGTGAGGTCATCGGATCGCTCGCCCCGCTGCCGGGCACCGGCGACGGCAGCGAGGTCACCCCGGACACGGGCTGGTACCGCATCCACCGCCTGGACGACCACACCGTCGAGGTGGTCCGGCTGGACCCGGGTTCGCTGACGGTGGCGGCGCGCAGCGCCCCGGTCCCGTGCGGGACGAACCTCGCGACCGACCCACCACCACTCAGCGCGGCGAGCGGCAGGCTGTTGATCTCGTGCTGGCCCTCGCCAGGCGAAGCCACCACGACGGTGCTGGGCGTGTGAGACGATCCCCACATGATCATCGAGATCCGCACGTACCGGCTGCGACCGGGAACAGCGGACGACTTCGTCACCACCATGCGCGAGAAGGTCGTGCCGCTGCTGCGGGCCGCGGGGATCCGGGTCGTCGACGTCGCCAGGTCCACGGTCGCGGAGGACGGCCACGAGGAGGCGCTGCTGGTGCGCGCGTTCGACTCGCTGGCCCAGCACCGGGAACAGGAAGACCGCTTCTACCGCAGCGACGCGTGGCGGACCGGTCCGCGAGAGGAGATCGTCTCCCGGATCGAGCAGTACCACTCGGTCGTCCTGGAACACCCGGCCTGGGTCACGCTCCCGTAGCGGCACGCGTGCACCGGCGCGGTGGACACGGTTCTGCCGGCCACCTCCACGAGGTGACCGGCAGCGGGGGGTTCAGCGGAGCCAGGGGTTCTTCTCGACGATCGGGAGGCGCTGCCACCCCTTGCCGAAGCCCCACGTGTTGCCCGCGGCCGTGAGCGCGAGAACGATCATCACGATGGCGTAGACGAGGTGGTAGTCCAGCACGGGGTTGCTCGACATGGTGGGCTCACCGGCGTCGGTGACGCGGTCGAGCGGCCACTCCGCCGCCCACATGAGCAGCATCATCAGCGTGCCCGCGACCGCCGTGACCCGCAGGCCGATGCCGAGGACCAGGGCGAGGCCGATGCCGGCGAGGCCGAGCATGAACAGCCAGTCCGCCCACCACGCGCCCGCCATGCCGCGGAACACCGCCGCGAACGGGCCGTGGTCGATGCCGCCGAGGAAGCCCTTGGTGGGCGACCCGCCGTCGAGCCACGCGCGTTCGGCCGGGGTGGCGTAGCCGAGGCCGAAGGTCTTGTCCAGGAAGGCCCACAGGAAAACCAGGCCGGTCGCGATCCGCAGCACCGCGGCCATCACGGCGCCGGCGGCCGGCGGCGCCGTGATCGTCACGCGCTGCGCCGGGATGTGGTGCTGGGGGTGGTCCTTGATGGCCATCGTCGCCTCCGTTGTCGTGTCCGTACGCCATCAGTCTTCGCGGCGGCGACGGTCCCGTCCGGAGGAGAAAGGTCGTGATCGGGACACCCTTGGGCCACTGCAGGCAGGGACCTTCGACCCGCCGGCGTCGGCGCGGATCACCTCGTCGACGGTCCGGCGCGGGGTGGCCGGGAGGCGTGCGGCGGTGGTCGGCGCCCAGCCGAGCCGGATGACGAGCTGGGGTTCGGCGGCACCGCCGAGGACGCGGTCGCGGAGGTGCCCGCGGCTGCCCGCGATCTCCAGCGGCTCGGACAACGGACACGTGGCGAGGCCGAGTTCGGTCGCGGCGAGCAGCGCGGCGCTGGTCGCCTCGCCCGCCCGGAGCCGGGACAGGACGTCGTCACCGGCGGTGGCGACGACGACCAGTTCGGTCTGCTGTCCGTAGCGTTTGCCGGGCGGTGCGGTGAGCGTGCCGCGCGGGAACGCGTTCGCCTGGATCACCGCCGCTTGGGCGATCGCGCCCGCGAGTGCGAACCGGGCGGCCGGATCGACGACCGGGACCGCCAGGGCGCCGTGCGCGCGTGCGCGGGCGGCGATGAGCCGCAGGTGGTCCGGCGGCACCGGCAAGGACGACATGCGCCTGCGGTCGGTGTGCCGTCGCCGGATCGCCGCCGCGGCCGCGATGTCCCGGTCGGACGGCTGGTGCGGGCGGAACTCGAGCGCGGCCAGGTGCTCCGGTGCGGCGGGGTCGGGCAGGCGGTGGACCGCGGTGGCCCAGCCGAGCGCCGCGGCCGCGACCCGGAAGTGGTGGAGGGCGGCGCCGCAGCTGATCAGCAGGTCACGCCCGCCGGGGTCGCCGGCGGGCACGTGCCGGGCCCAGTCGGCGAACAGGTGGACGGACCCGTCGTCGATCCGCCACCGCCACGGCTGGGTGTTGTGCGCCGAGGGAGCCCGCACGGCGAGGGCGATCGCCGTGCGGAGGTGCTCACGGCCGGGCATCGCGATGTTCATGGTCAACTCTTCCGGAGGTGCCGAACGCGTCAGTCCCACGGTCGTCCGATCCGGAAGGGAGCAGCAGGGTCTTAAGCCACCACGCGACGGGCAACCCGTCCCTGCGCCAGGACGATCAGGTGTTGCCCTCCTCGGCGCTGATGTCGGCGAGCGCGGAGCTAGGGTCGCGTGCCACGGCGGCGTCGCCGATGGACAGCACCCCCACCGGCCGCCCGTTCTCGACGACCGGGATGCGGCGCACGGCGGCCGCGCGCATGCGGGCGATCGCGGCCTCGGCGTCCTCGTCCGGCGTCACGCTGATCACCTGGTCGCTGCAGACGTCGCCGAGCGAGCACGTGGACAGGTCGTCCCAGTCGGCCACACCCCGCACGACGATGTCGCGGTCGGTGACGATGCCACGCAGCTCGCCGCCGTCGACGACGAGCACGTCGCCGATGTCCTGTTCACGCATCGCGCGTGCTGCCTCCCGCACCGGCGTGTCCGGCGGCAGCGCGACCGGGTTCGACGTCATGATCTCTCGTACCAGCTGAGCCATCGCGGTCTACCTCCTCGTCTCGGAGCGACACAGCGGGCTACCCGGTGCGGCCCGCAGCACACCCACCGACCTCGCCGCGTCGTGTCCGTCCAGGGCGACGAAGGCCGATCGCACCGAGTACCGGTGCTCAGTCCGGATCCACCGGCACAGCCCGGTCCGTGATGGTCAGCACCGGCGCGTCGCCCTCGACGCCGACGGTGACGTGCTGCCCGCCGCGCAGCTCACCGGACAGCAGCGCGTGGGAGAGCCGCCGGTCCACCTCCC
Organism: Actinophytocola sp. KF-1; assembly: GCF_054661535.1. NCBI lineage: Bacteria > Bacillati > Actinomycetota > Actinomycetes > Pseudonocardiales > Pseudonocardiaceae > Actinophytocola > Actinophytocola sp. KF-1. The sequence goes on along the minus strand of NZ_BAAFVK010000003.1, from coordinate 482,541 downwards.
TGGCGATGGTGCGGCGCAACGGGCGGGCGCCGTACTCCGGGACGTAGCCGCACGCGGCGAGCCACGTCAGCGCCTCCTCGGTGACCTCGAGGGTGATGTCCTGTTCCCGCAGGCGTTCGCGGGTGTCCTCCAGCAACAGCGCGGTGATCCGGCGCAGCTGCTCGGCGTCCAGCCCGCGGAACAGGATGATCTCGTCGAGCCGGTTGAGGAACTCGGGCCGGAAGTGGCGGCCGACGGCGGCCAGCAGCGGGTCGCGCACCTGCTCGACCGGGACCCCGGACAGCGCGGCGGCCAGCAGCTGGTCGGCGCCGATGTTGCTCGTCATGATGATCACCGTGTTGGCGAAGTCCGCCGTGCGGCCGTGCGCGTCGGTCAGCCGGCCCGCGTCGAGCACCTGGAGCAGCGTGTTGAAGACCTCCGGGTGCGCCTTCTCGATCTCGTCGAGCAGCACGACCGAGTACGGGGTGCGGCGAACGGCGCCGGTGAGCCGCCCGCCCTCCTCGTAGCCGACGTACCCGGGTGGCGCCCCGGTCAGCCGGGTCACCGTGTGTTCCTGGGCGAACTCGCTCATGTCGAACCGGATCAGCCGGTCCGGCGAGCCGTACAGCGCCTCGGCGAGCGCCCGCGCGACCTCCGTCTTGCCCACCCCGGTCGGGCCGAGGAACAGGAACGACCCGATGGGCCGCCGCGGGTGCTTGAGCCCGGTGCGGCTCCGCCGCACCGCGTCGGCCACCGCCTCGACCGCCTCGTCCTGCCCGACGATCCGCCGGTGCAGCTGCTCCTCGAGCTGCAGCAACCGGTGCCGGTCGCTCTCGGTGAGCTGCGCGACCGGGACGCCGGTGCTGCGGGACACGACCTCCGCGACGTCGTCCGCGCGCACCTCCGGCGCGGTCGCCAGCGCGGCCCTGGCGGCGTTCAGCTCGGCGACCGCCTCGGCGAGCCGCTCGTGGTCCTCCTGTTGCAGCCTGCGCACCCGGTCCTCGAGCGCGACGATGTCCGGCGCCGCGGACTTCTGCCGCAGCCGCACGCGCGCGCCCGCGCGGTCCAGCAGGTCGATCGCCTTGTCCGGCAGGAACCGCTCGGTGACGTACCGCGCCGACAGCTCCACGGCGGCCACCACGGCCTCGTCGGTGATGCGGACGACGTGGTGCCGTTCGTACCGCGCGCGCAGGCCCTTCAGCATCGCCACGGCCTCCGGCGCCGACGGCTCGTCGACCACCACGGGCTGGAACCGCCGCTCCAGCGCGGCGTCCTTCGCGACGTGCCGCTGGTAGTCCTCGACCGTGGTGGCGCCGATGACCTGCAACCGGCCGCTGGTCAACGCGGGTTTGAGGATGTTCGCCGCGTCCATCACCGCCCCGTCGGCGCTGCCCGCGCCGACCACGGTGTGCAGCTCGTCGATCATGAGCACGACCATCCGGTTGGTCGCGGTGACCTCGTCGATGACGCCCTGCAGCCGCTCCTCGAACTCCCCGCGGTACTTCGAGCCGGCGAGCATCGCGGGCAGGTCTACGGAGATCAGCCGCCGGGCACTGAGCGTGGGCGGCACGTCACCACTCGCGATCCGCGCCGCGATCCCCTCGACGATCGCCGTCTTGCCCACCCCGGGGTCGCCGATCAGGACGGGGTTGTTCTTGCTGCGGCGCGACAGCACCTCGATGATCTCGTCGATCACGTCGTCGCGCCCCACCACGGGGTCCAGCTCCCCGTCCCTGGCGGCGGCCGTCAGGTCACGCCCGAAGCGCTCCGCCCGGCGGGTCTGCGAGCCGGGCAGCCCGAGCCCGGAGAACAACCGGCCGACCAGGTCCTCCAGCGGATTGGACCCGAAGCCGAAGAAGTCGTCAGCCAACGCCCGCCACCTCCCGCTCGATGGACAGCGGCACCGCCCATCCTCCTCGACCGGACGAGGAGGTGCCAGACGACGGCACCGCGACGAGGTCCGGATCCGGCGATCGTGGTCCGCGCGGTGGTGTCAGCGCATGGCGGTCAGTCGGAGGTCTCGTCGCTCTTGCCGGACGACGTGCCCTCCTCGGCCGGCTTCGCGGACTGGTCCGCGAGCCACCGGTCGTAGCGCTCCTGCTGTTCCTCCGCCTCCTGGCGGGACGGGCTGCCGGGCGGCGTGCCCCAGTAACCGGGCGGGCTGGCGGGCGGGTCCTCGAACGGCGAGCCCATGGGCGAGTCCGGGGTGGCCTCCATGAAGTCCTTGTGCAGCCCGGAGATGTCCTGCGTCAGGCCCTGGCCCGCGAGTCCGCCGCCGGTCTCCGGGACGTTCACGATCAGGTTCGTGCCCTCGCGCAGCGACGTCAGGTACTGCACGAACTGCGTGCCGCCCGGCTGGATGCGGTTGGTGTGCACGAACATGTTCCACAGGTCGGTGATGTCGCCGACGCCCAGCTCCTGCGCGACCGCCGCCAGGCCGCGGATCACCGTGGTGTCCCAGAAGCCGCCCGGTTCGTTGTTGAACTCGACGTTCCAGCCGTTCTGGTGCGCCAGTGCCAGGGTGAGCCAGCACATGGCGCACGGGCGCTTGGTGCCCGCGACGACCGCCTTGCCCGTGTGCCCGGACTTGATGAGCGCCAGCACCAGGTGCTGCTCCGCGTGCGACTTGCCGCCGTCCAGCGCCTTCACCGCGAGCACCTTGTGCTTGTACGCGGGGTCGACCAGGCGCTGCGCGGCCTCGTCGATGGAGAACGGGCCCTGCACGGTCAGCGCGTTCTGCACGTGGTTCTTCAGCACCCGCAGGAAGCTCTCCAGCTCCCGCCTGCCGTCGTGGTCGGCGCGGAAGCCGGTCTCCAGCTCCGCGAGTTCCTTCGCGCCCGCGAGGTGTCCCGGCGTGAGCTCCGCGTCGGCGGGCACGGCCCGCAGCGCCTCGCCGACGACGCCGATCTTGTAGCGCCGCAGCAGTGCGTGGTCGGAGTTGTCGGCCACCACGGCGCCTGCGGCGCCCTGCAGCGCGGCGCCGAGGTCGAGGCCCGCCAGGCTGGTGACGGTGTCGGTCTCGTTGGTGCTCACCAGGACGCGGTCGTTGGCGAGCATCGCCTCGACCTCCATGGTGGACACCCGCTCGAACAGCAGGTTCGACAGGTTCCCGAGGTACTGACGGGTCTGCTCGCCGATCTTCATCTCCGGGTAGGCCGCGAGGACCCCGCCGGGGTTGAGGTTGAACGCGCCCTTCTGGTGGCCGAACGGCCGCGCGTAGTTCTCGTCCTCGCCCAGGATGTGGGTCGTCGTCTTGTCCTTGATCGCCTTGTTGGTCACCTTGCGGTTCCTCGGCAGCGTGCCGTCGGCCTGCGCGGGCGTGCTCGAGCCGAGGTGCGCGTCGAGCAGCCGCCGCTCCTTGCGCACCTCGTCGAGCTTCTCGCTGACCTCGGCGACCCGCTTGCGCTTCTTCTCCTTGACCGCGTCGGTCAGCGGCGTGTCGCGGGTCGTCGCGTCGGTGGCGAGGTAGGACTTCACGTTGTCGGCGAACGCCCGGGAGCCGCGCTCGATCAGGTCGACGACGCGGGGGTCGACGCCGCTGAGCCTGCGTGCCAGCTGCCGGTAGCCCATGGTCGGCGGGAGCGGAGCGGGCTCCTCGTCGACGGTCATCGTCTCCACGGCCTCGCCGTCGCCCGCGGCGCCGGTCTCGTCGCCGGTGCTGTCCCCGGTGGGGAACGAGGATGTCACTGCCGGTGCCCTTCCCTCAGCCCTGCTTGCCCATGTCCGGCACCTGCTCGGCGAGCAGCTGCCCGGCGCGCTGCCCGAACAGCTCGAAGATCTCGTCGTCGGACAGCTCGTCCGGCGTGATGCCCATGTCCCGCACACCGGCGACGACGGTCTGGAACTCGGCCGCCATCGCGGCGACGACCACGTCACCCGCCGACGGCTCGTCGTCGGCCGTCACCTCGGCCGGCACGTCGGCTGCCACGTCCGCCGGCACGTCCGGTGCCGCGCCGACCTCCTCGAAGGGCCGCCACCGGTCGCCGTCCAGCCAGGTGCTGGAGGGCTCGTCGTAGGCGAGCCAGCGGCCCGCGCCGTCGTGGAAGCGGTACCAGAGGCCGTTGCGGGTGCGTTCCCACACGTCGTCGGCGGTGTGGTGGTACTCGTACTCGCCGTCCTGCTCCGCGTACCGGCGCCACCGGCCGGTCGCCTCGTCGAACCGCTGCCCGGCCGGATCGGGCTCCTCGTCGCCGCCCTCGAACGGCAGCGGCGCCCACTCGGCGAGCGCCGCGAACCGCCGGTCCGCGCACACCTGGGCGCCCTGCTGGTCCGTGCTGATCCACAGCCCCGCCCACTCCGGGCCCATGTCGTACCGCTCGGCGGGCACCGCGAGCGCCACGAGGCGCAGGTGCTCGAAGAGGACGTCGACGCCCGAGTGGTCGCCCGCGTCCGTCAACCCGGAGATCAGCGCGTCGTAGCCGTACTCGCCGTCGACCAGGTCGCCGCGCCCGCCGCGCACCGCGCTGTCGAAGGACTCGAACGACGTCGCCCCCGCGCAGACGGGGGCGAGGTCGTCCACGAGCTTCTCGAAAGGGCCCCAGTCGAACGCCATGGTTCGAACCTAGGGTGCGCACGGCCACCGGCCGATGCCCGTTCCGGCTGTCCTTTCGGGCACGCAACTGTGCACCTCACCGCGCGGCGAGCGCGATCGCCTCGTGCGTGAGCAGTGCGCCTGCCGAGTCGGTGACGTACGGGCACCGGCACCCCGCGTCGACCATGATGCGTGCCTGCTTCGCCAGGTCCTCGGGCGTGGTCCGGTGCGCCACCATCAGGAACCGGCCGTCTCCATGCCCAGGTCGCGGGCCGCGGCGAAGTGCTGCGGCGACACGTCGGCCTCGGTGCAGTGGGTCGCGACACGCACCATGTCCGCGCCCGCGTCCCTGGCCCGCCCGGCAGGAACGTGACAGCAGGTCACGACGATTGAAGCGATCGAGGACGGGGCACCCCTGGCGTGGGAATGGTTCGCGCCAGGGAGGTCGGTCATGCGTACGGTCAGCGCGCAAGGGTTGGTGATCGGTTTCTCGGCCGTCGCGAGCACGGTGCTGCTCATGTTGACGCCGGTGCTGGCACTGACCGGCGCCATGGGCGCGACCACGTGGACGGGCACGATCGGCGCGGCACTGCTGGCGGTGTGGCTCCTGGCGATCAACGTCCGTCGCCGCCCCGCGCGGGCCACCGCCCCGCGCGCGGTCGCGAGGCCGCTGCACCCCGTGCGGAACCGCCGGTGAGGCGTCCGCAGTCCGCCCCTCTCGGTCCGGGCGAACCGCATCGGCTGCCCCGGCGCGAACCGTACGGCGCTTTCCTCGCCGCCACCCCCGCGCTGCCGCACGAACCTCGGATCGCCACCGGCTGAGCGAGGCCGCGGCCCGGACCGACGCATGCGGAATTGGTCCAGTCTCGATGCGGCCATGCCGCCGATGATTGTCCGCACGGGTGATCGGGGCCCGGAGCGGTAACAGAAATGGCGGCCGGGAAGACTCACTGTGCGCCGGGAGCGGGATCGACGGATGGATTTGGGGCGATGAGTCACGCGGTGCGCACGTCGGACCTGGCGGGCCTCGTCAGTGCCGAGGCCGAGGAACTCTACCGACGTCTCCTGGCCGCGGGATCGTTGCGTGTCAACTCGGACGACGGTCCCGGCGGACCGGTGGGGCTTGCCGAACTTCTCGAATGTGGGGTGATTTTCCGGGTCGGCGGGGAAGTCCGGGCGGTCGACCCGGCGGCCGCGCTGCGGATTCTTCTCGCCGCTCGGCAGCACGAGGTGCTCGACGCGCAGAGCCGCATTCTCGACGGGTGGCACCAGTTGTCGAAAATGCTGCCGTCGGCGTTCGGCGCCCCGGGTGGCGGGGACGGCGTCCGGGTGATCAGCCGCGTCGATGACGTGGTCGCGATCATGACCGAACTGCGGTCCTCGGTGGGCTCCAGGATGCGGTCGATGGAGACAGACGACTTCCCCGCCCTGCGGGCCGCGGGGACCCGGTCAGCCACGATCGTCCGGCAGGTCCTCTGCGAGTCACACCTGGTGGGTGGGGACTCAGCGGTCTGGCCACCCGCCTCGGGGGAGGAGGTCCGGCTGCGTGCCCGGCTGCCGGTCAGGCTGTTGCACGTCGACGACCGGGTCGCGCTCGTGACCACCGACCGCACGGCGACGACCGCGTTGCTCGTGCGGTCGCCGCCGGTGGTCGAGTTGCTCGGGGACTGGTTCGACCTCCTGTGGGACCACCCGGCCACGCTGCGGCACCCGGTCGGCGGCGCCGGTCCCGCGCTCAGCCCGGCTCAGCGGGACGTCCTCACGCTGATGCTCGACGGCGGCGGCGACGAGGCGATCGCGCGCAGGCTCGGTGTGAGTGTCACGACCGTGCGCAGGCACATCAAGGCGATCTACGGTCTGCTCGGCGTCAACAACCGGTTCGCGGCCGGCATCGCCGCGGCCAGGAGGAAGTGGGTCTGACCCGCTACCATCCACAGTGGACAAAGCCGGCCCAGAGCGCCGGGGCGGTCATGTCGATCCCGGCCAGGTGTTCCACGACCGCCGCGGGCAGGTCCGGCGGCAACGACCGGGCGGGATCGAGCATCCACAACTGGGCCGCCCGCAACGCGTCCAGCGGTCGCGTGCCGGGTGTCCGCAGCACCAGGTGGAACTGGCACATGAGCGCGCTGGACGCGAGATCGTTCACCGCCCACCGGGTGCCGATCACGCTGGTCGCGCCGACCGCCACGAAGGCGTTGCTCAAGGTCAGGGCCTCGTCGTGGACGTCCTCGGTCAGATCGCTCTGGCACGCGGCGAGCACGACCGTCGCGCCGGTCGCGCCGCCGCCGCGGTGCCCGCGCCGCAGGAGACGGTCGACCGTCAGCACCTGCCCGTCCGCCAGCCGGAGCATGGACGCGGCCGGGGTGGCACGCCCCTCGGCGTGGCACCCGAAATGCAGCAGTGAGGCCGTCGCGAGTTCGTCGAGCACCTCGTCACGGGTACCGCGACCGAGCACGGGCAGGTCGTCGTCGACCAACCCGAACAACCGCGCCGACGGGTACAACCCGGCGAGGAAGCGGGTCTCCACCCGTGCCGAGAGCAGGTCCCCGGTGGGGTTCGCGATCACCACCGGCCGTTCGCCGGGGACGCGCCGAGGACGACGGGACAGCTCCACGAGCTGGCGCGCCGAGCCGGCGTAGGACAGGACCATGTCCTCGAGTGCGTACCGGGGACCGGACAGCAGGTTCTGCCGGGCCGCGTGCCACGGCACGACGCCGAGCTCACCGCACGGCACGAGCACCACCCGGGGTGGCCTGCCCAGTCCGCTGAGCCGGTCCCGCAGCGGTCCGACGGCGTGCCGCCACGCCCACGTGCCGACCGAGTCCAGCTCCCGGTGCCAGGCGGCGAGCGCGGCGGGCATCGTGGGGTGCGCGTCGACCGCACGGCGGGCGGTGACGTAGTCGGTCACCTGCCCGTGGCCGTCCGCGCGGAGACCGGGCAGCAGGATCTGGTCCAGCTCGCCGCCCGCGTGCACGAGCAGCGCACGGCCGAAGTTCGCGCCGCGAGCGGGCACCAGATAGGCCAGCACGTCCATGTCGAGCCCGCGGAGCGCGGCCGCGATGGCGCCGGTGTCCAACGTGCCGGTCAGCTCCCGCGCGGACGGCGTCGACCGCAACGTGCGCAGCACGCGGTGGCGCAACGCGTCCGGTCTGGCGGCGCTCGCCGACGGCTGAGCGTGGTCCGGTGCGTCGTCCCCGCCCGCCTGTTCCCACTCCGTCGCGAGCTCGGTGAACCCCTCGCGCCGCAACAGCGCCCCGAACCCCACCGCCGCCGCCCCTGCCCGCAGGACCAGCCCCCGGCCGCCTTCGAGCGCCTCGACCGCGGTGCCCAGCTCACCGACCACCAGGCAGCGCACGGCGATCGCCAGCGCCCGGTCCGCGGCCTCCGATGCCTGTTCGAGGCTGAGTTCCGTGCTCGACTGGCCGAGCACCCGCCAGAGCAGGGTGTGCAGCGCCGCCATCCCGGTCGCCAGCGCGAACGGGACGTCGCGCGCGTGCCCGCGCCGCCACGCCGCGTCCGCGAACGCCTGGTGGAGATCGGCGACCGCGGCGCCGATGTGCCCGGGAGGTCCCGCGTCCGGGGCGGTCCCCCGCCGGAACCAGTCGAACGCGTTGTCCAGGGCAGCGGCGTCGTCGGTGCCGACCGCCCAGGTCAGCCAGACGATGGCCATGCCGAGGTGGTGCGTCGCGCGGTCGAGCGTCAGCGGATGACTGCCCTCGAGCACGGGCACGTCGTCGAGCCGCCGCACCGTGGCGAGGAAGAGTCCCCGGTCCCTGCGGCTCACCGCGAGCGCGACCTGCGGGATCGCCGAGGTGAGTTCGACGCGGCCGCGGAGCGGGCTGTTGCCGGGAAGCAACCGCAGTGCCGAGGAGGCGTGGTCCGCCGCCTCGTCGAGGAGCCGCTGGTCGTCCGACAAGGCGAGCTGCGCGATGAGCACCTGCGCGAGGAGGCAGTGCGTCATGGCCAGCGTCCCCGCGTTCTCCGGCACCGTCGGCAGCGCGGCCTGCCTGCGGATCTGGGCGCGCAGGTGGTCCGCGAGGGCCGTCGTCGCGTCGCCGTCCCTCGTGGACTGCCAGCGCAGGAAGCCGATGCGCATGCGCGCCTCGTCGACGTCATGCCCGGCGATCTCACCGTTCGCGGGCAACGAGTCCAGGTACGCGGCCGCGGTGTCGAGGTCGGCGAGGTCGCCGGTGAGCAGGAAGCGGTCGGCGAGGATGAGCGCGGTCCCGAACGTGAAGAAGTCGCGTCCCGGGTAGCCGGGCGGGAGCAGCGCCACCGCCGCCATGCAGTCCTCGACCGGGCCCGCGAGGTCCGGGTCCGGCGACCCGTCCAGCCAGCTGAGCGTCTTCAGGAGGCTGAGGACGTAGCGGAACACCGCGCGCCGGTCGCTCGGCAGGTCGCGGTCGGCCGCGAGCCGCGTCAACGCCTCGGCGGCGGCCTCGTGGCGGGACGTGGCGAACCCCAGCACCTTGGCCAGCACCACGGTCAGGCTGAACGACAACGCGGCGTCCGTGCGGATCGGGCGTTCCGCCGCGGCGCCGGCGAGCACACCCTCGAGCAGTTCCGTCGCGCGCCTGGCGTGCTCCGGGTGCCCACGGCGCCGCAGCAGCGCGAGGTGCTGCGCGCCGAGCAGCGTGGCGGCCACCAACGCGAGGTCGTCGCAGTCCGGCGCGGCGAGGACGCGCTCCAGATCACCGACGACCGCCAGCTGCACCGGTTCGTCGCCGGGCACCGGCGGCGCGTCGATGTCACCGACCGTCCGCATGCGCAGCACGGCCACCGCCAGCAGGTGGCAGACGGCGCCCGGGCCGGGCACCCTGTCCCGGTACCGCTCCAGCCAGTCGACCAGGTCGGCGCCGAGGTCGTCGTCCAGCTCGAACAACAGGCGTGTCGGGCGCAGGGCCGCGGGCACGAGATCGCCCACGTACCGCGCGACGGCGAGCAGGCCGAGCAGCGTCGTCGACACGACCAGGTCGTCGTCCGCCCTGCCGCTGCCGATGTCGGCACGTATCCGCGCGCCGGCCTCGTCGAGGGCGGCAGGCGCCATGGTCTCCAGCGCGTGCAGCGCGCCGAGCCCCGATCGCACACCCATCGCCGCCGCGGCCGCCTCGTCGTCGAGCATGCGCGCGACCATGCGCCGTTCCCGCGCGCGTTCGGTGGACGAGGCGAGTTTGCAGCGGCCGTAGGCTTCCAGCAGGAGCGAGGTGATGGTCTCGCTCACCGCGCCGGCACCGTCCGCGGTCCGTTCCAGGAAACGGATGGTGGTGCACAGTTCGTCCGGTGAATCGTCGGTGACCGCTCGCGCGAGGTACAGCTGCCCGAGCAACTCGGCGTGCTCGTCCCCGAGACCCGCCGTGTCCATCTCGTCGGCGAGCTCGTGCAGGAGCGTGATCGCGTCTTCCCGGTCGGCGGGGTCGGGGCGCTCGTCGTGGTACATGACGAGCGCCTGCACGAGCTCGTAGTCGACCTCCGGGGAGCGGATCCCCGCGTGCCGCACGTCGCGCAGGTAGTCGATCGCCTCGGTCAGCTCGGCCGCCGGGTCGCCACCGGCCTCGGCGAACTCCTTGCTCACGTAACGCAACGTGTGCGCCTCGCCCAGCCGGTACAGCACCAGGTTCCGCACCGGCAGGGACGGTGGCAGCTGCCCGATGCTGGCCTGCAGCACGCTGATCGGCTCCGCGAGATCGTGCACCGTGGTGGTCACGCGGTACCCGGCGCGCACGCGGTCGAGCGCGATGAGCCCCAGCCGTGCCTTGGCCTGGTGGTACTGCTCGGTGGTCGGGTCCGCGTCTAGCGCGCGGAGGAAGGCGCGCTCCGCCTCGGCGAGGTCCTCGGCGTCGTCCGTCTGTTCGTACCGCTGGACGCGGAACTCCCCGTGCGTCAGCTCGAGGAACGCGCTGCCGACCATCGTCGCCAGCTCCTCGGCGAGTTCGATCGCGTGGTCGAGGTCCGCGCGTTCGGAAAGCGCGTCCCAGCGGTCCATCCGCGCCCACAGCTGCGCGAACCGGGCGTCGAACCACGTCTGGGTCATCGGCCGGACGTCGCCCAGCACCCACGTCGCGTGGTAGATCGCCTCGTCCAGGTCCGCGACGTCCCGTTCGCCCGCCGCCGACTCGAAGCGGTCGATCAGGTGGTCGGCCAGCCGCAGGCGGATGCCGGCCTCGTCGTCGGACCCGGGCTCGGCCCGGACGAGGAGCTGCCGCAACGAGTGGATGTCGGCGGACTCGGGCGACGGCTCCTCCGCCGGTCCCAGGACGGTCATCGGCCCGGCAACCGGAGTGCCGACCGGTACGTCGCCACGCACAGCGGCACGTGGACCAGGAGGGCGAGCCAGAACGCGCCGCCGTCCCACAGCCCGGCGATCCCGGTCAGCAGGTCCGTCGCCACCGGGTAGCGGATCTCGTCGATCCCGGGAACGGGCTGGGCCCAGAGTCCCAGTGCCACGGCCGCGAGGAGCGCGATGACGAGCACCGGCTTGGTGTGCTGCCACCCGATCGCGGCGATCGCGGCGGCCAGCAGGAGGACCAGCAGGTAGGCGGACTGCTCACCAGCGGCCCGCTGGCCGATCCACGACGTGGTCGCCGAGCCGTCGGTCACGGTCAGCCGGAGCACCGCGGCCGCCCACAGCGCCGCGGGCAGCAGCAGCGCGAACAGGCCGAACGCGATCAGTCTGCGCGTCCCGGCAGGCGCCGTCGCGAGCCACGGCCCGGCCGGGCGCTGTGCGCGGCCCGGCAACAGCCGCGCCGCGCCGATCAGACAGCCGAGCGCGACCGCACCCATGATCACGGCGCCCAGGGTCAGGTTGTCCTGCCACGCGCCGTGGAGGGTGCCGACGAGGTCCTCGACCGGACCGGGCAGTTCCACCGCCGTGAATCCCGGCAGCCGGGGCGCCACGACGGCGAGTGCGGCGGTGAGCACCACGGCGCCCACGATCCACGCACCCCGGCCCCGTGCCAGCACCACGACGTCGACCGCCAGCACCAGCAACGCCGGGGCAAGCCGGCGGAAGAACGCCGGTTCCTCGGCCAGCGCCCGTGCCGAGGCCACCGGATCCTCCTGGAAGGCGAGGGCCGACAGGCCGAACGCGCCGACGAGCCACGCGACGAGCACCAGACCCGCGAACGTCAGGGCACAGCAGGCGACCGCGCGGGCGATGCGTGTGGCGCCGAGCCCGAGCCTGCCACGTGCCCCGTCGAGTGTCGTGACCCGCTCGGCGAACGCACGCTCCCACAGGACACCGGCCGTGACGAGGACGACCCGGCCGGCGTGGGTGCGGGGATCCGCGGTGCGCACGCGGGTGTACAGGTCACGCCACCACCGGGGCGTGCCGACGAGCTCGTGGGCCGGACGCCGGACGCTGCCCGGCATGAGGTCCGGGCGCAGCACGGCGAGGAGTGCGAGCCCGTTGACGCGGTCGCGCTCGCCCTCGGACAGTGCCGTCCACCCGTCGGCGTTCGCCCCGGCACCCGTCGTGGCGATCATCGCCTCGACGTCGTCGACCAGCCCGGTGAGATCGGCCTCGGCGCGCGCCAGGACCGCACACCGATCACCGGCACACTGTGCGTGGCCGCACCGGTATCCCGCCGCGAGCCCCAGCATCCGCGCCTTGATCAGCCCGCCGGCCTCGGCGAACCCCCGGTCACCGGTGCCGAGCAGCGCGACCAGCCCGTCCGCGTCCACGACCCGGCCACGCACCTTCGGCGTCACCGTGGGCGCGAACGCGGCGCCGAACGCGAGGATCGCCCGGTGCGCGCGGGAGTTGTCGCCGGTGAGCCCGCGCAGGTGGCTGGTGTCGAACCGGCGGTCGAGGTCCTCCTTGGTGAGCCAGTCGAGCAGTTCCTGCCTGCCCGTCGAGGAGAGCCACTCCTCGGCGGCCCGCCAGTCGTCGAGCATGGCGGCGGCGAGGTCGCCGGGGTCGACGAAAGTCCTGCCGTCGACGAACGTGATCGGGCGGTGCGTGTTCGGCTGGAGCCGGACGGCGGCCGCGACCACCGGCGGGTTCTCGCCGCGCAGCCACGCGCTGACCTCGTCGTAGGTCCAGCGGTCGTACGGGTCCCTGGTCAGGAGCCCCTGGATCAACAACTGCCAGCGCGGGTCCGGCACCGTGTCGAGCTCGAGGTCGCCGACGTGGCGGATGCGGCGGATCACCGCGTCGGGCAGGAACCCGCCGTCCGGCCGCTGGAAGCGGGTGTGGCCGGTGACCAGCAGGTAGGCGATCTCACCGAGGCTCCACCACGGCCACGGGGAACGCTTTTCCTGCCACACCTCCTCGGGAGGGGAGTACGCGACCGCGGCCATGAACGTGCCGCCCTGCTGCTGGCTCGCGGTGAACGCCGAGACGCCGCCGAAGTCGGCGATCACGATCTGTTCGTGCTCGCCCTGCCGGACCATGAGGTTGTCGGGCTTGAAGTCCAGCGGGTTCCTGCCGACGACCCGTTGCCAGAAGTCGAGCGCGGCCGCGAGTTCGGCGAGGAGTTCCTTCGCCCGGTCCGGAGCGACGCCGTTGCCGTCGACCAGTTCGGCGAACGTGGTCTCGAAGTACTCCATCGCGACCCACGCGATCTCGCCGTGCGGTGTGACGAGCGTGCCGTTGTCGTGGATCTCGGGGACGTGCCTGCGGAAGCCGGGAGCACGCAGGTGTTCCAGCAGGTTCGCGTCCATGGGACGGCCTGCCCAGTGCACCTTCACCGCGACCTCGGCGCCGTCGCCCACCCGTGTGCAGCGCCAGACCGAGCCTTCCGTGCCACGCCCTCGGCATTCGTGCGGGGTGAAGCGGTCGAGCAGCTGCGCGGGGAACGTGTCGCCGGCATCCTCGCCGCCGGCGAGTGGCACACCCTGCTGGACGGTCGGTGTGCCCTGCCGCGTGGTGCGGACCCCGTGACGCGGGTGTCCTTGTTGGACGGTCGGCACGCCGGTCCTGCGTTGTCCCTGCTGCACGGTGGGCGTCGATGGACGGCGGTGTGGTTCGGTCATGGCGCGCTCCGTGAGCCGTTCGTCGTGATGTCGACCAGGCATATCGAGACGTTGTCGGGCGCGCCTTCCGCGTAGACCGCGTCGCGCAGCTCGCGCACCGCCGACGTGGGGTCGGGCAGCGACACGAGCGCACGCAACGTCGCCTGTTCCAGGTAGGAGTGGAGGCCGTCGGTGCAGAGGAGCAGGCGCATCCCGTCCCGCAGCTCCGACCGCATGACCCCGGGTGAGATCTCCTGGCCCGGTCGTCCGCCGAGCACCTGGGTGAGTTCGCCGGAGCCGGACGGGGAGAGGTCGTCGGCGGTGAGCTGTTCGACGAAACCCGGTTCCACGTGGTAAGCGCGGCTGTCACCGACGCCTGCGACGAACACCTCGTCCGCGCACACCACCGCGACGACGAGCGTGGTGGCCATGCCGTCCCAGTCGGGGCGGGACGCACCCGCCGCCAGCAGATCGGCGTGGATGCTCCGGAAGCGGTCGGCGACCGCGTCGTCGTCGGCCGGCGGCGCGACCTGCCACGCCTCGACGGCCCGCGTGCTCGCCACCTCACCCGCGAGGTGACCACCGAGGCCGTCCGCGACCGCGACGACGAGGGGAGCCTCGACGGTCTGGCGCACCGTGACCGGTCCGGACGCCTCGGCCGGTGCCAGCCAGCCGAAGACACCGACGCGGTCCTCGTTGCCCGGCCGCACGAGGCCGCGTGCGCTCATCGCCGTCACCGTGACGGTGGGCGGCGTCATCGTGGCAGTCCGAACTCGTCGACCTCGACGGCGGTGACCTGGATGTCCACGTCCAGGCCGAGACGCAGCCGCTGGCCCGGTGCGAGCCGTCGCGCGGTGGTGACCTTCTCCCCGTCGACGAAAGTCCCGTTCGTGGACTCGCAGTCGGCGACGTACAGCTGGTCGGCGAGCCAGTACAGCCGCGCGTGGGTCCGGGAGACCTGCGTCAGCTCGGCCATGCCCGGGAGGGCTTCGAGCGGTGGTTCCTCCCTGCCGAGCACCACCCCGTCCGGGGGCACCTGGACGCTCCTGCCCAGCAGCTCGAGCGTGATGTGGGGCCGTCGCAGGGGAACGACGTCGACCGGCGGCGCCTGCGGGGTGTCCGGCGCCTGCGGTTGCACAGCCGACCGGACCGCCTCGAGCACCGTCCCGGCGTGCACGTCGCAGTAGCCGGGTTCGCTGTGGTCACCGCACCCGTCCGGATCCACCGGGCACCGGTAGGTCATGGCCGCCATGTCGCTCCCTGGATCCGGACGCCGCGCGCCCGCAGCGCACGTTCCATGTGGGACAGCGCACCGGGCGGTGGTACGCCGATGACCCACAGCCGTTCGCCGTCGACGCCGATCTGCACCGGCGCTCGGTCGGGCTCGGCGCCGAGGTAGGGCGTGTAGCGCCGCCTGCCGAGGTCGGTGGTCGCGCGCAGCCGCTGGTTCGCCGAGCCACGCCAGATCAGGCGGGTCGGGCTGCCCGCCTCGTACCGGCCGGTGATGACCGCGTCGGCGGCCGCGACCGCGGCGTCCTGCGCGGGGTCGAGTTCGTCGAGCTCGAACCCCGTGTACAGCAGAAAGTCCGGTTCGGTGCCGGGCGGCGCCGGGCACGACCGGGCGGCACGCAGGAACGCGGCGACCGGTTCCGCTTGTGCGAGCGGCTCCCCGCCGCTGATGGTCATGCCGTCCGCGCCCCGCCGCAACGCGTCCGACCACAGCCCGAGCAGCGCGTGCTCCGTCAGATCGGCGCCGCCGCCCTCGTCCCACGTGTCCCGCGACATGCAGCCACGGCACGCGAGCG
This sequence comes from Actinophytocola sp. KF-1, assembly GCF_054661535.1. NCBI lineage: Bacteria > Bacillati > Actinomycetota > Actinomycetes > Pseudonocardiales > Pseudonocardiaceae > Actinophytocola > Actinophytocola sp. KF-1. Next base: position 467,274 of record NZ_BAAFVK010000003.1, on the reverse strand, counting down.
GGCAACCCTGCACCCAGATCACGAGCCTGCTGCCGGGACCGAGTGTGGTGACCGGGAAGTGCACGCGGCTCACCCGGAGCACCGGTCCACCTCCAGCTCGCAGTCGGTGTCGCCGGGCACGATCCTGCTGACCGTCCACACGTCACCCGGGGCGGGCGGGTGCATGAGCACGTGCCGCGACAGCGGGTTGATGAGCAACGTCTCGACGACGTTGTTCACCCCGCGCCCGCCGTGGTCGAGGTTCTCGACGGCCCTGTCGTGCAACACCTTGTACGCCTGCTCGGCGACCTCGAGGGTCAGCTCGTGCACGTTCGCGGCCCGGCGGGCGACCGAGGCGAGGGCCTTGTCCAGCAAGGCGGGCACGACCTCGGGCTGGATGAAGTCCATCGCGATGAACGAGTCACCGAGCCGGTTCCGCAGCTCCGGCCTGCCGATCTGGGTGTCGAAGAACTGGCGGAACGCCTCCTCGAGGACCCGGCGGACGTCGTCGGGCGCGGTCTTGTGCGACAGGGCCGACACCGGACGGCCACCCGGCCCCGGCTCGGACATGCCCAGGTTCGACGTGAAGATCAGGACGGTCTCGGTGAAGTACACGGTCGACCCCCGGCCGTCGGTGAGCCTGCCGTCCTCGAGGATCTGCAGGAAGAAGTCGAACAGCCGGGGGTGCGCCTTCTCGATCTCGTCGAACAACAGCACGCTCATCGGGTTGGCCCGCACGGCGTTGGTGAGCTCGCCGCCCGCGTCGAAGCCGACGAACCCCGGTGGCGCGCCGATCAGGCGTTCCCGCGCGTGCTCCTGCGCGAACTCGCTCATGTCGAACCGGATGGGTTCGGCGTCGCGGCCGAACAACATGCGTGCGACGCCCTTCGCCAGCTCCGTCTTGCCCACCCCCGTCGGTCCGGCCAGGAAGAGGACGCCGCGGGGCCGGTTGGGTGAGCTGGACGACTGCGCCCCGGTGAGGCCCGCCGCCGAGCGCATGAAGATCTCGACCGCCTTGCGGACCGCCCGTTCCTGGCCGAGCACGCCGATCGGGTCACCGTCGCCCCCGCCGCCCTGACCGGTGAGCACCCGTTCGCCCGCGACGATGCGTTCGCGGATGTCGGCGCTGGCCCACGGGTTGTCGCGGACACCGACCCGGTACAGACGGGCGGCCTCGTCGAGGCGGGCAGGCGGGATGGCCCGGTCGATGGCGATCCGGCCGACGGTGAGGACCTCGGCGTTCGTCATGCCGTGCGTCGCGGCGAGGAGGTTCTTGGCGTGACGGGCGACGTCCTCCCGGGGCTGGTCCGGGGCGCCGTTCGCGCGCAGCACGTGTTCGACCGCGTGGGTCGCCGCGGCCAGGCGCTGGTCCGCCGGTGCGGGCGGGATGCTGATCACCCGCAACGACGTGGAGGCCAGCGGGAACTCCGTCGGCAGCTGCTCCTCCCGGTCCGCGGCCCAGAACACCGTGTTGAACGGCATCACCGGGGCCGGGCCCAGCGCCTGGCGGGCGACGTGGCCGAGCACCTCGACCGCGCCCATGACGAGCTTCGCCTCGCCCGCCAGTTCCGCCCGCGGTGAGCCGAGCCGGTGGGCGTAGGGAAAGACCAGTCCGATGGGTGCGCCCCGATGCTCGACCACGTCACGCAGCACCCGGCGCAGACGGCGCTGGATGAGCCCTTCGACGTCGGTGTCGGCGTCCTCGCGCGAGCGGCCGGACAGCGCGTCGTCGAGCGCCATGGCGGACAGGGAGTCCGGCAGCTGCCCCGGTTCCTCCCGCAACGGCCACGACTCGAGCCGGTCGTGCACGAGATCGAACATGGTGAGCGCGGCGTACTCCCGGTTTCTGCACACTCGCTCGATGACGTCGACGAGCCTGAGCGGCAGCGCCCGTGCGGAGCCGTTCTCGGCGGGGAGGAGGTACTGGTCGCGGACGTTGCCGACCAGCAGGATCTGCGGATGGGTGACCAGCGAGAGGTCGAGTTCCCTGATCCACGCGGGGAGTTCCACCGTCACCGCCCGCGCTCCCTGAGGGTCTGCGCGACCGCCGGCTTCGCGGGTGACCGCCTGCGCCGGGTGGAGGGGAGCGGGGCGGCGGCCATGGGCATCCGGCCGGGGTCGATCATGAGGAACGGATGCGGGTCGACCGTCACGCGTTCGGCCAGCGAGGCGGTGATCGCGGGGAGCGTCGCCGCGCAGAACGTCTGCTGCACCCGCACGTCGTGCGCGGGATCCGGTGGCAGGTCCTCGCCGCGGACAACCGAGGTGAGCACCTTGCCGCCGTCGGCGGGCAGCCGGACCAGCAGACCGTAGTCGTCGTCCGGCTCGCGAAGCCCGGCCACGGCCTCCCCGTGGGCCAGCAACATGCCGGAAAAAGCCTTGTCGACCACGCATCCTGCCTCGGTGAGCGCGTCGGCCACCGCCTGCACCATGACATCCTGGTGCTTGCGGAGATCCGCGCGTTCGACCGCCTGGTGGACCCGGTCCCGCAGGGGGCGGCAGTCGTCCGCCGACTCGATCTCCGTGCGCAGCCGGTCCTGGTCCGCCGGCAGTGCCTCGCCGAGGAGGTCGAGCAGGCGGGAACGCAGTTCGTCGCCCGCGTCGCGGATCTTGTGGCGTTCGACGGCATCCCGGATCGTCACCGACAGGTCCAGCGCGGCGGCCCGCACCGCGCCCAGGTTGTCCATTGTGGACATCTCGGCGAGTTTTCCGCTCAGTTCCGCCAGGTCGGCCGGCTCACACCGAGGTCCCGCGGATCGCATCAACCGTGCCACGTCGTCGATGGCGGCGCGGCGGCGCGTCGCGCCGGTGTCGGCGGGCTGTTGTCGTTGCCTGCTGTCGTGGAGCTCCGCGGTCGCGGAACGCGACCGGGCCCGTTCCGCGGGAGCGACCGCGGCGATCTCTTCCTGCCAGCGGCTCGTCCACGCGTCGCTGATCCGCGACTGTGCCGAGGAGATCGCGTCACGGAGCCGCTCGACCGTGTTCTCCAGAACGGTGTTGTCCTCGCTCGCGTCGTCGCCGTGGACCTGTTCGGTGCGCACGCGGACGGCGCGGGCCCGCCGTTCGAGCGTCGCGAGTCTCGTCCGGAGTGCCGCTATCTCGCCGCGGAGCTCCCGCCTGCGCTGGGCGGCGAGGTCGACGGGGGACACGTAGTAGCCGGCCGAGGAACTCATCGACTTCCTTCTGCTGGACGAGATATGTTGCCCCCCGCATCGACGTGCCACCGGACTCCGTTACGACGACAGGGCGACCTCGGGTGGAGGGATGTTGTCTTTGACAGGAAGTCGTCACTGACGGGAGAACTCGTCGTGCCGCGGGCACAATCCGGGGTGTGAGTGTCCCGGAGATGATCGACGCGCTGGCGCAGCGGTGGGACGACGTCGTGCCGCTGCTGCCGCCGGACCGGCAGCGCACGTTGCGAGAGCTCGTCGTGGATCTCGCGGAGGCAGCCGACGAACCGGCGCGGCTCGCCGTGAGCCAGCGGATCGCCCTCCTGCTGTTCGACAGCCTTCCGGCGTATCACCCGGTCGTGGTCATGGGCAACCGGCTCACCACCGCGCCGGCGGACACCCGGTCGTCGATCGGACGTTTCACGTTGTTGCGCATGCGAGTTGCGGAACAGGCGCCGTTGCCGGCGGCCGACCGGATACTGATGGCCGACTGGGAGACGCCACGTGCGCTGCGCGGACGCGGCATCGACCCGGACTTCCCGCCGCTGATCCGTCTCGACCGGCAGGACGGCTCCGTGGTCGTGCCGTTGTTCCAGTTCGCGGACGACGGCCGGCCGCGCGCCACCGTGCTGCGGATCAACGTGCTGTTGGACGCCTACGACGACCCGTGGGGTGTCGCGGACTGGTGGCTCAGCAGCAACGTCTGGCTGCACGACGCGCCGGTCGAGCTGCTGGACGGGCCGGACGAGGACAACCTCCTCGCCGCCGCCCGCGCAGCGGTGGGAGGTGCGCGATGATGCCCGTCGCGCCGCCTGCCCGGCTCACCGGTACTCCAGTCCGGTTCACGTTGCCCGCGCACACGCAGCTCTGGCGCACGCACCGCGGGCCCCACACGGCGCTGACGTTCGACCCGCCCGCCTCGGACGTGTTCGGCGGCAGGCGGTTCGACGGCACGGCGGCGAGCCCGCACCGGTGCTGTTACGCGTCCCCCGACCGGGCGACCGCGATCGCGGAGGAGGTGCTGCCCGCGTTCGACGCCAGCCCGTCCGCGCCCCGGTACCTCACCCGGGCCTCCTTCGCGGATCTCCACCTCTCCTCGGTGCGCACCACCAGGGACCTTCCGTTGTTGCGCCTGACGTCCGCCCCGGACCTGGCGTCCGTGCACGCGGGCAGCTGGCTGCTCACCGAGCGGGACGGGCACTACCCGGCGATCCGGGAGTGGGCCGGGTGGTTGCGTGCGCAGGCGCCGTGGGCGGCGGGGATCTTGTGGACGTCGATCCTGGACCTGCCCAGCACGACGCTCGTGCTGTTCGAGGACCGGTGTGCCGGCGCGCTGACCGCGATGCCCGGCCTCACCGTCGACCTCGGCGCGCCCGGCACACCGGACTGGCTCGCCGACACCCTGGGCCGGTGGGGGGTGCAGCTCGGGCCGGGCCCCTCGACGACCGCCCGCGTGTTCCTCAACTACCGCACGGGCATCGCGGACCAGATGGTGTTGCTGCTGCACGACGAACTCGTGACGCGGTTCGGGGAACGGGGCGTGTTCCGGGACATCACGTCGATCCCGCTCGGCGTCGAGTTCGAACCGGTGATCATGCGGAACGTCGCCGGTGCGAAGGTGCTCCTGGCGGTCGTGGGCCCGACGTGGGAGGCCGCGACCACCGTGTCCGGCACCCGGTGCCTCGACGACCCCGAGGACTGGGTGCGCAAGGAACTGCTGTACGCCAGGGACAGCGGCGTCCGGGTCGTGCCGGTGCTGGTCGGCCAGCGCAACCGGCTGCGGGCCGAGGACCTGCCCGCCGAGCTGGCATGGGTCGCCAGCGAACAGTCGATGCAGCTCACCGGAGACGCGGACCGGCGGGACATCGCGTTGCTCGTCGAGCGGTTGTTGCGCCGCTGCCCGGAACTGAACATCGACGACTGACGTCCCGAACACGACAACGGCCGTGACCTACATCGGTCACGGCCGCCGCGGTCATTCCGTCATCGCCGCCATTTCCGGAACGCCTTGATCACGTCGCCGTTCGTGAGACGTGCTTCACCGTAGGAGGAGAGGAGTGACTCGGCGAGGAAATCGAGGTGCGGTTTCGCATCGGGACGGCTCATCAACGCCCACGTCGCGGCGGCGGGGACACCCTGCCCGCGGACGATTTCCTCGACCGTGCTCTCGAACGCCTTCCGCTGCCGCCTCGGCAGGCCGAACGACGCCCACACGGACGTCGCGATCAGTTCCCCTGCGTGGATCGACACGAGCAGTGTGAGCGGCCCGCTCTTCCAGTCAGCCACGCCGACGCCGGTGAGCGCATCGAAGGGGATCGCGCCGTTGGGGTGCCGGACCCGCGCGATCTCCCCCGCCACCAGGTCCAGCGATTCCTGGGACAGGTCGCCGAGCAGGTCCATGAGGTAGTCACCGGGATCGGGCAGCGCCGCCACGACCCTCGGGTCGACGCTGATGTCGTCGGACGGGACGGGGACGACCGTCTCGTCGCTGGTGAAGAAGCCCATGTGCGGTCCGCGCTCAGCCGTTGATGATGCGACGGGCCTGGTTCCCCCGGGAACCCGCCTCGTTCAGCATGCGCTTGAACAGTTCCTTCTCCTGACTGTTCAACGAGGACGGTCCACTCAGTTCCGCTTTCGCGAGAACCCGGTCGTATTCCTGCGCTGTCGCCATGTCAGAACGAGAGGACCGCCACACCACACCGAACCGATCCTGATCCGGAATCGCGAGAGCGCATCGGCTCACGGTCAGCAGCGTCAAGCCTTCGGCGTTCGTCGTTGTCGGCGTGCAGGGGGCCGATTTCTCGTGCTACCCCTGGCCACGAGCGAGACGGTGCTGACGATGTGTTCCGGCTCGGCGTTCTTGTCCTCGAACTGTCGGCGGAGCAAGCGCAGCGCCTCGGCGACCATGGTCGGGCGGTCGGGGTCGACGGTCGTCAGGCCCGGGGTGAGGTGGCGGGAGATCTCGAGGTTGTCGAACCCGGCCAGCTGGACGTCGTCGGGCACGCGCAGACCGGCGTCGTGGAGGGCGGACAGGGCGCCGATGGCCACCTCGTCGGTGACGGCGAAGATGCCGTCGAGCGTCAGGCCCGCTGCCAGGGCTTCGGTGACGGTGGTCCGGGCTTCCGCGATCGAGTAGTCGTGGAGTGGGATCACGAGGTCCGGGCTGGGTGTCAGGCCCGCGGCGGCCAGTGCTTCCGACCAGCCGGTGGCGCGGTAGGTCGCCATCTCCGGGTGGGGGGCCGTCAGCTTCCCGCCCAGGACCGCGATTCTGCGCGCGCCGCCGGCGATCAGGTGTTCTGTGGCCAGGCGTGCGCCCGCGACGTTGCCCATCTGGACGCGGTGGTAGCGGTCCGGCACGTCCTGTTCGCCGAGCAGGACGATCGGCAGGTCCGGGTGGATCCGGTCGAGGTCGGCCGTGTCCAGGCCGACCGCGCTGAGCAGGACGCCGTCGTACTGCTGGAGGCGGGCGAGCGACAGTGCGGACAGTTCGCGCTCCCGGCTCGCGCTCGACTGTTCGACGACCAGGTGCATGCGGTCGGCGGCCAGCGCGTCCGAGATCAGGGCCGCCAGCTCGCCATAGTAGTGCAGGTCGAACCTGGGCACGATCAGGCCGACCGTGCCCGTCCGCCCCGAGCGCAGGCGCCGGGCGGTCAGGTTGATCTCGTAGCCGAGGCGGTCGACGACGTCGAGCACGTGCAGCCGGGTGCCGGCCCCGACGTTGGACCGGCCGTTGAGCACGTTGGACACGGTCATCACCGACACGCCTGCTTCGCGTGCCACGTCGCTCATCGTGACGGGGCGTCGTCCCATGGCGGTCACTCTCTCAGCCCGAGCGGGGGACTCGGGCAGTGGTGCGGGTGTCGATCAGTCACGAAACGGCGACGATGCGCGGCGCTCGGGTTGACGGCGGAGTGCCGGATCGGGATTCTTTCCCGCCAACAAGTGTAACGATAAACCCGAAAGTTTCGCAGTTCAAGGGCCGCACCCCGGAAGGCGCCATGACCACGACGGCGATCATCAATCTGGACTTGCCCGGTCCGGTCATCTCCCGGCACGTGTACGGCCACTTCGCCGAGCACCTCGGCAGGTGCGTCTACGGCGGGTTCTGGGTGGGCGAGGACGCGACGGTCCCCCACGTCCGCGGCCTCCGCGCGGACGTCGTCGAGGCGCTCAAGGCACTGCGGATCCCGAACCTGCGCTGGCCCGGCGGCTGCTTCGCCGACACCTACCACTGGCGCGACGGCGTCGGGCCGCGCGACCAGCGCCCGCGGATGGTGAACACCCACTGGGGTGACGTCGTCGAGGACAACTCCTTCGGCACGCACGAGTTCCTCGATCTGTGCGAGCTGCTGGGCGCCCAGCCGTACGTGTCAGGCAACGTCGGCTCGGGCTCGGTGCGGGAGATGGCCGAGTGGGTCGAGTACCTCACCCGTCCCGGTGACGCACCGATGGCCGCGTTGCGCCGGGCGCATGGGCGCGACGAGCCGTGGCGCGTCCCGTTCTGGGGCATCGGCAACGAGGCCTGGGGCTGTGGCGGGAACATGCGGGCCGAGCAGTACGCGTCCCTCGCCCGCCACTACGCGACGTTCGTGCGCGACCACGGCGACAACGAGGTCTACCGGATCGCTGTCGGCCCCGGCGAAGGCGACTACGCGTGGACCGAGACCATGATGCGCTCGTTCGACGACCTCGCCGCCGACCCGGCCGCGCCCGCGGCGCCGTTCCAGGCGTTGTCGCTGCACTACTACACGATGACCGGATCCTGGTCGGACAAGGGCGCGGCGACCGACTTCACCGACGACGAGTGGTACGTCGCGCTGTCCCGCGCCGCACGCGTGGACGAGTACCTCACCCGGCACAGCACGGTGATGGACCGCTACGACCCGCACCGCAAGGTTGGGCTCGTGGTCGACGAGTGGGGCACCTGGTGGAACGTCGAGCCGGGCACCGAGCCGGGCTTCCTGTACCAGCAGAACACGATGCGCGACGCCCTGGTGGCCGCGGTGCACTTCGCCGCCTTCCACCGGCACGCCGACCGGGTGGTCATGGCCAACATCGCCCAGACGGTCAACGTGCTCCAGGCCGTGCTGCTCACCGACCCGGACTCCGGCGCGCTCGTGCGCACGCCGACCTACCACGTGTTCGAGATGAGCACCGGCCACCACGACGCGGCGTCGCTGGCGGTCCACCTGCGCGACGTGCCGGTCGTCGAGTCGGACGGGCGCGAGCTCGGCCTCGTCTCGGTCACGGCGTCGGCCAAGGACGACGGCGCGCTCGTCTCGCTGGCCAACCTGGACGTCGCCGCCCCGGTCGAGGTCGTCCTGGACCTGCGCGGGCGCGGCGCGCGGTGCCGCGGCGCGCGTGTGCTCACCGCACCGGCGCCCGCGTCACACAACACCCCGCACGCACCGTCCACTGTGGCGCCCGCCGCGTTCGACGGGGTGCGGGCGCACCCGCGCGGCCTGCTCGTCGAGTTGCCGCCGCACTCCTACGTCACAGCCGACCTCCAGCTCACCTGACCCGATGACGGACATCGACCAACCAAAGGAGTCGTCGATGATGACACGCAGGCACAGGACGCTCGGCGTGCTGGCAGGCACGATGGCGGCAGCACTCGCGCTGTCGGCCTGCTCGGAAGGCCCGGAAGCCAGCGACTACAAGGAAGGCGATCCGTACACCCTCACCGTCTGGACCAACTACACCGGCGAGGCCGGCCTGGCCTGGTTCGACAGCGTCGCCAAGGAGTTCGAGGCGGCGCACGAGAACGTCACCGTCGATGCCCAGCACATCCAGAACGAGGAGCTGGACGGCAAGCTCCAGACGGCACTGAACTCCGGTGACGCACCGGACATCTTCCTGCAGCGCGGCGGCGGCAAGATGCGGGACATGGCCGAGGCGAAGCAGCTCCTCGACCTCACCGGCAGCGCGGTCGACTCGCCGGAGCTGCGGGAGAAGCTCGGCGACGCGCCGTACGACGCGCTCACCGTCGACGGCAAGCTGCTGGCCGCGCCGCAGCTGGTGCAGCCCGGCGGCATCTGGTACAGCAAGGACCTGTTCTCCCAGGCCGGCATCACCGAGGTCCCGACGACGGTCGACGACCTGGCCGCCGCGATCGGCAAGCTCAAGAGCGCCGGCATCACCCCGATCGCGCTCGGCGGCAAGGACGCCTGGCCCGCCGCCCACTGGTACTACTTCTTCGCGCTGCGCGAGTGCTCGGCCGACACCCTCGAGGCGACGAACCAGTCGCTGGACTTCGCCGACCCGTGCTACGAGAAGGCGGCCAAGAACGTGGTCGACCTGGCCGCCCTCGAGCCGTTCAACGAAGGCTTCCTGAACACGTCCGCGCAGCAGGGCGCCAGCAGCTCGGCCGGCCTGCTCGCCAACCACAAGGCGGCCATGGAACTCATGGGTTCGTGGGAGCCCGGGGTCGTCAAGGACCTCACGCCGAACAAGGAACCGCTGCCCGACCTGGGCTGGTTCCCGTTCCCGCAGGTGGCGTCCGGCCAGGGGGACGCGAACGCGCTCATGGGCGGCAAGGGCGGCTTCTCCTGCTCGGCGAGCGCGCCGAAGAAGCTGTGCGGGGAGTTCCTCGCGCTGATGAACTCGGAGAAGAACCAGGAGAGCTTCTACACCGCGTTCGGGTCGATACCGCTGCACGTCGACGCCCAGGACGTGGTGAAGAACGACTACGACAAGCAGATGATCGAGGCCCTCAACGAGGCGACCTACGTGTTGGACTTCCTGGACACCAACTACGGCCAGAAGGTCGGCACCGTGCTGAACCAGTCGGTCGTGAAGCTGCTGACGGGGGAGACCGATCCCGCGGGGTTCGTCTCGGCGATCACCGAAGCGGCAGGCCGGAAGTAGGGCCCGGCCACATGGAGACAGCCGCGCACGTGGAACACGCCGTGCCGGACAGCCCGCGGGCCGGGGCGCTGCCCCCGGCCCGCGGGCGGGCTCGGGGACGCCGGGTGCCCTGGCGGCGGTGGGCGGAGATCGCGCTGCTCGCCGGCCCGGGGGTCGTCGTCTTCGTCACGTTCGTGATCGTGCCCGTCCTCATGGCCGGGTACTACGGCTTCTTCGACTGGAGCGGGTACGGGGTCCCGACCGAGTTCGTCGGCCTGCGCAACTACGGGCTGATCCTCACCGACGCCGCGTTCCTCGAAGCGATGTCGCACAACGGGTTCATCCTGGTCATGTCGCTGATCCTGCAGGGACCGCTGGCCATCGGGATCGCGCTGCTGCTGAACAGGAAGATGCGCGGGCGTTCCCTCATCCGTGTGCTGATCTTCGTGCCGTACGTGATCTCGGAGGTCATCGTCGCGATCGGGTTCAGCCTCATGCTGCACCCGACCGGCGCGGTCAACGACGTGCTGGACCGGATCGGGCTCAGTGGCCTGGCGACGGACTGGCTCGCCGACCCGGACGTCGCGATCTGGTCGCTGATGCTGATCCTGGTGTGGAAGTACATCGGGTTCGCGGTCATCCTCATGCTCGCCGGCCTGCAGGGGATCCCGGACGAGCTGCGCGAGGCGGCCGCGATCGACGGCGCGTCGTACTGGCAGACGCAGTGGCACATCACGTTGCCGCTGCTCGCGCCGACCATCAGGATCTGGGCGTTCCTGTCCATCATCGGCTCGCTGCAGGTGTTCGACCTGGTGTTCGTGATCTGGGGCCAGTACGTGGCCGACACGGCCGGGACGTCGACGATGGCGACCTACATGGTGGCCAACGGCAGGACGTCCGGCGAGTACGGCTACGGCAGTGCCGTCGCCGTGGTGATCTTCCTGGTGTCGCTGGTGATCGCGCTCGTCTACCAGCGGTTCGTGCTGCGCCGCGACACCGAGGGCGCGCTGACCGAAGGTGTGGCCTGATGTCTGCTGCTGTCGCTCGCCTGCGTGACCGCTCGGGCGTGACCGGGCGGGGGAGCCTGGCCGCCTACCTGGTGGCGTTCGCCCTCGTCGGCGTGTGCCTGGCGCCCGCCGTCTACATCATCCTGGGCGGGTTCCGCACGAACTCCCAGATCATCCGGTCACCGGCCGGGCTGCCGGACCCCTGGGAGGTCGGCAACTACACCGGGCTGCTGACCGGCGAGGTCTTCTGGCAGCAGCTGGTCAACTCGGTGATCGCGGCGGTGGGCACCACGGCCGGTGTCGTCGTGCTCGGTCTCATGGCCAGCTTCGTGATCGCCCGCTACCCGTTCAAGGCCAAGCACCTGATGTACTCGCTGTTCGCCGCGGGCCTCATGTTCCCCGTCACGGTGGCGATCACCCCGCTCTACATCATGGTGCGCGACCTCGGGCTGACCGACACCCTGGCCGGGGTCGTCCTGCCGCAGATCGCGTTCGCCATGCCGACCACCGTGATCATCCTCGTGCCGTTCCTGCGTGCCATCCCGAAGGAACTGGAGGAGGCCGCGCTCATCGACGGCGCGAGCAGGCTCGGCTTCTTCGTCCGGATGGTGATCCCGTTGTCCCTGCCCGGCGTGATGACCGTGGGGATCCTGGCGTTCGTGGCGAGCTGGAACAGCTACCTGCTGCCGCTGTTCCTGCTCAGCGACAACGACCTGTACACCCTGCCGCTGGGAGTGCAGGCGTTCGCGTCGCAGTACTCGATCGACACCGCCCGCGTGCTGGCGTTCGTGTCGTTGTCGATGATCCCCGCGCTCGTCTTCTTCTCGATCTTCGAACGCCGCATCGTCAGCGGCCTGACCGGTGCGGTGAAGGGGTAGCACGCACTGTCCTCAACGGACTGACGGCCGGTCCTCCCGTCGCCGGCCCGGGATGTCCACTGAGGACTCGCGCGTTCGTGGTGTCACCGAGCGTGATGCGAATCGGGTGGCCTTACTGCATGTGAGGGATTCCGGGAATCCTCGTCGCCGCCCCCCGCTTTGCCCCCGAATGGAGGATTGCCCGGGCACTCCGTCCTACTAGGTTGAGTTGTGGCGCCCGAAATCGGCGGGTGTGTGGGGGGCTCGTTATCCCGGAGGTGCAGACGACTTTATTTGTCGTGCGCGATTTCGGGATTCTTGTGTCGCGGAGGCCTGGAGCGGCCGCGCTGCCTGCTGCGTTGTCGCAGGCAGGCGCGTGCTCCGGAAATGACAGGGACGGCGGCGGGATGGTTTCGGCTGTGATGTGCGGTGGCTCGGGCGCGTTCGGGAAAATGGGCACCGGAACGGTGTCAGCGGTGTTTTCACGAGAACTCGGGCTGCTTCTCCAGCGGAATACCCGGCGGGCACGCGCGGGCGCGGGAGGGAACGGCCGATGATCCGCTTGTTGCCCGCGGCCGTCGACGGGTGGGCGGCGCGGGAGCCCGAGCGGCTCGCGGTGGTCGATGACGGTCCCGGTCCCGGGCTGACCTACGGTGTGCTCGGCCACCGGGCCGCGCAGCTCGCCGGACTGCTCACGTCCGCCGGGGTGGGCGCCGAGACCGTGGTCGGCGTGGCCATGCACCGGGGCGCGGCGCTGCCGGTGGCGGTGGTCGCGGTGCTGCGGGCAGGCGGCTGCCACCTCCCGGTGGACGTCGACGATCCCCGTTCGGCCGAGTTCCTCGCGGAGGCCGGTGCCTCGCTCGTGCTGACCCAGCCCCACCTCGCCGAACGGGTGCGCGCGATCACCGGTCAGCCGGTGCTCGAGGTGGACGACCGGCTGACCGCGCTCGACGGGCTGCCTGTGGCGGGCTCCGTGGCCGTGCGGCCGGAGCAGGCCGCGTACGTGCTGTTCACCTCCGGCTCGTCCGGCAGGCCGAAGGGGGTGGTCGTCGAGCACCGGGCGATCGCCAACCAGGTCGCGTGGAGCCAGGACGATCACCACCTGACGGCCGGCGACCGGATGTTGCACCACACGGCCACGACCTTCGACGTGTCGATCTCCGAGCTGCTCTGGACCCTCGCCGTGGGCGCGACCGTCGTGCTCGCGGCCCCCGGCGGCCACAAGGACGCCGACTACCTCGTCGCGGTCATGGCGCGGCAGCGGGTCACGGTGGTCCAGCTGGTGCCGTCGATGCTGGCCGTGCTGGTCGACCACGAGTCGTTCGCCGACCTGCCCGCGCTGCGGCTGGTGATCTCCGGCGGCGAGGCGCTCGACCCCGTGCTGGCCGACCGGTTCTTCGCCCGCCACCCGCGGTGCGAGCTGGCCAACCGCTACGGGCCGACCGAGACCGCGGTCGACGTGCTCGCCTGGATGTGCCGGCCCGGCGGCGACGTGCCCATCGGGCACCCCGGCCCGGGCACCACGGCCCACGTGCTCGACGACCGGCTCGCGCCGGTGCCGCCGGGCACGCCCGGGGAGCTGTGCGTCGGCGGCGTCCAGCTCGCCCGCGGCTACCTCGGCGCACCGGCGCTGACCGCGGAACGGTTCGTCCCGAACCCGTTCACGCCGGGGGAGCGGCTCTACCGCACCGGCGACCTCGTGCGCGAACGGCCGGACGGCGCGCTGAGCTACCTCGGCCGGGTCGACCAGCAGGTGAAGCTGCGCGGCCTGCGGGTCGAGCCGTCGGAGGTCGAGGCGGCACTGCTCGGTCACCCCGATGTCGGGGTCGCCGCGGTGGTTCCCGTGACGCGGGCGGGGGAGACCCGCCTGGCCGCCTACGTCGTGCCCCGCGCGGGCACCGAGCCGTCGGCGGCGGCACTGCGCGCACACCTGGCGGCGCGCGTGCCCGAGCACCTGGTGCCCGCCTACCTGACGACCCTGCCCGAGCTGCCCCGCCTGCCCAGCGGCAAGGTCGACCGGGCGGCGCTGCCCGAACCCGCCACCGCTGCCACACCCACGGGTGACGGGTTGCACGGCCTGGTCGCCGAGCTGCTCGGCGCCGAGGTCGGCGAGCACGAGGACTTCTTCGCCGCGGGTGGGCACAGCCTGCTCGCGACCCGCCTCGTCGGCCTCGCACGGACCCGGCTCGGGCTGCGGTTCACCGTCACCGACGTGTTCGAGCGGCGCACGGTCGCCGGGCTCCTCGCGGTCGCCGAGCGGGACGACCGCCCCGCTCCCGAGCCGCCGGTGCGCGTGCCGAGGGACCGGCCGCTGCCGGTGGGGCTCGTGCAGGAACGGGTGTGGTTCCTCCAGAAACTCGTACCCGGCTCCGCCGCCTACCAGTACCAGTTCGGCATCCGCTGGCGCGGCGACCTCGACGTCCCACGGCTGGCCGCGGCGCTGACGGCCATCGTGCGCCGCCACGAGATCCTGCGCACCACCTTCACCGAGATCGACGGCGAACTCCGGCAGGTGATCCACCCGCCGTTCCCGGTCGAACTGCCGGTGGTCGAGCACGCCCCGGCGGGCGAGATCGACGCGTTCGTCCGGGACCGCCTCGACCCCGGCGAGCTGCCGCTGGTGCGCTGGCGGCTGTACCGGCTCGATGACGGTGACCACCTGCTCGTCCAGGTCGAACACCACTTCGTGCACGACGGCTGGAGCCTCGGCGTGTTCCTGCGCGAGCTGACCCAGCACTACCGCGGCGAGGTCCTGCCCGAGCTGCCCCTGCAGTTCGCGGACATCGCGGCCTGGCAGCGGCGCAGGCACGCGGCCGGGCACCACGCGCAGGACGTCGCCTACTTCGTCGAGCGGCTCCGCGGCGCACCGCCGCTGCTGGAGCTGCCGCTGGACCGCCCGCGCCCGCCGCGTCCCACCCACGCGGGCGACGCGTGCTCGGTGCCGCTCGACGGCCCGCTGTTCCACGCGCTGCGTGACCTGGCGGTGCGGCACGGCGCCACGCCGTTCATGGTCATGCTCGCCGCGTTCGAGGTCCTGCTCCACCGGTACACCGCCGCGACCGACATGGTCGTCGCCACCGGTGTCGCGGGCCGCACGCCGGAGACCGAGCCGCTGATCGGCATGTTCGTCAACACCGTGGCGCTGCGGCTGGACGCGTCCGGCGACCCGAGCTTCACGGTGCTGCTCGACCGGGTCCGCCGGGTCACCGAGGACGCGTACGCCCACCAGGACGCGCCGTTCGGTGACGTGGTCGCGGCGTTGCGGCTGGACCGGGACCTGAGCGTGAACCCGTTGAGCCAGGTGCTGTTCAGCTTCCACGACGCCGCGATGCCCGACCTCGTCCTGCCCGGTGTGCGTGGCGAGCTGGTCGACTTCGCCAACCGGACCGCGAAGGCCGACCTCAACGTGATCGTGGTGGCCCGCCCCGAACAGCGGGTCGGCCTGCACGACGTCGCCGGACAGGACGCCTACCTGTGGTGGGAGTTCAGCACCGACGTCGTCGACCGCGCCACCGTGGAGCGCATGGCCGGGCACTACGTCGCGCTGCTGCGCGCGATCGTCGCCACCCCGGACGCCGCCATCGGCGACCTACCGCTCGAAGCCGGGTCCCCGGCCCGCGCGGTGCCCGCGGTGACCGATCCCGGCCCGCCGGTCGCCGAGCTGGTCGCCCGGCACGCCACCACCCGGCCGGACGCGGTCGCGGTGTCCGGGCCCGCGGGCGAGACCCTGACGTTCGCGGAGCTGGCGGCCGCGGTGACCGCCACGGCGGCGGCGCTGGTGGCCGAGGGCGTCCGCGCCGACACCCCGGTCGCGGTCGCCCTGCACCGCACCCCGGACTGGATCGTCGCGCTGCTCGCCGTCCTGCGGGCCGGTGGCGCGTTCGTCCCGCTCGACCCGGCACAGCCCGCCGCCCGGCGGGAACGCATCCTCGCCGACAGCGGCGCGACCGTCGGGATCACCGTCGACGCTCCACTCGGGACGGACGTGCGGTGGCTGCGGCCCGGCGCACGCGCGGCCGCCGCGTTGCCCGAGGTGGCGCCGGAACAGCTCGCCTACGTGCTCTACACGTCCGGCTCCACCGGCGAGCCGCGTGGCGTGGCCGTCACCCACCGCGGGCTCGCCAACCTCGTGCGCTGGCACCGCCGGGCCTACGACCTCGGGCCGGGCGAGCGGGTGAGCCACCTGGCGGGGCTCGGTTTCGACGCGATCGTCGAGGAGATCTTCCCGGCGCTCGCGGCCGGTGCGACCGTCCACTTGGCACCGGACGAGGCGCGGGCCACCGCGCCCGCGGTCCGCGACTGGCTGTGCGCGCAGGGCATCACCGTCGCGTTCGTGGCGACGCCCGTCGCGGAGCTGCTGTTCGGCCTCGACTGGCCGGCCGGCTACGCGCTGCGCCACCTGATGACCGGCGGCGACCGGCTCACCCGCCGCCCGCCGGCCGGGTTGCCGTTCACGGTCACCAACCAGTACGGCCCGACCGAGAACACCGTCGTCGCCACCGCGGGACCGGTGTCGCCGGACGGTGCGGGGCTGCCGGACATCGGCACCGCCATCGACGGTGTGGGGACGCTGGTGCTCGACGCCCGCCTGCGGCCCGTGCCCGCCGGTGTCCCCGGCGAGCTGTGCCTCACCGGCGAGAGCCTCGCCCGCGGCTACCACGGGCGGCCGGACGCGACGCGTGCCGCGTTCACCACCGTCGACGGCGTACGGGTGTACCGCACCGGCGACCGCGTCCGGCAGCGCCAGGACGGCACGCTGGAGTTCCTCGGCCGCCTGGACGACCAGGTGAAGGTGCGCGGGGTGCGCATCGAGCCCGCCGAGGTCGAGGCCGCGCTGGTCGCCCACCCGGCGGTGCGCGCGGCCGCGGTGCTCGTGCACCCGGACCGGAAGCGGCTGGTCGGCTACCTCGTGCCGGCCGCCGGGCCGGTCGACACCCGCGCACTCGCCGACGACCTGGGCCGGGTGCTCCCGTCGGTGATGGTGCCCGCGCTGTGGCAGCAGCTGGACCGGCTCCCGCTGACCGCCAACGGCAAGGTGGACCGCGCCGCCCTCCCCGCGCCGGAGGAGGCACCGGCAGGCACCGACGGCCCACCGGACGGTCCGGCCGAGCACCGGGTGGCGTCCGCCTTCCGGGTCGTGCTCGGCGTGCGGGTGGAGTCCCGCGCCGACAACTTCTTCGCGCTCGGCGGCCACTCGCTCAACGCCGTGAAGGTCGTGCACGAGCTGGGTGGCGAGATCACCATCGCCGACGTCTTCACGAAGCCGACCGTGGCCGCGCTGGCCGCCGCGCTGACCCCTGCAGGAGGCCACCGATGACCTCGACCGACCTCGCCCGGTTCGACATGGGCGCCGACGTGCTCAAGACCGATCCCTACCCGACCTACGCCCGCTACCGCGCGGCCGACCCCGTCCACTGGGGACACACGAGCCTCGCCGGGTACGCCGGCGCCTGGTACCTGTTCCGGCACGCCGACGCGATCGCGGTGCTGCGCGACCCGCGCTTCGGCAAGGAACGCAAGACGGTCACGTTCGCGGAGTCCACTGAGGACGCTCCGGCCGTGCCCGAGGCGGCACGCACGTTCTTCGACACCTCGGGGTTGTGGATCGTGCACCGCGACCCGCCCGACCACACCCGGCTGCGCAAGCTGCTCCAGCCGTACTTCACCGCCTCCGCCGTCGCGGCGCTGCGCCCGCGGGTCGCCGAGATCGCGCACGAGCTGCTCGACGGGCTCGCCGAGCGGGGCAGCGCGGACCTCATCGCGGAGCTGGCCTACCCGCTGCCGGTCCGGGTGATCACGGAGATCCTCGGGCTACCCGACGAGGGCAGCGCGCTGCTCGTCGAGTGCTCCCGCGACTGGCAGGCCGTGGACGTGCTCACCAGCGACGAGACCTGGCGCCGGGCGGGTGCGTCGATCGACCGCGCCGCCGGGTACCTGACGGGCCTGGTCGGCGAGCGGCGCAGGAACCCGGGCGAGGACGTCATCTCCGCGATGATCGCGGGGAACGACAACGGGATCCTCGACGACGAGGAACTGGTCGCGAACATCATGTTCCTGTTCGTCGCCGGCGCGGGGTTCCAGACCACCACCGGGCTGATCGGCAGCGCGCTGCACCTGTTGCTCACCAACCCCGGCCAGCGCGCCCTGCTGACCGCGAACTGGGACCTCGCGCCCGGCGCGGTCCAGGAGGCGCTGCGCTACGAGCCACCCGTGCAGGCCACCAACCGGATCGCGCACGAGGACGTCGAGGTGGCCGGGCGGCACATCGCCGAGGGCGACTCGGTGCTCGTGATGTTCGCCGCCGCCAACCGCGACCCCGAGGTGTTCGCCGACCCGGAGCGGTTCGACATCACCCGGCCGCAGCGGGCCAACCACTCGTTCGGTGTCGGCGTCCACTACTGCCTCGGCGGACCGCTCGCACAGCTGGAGGGCGAGGTCGCGGTGCGGGCCGTGTTCGAACGCTTCCCGGACCTGACCGCCGACGGCACGCCCGAGTGGAACCCCATGGTGTCCCTGCGGGTGCTGCGCGCGCTGCCGGTCCGAGCCTGAGGAGAGCCATGCCCACGACAACGCTGACCGCGCACCTCGACCACGTGATCGTGATGCTCGACCCGGACGCCTACCGCGACGTGCTGGCGTCCGCCCTCCTCCCGGGGTTCAGCCGGTTCTCGGTCAAGGAGTCCGAGAGTTCGCTCGCCGGCCGCTACTCGTGTGCCACGGTGGTGGGGCACAGCACGATGGTCGAGCTGTTCGACGTGACCGCTCCGCCCCTGCCCGACGTCACCGGGGGACTGGTGCTGTCGTTCGAGGAACCCGGTTCGTCGGCCGCCGCGCGCGACGCGCTCACCGCCGCCGGGGTCCCGTTCACCTACGAGCTGGTCGAGCGGCAGGTGGAGGGCGAGTCCGGGATGCGCCCGTGGTACCACCTGATCCGGCCGGAACTGGGGCCGGACAACCCGTTCCTGCTGATGGTCGCGGAGGTGACCACCGAGTACTACGCGCACATCGGCGCGGTGTCCGAGGACGGGTCGCTCAGCCGCGCGGGCTACCTCGACGCCCAGCTGGGCGGCGCGCCGCCGCCGGACCTGCCGATGGGTGACGTCACCGCGATCGCGCTGCGGCTGCGTGCCGACCTGGCCGACCGGCTGGCCAGGACGCTCACCGCGCTGGGCTGGGAGCAGACCGCCGCCGACGAGCTGGTGGGCCCCGGCGTGTCGATCCGGCTGGCACGCGGGGAACCCAGCGGTGTCACCCGGGTGCGCGTCTCGGCCTCCGAAGTGGACAGTGCGACGGAGTCCTACGGCGGCAGCTCGGTGCTGGACGTGCGCGGCGGCGAGGCCGACTGGCACTTCACCCCGGCAGGCGCCTGATGTCCACGCCGACCCACCCGTTGTCCTACCCGCAGCGCAGACTGTGGTTCCTCGAACAGCTCCAGCCCGGCCTCCCGGTGTACAACGTGCCGCTGGGCTACCGCATCCGCGGTCCGCTGAACGTCGCGGCGTTGCGTGCCGCGCTGTCCGCGCTCGTCGACCGGCACGAGGTCCTGCGCACCGCCTACCGGGTCGTCGCCGGGGAGCCGCGCCAGCTCGTCCTGCCACCGCGTGCGGTGGCCCTGCCCGTGGTGTCCGACGGGGACGCCGCGGCGCTGGCGCGGGAGCCGTTCGACCTCGCCGAGGGTGAGGTGTTCCGCGCGGCGCTGGTGCGGCACGGGCCGGAGGACCACCGGCTGTTGCTGAACCTGCACCACATCGCGTGCGACGCCGCGACCGTGGGGGTGCTGTGCCGGGACCTGTCCGCGCTCTACGCGGGCACCCCGCTGCCGCCCCTGCCCGCCCGCTACACCGACTTCGCCGCGGCGCAGGTCGCGCGGCCGGTGGCCGAGGAAACCCTGCGGTACTGGCGGGAACGCCTGGGCGGCGCCACACCGTCCGGTCTCCCCGCCGACCTGCCGAGACCGACCGTGCAGACCTTCCGCGGCGGGCAGGTGACGGTGCCGCTCCCACCGGACGCCGTCGCGGCGCTCGCCGCGCTGGCCCGGTGGGAAGGCACGACGTTGTTCACCGCGCTGCTCGCGGTGTTCGGCGTCCTGGTGGCCCGCTGCTCCGGCGAGGACGACGTGGTGGTGGGTGTGCCGGTCGCCGTGCGGGACCGGCCGGAGTACACGGGGCTGGCCGGGTTCTTCGCCAACACCCTGGTGCTGCGGCTCGACCTGAGTGGCAGGCCGACGTTCACCGAGCTGCTGCGGCGGTGCTGGGCGGAGGTCGCCGCGGGGATCACCCATGCCGACCTGCCGTTCGAGCGGCTCGTGGAGGAGCTGCACCCCGACCGCGACCTCGCGCACAACCCCGTGTTCGGCGTGCTGTTCAGCCTGCGGGACGAGGACGAGGTGGCACTCGTGCTGCCCGGCTGCGCGGTCACCGAGGAGCACGAGGACACCGACACGGCCAAGTTCGACCTCACGCTGAGCCTGACCAGGACCGGCGACGAGATCTCGGCGCGGCTGGAGTACTGCACCGACCTGTACCGGCCGGACACCGCGGAGCGTGTGGCCGCCCGGTTCCGGACGCTGCTCGGCTCCGTCGCCGCGCACCAGGACATCCCCGTCGCCGAGCTGGACCTGCTGCCACCGGACGAGCGCGAGCTGCTCGCCTCGTGGTCCCGCGGGCCGGAGCTGTCCGATGTGGAGGATCTGACCGACCTCGTGGCCCGGCACGCGGCCGCGGCGCCGGACGAGCCCGCGCTGCTCGCGGGCGACCGCACGATGACCCGCGGTGAACTGCTCGCCGCCGCCGACGCGGTCGCCGCTCGCCTCCACGCGGACGGGATCGGCCGGGACACGGTCGTGGGCGTGTACCTGGACCGCACGCCGGAGCTGCTCGTCGCGATCCTCGGCGTGCTGCGGGCCGGGGCCGCGTACCTGCCGCTCGACCCGGCCTACCCGGATGAGCGGCTCGCGTTCATGGTGCGCGACTCCGGCTGCCCGCTGGTGCTGACGCGTCGCGGCCTCGCCCGGCGAGCACGCGCGCTGCCCGCGCCGGTGCTGGCGGTCGACGACCTGCCCGCGGGCACCGCTCCGTCCCCGGTGGCCGATCCCGGCCGGCTCGCGTACGTCATCTACACCTCCGGTTCCACCGGCAGACCGAAGGGCGTGCAGGTCACCCACCGGAACCTGGGCGCGTTCGGCGCGGGCGTGGACCGACTGCTCGGCACCGAGCCCGGGGTGTGGCTCGCGCTGACGAGTTTCTCCTTCGACATCTCCGTCCTGGAGCTGCTGTGGACGCTGGCCCGCGGCTACCGGGTGGTGCTGCAGGCCGACCGGCCCGCCGCCGGCGCGCCCGGGAAGGTGCCCGAGTTCAGCCTGTTCTACTTCGGCAACGAGTCGGCGGGGGACGGACCGCGTTACCGGCTGCTGATGGAGGGCGCGCGCTTCGCCGACCGCACCGGCTTCACCGCGGTGTGGACGCCCGAACGGCACTTCCACTCCTTCGGCGGGCTCTACCCCAACCCGTCGGTCACCGGCGCCGCGGTCGCCGCGATCACCGAGCGGGTGGCGGTCCGCGCCGGTTCGGTGGTGGCGCCGCTGCACGACCCGCTGCGGGTGGCCGAGGAGTGGTCGGTGGTCGACCACCTCTCCGGCGGCCGCGTCGGCATCTCCTTCGCGTCCGGCTGGCACGCACGTGACTTCGCGCTCGCCCCGGACCGCTACGACGACCGCAGGTCCGCGATGCTGCGCGCGATCGAGGAGGTCCGGGCGCTGTGGCGGGGCGAACCGGTCCACCGCAGGAGCGGCACCGGCGAGGACGTCGAGCTGCGCGTGTACCCGCGCCCGCTGCAGCGGTCGCTGCCGGTGTGGCTCACCAGCGCCAAGTCGCCGGAGACGTTCCGGACCGCGGGTGAGATCGGCGCCGGGCTGCTGACCCACCTCCTCGGCCACGACGTCGACCAGCTCGCCGAGAAGATCGCGCTGTACCGGCGTTCCTGGCGCGGCGAGGGCGAACCGCACGTCACCGTCATGCTGCACACCTTCCTCGGCGAGGACCGCGACGCGGTGCGCGCACGGGTCCGCGGCCCCCTCTCGGCGTACCTGCGGACCTCGATCGACCTGCTGTCCAACCTCGGTGGGCTCGACCGCGACATCGCGACGCTGCCCGACGACGAGCTGACCGCGCTGGTGGACCGCGCGTTCGACCGGTTCTTCAGCCACGCCGCCCTGCTCGGCACCCCCGAGGACGCGGTCGCCGTGGTCGAACGGCTCGCCGCGGCGGACGTGGACGAGGTGGCCTGCCTCGTCGACTTCGGCGTCGACGAGGACGCCGTGCTCGCCTCGCTGCCCCTGATCGCCGAGCTGCGTGACCTCGCCGAGGCGCGGCACCGGGCGGGCGCGGCGTGGCGGCCCGAGGCGGCCGTCATCCGCGAGCACGGCGTCACGCACCTGCAGTGCACACCGTCGCTCGCGCGGGCGCTCACCGACGACCCCGGCGCGGCGGCCGCGCTGGCGACGGTCGGCACGCTGCTGGTCGGCGGGGAGGCGTTGCCGCAGGACCTCGCCGCGCGGCTCGCCACGCACCCGGGACCGGTGCACAACATGTACGGCCCGACCGAGGCCACGATCTGGGCCACGTCGGCGCCGGTCGACGGCACGGACGTGCGCATCGGCAGGCCGCTCGCCGGGGTGCGCGCCCACGTCGTCGACCGCGAGCTGCGGCCGGCGCCGATCGGGGTGCCGGGGGAGCTGCTGCTCGGCGGGCCGGGCGTGGCCGCCGGGTACCTCGGCAGGCCGGCCCGCACCGCCGAACGGTTCATCACCGGCCCGGACGGCGACCGCGTCTACCGCACCGGTGACCTGGTGCGGTGGGGACCGGACGGCACGCTCGAGTTCCTCGGCCGCCTCGACCACCAGGTGAAACTGCGCGGCCACCGGATCGAGCTCGGCGAGATCGAGGCGCTGCTCGCCGAGCACGCCGGCGTCGGCCAGGCCGTCGCGGCCGTCCGCGGCGAGGGCGCCGCGGCGACGCTGGCCGCCTGGTACACCGGCACCGCCGACCCCCACGCCCTGCGTGCGCACCTCGCCGACCGGCTGCCGGACTACATGGTGCCCGCCCGCCTCACCGTCCTGGACAGGCTTCCGTTGACCCCCAACGGAAAGCTCGACCGGGCCGCGCTGCCCGACGGCGACACGCCGGTGCGGGCGGTGTTCCGGCCCGCGGACAGCGGGCTCGCCCGCACCATCGCCGACGTCTGGCGCACCGTGCTGCGGCTGGACCGGGTGGGACTGGACGACAACTTCTTCGACCTGGGCGGCAACTCGTTGCTGCTGCTCGGTGTCCGCACCGAGCTGCTCGACCGGCTGCCCGCCCCGGTGTCGCTGGTGGACATGTTCCGGTACCCGACGATCGGCACGCTCGCCGCCGCGCTGGAGCGCACCGGCCCCGCCACGGCCGACGCCGCGAGCAAGGCCGCGGAGCTGGCCGGGCGGCGCCGCGCCGGGCTCGCCCGGCACGCCAGGGCGCGGCAGGGCGGGAGAGCGCATGACTGACGAGATCGAGCCGATCGCCGTCGTCGGCATCGCGGGCAGGCTGCCCGGGGCGCGGGACCTCGACGAGTTCTGGCGCAACCAGTGCGCGGGCGTGGAGTCGGTCACCTGGTTCGACCCGGCCGAACTCGCCGACCCGGCCGCCACCGACCCGGACTACGTGCCCGCCTCGGCCGTCGTGCCGGACGCGGACCGGTTCGACGCCGAGTTCTTCGGCTACAGCCCACGAGAAGCCGACATCACCGACCCGCAGCACCGGATGTTCCTCGAGATCGCGTGGGAGGCGTTCGAGGACGCCGGGCACGCGCCGGGCGGGTTCGGCGGGCCGGTCGGGGTGTTCGCGGGCTGCTTCATGAACAAGTACCTGCCGCTGAACCTGTACGCCGACGCGGCGTTCATGCGCTCGCCGCACGCGCCGCTCGCGCGGACGTTCAACGACAAGGACTTCCTCGCCACCCGCGTGTCGTACCTGCTGGACCTGCGCGGGCCCGCGCTGTCGGTGCAGACGGCGTGCTCGACCGGCCTGGTCGCCGTGCACCTGGCCTGCCAGTCGCTGTGGGCGTACGAGAGCGACGCGGCGCTCGCGGGCGGGGTCTGCCTGAACATCCCGCTGCACACCGGATACCTCTCCGACGGTGCCGGGATGTTCGCCCCGGACGGGCACTGCCGCCCGTTCGACGCGCGGGCGCGGGGCACCGTGCCCGGTTACGGCGGCGCCGCGGTGGTGCTGCGCAGGCTGTCCGACGCGGTCGCCGACCGGGACACGATCCGCGCGGTCATCCGCGGTTCCGCCATCAACAACGACGGCTCCGGCAAGGTCAGCTTCACCGCGCCGAGCGTCGACGCGCAGGCCGAGGTGGTCGCCACCGCGCAGGCGGTCGCGGGCGTCGACGCCCGCGCGGTCGGTTACGTCGAGGCGCACGGCACCGGCACCTCGGTCGGGGACCCGATCGAGGTCGCCGCGCTGACGCAGGCGTTCCGCGCCGCGGGCGAACGGGACCGGACCGGCTGGTGCGCGCTCGGGTCGGTCAAGGCCAACATCGGCCACCTCGACGCGGCGGCCGGGGTCGCGGGGCTGATCCGCGCGACGCTCGCGGTGCAGCACGGCGTCATCCCGCCCGTCGCGGGGTTCACGAGCCCCAACCCCGAGCTGAAGCTCGAGGACAGCCCGTTCCACGTGCCTGCCGCCGCCACACCGTGGGCCTCGCCGCGGGTCGCCGGTGTCACCTCGCTCGGCGTCGGCGGCACCAACGCGCACGCCGTGCTCGGCGAGGCGCCGCCACCGCCGGCCCCCGGCCCGGCACGCGAGTGGCAGCTGCTGACGGTGTCGGCCCGCGACCGCCGCGCGCTCGACCAGGCCTGCGAGCGGCTCGCGGACCGGGTGACCGACGCCGGCACGCGGCTCGCGGACGTCGCCTACACGCTGCAGGCCGGCAGGCACGCGTTCGACGTGCGCCGGTTCGCGGTGTGCCGCACCCCGGCCGAGGCGGCGGCAGCACTGCGCGACCACCGCGCGCTGCCCACCGCGACCGCCCCGGACCACCGCTCCGACGTGGTGTTCCTGTTCCCGGGCGGCGGCAGCCAGTACCCGGACATGGGGCTCGAGCTGTACCGCGGCGAGGCGGGGTTCCGCCGCGACGTGGACGAGTGCGCCGACCTGGTGCGCGGCAGGCTGGGCGTGGACCTGCGCGCGTTCCTGTTCCCGTCGCTCTTCCCGCCGGACGGGATCGACCCGGACGACGTGCGGCTGGTGCTCGCCGGCATCCTGACCGTCGAGCTGGCACTGGCCCGGCTGTGGCTGTCCTGGGGCGTGCGGCCGAGCGGGATGGTCGGGCACAGCCTCGGCGAGTACGCGGCGGCCTGCGTCGCCGGGGTGTTCTCCACGGCCGACGCGCTGGACCTCGCCGTCACCCGCGGCGAGATCTTCGGGCGGGCGCCGACCGGGCGGATGCTCGCGGTCGGCCTGTCCGAGGACGAGGTGCTGCCGCTGCTCGGCGACGACCTCTCGCTGGCGGCGCTGAACGCGCCACGGCTCAGCCTGGTCTCCGGGGAGGGCGCGGCCGTCGAGGACCTGGCCGCCACGCTCACCGCGGCCGGGGTGGAGCACCGGCGGATCAACATCGCGCTGGCGAGCCACTCCCACCTGGTCGAGCCGTACCTCGCGGAGTTCACCGCCGAGATGGCCCGCTACGAGCTGCGGGAGCCGACGATCCCGTTCACGTCCGGCGTGACCGGCACGTGGATCACCCCGGCGGACGCCACCGACCCGGCCTACTGGGCGCGGCACCTGCGGCAGCCGATCCGCTTCGCCTCGGCGGTCCGCGAGGCCGCCGCCGTGCCCGGCCGCGTGTTCCTGGAGGTCGGCCCCGGCAACACGCTGACGTCGCTCGTCGGCGCGCAGCGGCTCGCGCCGTTGCCGGTCGCGGTCGCGTCGATGCGCCACCCGCGCGACCCGGGGTCGGACGTGGCGCACCTGCTCGGCGCCGTCGGCCGGCTGTGGCAGGCGGGGTGCGCACCGGACTGGGCAGCGGTGCACGGAGACGCGGTGCCCCGCCGGGTGCCGCTGCCCACCTACCCGTTCCAGGGCCGCAGGCACTGGATCCCCGCGGACCCCGAGGCGGACGCCCCCGCGCCCGTGGCGGCCGAACCGTTGACGCCCCGGGAGCTGGTCGTCCGCGACACCTGGGCCGAGGTGCTCGGCGTCGCGGAGCTCGGGCCCGGCGCCGACTTCTTCGCCGTGGGCGGCAACTCGTTCGCGCTCTCCGAGATGGTCAAGCGGCTGCGCACGGCGGCCGGGGTGCCGCTCACCCCGGGCGACGTGTACCGGGCGTCCACCATCGCCCAGCTGGCCGAGCTGATCGAGGCCCGCGCGACCGGTGGCGTCTACGTCGCGCCCGCCGTCGACCTGGCCGCCGAACCCGAGCTGGCGGCGGACATCACCGCGGCAGGCCTGCCACCCGCCCGCCCCGGTCCACTTCGGACGGTGCTGCTCACGGGCGCGACCGGGTTCGTCGGCCCGTTCCTGGCCGCCGAGCTGGCCGCCCGCACCGGCGCGCGGATCCGGTGCCTCGTCCGCGCCGAGTCCGCGGCCGACGGGCGGGAGCGGCTGGCCGCGCGGTTCGCCGAGTACGGTCTCGCGGTGGACCCCGACCGGTACGACGCCGTGCCCGGCGACCTGGCCCGGCCGCTGCTCGGGGTCGCACCCGGCGAGTTCGACGCGCTCGCCGACGAGGTCGACGCGATCTACCACTGCGGTGCGTGGGTGAACTTCGCCCGGCCGTACCACACGCTCAAGCCGGCGAACGTGGGCGGCACGCAGGAGGTCCTGCGCCTCGCGACCCGGCACCGGGTCACGCCCGTGCACCACGTGTCGACGCTCGCCGTCCTCGCCGGCGCGTTCACGGGCGGCGCGGCGGAGGTGTTCGAGGACGCCCCGCTGCCGCCACCGACCGGGCACGATACCGGCTACAGCGAGAGCAAGTGGGTCGCGGAGGGGGTCGTGGCGCTCGCCCGCGAACGCGGGATCCCGGTGTCGGTGTACCGGCCCGGCGTCGTGCTCCCGGACTCCCGGACGGGGGTGGCGAACAGCGAGGACTACGTGCTCAAGATGATCACCGGGTGCGTGCGGCTGGGACTCGCGCCGCTGCGGGACTACCCGCTGTCGGTCGCGCCGGTCGACGCCGTGGCCGCCGCGGTGGTCGCGCTGTCGCTCGGTCCA
This sequence comes from Actinophytocola sp. KF-1, assembly GCF_054661535.1. Lineage (NCBI taxonomy): Bacteria > Bacillati > Actinomycetota > Actinomycetes > Pseudonocardiales > Pseudonocardiaceae > Actinophytocola > Actinophytocola sp. KF-1. The sequence continues at coordinate 440,164 of NZ_BAAFVK010000003.1, read as the reverse complement.
CCCGGGACGTTCCACCTCGTCGATCCCGAGCCGTTGCCGTGGAACGCGCTGTTCGACCGGGTCCGCGCGGCCGGGTACGACGTGCGGAGCGTGCCGTACGACGAGTGGCACGCCGCGCTCGCCGCCAACGCGCAGGGCAACCCGCTCGAACCGCTGGTCGACGACCTCGCCGGTCCCGCGGACCGCACGATGTCCCGTGTGGACACCCGCAACGCGGGCCCCTACCGGGGCGTGCCGGTCGACGACGGCTACGTGGCCACCACGATGCGCTACCTCGCCCGCCGCGGTTGGTTGCCCTGATGGTGTTCCTGGTCCTGTGGTTCAGCCAGGCCGTGTCGGTCGTCGGCACCGGGCTGACCACGTTCGCGCTCGGTGTCTGGGTGTACCAGGAGACCGGGTCGGTGACGCAGTTCGCGCTGATGTCGGTGCTGTCGAGCGCCCCGCTGGTGTTCCTGTCGCCGCTCGCGGGCACGCTCGTGGACCGGTGGGACCGGCGGTACACGATGCTGGCGGCCGACCTCGTCACCGCGGCCGCGGTGGCCGGACTGTACGCGCTGCACGTGACGGGCGGGCTGGCGATCTGGCACGTGTACGTGGCGAGCGCCGTCGCCGCGCTGGCGGGTGCGTTCCACTGGCCGGCCTACGCCGCGGCGAGCACCCTGATGGTGCCCAAGCACCACCTCACTCGCGCGGCGGGGATGGCGGAACTGGCCCGCGCGGCCTCGGTGGCGATCTCACCGTTGCTCGGCGGTGCGCTGGTGGTCGGGGCGGGCCTCGGCCCGGTGCTGCTGGTGGACTGCGCGACGTTCGCGTTCGCCGCCGCGTGCCTGCTGGGGATGCGCGTGCCCAACCCGGCGCCGCGGCCACACGGGTCGCTGCTCGCGGACGTGCGCGTGGGATGGCGGTACCTGTCCGAACGCCCGGGCCTGCTCCGGCTGCTGACCCAGTTCGCGATGATGAACCTGTTGTGTTCGTTCGTGCCGGTGCTGGTCGTGCCGCTGGTGCTGTCCCTGACCACACCGGACCACCTCGGCCTGACCGTTTCCCTCGCCACCGCCGGTTTCCTGGCCGGGGGAGTGCTGATGACCGCGTGGGGCGGTCCGGCACGGCGGGTGCGCGCGATCGTGTTGTGCGGCATGGGAATCGGCTGCGCCCTGCTCGCGGCGGGTGCCCGGCCGTCGGTGGTGCTCACCGTGGCGGGCCTGTTCGCGTTCCACTTCCTCGTGCCGGTGGTGAACGCCTGCAGTCAGGCCATCTGGCAGCTCAAGATCCCGCCGGAACTGCAGGGCCGCGCGTTCGCCATCCGCCGGATGCTGGCGCAGGCGAGCACGCCGGTCGGTTACCTGTTGGCGGGCCCGCTCGCCGACCACGTGTTCATCCCCCTCCTCCGCGCGGATGGCGCACTGTCCACCACCGCGGGCGCCGTCGTCGGCGTCGGCCCACAGCGGGGTCTCGGTCTGCTGTTCGTCGTGCTGGGCGTGGCCTGCGTGGCGGGCAACCTGATCGCCCTGCGCTCGCGCAGCCTGATGTCGGTGGAACACGACCTCCCGGACGCCGTGCGCCCGGCACTGCAGTCGACATAACCGTCGAGTGCGGGGAAATCGCATTCCGAGAGTTGTCACTCCGCGTGCCACGCGCGACCCTGAGATCGCGGCTTTCTTCTTCGCATTTGATGGGGAAGTATGACGATCCACAGAAATGACGACACGACAGCCGAACGCGAACTGGTCGACCACCGTCCCCGGTCGCGCTCCGATGCGAGCGAACGGCCCCTGGACACCCGCGCCTGGTGGCGCTCCTGGGCGATACCCCTGTCGGTGGCCGTGGTCGCGTTTCTGGTCTACTACATCTGGCCCGACTACATTTCCTTCGACCCGGCCAAGGCGCAGATCGTGTTGCGCGAGGGATTCGCGCCGCACTACACGATTCTGGTCCTGCACATTGTCTCCGGCACGGTGGCGATAGCGACGTTGTGCCTGCAAATGTGGCCGTGGCTGCGGAAGAGATATCCCGCGATTCACCGGGTGAGCGGCCAGGTCTACGTTTTCGCCGGGGTGGTGCCGACGACCCTTCTGATCTTTGCCCTGCTCGGGGTCGCCAGTGTCTGGAACGCCAGCACCCTGGGCGCTGTGCTGCTGTCCACCCTGTGGCTGTCCACGACGCTCCTCGGGTTCCGCACCGGTCGTCAGCGCAGGTACCCCGAACACCGCCGGTGGATGATCCGCAGCTTCGCACTGGGCATCGCCATCCTGTGGACCCGGCCGACGTTCACCGTGGCGTTCGCGGTTCCCGGGTGGGCCGGGGATCTCGCAGTGCTGCAGACAGTGGTCGGCTGGGCGCCCTGGCTGCTGAACCTCGCGATCGCGGAGTGGTGGTTGTACCGGACCGCCCGCAGGCCCGAAGCTCTGCGCGCCTGACCACCGGGACGGCAGTACCGCACCTGTCACACCGACCAACGACCTCGGTTGCGGTAGGACGGTCGGTAGCGTGCGGGCAGAAGGGTGCTCAGGTCGGTCGTCACAAACCGATCGTGAACACCCTTCGCCCGTCTTCAGCCACGGCCTCGACGTACGCACTGCTCGTCTAGCGGCCCTGCAAGGACTTGACGTTGTCGCCGAAGGTCCAGTTTCGGGAACCGTCCCAGTTGATCGACCACGTCATCAGGCCCTTGAGCGCGCCGCCGACGCTGTTCCATGCCTGGGCGGTGAGCGAGGGGGACATGTAGCCGCCGCCCGCGCCCGGTTGTGCCGGCAGGCCGGGGACCTGCTTGTCGTACGGTACGCGGATCGTCGTGCCCTGGACGACCAGGCCGCGGTTGAGGCAGTTCGTCTGCTCGGTGAAGCCGCGCACCGTCCCGGCCTCGTAGGAGTCGCCTGCGCAACCGTACATACTTCCGTTGTAGTACTGCATGTTCAGCCACCAGAGGCGGCCGTTGTCCGCGTACTTCTTGATTATCGGCAGGTACGCGCCCCAGATCGAGCCGTACACGACACTGCCGCCGGTGACGTACGCGGTCTCCGGCGCCATGGTCAGGCCGAAGTTCGACGGCATCTGGGCCAGCACCCCGTCGATGATGCGGATGAGGTTGGCCTGCGACGTCGACAGGGTGCCGATGTTCCCGCTGCCGACGAGGCCCGTCTCGATGTCGATGTCGATGCCGTCGAAGTTGTACGTCCGCAGGATCGGCACGATCGTCGCGACGAAGCGGTTCGCCACGGCCGTGTTGGACAGGTCGATGCCGGCCGCGGCGCCGCCGATCGACATCAGGATCGTCGCCCCGTTCGCCTTGGCCTGGCACATCTCGGCCGGGGTCGCGACCTTGACGGTCGAGTCCATCCCGTCCTCCCACAGGACCGTGCCGTCCGAGCGGATCACGGGGAACGCCGCGTTGATCACGTTGTAGCCGTGCTGCCGGATCCGGCTGTCGGTGATGGGAATCCAGCCGAGCGGCGGGTGCACCCCGTTCGCCGCGCCGTCCCAGTTCTCCCAGTAGCCCTGCAGCACCTTCCCGGCCGGTTTGGACTTCACGGCGCACACCTCGGCCGCCGTGGCGGTCGCCGGGGCGACCGCCACGGGAGCCGCCAGCAGCACCGCCGCCAGCACCACACTGAGCACACGCATGTCCGCCTCCTTCACCGAAGCCCGGCATCCGTCGCCGACATGAGCGTGCCGGTGTCACCCGACATCTCCCACACCATCGCGCCGAGCAGTCCCTGTGCCTTGATCCAGGCCGTCTTCCGTTGAATCGACCACACGTCGTCGAAGGTCCACCACTGCCCGCCGTTGCCGGTGTGGCAGTAGGAGGCAATGGCGGCCTCATCGTGGTACACCACGCAGTTCGGCACCGAGGCGACGAGGTTGGCGTACCCCCGCGTGCCTGCCTCCTCCGCGAACTGACCGGGCGCGGCACCGGTGGCCTGCTGCCACTCACCGTGCTTCCCGCCGTCGGCGACGCCCTGCCAGCCACGACCGTAGAACGCCAGCCCGACCGTCAGTTTCCGTGGACTGACACCGGCGTCGAGGTAGACCTGCACGCTGCTCTCGACGCTGAACCTGGTGCTGTACGGGTCGTCGACGTCCGCGTGGAGGTTGCCCTGGTGCCCGGTCCGGTTGGGCTCCCAGGAGTTGTCGCTGCCGCTGCCGTGGAAGTCGTAGCCCTGCACGTTGAAGATGTCGAGGTGCTGCGCGACCGGCCCGAGCTCCCAGCCCGCGGCGATCTTCGCCGGGTCGGCCGGGGTGAACGCGGTGAGCTGGTACCGCTTGCCCTGCGCGGCGCCCAGCGCGTCGAGCTGCCTGCGGAACTCGGCGATCAGCAGCGTGTTGTTCGCCTTGTCGGCGGCGCGCACGTGGTTTCCCGCGTGGCCCTCCGCACCCGGCCACTCCCAGTCGAGGTCGATGCCGTCGAAGATGCCCGCCGCGCTGCCGGGACCGCCCGCTCCGTTGTAGACCGGCAGGTTTCCCTTGATGTAGATGTCGAGGCACGAGCTGACGAACTTCTTGCGCGCGGCGTCGGTGGCGGCCACGTCGGAGAAGTACTTGGAGTACGTCCACCCGCCCAGCGAGATCAGGACCTTCAGGTGCGGGTACTTCGCCTTGAGCTTCTTGAGCTGGTTGAAGTTCCCGCGCAACTTCTCCCAGCCGGTGTCGGCGACGCCGTCGACGGACTGGGCCGCGCTCATCGGCCTGCCGTAGTCGGCGTCCGCGTCACCCGCACCGTCGCCCTGGTTGGGGTCCTGCGGGTTCTGCGAGGTGCCTTTCGTGACGCCTTGCAGACACGTCAGGTTGACCGGGTCGATGTTGCCGAAGGCGTAGTTGATGTGGGTGAGCTTCGCCGCGGCGCCGTTCGTGTCGAGGTTGCGCACGAAGAACTGGCGGCCGTAGATCCCCCACTGGACGAAGTAGCCGACCTTCGCGTACCCGGCGACGATGTCAGCGGTGCGGGCCGTCACCGTGTTGCTCGCGGGGGAGGTGTTGTCGTAACCGTCCCGCGCGCGGACCAGGAAGGTGTAGGACGTGGCGGGCGACAGTCCCGCGATCCGCGCCGTGGTACCGGTGACGGTCGTGGCGAGTACGCCACCGCGGTACACGTCGTAGGCGACCACACCGGTGTTGTCGGTGGCCGCGTTCCACGCCAGGGCCACGCTGTCCGAGTCACTTCCGGTGGTCCGCAGGTTGCCCGGCGCCGATGGGGGCTGGGTGTCGTCAGCCGGGTTGTTGGTGCGCGCCGTGATCGGCGCCGTCGGTGCCGACGCGAGGCCGTTGGTATCCCTGGCGACGACGGTGAAGCTGTAGGCGGTGTTCGGGCTGAGGCCGGTCACGGTGGCCGTCGTGCCGGTGACCGAGGCGGCCACGGAACCACCCTGCAGCACGTCGTAGCCCGCGACCGGCAGCGAGCCGGGGGTGGCAGCGTTCCAGGCCAACGAGATCGTCCTGGTGGTCGTCACCGTGACGCGAAGCCCGCCGGGCGTGCTCGGTGTGGTGTCGGCCGAGCCGTCGCAGTTGGCGCCCGCGATCCGGCAAGCCGTGGGGGTCGCGGGCGAGGTGAGCCGGAAGGTCGGGTTGTACGGATAGGTGCTCCGGCCCGGCTGCAGCGTCGCGATGTAGTACGCGGGCGTGAGCGTCACCTCGGTGCCCGTCTGCGTGACGGTGCCGTGCTCGCCGGTGGACGCGGTCACGCCCGCGGGCAACCGGAAGGTGATGGACCAGTTGGCGACAGCCGCCGAACTGGAGTTCGTGACCTGGTACGAGCCGGTGGAACCGGTTGCGGAGAAGGTCGCGGTGAGCGGGCCCGCGGCCGCCGCGGCCGGACCGACCGCGACGGAAACCGATGCCACCACGAGGAAGGAGAGGACGGAACTGAGTAGCCGCAGCATGGTGCGCCCCATGGCTGGTCCTTTGCAGGGTAAGGAGGTCCAGACCATTGACGTTAACCGTCACGCCAGAAGAGGTCTAGACCACGCACCATCTGGGTCGATCCAGGAACGTCGCGCCGGGAACCACGTCGATCTGCCCGGGCGGGAAAGTTCCGCTCGGGCAGATCGAGGTGCTGCCGCCGCTACTCGCCAGCGCCCGCGGTGTTCGAGCGCCGGAGGGCCGCCACTGCTGCCGGCTCTTGTCAGTAGGCGTCGTCGGTCTCGGCGTCGGTGTCGGTCTCGGTGTCGGTGTCGGGGACGTGGATGTCGCCCACGTGGATGTCCACGGACGCGACGTCGAGGCCGAGGCCCTCTTCCACGGCGTCGATCACGTCGGTCCGGATGTGCTTCGCCAGCGCCGTGACCGCCTGGCCGTACTCGACCACCAGCGAGATCCGGATCATGGCGACGCGGCCGTCGACGGCGACCTCGCTGTCCTCGTCGTCGAGGCGGTGCACGCCGTCCACCTCGCCGGCGACCATGGTCACGACCTTCGAGACGACCGCGTCGCTGACGGTGGTGTTGCCGCGCGTCGCCGCTTCGGGACGCACGTCGGCCGTGGCGGACTGCGCGGTCTCGTCCGCGTCGGCCTCGTCCGGCGTGCCGTCCGCGTCGGCGGGTTCCTGGGTGAGCGCGTCCGCCGGCTCGACGTCGATCGTGCTGGTGCCACCGGCTTCCCGGTGGTCGTTCCCGGCGTGGCCGAGCACGCTGTTCATGAGATCGGACATGGTGGGGCGGTCCCCTTTCGGAGCAGAACTTCGGTATGGCCGGGGGCATCCTTGCCCCCGCCCATGGACCAGCTCTGCATCGAAGATGGATCGGCGACGACGTGGATCAACATCCACCCCAGCCAGCAGACCCAGGATCACCTTGCCACGGCTCTAGGTGATGAGACCGCGTACCAGCCGGTCGATCTCGGTGGCCGTACTGTGACCGGCCAGGAATTCGCGGATTCGTCGACGCAGGGTGACGAAGCTCGCGTCGGGCAGCGGCCGCGCCGCGATCTCTTCGGTGAGCTCAGCGCCAAGCTGGGCGAGACGGCGGTGCGCGGCGTTGCTGGGGTCGTACCGCGGTATCGGCAGACGCCACAGGTGCTTGTCTATGTCTCGCTCATCCTTACCGTAGGACATCAGCGGCCGCACCAGTTCTGTGACCGCGGGTGTGTTGAGCACGCTGCAGAGGTAGTGGCCTTCGTCGCGGTTGGTTACAGCGGCCCAATACAGCTTGTGATCAATGATGGCGAGATTGTTCTGCACCAGGGCAGCGGCAACGTGCATGCCGGCCTTGCTGTACACGACGCGGAACCTCGCCGGTGGCAATTGATTTGTCAGTTTCTGTCGGAAGTCGAGTTGTTGCTTCAGGGTGAAGCGCTTACTGCTCCGGTGCTTCTCCCACGTCTCTTCGGCCTGTCGCCACCACTCCGATAGGCCGGGATAGTAGTCAATACGTGGATCAGCACTGTCGGCCACAGTGTCATCGATGATTGGCAGCACCGCCTCACGAGCGTCGAGGACTCGGAAAGGCACGATGTTCTCACCGAGCAGTACAGGCCGGACAAACTCAGCCTCCACGGCTCCTTCGAGCCGCCGGAGATCCTTCCAGGGTGGCTTCTCGTAGCTGCTCGACGCCGAGCGTACGACCTGTTGGCCTCCGCCAAGCCCGAGTGGGCCAGCTGAGCCGCCTTCCACTAAAAACAACACACGGGGTACGATCGTAGCTCCTTGCGAGAATCTTGTCGCATAGTGCGATCGCCTTGCATTGTCTTCCCCGCGTACGAGGCGACCGTCAGTGCGCTTGACGAACTTGCTGACCGCATCCCAAGAGCCACCACTTGCCGGCAGGACGCCAGACCAGCACTGTGCGATCTGCGGGATCGGCTTTCGTCTGGTGTAGCCAGTGCGGTGACCAAACACCACGCAACTTCCCCGTGGAAAGAAATGAGGACGCAACCGTCGAAGATCCCATGGCTTGGTGAATGCTACCGCCGTTGGCTCAACCGGGTCCGCGTAGTAGCCGGTGCGGAACCCGCCGTAGTAGTCACGATCAAGTGCGGCATTCGGCATCACGAACCCAAACATGCCGTCATCTTTTAGATATTGCTGGATAGCACGCGCGACAAAGAGTGCTGACAGGTCTTGATGTGTTGCGACCTGCCTGCCATGCCACAATCCGCGTTCCTTCGACAGTTGCTGGAATAGTGCCTGCATTTCTGCCGGCATGTGACGGTATGCCAGCCAAGGGGGATTTCCGAGCACAATGTCGACGCGGTTGTCCTGCATTGCGAGCCAGACCGGTCGGGCAAGGTTCCGGATGTAGTAGTTCCAGATGTGATTGCGGTCCTCATCGTGAAGCCGGCACATCACCGCGAAGGTCTGGGAGATCACCGGCTGGTCCTCGGGTGCGACGGCAAGTCGCCGAAAGAGGGCTGCGAGGGATGGCACTGTGCCGGGGTCGCGTGGCTTGGCCGCCAGGCTCGCCAGCCCAGATACCAACCGGTCGAATTGCGCTGCGTCAGCGAGCAGCTTTTCCGGGAAGCGCAGCACATCCTCGTACAGGGACTCGCCGTGGCCTGCGCTGATCTTCAAGTGGTCCTCGGTGAATAAGTCCAGGCGCTCCCGCCACTGCATACTGTCGCCGAGATATACGGGAATCGTCACCGCGCCTCGGCTCGGCGTGACAAGGCGCTCGTGCCCGATAGCCAGCAGATAGGTCACGCGAGCCAGCGCGACCGCGACCGGATGTAGGTCGATGCCGATCACTTGGGAGGACAGGTTGGCCAGTGCCTGCGCCAGCGGCAGGCCCTCGCGCTCAGCCTCTTCGAGGTATCGCCGCACTGCGTGGAACAGAAACGTCCCAGAGCCACACGCGGGGTCGAGTACGCGCTGCTTGAGCGGTTGGCGCACACAGGTGTCCACGACGTGTTCGGCAAGCCAGTCGGGTGTGTAGTACTCGCCCATCCGCTTGCGCGTTTCACGGCCGATGATGGACTCGTACAGCACCTTGAGAACGTCGTGCTCGACCTTGGACCAGTCGAACCTGGCTATCCGGCGCGCCAGACCGCGTATGAACGGGGCACCTCCTGGGACCTCAATTGTCCAATCGAAGAAGTCCGGCTCGACGACTCCCAGGATCTGGGCGCGCTCGAAACGTTGGCCACTGAGGATGGTGGCCGGTTCCAGATCGAGCACGTCGAGTCCCGCGACCAGGTGGGCGATCACGTCCGCCGTGTTCATCAAGAGCGTGTGTTCGATGAACAAGCTGTCGTCGTCGATGAACTGCGTGCCGAGTGCGCTGCGTAGTAATTGTGCCCAAAGTTGCCGCTTTACGGCGACGGTCGGGTTGTCAGCGTGTTCCCTGTAGAGGACTGCGAGGGCTGCGTGGTCGACGGCATGGGAGGTGCTGTCCGCACCCAGGCGGCGACCGATTTCGGTCGGCGTCGGCGTCACGCCTCGGCCGGTTGCCAGCACGCCCTCAAGCCAGAAGAACAGGGCCATCGCGTTCGGTCGAGCGGCGGCCACCTTGTGTCGAGTAATCTGGACCAGACGATCGGATACGAGGTGATAGGCCCGCCATTCGGCACCATCGGTCAAAACCCCAAGATAGTGCTGCCCAGTGCGCTCCATCCTCGTCTGGACATATCCGGTCAACTGGACGACGGCGTTCTTCAGCGTGCCGGGGCGCCCGAGGCTCTTCTTGACTTCGATCACCACGCAACCGAGCTCGACGTCGATACGCCTTCCATCGCCGACCGGTGCTTCAAGATCGACGGTAAGATCTTCGTCTGTCAGACCGAAGTCGGCAGTCAGCAGCAGTTGTCTGATGTCCGCCTGGAGCGTCGCTTCGCTCCGAGCGCGGTCCTGGCGAGCGATTCGGCGTAGAAGTTCGGTGAGCTGTGGCGGAACCAGATCCTCGTCGCGGCGCCTCGGGTAATGCCGTATGGCTGGCTGCGTCGTGGCACCGCGCGAGCGATCCGAGTTGACCATACTTACGAGTGTGGAATGCCGCCGATCCCGCGCACATCCGTCAAACGGGCGACGCGCGACTCGACGTGCGTTGATGTGCCCGGACGCGAACTACCCACGGTGACTCTGCCGCATCTTGTCATCCAGCTTGGAGACCGCGGAAAGGCATTTCGTGGATGCGATCTCGATTGTCGCAACGGACAATAGGCCAGTTGGGCTATCCGATCTGGCTCAAGCGGCACGACGCGGTGGGCGTGCCTCAGCAGTTGATGGCGAGAGCCGACAGGTGTGGAGGAGTGCGGCTCAGGGCTGCTCGACGGTTTCCCGCCGCGCCATTTCGATGAACGCGGCCTCCAGGTAGCCGCGCACGGGGCGGCCGCGCGCAATAGCAGGTCGGTGAGGAGGATGACGGCGTGCTGGGCGACCATGGTCGCCGACGGTTGTGGTGGAGCCGCATTCCACGGGTCGTCTGGTCCGGCGGCCGCTCCCCGGTGTTGGACTCAGTCGTCGCTGACGCGATACCCGCGCACCCGGTGGCAGACCGCTGAGCCGCGCACTCAAGGGGCTGATGACGTGGTCCATCAACTGGGACAGATCAGGAGACTGCACCTTCGGCGACGACGTCACGTCCTTGCAGGGCCGCTGGTCAGCCGGCGGGCGCGGTCCGGGTGCGCCACCAGGGCACGGCTGGCGGCGCCGGTGTGCGCAACACGTTGGTGCCGCAATGGATCCCGCCGAAACGGACGTGGTAGGACCACGAGTCCACCCACGCGACCGTGACGCCGAGCGGCTCGAGCACCAGCGTGGTGTACGCCTGGAACAGGTCGACCGTCCGCTCGGGGATGATCAGCCGTCGCCACCCGTCGCGCAGGCGGCCGTCGTTGAGGAAGTGTGCCGGGTTCGCTTTCCGGATGCGTTTGGCCACCTCGGTCGTCGGGACGCCGGGGAAGCCGTCCGCGAAGGTCTCGGCGAACGCGATGTCGTGACCGAACTTGGCCCAGTGCACCGTGACGTCCAGGCCCTTGCCGACGAGGACGTCGGTGGTTGCCCGGCTCTTCACCGCGTCGGGCAGGACTGCCCGCAGCACGTTCGCCGCCGCCGGGAGCGGTACCCGCGGGCCGTAGGACCGCGGCATGACCAGCACCCTGCCCAGTACCTGCAGGTTCACCAGGTCCGGGGTGAACGCGGAGGTGCGGGTGGTGTTCAGGTCGTCGCTCTGGTCGAACAGCACCGGTACCTCGAGCAGCCTGGAACCGGGGAACTCCGCGGCGAGGACCTTGTCCACGCCGGCCAGTCTGGTCTTCTCGATGTCGTCGTTCGTGCCGCCCTCGAACTTGAGCAGCTCGAACACGCTGATGCCGGCCGGGTAGGTGCGGCTGGTGTTCATGCCGACCTCGTAGTCGATCCGGTGCGTGGACATCGGTTCCTTCTCGTCGGCCTCGGCCAGGCGCCGGTAGATCCGGGGCGGCTCGGACGCCGACGCGTCGCCGGTGCGGTGCTCGTGGCGCCAGAGCTTGCCGCGCAGCAGGTGGGTGACCGGGAAGCTGCCGCTGGTGGTGTGCCGCGGTTGCATGCCCAGGTAGACGTAGTTCTCCCACAGCGGCGGATCGAGTGGTCCGCCTGCGATGAACCGGGCACGCAGCTCCCGCAGGATCGTCAGCGCGATCCGGGGGGACGCCCGCAGGATGGCCGTGCCGTTGGCGGACTGCCGGTCCGGCACGAACGAGATCAGCTCGTCCACGTGCCCCACGTCCAGCCAGGACGTGTCGATCTTCACGATCGGCTGGGTGCCCTGCGCGGTGAGGAAAGCGAACAGCTGCGGGTCGATCTCCCGGGGCTGCCCCGTGGTGCTCGTCCCGGCCGGCTCCTCGCCGATCACGATCTTCCCGTGGGGCGTGCTCGCGCCGGCCGGCCCCACTTCGATGTTGCCGCCGTAGTTGAGGGAGTCGTGCAGCACCTCCAGCTTGGTGGCGAACAGGTCGGCCTCGGAGAAGCTGAGCACGACCGCCTGGCCGCCGACCGGCAGGCTGATCCCGCCGCCGACGATCGGCATGGCCTTGATCACGGCGTTGACCAACGTGTCCAGTGTCTTCAGCCGCGCGTCGAGCGCGGCCACCCGGCGCGGTGCGGCACCGGACTTGGCCTTCGCCACCGCTGACCGAAGCTCGGCGAGCGCGCGCGGCAGCGCCCGGCGCGCCGCTGAGAACGTGGTCGGCATCGCGCCCGTGAACGGTGCGCCGAGCAGCGCGAGCTGAAAAAACACCTGGCTGAAGACGGCGCCGACACCGACGACCTTGTACAGCAGCTCGCCGGTGTCGGCGAACGGCAGGTCGCGCACCGTGCCGGTGATGTCGGTGACCTTGACGGAGCGCTTCCAGAAGTCGGTGCAGACACCGAGCCCGGTGGACGGGAAGTGGCCCTCGACCAGGCCGGCCAGGTTCGGCGCCAGCTGGCCGAGCACGAAGTCGTTGCGCACCCGGGGCAGGTGCAGCAACACCCGCATGAGCTGGTCCGGGCCCTGGCAGTACCCGATCTGGAACTGGTCCTGCAGCCAGGTGTCCCCGGCGTGGACGCTCGCGGGCACCGGCACGAACGGCACCCTGGCGAGTCCGCACGCGGCCCGGACCTCGGTCACCGACGGGTCGTTCTCACCCTCGTCGACGCACATGTACAGCCGCTCCGGTGTGGCGAGGTCCCCGACCAGCACCAGCGGCGCCACGCTGACCAGGCCGGACTCCTTGCCGACCCGGCCGGTCGCGTCGATCCACTCCAGCTCGATCGACGCACCCGCGGCCGCGGCGATCGGCGACCCGGGCAGCAGCCGCGCCTCCAGCAGCACCGAGGCGGGCTTGCCGGAGGTGGCCGTGGGCACCGGAAACCGCACCAGGGGGCCGCCCTTGCGGCCGGCGATCCGGGTCCCGGCCGCGGTGCTCAGCCGGAAGGTCTGCTCGGCCGTGGCCGGGATCAGCAGCGACAGGGTGAACGGCCCACCCGGGGCGGCGGGCTCGGCCACCACGCGCAGGGTCCGGGCGTCGTCGTCGCCCTTGGGCACCGACGCCTGCTCGGCGTCCGGCGTCTGGGTGTTCTCGGGTTTCACCGAGGCGGGCAGGCGGCGCGCGTCCACGTCCAGGTTGGCCAGCACGATCAGCCCCGGTGCCGCGGTCCGCGCGGAACGCTCGGCAGGCGTGCCGGTGATCTTCCCGTCGCGGTCCCAGTCACCGTCCAGGTGGAACACACCCACCGTCAGCCGCCCGGGGTGGGCGTGACCGTGATCGGCCGGCCGGTGAGCATGTCGCGGATGGCCGGGACCTCGCTGAGGTTCTGCAGCAGCACCAACGACGTGGGCACGGTGACCTCCCACGGCTGGGCGCCCGGCGGGTACACCACCCCGCCCTCGATCTTGCCCAGGTTCTCGGTGATCTCGTCGGCGATCGGCAGGTAGGCGTTCCCGCCGCTCAGCGGCGGATCCTGGCCTTCCCAGATCTGGCCCTGCTGCATGAAGTACGCCACCGCGCGTTCGAACCCGGGCCGCACGGGGAGTTGCACCCGGGCCGCGCCGGCCTTGAGGAACGCGGCGAAGTCCGGGTCCGGGTCGGTGAAGTGCAGTGCGGGCGCCCACCTGGCCTCGCGGCCCCAGAAGTACGGGTAGAACACCCACAGCAGGTTGTGCCATTCGAAGGCGTTCTCGAAGAACCGGATGTAGGACCCGTTGGCGCAGGCGTCGGCGAGGTCCAGCGTCGGCTTGTCCGCTTCGGTGAAGCCGTCCTTGGCGATGTCGGTCTTCCCGATCATCAGCATCAGGACCCACTTCTTCAGCTCGTCCCGGACGATGCGCAGGTTCTCCAGCGGGTTCTTGCCGGTGACCGGGTTGGCGTCGGCGATCGCGGCGACCCGCTGCTGCTCGTCGTAGGCGGCCTTCTGCCGCAGGTACGCCTCGATGATCGTGTCGTAGACCGACTGCTGCCACTTGCGCCAGCCCTGCCGGGTGATCATGCACAGAACTTCCGCGCCGACCGCGAACGCCACCGACTGCAGGATCGTGTAGGAGATGCTGATCTCCTTCTCCGGCTGGTCCAGCAGGTTGACGGCGATCGCGCCCCAGAGGTTCGTCCGGTTGAACTCGCGCCCGCCCACCATCAGGTGGAACGAGTTGTTGTCGCCGTCGATCCACAGGTAGGCGGTGTGCACCGTGATCGTCTTCGCGAAGTAGCCGGCGGGGACCTCGATCTTCGCGGCTCGGCCCATGTTGTTCTTGGTGGTGCCGTCCTGCCGGTCGAAGTAGGTCACCCACTGGGCCAGCGGCGGTGGCACCGGCACGTTGGTGACCTGGTACGGCGCGGCCAGCTGGAGGTAGTTCTCCTCGGAGATCTGGTCGGGCCGCAGCGGCGCGCCGTTCAGGGTCGGCGGCTGCGGCTTGGGCAGCTGCCCGTCCTTGGGCAGCGGGTTCAGCTGGGCGTGGAGCCAGAAGGCCGCCGGTTCGGGCACCACGAAGTCGAACATCATCCGCTGGCCGTAGTTGTAGGTCTGGGCCTCGTAGATCTTGTTCAGCCAGCGGTAGATGCCGCGCACGTGCTTGGGGGCGGCGCCGGTGTTCTCGATGCCGTGCCGGTTGATCTCCTCGATCTCCTCCACGACCTTGCGCACCCGCTCGGTGCGGACCCGCTCACGTGTCCGTTCCGCGCTCTTCTCGGTCACCTCGCGGGAGAACGCGGCGGCCTTGCGCTGCGCCTCGGTGGTGCTGGTGGAGAAACCGACGTCCAGGTTGGAACTGAAGCTGACCGCCGGCCCGTACGAGCCGGACACCTGCAGCCCGGCGTCGAGCTTGGTCTGCGTCTCGACGGTCTTGCTGGCCTCGGTCTGCAGCTCGTCGCGCTCGGTGCTCTGGAGGTCGCGCTCCTTCTCGGTCTCGGTTTCGGTCTCCGTCGTGGTGGTCTCTTCGGTGCGGTTGAGGCGCCGGTGCTCGCGACTGCGTGTCTCGCCGGAGAGCACGTTCTCCACGTGCGCGAAGTCGCCTGCCTCGTAGGACTTCAGCTTCTGTTTGACGATCAGCAGGTCGCCCACGCTGGCGGCGGCCTGGCAGCGCTGCACCAACGGCGCGACGTCGAGCGGTTCCGCGCCGCCGCCGAAGACGTCCGCGAGCACGGCGGCGTCGAGTTCGGCGCCGGCGATCCGGATGACGCCGGGTTGCGCGACGCTCGGGACGGGGAGCCGGGCGAGCTCGTCGGCGACCCGCAGCAGGGCCCGGTCCGGGTCGAGCTCGTCGACGTCCAGGCCCAGTTCGTCCAGCACCGTGCGGGTGTCCGCGGACAGCCGGGCCAGGTCCTCGGGCGTCGCCCGCAGGGTGACGCGGACGGCGTTCACCGGCCCGGTCGCTCCCGGCTCGGGTGCGCCGCCCGGATAGTCCGCACCCGCCTGACGGGCGTTGGCCACGACGTCGTCCAGGACCTGGCGCATCCGTTCGACGTTCTCGCGCAGCACCGCCATCTCGCTCGGCGGGGGTGCGGGCACGTCGGCCGAGGTCGTCCGGGCTCGGCGGCCCAGGACGGTGAGCTCCTCGACCGCCCGTGCCAGCCGATCCCGCCGCCCGTCGTCGTCCTCGTCGTCGTCCTCGTCGTCGTCCTCGTCGTCGTCCTCGGCCTCGCCCGGGGCGGGCGGTCCCGGGCGGTCCGGTTCCCCGGCCGGGGTGTCCGTCTCGCCTGCCGGCTGGGCGGGCGGTGGCGGCTCGGGCAGCACGACGAGGGTCCGGGCCAGGTAGTCGCCGATGGTGGCCGCGTCCGGCGCCGACCCGGACGCGACCGCCTGCACCAGTGCCAACGCTCTGGCGGAGAGCATCAGCTGGTCAGGTCGGCTGGCGGCGGCCGGCGCCACCGTCTGGGCGACGATCGCGTCCCCGACCGCACGCTGAGTGGCCGCGAACTCGGGTTTGGCCACCAGCTGGGCGGGGGTGAGGTTGAACGCCTGCCGGACTCCGTCGGTGATCTTGGCGCTCGTCGGCTGCTGGCCCGCCTGGGCGATCAGGAACCGCAGGAACGGCTTCAGGTTCAACGGGAGGTCAGCCGGGTCGGTGACGATCTCGCCGGCCGCCCGCGCGCGCTCCGCACCGCTGCGCGTGATGACGGGGTCGGTGCCGCTCGTCTCGCTGACCCTGAGTTCGATGGCGCCCGGCGGCACCCGATCGATACCCGCCGTCGCCGCTCTCAGTGACAAAAACCGGAAGACGCGTTCGTCGGCCATTCGGCCCGCCCCCTCACACCGGATTCGATCTCCGCCGCACCACCCCGTCGGCGCGAGTCGATCCGTTGATGGACATTCAACGCAAAGTACCACCCGGTGTCGCGAAGACGGCCTCCTCAAAGGGTGAACGTGCGCTTCAGCCGCCTTCCCCAAAGGGCAAGCGTTTCGAATACCGTGGTCTGTTGGTATTTCTTCCACGCGCAGGCGCGCTGAAAGCTCGAAGCGGCAGATTTTACGAGAAATTGCGGTCGCGGCGCCGGTGTGAATCACCGCGTGATCTTGATTTCTGCGGATCGCCGGGTCGATCCATTTCGGTGGTCTGCGGTCCGGCCCCTTCAGTGCGGTTCGATCCAGTGGCGCACCCGGTGGAACGGGTAGCCGGGCAGTGCGACGCGGCGGCCGGGCACGTCGGGGGCGGGGCCGCCCGTCAGCCAGGTGCGGGCGGCTTCCCGCAGCGGGGCGGGGCCGTCCGGTTCGGGCGCGCGGCCCGCCGTGATCTCGGTCAGGGCGGCGATCGTGTCGTCGACGTCCCGGCAGGTGACCGCGGCTCGCCGGGGGAGGGCCCGGCGGCCGGTGGCCAGGGTGTGGGCGGCATCCCGCACCGTCGCGTGCCCCTCGCGCAGGTGGGTGGCCAGCCGGCGGGCGAGGTCGGCCAGCGCGCGGTCGTCGGCGGCGGAGAGGGCGAGGACCGTCCACTCCGGACCGGCCGGGCACGGCGGGCGCGGGGCCGCCTGCTCGACCAGCACGTGGGCGTTGGTGCCGCCGAGGCCGAACGAGCTCACCCCGGCCCGCCGCGGGCCCGGCCAGTCGCGGGCGGTCGTCAGCACCTCGAAGGGGCCGGTGGCCAGGTTGACCTCCGGGTGGCCGCGGGTGAAGTGCGGCGTCGGCGGCAACACCCCGTCCCGCACCGCGAGCACCGTCTTCACCAGGCCCACCACACCGGCCGCGGCGTCCAGGTTGCCCAGGTTCGCCTTCACCGAGCCGAGCACCCACGCGCCGTCGCGCGGGCCGCTGCCCGCGAAGGCCCGTCTCAGTGCGTCGACCTCGATGGCGTCGCCGACCGGGGTGCCGCTGCCGTGCGCCTCGACGTAGCCGAGGTCGGCCGGTTGCCAACCGGTCGCGGCCAGCGCTTCGGCCACCACCGCCGCCTGGCCGCTCACGCCCGGCAGCAGCAACCCGGCCCGTGCGGCGCCGTCGTTGTTCACCGCCCAGCCCGGCAGCACCGCGTGCACCCGGTCGCCGTCGGCGTGTGCGTCGGCGAGTCGTTTGAGGACCACCGCGCCCGCGCCGTTGCCGAACACCTGCCCGGTCGCCGCGGCGTCGAACGGCCTGCACACCCCGTCCTCGGCGAGGGTGCCGCCGACGCGGTGCCGGTAACCCGCCTGCCTGGTCGACACGACCGCCGCCCCACCGGCGACGGCGAGGTCGCACCGGTAGTCGAGCAGACTCTGCGCGGCCTGGCACACCGCGACCAGGGACGACGAACACGCGGTCTGCACGGCGACCGCCGGGCCCGTGAGACCCAGCGCGTAGGCGACCCTGGTCGGCAGGTAGTCGCACGTGCCGCCGACGAGCAGGTCGTCCCAGTCCTCGGCGAGCGCCCCGGCCGGTCGCAGTGCCGGGTTGCCGAGCAGGTGGTGGCGCAGGTACCGGTTGGTGGCGCAGCCCGCGAACACCCCGATCTGCGCCTCGGAGCGCGCCGGGTCGCACCCCGCGTCCTCCAGTGCCCACCAGGCCACCTCCAGGAACAGCCGGTGCTGCGGGTCGAGCAGCGCCGCCTCCGGCGCCGGGTAGCCGAAGAGGCCGGCGTCGAAGCCCTCCAGGTCGTCCAGCACCCCGAACGCGGGCACCCACGACGGGTCGCCGTCCGGGCCACCGGCGGCCGCGACCTCGTCGGGCGAGAGGCGGCGCACCGACTCCACGCCGGCGACCACGTTCCGCCACAGCCCCGCCACGTCGTCCGCGCCCGGCACCCGGCACGCGAGACCGACCACGGCTATCCCGTCGGTGGCCGCGTCGTCCTCGCTCATCGCCTCGCCTCCCGCCGCCTGCGCATCCGGTCCGCGGCCCTGCGCACCGCGTGCTCGGTGTCCGCCTGGGCGCCGCGCAGGTACGCGGCCAGTCCGGCCACCGTCGGGTGTTCGAACAGCCGCGTCATCGGCACCTCGGTGCCCAGCGCGGCCCGCAGCCGCTGCTGCACCACGGCGAGCTGCAGCGAGTGCCCGCCCAGCTCGGCGAAGCTCACGTCGTGCGGCACCGCCGGCAGACCGAGCACCGCGCACCAGATCCCGCCCACCACGCGCTCCAGCCCGTCCGCCGTACCCTCCACTGTGGACTCCGCGGCGGGTGTCCCCGGTGCGGGCAGCGCGGCGGCGTCCAGCTTGCCGGTCGCGGTCATCGGCAACGCGGGCACGACGACCACGGCCCTGGGCAGCATGAAGTCCGGCAGCACGGCGGCGAGCCGCGTGCGCACCTCGGTGACGTCCACGTCCCGGCCCGCCGCTGGGACCACGTAACCGATGATCTCCCGCTCGCCCGCGGTGGCGGGGCGTGCCACCACCGCCGCCTGTCCCACGCCGGGCAGCGCGGCCAGCCGCGCCTCGACCTCACCCAGTTCGACCCGGAACCCGCGGATCTTCACCAGCCGGTCGGTGCGGCCGAGGAAGACGAGCCGCCCGTCCGGTTGCCGGGCCGCCAGGTCCCCGGTGCGGTAGGCCCGCGTTCCCCGGTGCTCGACGAACCGGGCCGCGGTGAGCTCCGGTCGGCGCCAGTAGCCCGGCGCCACGTGCGGGCTGCGGGCCAGCACCTCGCCGCGCAGGCAGGCAGGCCGCCCCGCCGGGCTCACGAGCACCACCTCGATGCCGGCCATCGGGTGGCCGACCGGGACCACCGCCTGTCCGGGCCGCTCGTCCGGCCCGATGTGGTTCTGTGCGACGAAGCTGACCTCGGTGGTGCCGTAGCCGTTGACGAACACCACGTCGGGCGCGAAGTGCCGCCGCGCCAGCGCGACGTCGTGCGCGGTGACCTCCTCGCCGCCCAGCAGCACCGCGCGGACGTGCGGCAGCCGCCCGGTGTCGCCGAGCCCGGCGGCCAGGTACCGGTACACCGTGGGCGTCGAGTGGTAGACGCTGACCCGGTGCCTGTCCAGTGTGGACGTCAGGTGGTCCAGGCCGGTGTTCCTGACGTCCACCGGCACCGCGGCCGCGCCGGCGAGCAGCGCGCCGAACGTGTCGGTGACGGCCATGTCGAACCCGAACGAGGTGACGACGCTGGTCCGGTCCTCCGGCGTGATGCCGAAGTTGCGGACGTGGTTGGCGATCCCGAACAGCACGTTGCGGTGGCTCTGCACCACACCCTTCGGCCTGCCGGTGGACCCCGACGTGTAGAGCAGGTAGGCGATGTCGTCCGGCGCGGCCGGGCCGGCGAGGCCGGTCAGGTCCGCGTCCCCCGTCTGTCCGATGTGGACGATGGGCAGGTCGCGGCCGGTGTCGGCGAGCACCCCGGCGGCCAGTCCCTCGTGCCCGGCGTCGACGAGCAGCACCTCCGCGTCGCTGTCGAGCAGGATGTCGGCCAGCCGGGCGCGCGGGTAGGCGGGGTCCAGCGGCACGTACGACTTGCCCGCGGCCAGCGCGGCCAGCAGCGCGGTCACCGTCGCCGCCCCGTGCCCGCACAGCAGCGCGGCCGCGCCGCCCGGGGTCAGTGCCGCCGCCGTGCGCGCCACCGCGGTGGCGAGTTCCCGGTAGGTCAGGCACGCGTCGTCGGCCAGCACGGCGGGCCGGTCGGGGTGCTCGGCGACCTGCGCGGCGAACGCGGCCGGGATCGACCGGTGCGCGGCGATCCGGTCGGCCAGGAGCACCGCGTCCGGGTGCGGGTCCGCGACCACCGGCCGGGCCCGCTCGTACGCGCAGACCGCCAGCAGGTCCGCGGTCGACCGGGCCGGGTCGGCGGCCAGCTCGGCGAACAACGCGGCGAGGTCGGCGTGCAGCGGCTCGGCCAGCCCGGCCGGGCAGTCCGGCACGGACACCGTCCACACCGGACCGGACACCTCCAGGGCGCAGCGCACCACACCGGACAGCGGCAGCCCCGGCTCGGCGGGGGGCGGCGGCCCGGTAGCGGGCCGGACCAGCGGCGGCACGTCGGCGAACGGCCGGTCCACGGTCAGGTCCACCGCCACGGTGCCGTCCGCCCAGGACAGCACCTGCTCCGCCGTGCCGGTGTACCGGCGCAGCAGCAGCGCGACGGCCGCGAGCACGACCCGTTCCCTGCCCGCCTCGCCCGCGAGCGCGGCCAGCGGGGCGACAGCGTCGACGACGACCTCCGGCACGTCAGCCTCCCAGCACGGCGGTGGCCATCTCGTCCACGGTGGACACCTCGGCGTCCGCGGGGCACAGCGGGTAGTCCGCGGCGTAGCTGCCGGAACCGTGCACCACGATCTCCCGGTCCTCGGGCACCAGACCGCGGTCGATCGCGTTCCACACGCCCGTCAGCGCCATGAGCAGCGACCACTCGCGCAGTCCGGCCGGGTCGGCGGGCAGCTCGAGGGCCGAGCCAGCCAGCCACCGCGCGGCCAGGGGGTAGCGGTCGAGGCACTCCCGGCGGGAGACGACCACACCGTCGCCGCCGAACCTCTCGATCAGCGCGTTCATCCTGGGCGAGGTCGCCGGGCGGTGGGTGTAGAACGTCGGGTCCAGCACCTCGGCGGGGTCGTCGGTGACCGCCGGGAAACGGCGGTCACCCGACTGGGTCCACCCGGCACCCGCCGCGTCCTGCCGGTAGGCGGGCACGTGCTCCCGGGAGAACGAGCCGTGCCGCAGGCTCAGCACCATGTCCGGGGTGCCGAGGTGCTGCACCAGCAGGAACCCGGGCCGGTCGGCCGGGTCGGCCCGGCCGACCGCCTCCAGCAGGTCCCGGCCCAGGTTGTAGCCCAGCAGGCCGAACGCGCTCGACACCGCGTGGGCGTGCCAGCGCGGCGGGGCGCTGCCGGTCGGCGCGACCTCGGCCTCGAACGCCGCCCGCGCCGCGTCCGCCACCAGGTAGTTCGGCAGAGCGAGGGAGAACCACAACGCCACCCCGTGCTCGCGGTAGGCCCGCTCGGCGTGCGCGTCGACGAACGCGCGACCCAGCGGCTTGACCCCCTCCGGGTCGCTGCCCGGGTAGCGCAGCAGCGGGTTCGCGGCCCGCAGCACCGGGTCGGCGCTCAAGGCGTCCGCGCGGAACTTGTGCGCGGTCGACCCGGGTGCCAGCACCACGACCCGCAGCTGTTCGGCGGTCACGAGGCCGGCGGCGATCGCCCTGGCGACCGCGTCGCGCAACGCGACGCCCTTGTTGGCCGAGGTGGGGGTGACGATGCAGACCCGGTCACCGGTGCGCCGCACGTGCTCGACCGCGCGGGCCACGATCACGAGCGACGGGAACGTCTTCGTCGTGCGGGTGCCCGGGTTGCCCGTCAGGTCCATCAGCGACACCCGGTGGCCCCGGTACTCGCCGAGCCCGCGCCAGGTGGCGGTCGCGGCCCCGAAGAACGCCCGGACGTCGTCGGCCGGCTCGGGCAGCGCGAACGCGGGTGCGAACCCGGGCGTGCCCGGGGCGCCGGCCGGTTCCGCGCCGCACGCCGCCGCGGCGGCCGCGATGGTGTCGTAGTAGTCCACGATCAGGTTCCGGGTGATCGCGCCGGTGTCGGTGTGCGGTGCGAGCATGTGCGCGCTCCCTCGGTGCTCGTCGGGCCGTCAGGGGTGGGCCGGGCCTGGTTCGGTCATGCGGAGGTGGTCGCGCAGGGCGCGCAGCCGGTCGCCGACCTCGTCGAGCGCGGCCGGCGGCCACCCGTCGGCGAGCTCCGGCAGGTGCGGGGCGAGCGCCGCGGCCGTGCGCGCCGAGTGGCACACCCGGTCCTCGGCCACCTCGACCCCGTCGGGCAGACCGGCCCGCAGGTTCCACGCGACGGCGTCCGCCAGGGCCACGCCGGCGGGCAGGTCCGGTTCGACCCGGCGGTCCGCCACCCGGACCGGGTAGCCACCCGGCAGGCCGTTGGGGCCGGGCAGGTTCGCGGACGTCCCGGTGCCCTCGGCGAGCGCGACGAGCAGCGCGGCCGCCGCGTGCCCGCCGAGCGCGTTCAGCTCGCGCCGGGGCAGCGCGCGGTACGGCGCCAGCAGCGCGGTCACGTCCGCCACCGGCACACCCCCGGCCCAGGCGAGCACGTCGTCGGCCGGGGCGGCGAGCTGGGCGTGGTGGCCGAGCACCGCGAGGTCGGCCGGGCGGCCGAGAGCGGCTCGCAGGCAGGCGGCCAGCGTCGCCACGTTGCCGATCCCGCACAGCACCGGCAGGCCCAGCCGCGCCAGCAGCGGGTTGACCACGTCCGGGAAGCAGCCGTTGACCAGCACCGCGTCCGGGCAGGCGCTGGGCAGCGCCCTGGCGAGATCGGCCACCAACCCGGCCTGCAGCGGCAGGGTGACGCCGAACCCAGCCCTGGCGACCAGGTCGGTCCACGCGGAGGGACGGGTGAGCCGTTCGTAGGGGGAGTGGTCGGACGCGCAGCAGACCAGCACGTCCGGCCGCAGCGCGGCCAGTGCCGCGGCGACCTGCCCGGTGTCCAGCCGCTCCGCGGCGAAGGCGACCCCCGTCCCGGCGGTCGCGGCCCGCACCCCGGCGGCCAGCGCCAGGTCGGCGGCGGCCCGCGCGTTCCGCGCGAGGACGGTGACCCGCGTCCGCGACGGCTGCGCGGCCAGGGACAGGCACACCGACCGGGCGAGTGCGCCGCTGCCCACGAGCACGAGGTGGCTGTCGGTCATCGGGCCGGTGAGGCCGGGGTGGTGCGCACCAGGACACACGACCAGGAAAAGGGAAGGGAGATCAATCAGCCAAATGGCCCCACCCGGCCCGTTCTGCGTGAAATGTGGCGGAAATTTGATCCAATCGAGCCAGCGGGAACGCGCATTCGGGAAGGTAGATTCCGACCGTGCGTGAGCGGACTGGCCCCGGACCGACCGGTGTGGTGCACCCGGCGGGACCGGCGTTCGGTCCCCGGCTCGCCTACCCCGGCCGGTGCCTGCACGACCTCGTCGCCGACCAGGCGCGGCTGCGCCCGGACGCGGTGGCGGTCGAACAGGGCGACCACCGCCTGACCTACCGCGACCTGCTCGGCGCCACGGGCGCGGTCGCCGCGGCTCTGCGTGCGCGGGGTGTCCGCGCGGACGACCTGGTCGGGGTGTGCCTGGACCGCCGCCCGGAACTGGCCGCCGCCCTGCTGGGCGTGCTCGCCGCCGGCGCGGGCTGCGTGCCCCTGGATCCGGCGCTCCCACCCGAGCGGCTGCGGGCCATGGCGGAGGAGGCCGGGCTCACGACCGTGGTGGGGGAGTACCCGTTCGGCGGGGACGTCGAGGTGGTGCCCCTGCCCGCGCACCCGGCGCCCTACCTGTCCGGGCCCGCCACGCTCGGCACCACCGCCTTCGTGCTGTTCACGTCGGGCTCCACGGGCAGGCCCAAGGGGGCCGTGCTCGAGCACCGGGGCATCACCGAGTTCGTCACCAGCTTCGCCGCGTTCGCCGGGCTGAACCACGACACCCGGTCCCTCGGGTTCGCCACGATCAGCTTCGACGCCTCGGTCATCGACCTCCTGGCGCCGCTCGCCGCGGGCGGGACGGTCGCGCTGGCGAGCGCCGCGCACCGCGCCGACCCCACCCGGCTGCACCGGTTCTGCGCCGACCACGCCGTCAACACGGTGTACCTGCCCGCGGCGCTGCTGCCGGTGGCGGACCCGGCCCTCCTGCCCGACGTGCGGTTGATCATGACCGGTGGCGAGGCACCCGGGCCCGAGCAGGTGGAGCGGTGGACCGCGGGCGGGCGGCGGTTCTTCAGCGTGTACGGCCCGACCGAGGCGACCGTGCTCGTGACCTGGTTCGAAGCGAGCGGTCACTGGGAACGGCCGCTGCCCATCGGTGTCCCGGCCACGAACCACAGCGTGCACGTCGTGGACGCCGAGCTGCGCGAGGTGCCCGACGGCACCCCGGGGGAGGTGCTGACCGGCGGTCCCGGTCTCGCGCGGGGCTACCTCGGTGACCCGGCCCGCACCGCCGCCCGGTTCGTGCCCGACCCGTTCTCCGGCGAGCCCGGCGCCCGGCTCTACCGCACCGGCGACCTCGCCCGCCGGCTCCCGGACGGCAACCTGGAGTTCCTCGGGCGCATCGACCGGCAGATCAAGATCCGCGGCCAGCGCATCGAGCTGGGTGAGGTCGAGGCGGTGCTGCGCGGGCACCCCGGCGTGCGCCACGCCGCGGTCGAGGCGCTCCCCGGACCGGAACTGGTCGCCTACGTCAGCGGCGGCGCGGACGGCCGGGCCGTCGACGCTGCCGAGCTGCGCGGCCACTGCGCGCGACGGCTCGCCGACGCGTCGGTCCCGGCACGGATCCACGTCCTCGCCGAGCTGCCGGTGAACGCCAACGGCAAGGTCGACTTCGCGAAGGTCCGCGAGCTGGTCGCCGCGGCCCCGGCCGCGCGGCAGGCACCGGTGCCGCCCGCCACCGCCGTCGAGGCCCAGGTCGCCGACGGCTGGGCCGCCGTGCTGGGCGCACCGCCCGAGGACCGCGACACCGACTTCTTCTCCTGCGGGGGCCACTCGATCACCGCGATGCGGCTCGTGACCGACCTGCGCGCCCGGCTGCGCCGCGACGTGGCGATCGAGGACGTGCTGACCGGCCGCACGCTGCGCGGGATCGCCGCCAAGGCCGGGGCCGCGGCGCCGGCAGGCACCGAACCACCCGTGCGCGGGCGCCCGCCCGCGCTGTCCCCGGCGCAGCGGCGGCTGTGGTTCCTCGACCGCTACTCCGCCGCCGCGGGCGCGGCCTACAACGCGGTGCTGGCGGAACGACTCACCGGGCCACTCGACATCGCGGCGTTGACGGTCGCGCTCGCCGCCGTCGCCGCCCGCCAGGAGGTGCTGCGCTGGCGCATCCCCGACATCGACGGCAGGCCGCACGCCGTCGTCGACCCGCCTGGTCCGGTACCGCTGCCCGTCGTCCCCGCGCGGGCGGAGGAGCTGCCCGCGCTGCTCGCGGCCGGGGTCGCGCGGCCGTTCGACCTCGCCACCGACACGCTGTGGCGGGCGGAGCTGTACCGGCTCGGGCCCGAGGACCACGTCCTCGCCGTCCACGCCCACCACGCCGTGTTCGACGGCTGGTCGCAGGCGCTGCTCTACGACGACCTGGCCGCCGCCTACACGCGTGCCCGGACCGGCGCGCCCGCCGACCTGCCCGGACTGCCCGCCACCTACGGCGACTACGTGGCGTGGCGCGCCGACCGGAGCACCCGGCGCGGCGCGGAGGACCTGGCGTGGTGGGTCGACCACCTCACCGGCGTGCCCGCGGTGCTCCAGCTGCCCAGCTCGCGGGTGCGGCCCGCCGAGCAGACCTACACCAGCGCGTCGGTCACCGCGGCGCTCGACACCACCCGCACCGCCGAGGTCGCGGCCCTCGCCGCCCGGCTCGGCGCCACCCCGGCCGCGGTGCTGCTCGCCGCGTTCGGCCTGGTCCTGTCCTGGCAGAGCGGGCTGCCCGACCTCGTGGTCGGCACCCCGGCGGTGGACCGCAGGCACGCCGACTTCGAGCGCATGGTCGGGTTCTTCATCGACATCGCGCCGCTGCGGCTGCGGTGCTCGGGCGAGGCGGGGTTCGCCCGGCACGTCCGCGCCGCCCGGGACGAGCTGCTGGCCGCGCTCGCCCACCCGGAGGCGCCGCTGGAGCGGATCGTCGACGGGCTGGGCCTGGGCGGCAGGCTGGACCGCAATCCGCTGGTGCAGGTGCTGTTCAACATGTACACCTTCCCCGCGCCGCGGCTGGAGCTGCCCGGAGTGGCGAGTGAACCCGTCCCGGTGACCGCGCCCGGCTCGCCGTTCGACCTCACCCTCTACGGCGTCGAACGGGACGGCCGCCTGCGGCTGGAGATCCTCTACAGCACCGACGTCTACGACCACGCGCGGATGGCGGCCGTGCTGGACGCGGTCCAGCGGGTCGTGGCCGCGGGTGTCGCCGACCCGGACACGCCGGTGCGTGACCTGCCGGGTGCCGAGCCGGTTCCGCGTGACGGCGTGCTCGACGGCGTCGAGCGGGCGATGCCGCGTGCCGTCCGGGGCAGTCTCGGCACCGTGGCGCCCGCCACCCCGACCGAACGGGCGGTGGCCGCCGTGTGGCGCGAGGTGCTGGGCGTGACCGGCGTCGGGGCCACCGACAACTTCTTCGACGTCGGCGGCACGTCGCTGACCGCGGCCGCGGTGCAGCGGCGGGTCAACCGGGTGCTCGGCGGCGACCTGCGGGTGATGGACCTGTTCCGCCACCCGACCGTGCGCACGCTCGCCGCACACCTCGACGCCGCCGAGCACGACGGCAACGGCGACGTGGCCAGGGACCCGGCGGTGGCCAAGGCGGCGAGCCGGGGCGCGGTCCGGCGGGCGCGGTCCCGGCGGGGACAGCCGGGGCGGGCCGGAGGCCCGGCATGACCCACCTGGTCCCGCTCGGGGACACCGGCTGGTCGGTGTGGCGCGACGTGCTCGTGCGCAGCGCCGGGTTCCCGGCCGACGGGCTCGCCCGCTTCGCGGCACCCGACTGCGCGGCCACGGCCGACCGGCACCTGGCCGGCGAGGTCGGCGAGGACGTCTTCGCCAAGGCCCACGCCGAGGCGGTCGGCGCCGCGGCGGCGCACGTGTGCGCGATCGCCGCCGACCCGCTGTTCCGGGAGGCCGTG
Source organism: Actinophytocola sp. KF-1 (assembly GCF_054661535.1). NCBI lineage: Bacteria > Bacillati > Actinomycetota > Actinomycetes > Pseudonocardiales > Pseudonocardiaceae > Actinophytocola > Actinophytocola sp. KF-1. The sequence goes on along the minus strand of NZ_BAAFVK010000003.1, from coordinate 413,328 downwards.
GCCTGGCAGAACCCGGGTGTCCTGGTGGCGCTGGACGGGCTCGTGGCCGCCGGGCCCGCCGGCCCGCGCAACGTGCGGCGCCGGGAGCGGGAGAACGTGGTCGCCGGGTACTGGCAGCGCTACGTCGCCAAGACCGAGACGATCGGGTTCTTCGGCCCGGTGTGCTGGGGCACGGTCGAGCCAGGGCAGGCGGGCGTGTGCGCGCGCCCCGGTCCCGGTCTGGTCCGCGACCGCAGGCTCTACCTCGAGTACTGGGCGCTCGCCGCGTACGCCGACCGGGTCGCGGCGGACCCGGAGGTGCGGCCGTGGCTCGCGCCGGTCCTGCCGCCGCACCTGACCGTCACCGACCGCGCGGTGCTGCGCCCCGCACAGCCCCCGGCGCCCGTGTCGGTCACCGAGGCCCGGCTCCTGCGCCGGTGTGACGGCACCCGCACGGCCCGCGCCCTCGTCGAGGAGTTCCTGCGGGACGGCGAGGCGGACCCCGGCGGGGGCGTGCGCAAACCCGCGGACGGGTACCTGCTGCTGGCCAACCTCGTCGACCGCCACCTGCTGCGCTGGGACCTCGACCTGCCGCAGGGCTTCGACGCGGAGCAGGTGCTGGCCGCGAAGCTGGCCGCGATCGGCGAGCCCGAGGTCCGCGACCGGGCACTGGCCGGGCTGGCGCGGTTGTCGGCCGCCAGGACCCGGGTCGCGGAGGCGGCCGGTGACGCGGCCGCGCTCACCACCGCGCTGTCCGGGCTCGACGCCGAGTTCACCGCGCTCACCGGGAAGGCGCCCCGGCGCCGCGCCGGGCAGCCGTACGCCGGCCGGGCGCTCTGCCACGAGGAAACGGTCCGCGACCTGGACGTCACCATCGGCTCCGGGCTGCTCGACGCGCTGGCCCCGGCGCTCGCGCTGCCGCTGCGGGCGGCGCGCTGGCTCACCGGTGCCCTCGCCGCCGCGTACCGCGACGCGCTGGGTGAGCTGCACGCCGAGCTGGCGGCCGACGGCGGGCCGGTACGGCTCGCCGACCTGTGGTTCCTCGCGCAGGGCCCGTTGTTCGGCAGCGGTGACCGGCCGCTCGACGCGGTGGCGCGGGACTTCGCGGCCCGCTGGGACCGGGTGCTCGGGCTCGCGGGCACGCCCGAGGGCACGGCCCGGTTGACGTTCACCGCCGAGGAGCTGGCACCACGGGTCGCCGCCGAGTTCCCGGCGACGCGCCCCGGCTGGAGTGCCGGGCGGATCCACAGCCCCGACCTGCAGCTGTGCGCCGACTCGGCCGACGCGGTGGCACGCGGCGACGTCCTGGCCGTCCTCGGCGAGCTGCACGCCGCCTGGCCCACCTTCGACGGCGCGCTGTTCACCGGCGGCCACCCGGACGTCGCGGCCCTGCGCGCGGCGCTGGCGGCCGACCTCGGGCCGCACCGGCTGCGGCCGCTGTACCCGCCGGACTACCCCCGCACCGGCGGACGGCTGGTGCCGTCGCTGGCCGGGCCGGCCGACCGGGAGCTGGCCTTCGCCGACGCGCCGGGCGCCGACCGGGCCCGGCTGCTGCCCGCGACCGCGGCCACCGTGTCCGAGGTGGGCGGCGAGCTGGTCGTCACCGCGCCCGACGGCCACCGCTGGCCCGTCGTCGAGGCGTTCTCGGCACTGGTCGCCATGCACGCCGCGGAGGCGTTCAAGGTCATGACCGACCGCCCGCACACGCCGCGGGTCACCGTCGGCAGGCTCGTGCTCGCCCGCGAGACGTGGCGGACCACGGTCGCCGCGACCGGCCTTGCCGAGGGCACCGACCCCGCCCGCCGCTACCTCGCGGTGCGCCGCTGGCGAAGGGACCTCGGCCTGCCGGACCGCGTGTTCGTGCGCGTCGCCACCGAGCTCAAACCCACGTACGTCGACCTCACCAGTCCGCTGTACGCGTCGCGGCTGTGCCTGATGGTGCGCGCCGCGCACCGCGCGGGTGGCGGCGACGTGCCGGTGGTGGTCACCGAGCCGCTGCCGGAACCCGGGCAGGCGTGGCTGCCCGACGCGCGGGGCCGCCGCTACGTGAGCGAGCTGCGGCTGCAGGTGCGCGATCCGGCCGACCCAGAGGGAGCACCGCGGTGACCGACGACGCAGTGGAGCCGATCGCGATCGTCGGCATCAGCCTCCAGGTGCCCGGCGCCGACTCGGTCGAGGCGTTCTGGCGCAACCTCGTCGACGGCGTCGAGTCGAGGACCGTGTTCGACCGCGCCGAGCAGGCCGCCCTCGGCGTCCCCGACGCCGTGCTGGACGACCCCGCGTTCGTCCCGGTGTCCTGCGTGCTCGACCGGCTGGAGTACTTCGACCCGGTGCTGTTCGGCATGACCGCGCAGGAAGCGGACCTGGCCGACCCGCAGCAGCGCCTGTTCCTCGAGCACGCGCACGCCGCGCTGCTCGACGCGGGCTGCGACCCGGCCCGCTACCCGGGTGAGGTGGGCGTGTACGCGGGCACCAACACCGACCTGTACCACTGGCTCAACGTCCGGCGGAACCCGCGGGTGGTGGCCGCGGCCGGGGACATGCGGATCGGGCTGGCCAACAAGCCCGACTACCTGGCGAGCACCGTGTCCTACCGGCTGAACCTGCGGGGACCCAGCCTCGCCGTGCACACCGCGTGCTCGTCCTCGCTGGTGGCGGTGCACCTGGCCGCGGAGGCGCTGCGGGCGGGCGAGTGCGACGCGGCGCTGGCCGGCGGGGTGTGCGTGGAACTGCCGCACCGCGCCGGGTATGTCGCCGACGAGGGCTACACCTCCCTCGCCGGGCACTGCAGGCCGTTCGACGCCCGCGCGGACGGCACCGTGTACGGCAGCGGCGTCGGCGTCGTCGTGCTCAAGCGGCTCGCCGACGCCCAGGCCGACGGCGACACGATCCGCGGGCTGATCATCGGCAACGCCGTCAACAACGACGGCGCCACGAAGGCGGGCTTCACCGCACCGAGCGTCGGCGGGCAGCTCGAGGTGGTCGTGCAGGCGCTCGCCGTCGCGGGGATCGACCCGCGCACGGTCGGCTACGTCGAGGCGCACGGCACCGGCACCGTGCTCGGTGACTCGATCGAGGTCGCCGCGCTGTCCGCCGCGTACGGCGACGGCACCGGGGAACGCGGCTGGTGCGGCATCGGGTCGGTCAAGTCGAACATCGGCCACCTCAGCCAGGCGGGCGGCGTGATCGGGCTGATCAAGGCCGTGCTCGCCATGGAGCACGGGGTGATCCCGCCGACCGCGGGCTTCGAACGCCCCAACCCGGAGATCGACTTCGCGGCGAGCCCGTACTACGTGGTCTCGACGCTCACCGCCTGGGAGGCGGACGGGACGACACCGCGCCGGGCCGGGGTCAACTCGCTGGGCCTCGGCGGCACCAACGTGCACGTGGTCCTGGAGGAGGCGCCGTCGAGGGCCCCGTCGGCGGAACCCGCGGCGGCCGGGCCCCAGTTGCTCCAGGTCTCCGCGGCCACCCCGACCGCGCTCACCGCCGCCTGCACGCGCCTCGCCGCGCACCTCACCGCGCACCCCGGCCTGGACCTGCGCGACGTCGCGGGCACCCTGGCGGACGGCAGGCCCGCCTACCGGCACCGGGCGGCCGTGGTCGCCGCGGACCTCCGGGCCGCCGCCGCCGCGCTGACCGACAAGAAGCGCCGCGTCACCGGTGACGCGGCGACGGCACCACGCGTGGCGTTCCTGTTCCCCGGGCAGGGCGCGCAGTACGCGGGCATGGGGGCCCACCTGTACGCGAGCGAGCCGGTGTTCGCGCGGGCGGTCGACGAGTGCGCCGACGTCCTCGGGGACGACTTGCGGCAGGGGTTGTCGGCCACCGGCCCGGACGTGGACGCGTGGCTCGAGGAGCCGGCCCACCAGCAACCCGCGCTGTTCACCGTGGCGTACGCGCTGGCCGTGCTGTGGCAGCACTGGGGGGTGCGGCCTGCCGGGATGATCGGTCACTCCGTCGGCGAGTACGTCGCGGCCACGGTGGCCGGGGTGTTCGACCTGCCCGGCGCGCTGCGGGTGGTGGCCGCGCGGGGACGGCTGGTCGAGGCGGCGCCGCCGGGACGCATGCTCGCCGTGCAGCACGGCGCGGACGAGGTGGCCGCCTGGTTGCCCGACGGCGTCTCGATCGCGGTGGTGAACGGGCCCAGGACCTGCGTGGTGGCCGGTGCGCCGGAGCCCGTCGCGGCGTTCGAGGAGACCCTGCGGGCACGCGGGGTCGGCTGCACGCTGCTGCGCACCACCCACGCCGTGCACTCACCGGTGCTCGACCCCGTGCGTGCCGAGTTCCGCGCGGTCCTCGACGGCGTGGCGCTGCGGGCGCCGCAGGTGCCGTTCTGGTCCAACCTCACCGCCGCGCCGGTGACCGCCGAACAGGCCACCGACCCGGCCTACTGGGTGGACCAGCTGTGCGGCCCGGTTCGCTTCGGCGCCTCGGTGGCGGATCTCGTGCGTGACGACCCGGCGGACTGGCTGCTGCTGGAGTGCGGACCGGGCAGGCAGCTCGCAGGCCTCGCGCGGACGAACCTGCCCGCCGGCGCCCGCGCCCCGCTGCGCAGCCTGCCCGCCGCGAACGAGCGGCTCACCGACCAGCAGACGTGCCTGGACGCGGTCGGCGGGCTGTGGGTGGCGGGCGTGCCGGTCCACCGGGGCGTGGCCGGCGGTGCGCGGCGCGTCCCCCTCCCGGGTTACCCGTACGAACGCACCCGGCACTGGGTCGACCCGGCCCCCGAGCAGGAGCGGCCCGCGGCGGCGGCGCCGGCGGCCACCGGGCAGGAGACGGTGGTCGAGGTGCCGGTCTGGCACCAGCTGCCCGACACCGTCGCCGGGCCACCACCCCGGCACTGCCTGGTGTTCGCCGCCGACGACCGCGGCCACGCGCTGGTCGGCCGGATGCGCGACGCCGGGACCGCCGTGACGGTCGTGGTGCCCGGCACGGAGTTCGCCGCCGGGCCCGACGGGTACCGGATCCGGCCCGCGGAACCAGCGGACTGCACGCGGCTGCTGGCCGCGCTCGGCGCGGGACCCGGCCTGCCCGACCACGTCGTGCACGCCTGGGCGCTGGCCGGCGAACCCGCCGGGGACGACGCCGGCGCGGTGCTGGCCGCCCAGCGGCTGGGCTATCTCAGCCTCCTCGCCCTCGCCGAGGCGCTGCCCGGCACGCCGGTGCGGGTCGACGTGGTCACCGCCGACACCGAGGACGTGCTCGGCGGCGACCTGCTGCGGCCCGAGCACGCGACGCTCGCCGGGGTCGTCCGGGTGCTGCCGCTCGAACGGCAGGGGAGCACGGTCCGGTGGACCGACATCGCCACCGGCGACCCGTCGGCGGCGGACGCGCTGGCGGCCGAACTGTGCGTGGCGGAGCGCCCCGCGCAGGTGGCCCTGCGCCGGGGCAGGCGCTGGCACCGCGGGTTCGACGCGGTCGGCCTGCCCTCGGCCGCGCCGCCGGTCCGCCCGGGTGGCCGCTACCTGATCACCGGTGGGCTCGGCAGGATCGGCACCGCCATCGCGGAGCAGTTGGCCGGGCACGGCGCGCGGCTCGTGCTGCTGTCCCGGACCGCGCTGCCGCCCCGCGCCGAGTGGGCCCGGTGGCTCGCCGCCCCCGACGGCAACGGGCACGCCGGCCCCGTCCTGCACGCCATCGCGGCCGTCGACCGCCTCGAACGCGCGGGTGCGCAGGTGCTGCACGTCGCGGCCGACGTCACCGACGTGGCCCGCCTGCGGGAGGTCCGCGCGGAGATCGAGGCCGCCCTCGGCGGTCTGGACGGCATCGTGCACGCCGCCCGCCGCCCCGAGACCGGCGTCGTCGCGGGTGACCGCCGGGCGGAGGCGGCGGCCGAGCTGGCACCGAAGGTGGTGGGGGCCCTCGCCCTCGGCGCCGTGTTCGGGGACATGGCGCTGGACTTCGCCGTGCTGTGCTCGTCGGTCAGCGCCCACGCGGGTGGCCTCGGCCGGATGGACGACTGCGCCGCGAACGCGTTCCTGGGCGCCCACGCCCGCCGCGGTCCCGGCTGGCGCACCAGGGTGCTGGCCGTCGACTGGGGCGTGTGGCGCGAACCCGGGCTGCCCGACCAGGACGGCATCGCCCCGGCCGACGCGGTCGCGGCACTGCACCGGGTGCTCGCCGCGGGCCGCGGACCCGAGGTCGCGATCGGGGCGTACCCGGTCGCCGCGGTCGTCGAGCACGAGCAGGAGGTCGCGGCACAGCTCGGCACCGGCACGGCCACAGTGGACACGAGCGCCGCGGCGGGGGAGGACCTGCAGGGGACCGTCGCGCGGATCTGGGCCGAGGTGCTCGGCGTGGCGGACGTCGGTCCGCACGACGACTTCTTCGCCGCGGGGGGCACCTCGCTCGTCGCGGCCCAGCTCGTGCTGCGGATCCGGCAGGCGGTCGGGGTCCGGCTGTCCATGCGCGCGCTCTTCGACGCCCCGACCGTCGCCACGATGACCGCTCGCATCGAGCGGCTCCGCACCACCCCCGCCGCGCCCACCGCCGAGGAGACGCCGATCCCGCGCCTCGCGCGCCCGGGGCGGCGGTCGTGACCGAGGTCGAGGCGGGCGCCGCACCGGCCGAGGCGGACGACCTGTTCGTCGTCCCGGCCTCCTACGCGCAGGAACGCGTCTGGTTCACCGACCAGCTCAGCGCGGGACGACCGCTGTTCAACGTCGTCGACCGGATCATCCTGCCGCCGGGCGCCGACGCCGGGACCGCCCGCACCGCGCTGGCCGAGGTGGTGGACCGGCACGAGACGCTGCGCACCGCACTGCGGGTCGAGGACGGCCGACTCAGCCAGGTCGTCCACCCCGCCCTGGCGGTGGAGCTGCCGGTGACGGACCTGACCGGCATGACCGACGAGGCCAGGGCGACGGCGTGCACCGACGCGATCGCCGGGTACGCCCGCGCCGACCTGCCCGTCGACGGCTTCCCGCTGTGGCGGGCCCGGCTGCTGCGCCTCGACGAGACCACGTGGTGGCTGCTGCTCGTCGCGCACCACGCCGTCGTCGACGGCACGGCGCTGCTCAACCTGCGTGCCGAGGTGCTCGAGCTGTGCACGGCCGCCGTCGAGCGCCGCGCACCACGACTGCCCGACCTGCCCGTCCAGTACGCGGACCACGCCGTCTGGGAACGGGAGCGGCTCGGGGACGGCACCCCGCGGATGGCGGAGCTGCTGGCGTACTGGCGGGACACGCTGGCCGGGCTGCCCGCCGTGCACTCCCTCGCCACCGACCACCCCCGGCCCGCCGTGCGTGCGTTCGCGGGCGCGGACGCGCGGCGCGAGGTGCCGTCGCGGGTGTGGGCGGCGCTGCCGGAGCTGGCCGGCGCGGTGGCGGCCAGCCCGTTCATGGTGCTGCTGTCCGCGTTCGCGGCCACGCTGCACCGCCAGGGCGGCGGGGACGACATCGTCATCGGCCTGCCGGTCGCCGGCCGGGACCGCGCCGAGGCACAGCCGTTGCTCGGCATGTTCGTCAACGTGCTGGTGCTGCGGATCGACGTGTCCGGGGACCCGCCGTTCCGCGAGCTGGTCCGCCGCGTCCGCCGGACCGTCCTGGACGCCTGGGAGCACCAGGACATGCCGTTCCAGAAGCTGGTCGAGGACCTCGCGCCCGGCCGTGCGCCCGGTGTGCCGCCGCTGTACCAGATCACGTTCAACCACCTGCCCACCGGCCGCGGCTCCGCGTTCGGCGTCGCCGCCGACGACCTGGCGCTGGAGGTCGCGGGCACCGAGGTGCGGCTCGAGTACGACACCGCGCTGTTCGACGACGCCACCGCGCAGGCCATGGCCGACCGCTACCTGCGGCTGCTCACCGCCGCCGTCACCGACCCGGACGTGCGGGTCGGCGACCTGCCGGTGGCCGCGCCGGAGGAGCTGGCGCGGGTCGTGGTGGCGTGGAACGCCACCGGCGGTTTCCCAGCGGACACGACGCTCCACGACCTGGTGGCGGCACAGGCCCGCCGGACGCCCGGCGCCGTCGCGGTCGTCGACGAGGACGGCGCGCTCACCTACGCCGAGCTGGACGCGGCCGCCTGCGCCGTGGCGCGCAGACTGGCCGCTCACGGCGCGGGTCCGGAGACCGTCGTCGCCGTGCACGCGCCGCGGTCCACGGCGCTGGTGGCCGGCCTGCTCGGCGTGCTCAAGGCGGGCGCCGCGTACCTGCCGCTCGACCCGGACCTCCCGGCGGAGCGGCTGGCGTTCATGCTCGCCGACGCGGGCGCGCCGCTCGTCCTGACCGACGGGCTGCCGTCCGGCGCGGACGTACCAGCCACCGCGCTGCCACTGTCCGATGTGGACGCTGTGGAGGCGGCACCGCGACCCGCCGGGCCGGGGAACGCCGCCTACGTCATCTACACCTCCGGGTCGACCGGGCGGCCCAAGGGTGTGGTCAACACCCACGCCGGCATCGTGAACCGCCTGCGCTGGATGCAGGACGCGTTCGCGCTCGGCCCGGACGACACCGTCCTGCACAAGACGCCGATCGGGTTCGACGTCTCGGTGTGGGAGATCTTCTGGCCGCTGACCACCGGCGCTCGCGTGGTGCTGGCCCGGCCCGGTGGCCACCGCGATCCCGGTCACCTGTGGGAGGTCATGGCGCGGCACCGCGTCACCACTGTCCACTTCGTACCGTCCATGTTGGACGCGTTCCTGTCCGCCGCCGGTGCCGGGGACCTCCCCGCCCTGGCGCGGATCGTGTGCAGCGGCGAGGAACTCCCCCTGGACCTCGCGCGGCGGTGCGTCGCGCTGCTCCCCGGCGCCGAACTGCACAACCTCTACGGTCCCACCGAAGCCGCCGTCGACGTGACCGCCTGGCACTGCACCCCCGCCGCGCTGTCCTCGGTGTCCCGGGTGCCGATCGGCGCACCGATCACCGGCGTGCGCACCTACGTCCTCGACGAACGCCTGCGACCCGTGCCCGTGGGCGTCGCGGGGCAGCTGTACCTGGGCGGCGTGCAGGTCGCCCGCGGCTACCACGGCCGCCCGGCGCTCACCGCGGAACGCTTCGTGCCCGACCCGTTCGGGCCGCCGGGCGGCAGGCTGTACGCCACCGGTGACGTGGCCCGGTGGCGGCCGGACGGAACGCTCGAGTTCCTCGGCCGCGCCGACGACCAGGTGAAGCTGCGCGGACTGCGGATCGAGCCCGGGGAGATCGCGGCGGTGCTCCGCGAACAACCCGGCGTCGGCGCCGCCGTCGTGGTCGTGCGCGAGCAGCGGCTCGTCGCCTACCTCACCGGCGACGCGGCGGTCACCGAGCTGCGGGAGGCGCTGCGGCGCAGGCTGCCGGAGTACATGGTGCCCTCGGCGTTCGTCACCCTCGACGCGCTCCCGTTGTCCCCCAACGGGAAGCTCGACCGCGCTGCGCTGCCGGCGCCCGCGGTGCGCACCGAGAGCACCGCGGCGCCGGAGACCGCCACCCAGCGCGTGGTCGCGAGCGTGTGGCAGGACGTGCTCGGGGTCACCTCCGTCGGTCTCGACGACGACTTCTTCGACCTCGGCGGCCACTCCCTGCTCGCCATCGCCGTCCTGGCCCGCCTGCGGGACGCCCACGGCATCACCGGGATCGCCGTGATGGACCTGTTCGGCCACCCGACGGTCCGCGGGCTCGCCGCCATCGCCGACGGACCCGACCGCGGCGAGCGGCCGCTGCTGTACGAGCTGACCCCGCCGGTGGACCCGGAGCGGCGGGTGTGCTCGTACGTGTGCGTGCCCTACGGCGGCGGGCTCGCGACGGTCTTCCAGCCCCTGGCCGAGGCCCTGCCTGCCGGGCACTCGCTGTACTCGGTGGCGATCCCCGGCCACGACGTGGGCGTGGCCGACGAGGAACTGCCCTTCGACGAGCTGGTGGCGCGGTGCGTCGCCGAGATCCAGGAGCGGGTGCGCGGTCCGCTGGTGCTGTACGGCCACTGCGTCGGCGGGGCGCTGCTGGCGGGCATCGCGCGGGAGCTGGAGGCGCTGGGCCGCCCGCTCGAGGCGGTCTACGCGGGCGGGGTGTTCCCGACCGCCCGTCCCGGCGGGCTGCTCGGCCGCCTCGTCGACTGGGTGGACGAGCGCGGCGCCGACCGGGGGTACGAGAACTTCCTGCGGTCCATCGGCGCCGAGCTCGGCGACATGGACCCGGCGCAGGTGGACCGCTTCGTGCACCACGTCCGGCGGGAGGCCGCCGTCGGCGCGGAGGTGTTCACGCGCTGGCTCGACGAGCCGCCCGTCGACGTGCGCGCCCCGGTGATCTCGGTGGTCGGCAGCCACGACGTGCTCACCGAGTACCACGAGGAGCGGTACCGGGAGTGGGGCTTCCTCGGCGGGACCACCGCGCTGGTGGTGCTCGACGAGGCGGGCCACTACTTCGTCAACCACCGCGCCGAGGAGCTAGCGGAGATCGTCACGCGCACCCACCGGGAGCTGGACGGCCCGGCGCCCGCCGGGGAGCGCTGGCGGCTCGCCGCGGTCAGCAGGCCGGGGGACACCGCCACCGCGCCCGCCGGGGACGTCCAGCCGGGGGTGCGCCGGTTCCTCGCGGTCGCCGCGGGACAGCTCATCTCGCTCACCGGGTCGGCGCTGACGCAGTGGGCGGTGCCGGTGTGGGTGTACCTGACGACCGGCTCGCTGCTGTGGTTCGGCCTGGCCGGGCTGATCGCGTACCTGCCCGCGCTGCTGACCCTGCCGGTCGCGGGCGCGGTCGCGGACCGCTACGACCGGCGCAGGGTGCTGATCCTCGCCTGCCTGGTGTCCGCGGGGGTCGAGGGCCTGCTGGCGGTGTTGCTGTGGACCGGCGGGTACTCCCTCGGCACGGTGTACGTGCTCGTCTCGGTCCTCGGCGCGGCGTCGGTCTTCCAGCGCATCGCCTACCTCGCCGCGATCCCGCAGGTGATGCCCAAGCGGTACCTGGGCCACGCGAACGGCATCGCGCAGCTCGCGAGCGGCATGTCCGCGCTCGCGGTGCCGCTGCTGGCCGCCGGTCTGCTGGCGGCGGTCGGGCTGACCGGCGTGCTGCTGATCGACATCGTGAGCTACCTGTTCGCGCTCGGCGTGCTCGCCGCGGTGCGGTTCCCGGCGCTGATGGGCCGCCGCCGCAAGGAGACCTTCCTCGCGGAGCTGGCAGGCGGCGTGCGGATGGCGTGGGCCGACCGCGGTTTCCGCGCCATGCTCGGGTTCTTCACCCTCTACAACCTGTGCCTGTCCACGCTGTTGCTGGTGCCGCCGCTGGTGCTGGCGTTCGGCACGATGGGACAGGTCGGCCAGGTGGCGTTCGCGGAGGCCGCCGGCACGGTCCTCGGCGGGCTGGTGATCGCCGTGTGGGGCGGCCCGACCCGCCACCGCATGCCCGCGATCATCGGCATCGCCTTCGGCGTCGCGTGCTGCCTCGTGCTGAGCGGCCTGCGCCCCGAGCTGCTGCTGGTCGCGGCCGGCAGCTTCGGCATCGGTCTCGGACTCGGCCTGCACAACGGCATCTACCTGTCGATCATCCAGGTGAAGGTGCCGCAACGGTTCCACGGCCGGGTCCTCGCGACGATCCAGACGCTGACGTGGGCGACGCTGCCGCTCGGGTTCGCCGTCCTGGTGCCCGCGAGCGGAGCGTTCCTGGAGCCGCTGTTCGCCCCGGGTGGCGCGCTCGCCGGGTCGGTCGGCGCCGTCATCGGCACCGGGCCCGGCCGGGGGCTCGCGTTCGCGATGATCGTGGCGGGGCTGGTGCTGGCGGTGGTGGCGCTCGGGGCGTACCGGTTCCGGCGGCTCCGGCTGCTGGACGTCCTGACCCCCGACGCCCCCGCCGACGCGGCCGTGTGGTCACCGGGGGAGCGGTAGCGCGGGGTCGCGGATCTGCAGGCGCAGCTCCGAGGTGTACCGGTCGCCGGCCGCGTCGGTGAGCCAGGCGTCGCCGGGGCCCGGCAGCGGCTCCGTGACCGTCAGGACCGCGCCGTCGCCCGCCTTCGCGCGGGCGGACCGCAGCAGCGTGCACAGCAGCCGGGTGTAGACCGGACTGGTCAGGTCGAGGAAGCAGGGCTTGAGCTCGGTGTCGACGCGGACGAACACCTGCTCGGGCAGCCCGAGCGCCCGGCGCCAGGAGCGGACCGCGAGGTAGCGGTCCCGGTCGCCGGTCACGCCCGCCAGCCCGGTCTCGCCGACCGTGGCCCGCCAGGTCTCCCGGACGAGCACCAGACCGTCGACGGTGACCCGGGGGGTGTGCCCGGCCGTGCCCGCGAGCTTCCAGGTGTCCCACGCCTGGTAGTCGAAGAGCTGGGCGAACACGTCGAGGACCGGCCACTGCCGCCCGTCGTCCGCGCGCACCCGCAGGCCGTGCGGCCCGGGGCCGACGGTGAGCGCGGTGACCGGCACCAGCCTGCCGGGGTCCGCGCCGGGCGCGGGCACGAACCCCAGCTGCACGTCGCGCGGCCCGTGCAGCCACTCGGCGTTCCTGGCCGAGTGGCGCGGCCAGTCGGCGGGCAGCAGCAGCCGGACCCGCCCGTCGGGCAGGTCCTCTGCCATGGCGGCGAGCAGCGCGGCCGGATCCCCGTGGCCCAGCGCGAAGAAGTGGGTGTCGAACGCGGGCATCGCGATGTGCAGCTCGCCGAGCACGACGGTGAACTCGCCGCGCGCCAGCGCTTCCCGGTCGGTCGCGCAGAGCTGCAGGTCCGGGCTGTGCACGCGGGCGCCCGCCCAGCCGGGTGCGTCGGCGGGGAAGACGGCGGCCACCCGCTCGCCCAGCTCGGCGGTGGACAGCCGCAGTTCCCGCGTGCCGGGCGGGACGTCCGCCAGCCCCAGCACGCCGCGCCAGCGAGCGAGGAAGTCCTCGGTCACCGCGGCGGCGGGGGAGCCCGCGCCGAACACCACGCCCTGGGCGAGGCCCCAGAGGTCGGCGAGCGGGACCTCCTCGGCACCGGTCCCGGCGGTCAGGTCGGCGTACAGGCCGCGCAGCGCGTGCTGGTAGGCGTTCCCGATCGCCGCGGTCAGCCAGCGCGCGGAACGCAGCAGCGGCTCCAGCGGGGTGAGCCGCCGCAGCACCTCGCTGCCGAAGGCGATGTCGAGGTCCCGCGTGGTGTCCAGGTGGCACAGCGTCCGGCCGGCGTAGGGCTCGCCGGGGCGGCGGCGGGCGGGCTGCCCGGTCAGCGCGGTGAACCGCTCGTCGAGCGCGGCCATGGCGGTCGCCAGCTCCTCCGGACCGGCCGCGTCCCGCACCGCGTCGCGGCGGGCGGACAGCGCGTCCAGCTCGCCGAACGCCCAGGCACGCGCGTCCTCGTCGTCGACGTCGGCGAGCTGTGCCCGCAGCGCGTCCTCGGCGGAGAGGTCCATCGGCAGGTCGAAGCCGACCCGGAGCACCCCGCGGGTGACCAGCTCGGTGAGTTGGACGTGCACGTCCGCGGCACGCCGGAACCCGGTGTCGTTGTCGGTGCCGATGCCGGTCACCAGGTCGGTGACGAGGTCGGCCACCCGGCACCGCCGGGCCGCCAGGGCCAGCAGCCGCGCGGTGGGCGGGGACAGCGGCTGCGGCGGCCGGTGCGGGGCCAGCAGGTCGGCGCCGCGGACCGTGAGGTGCGGCTGGAGCCGCACCGGCAACCACGGCGCGACCCGCGGGTCCGCCGCGATCCGCTCGCTGATCGCGACCAGCGCCCACCACTCGAAGAACACGTGGCGCGCGCGCACCAGACCCGGGCCCGGTGTCGCGGACACGGCCTGCTCACCGGTGCCGATCTCGCCCCAGCACATCGGGCCGAAGAAACCGACGGTGTCGTTCTTCAGGCAGTACCGCTGCCAGTACCGCGCGACGAGGTCCTCGCGGGTGCGCCGCCTGCGCTCGGTGCGGACCGCGTCCCGGCCGTCCCGCAGCACACTGGCCACCGCGCTCAGCGCGCCCGCGTTCTGCCACGTCAGCGCGGTGCGGAACGCGGGATCGGCGGCGGTGTCGTGGACCGCGGCGGTCAGGGCGCGGGCGGCGGCCTCGAACGCCGTGCGCAGTTCCTCCGCAGTGGCGGCCCCGTCCAGGAACCGGTCGGCGACCTCGGCCAGGGCCGGGGCGGCGAACCGGGCCATGCCCGTCACCGGGAAGCCGGCCGACCGGACCAGCGCCGAGCGCCACACCTGCCACCCCGTCCCCGGCAACTCGGTGCGGTGCTCGTCGATCACCGCGTCATGATAGGCAGCATGAGCTTCGGACTGGTCTCCTTCGGGGAGGCGCTCGGCGAACCGGCCGCGGTGGCCGACGTGGTCGCCGAGTACACCGACGACGTGCACCGGGTCCTCGGTCACGGCTACGAGACGGTGCACCGGTGCCCGCCGGAGACCGGCCTCACCGACCTGGCGGTGGCGGCCGGTACGTCGGCACTGACGGCCGCCGACGTCCCGGCCGCCGAGGTGGACCTGGTGGTCCTGGCGGTCACCGACGTCGTCGAGTACCTGTACTGGGACGCCGCCGCCGAGCTGTGCCACCGCCTCGGCGCGACGGGGGCCGAAGCGGTGCTGCTCACCCAGGCCTGCACCACCGGCGTGGTCAGCCTCGACACCGTCGCGGGCCGGTTCGCCACCCACCCCGGCTACCGCACCGCGCTGGTCGTCGCGGCGAACCGCACCTGCGAGGCGTACTGGAACCGGATGGACGTCCAGCCGATGGTGTTCTCCGACGGCGCGGTCGGGGTCGTGGCGAGGCGCGACCACCCGTCCCTGCGGTGGCTGGCCACGGAGGTGGCCACGGACGGCCGGTACGCGCGCTTCTACCGGATGGACGAGGGCGGCGCCGCCGCTCCGTTCGACGGGTCGGCCGCGGACGAGCCGCCGCGCGTGCGGGACGTCTGGGACGTCATGGAGTTCTTCGACTACGACGCCGAGGTCTTCCAGGGCTTCGCACGCGAGCTCGACGAGCGGGCCGTGCGCGTCACCGAGCGCGCGTGCGCACGGGCCGGCGTCACCGTCGCGGACCTGGCGCGACTGGTCCTGGTGAACGACAACGCCCGCGCGATGACCTCCCTCGCCGAGGCGTTCGGCGTCCCGTTGTCACGCACGAACCGGGACCTGGCCGCCCGGCACGGCCACCTCGGCGCCGCCGACCAGCTGTTCTGCCTTAGCAGGCACGTCGCCGCCGGCGAGCTGCGGCCCGGGGACAAGGTGGCGCTGGTGTCGATGGGCCGCGGGATGCACTGGGCCTGCACGGTTCTGGAGGTCTGATCGGCCGGTTGCTGTCTTGACACGGCGGCGTCGCCGCTGCCTACGATCACGCCCGGTCCTGCCACGGAAGAGGGGTGTCGATGCCGAGTCGGCTCGCGCAGCTCGTCGCCGACGTGCTCGAGATCCCCGTCGCCGAGATCAGTCCCGACACCGGGCCCGCCACCACCGCCCAGTGGGTGAGCCTGAAGCACCTGCAGATCGTCGCGGCCGTGGAGGACGCGTACCGGGTGTCCTTCACCCCCAGGGAGATCCGGGCCATCCGGTCGGTGGGGGACCTGAGCGAGTTCCTGCGCGGCAGGGACGTCGCCGAATGAGCGTCCCGCCCGGCCGATTACCCGACGACGACCTCGACCTCGCGGTGCTGATCCGGCGCTTCGAGGAGCAGGTGCTGCGGTTGTTCGCCGCGGGTGAGGTCGGCGGCACCACGCACACCTGCCTCGGCCAGGAGTACGTGCCGGTGGCGCTCGCGCCGTTGCTGGCCGGGGACTTCGTGTTCAGCAACCACCGCGGCCACGGCCACTACCTCGCGCACTGCGCCGACCCGGAAGGTCTGCTGGCCGAGCTGACGGGTCGCGAGGGCGGCGTGTGCGGCGGGGTCGGCGGCAGCCAGCACCTGCGTCGCGACCGCTTCCTGTCCACGGGCGTGCAGGGCGAGAGCGTGCCCGCCGCGGTCGGGGTCGCGCTGCACTACAAGCACACCCGGCAGGCGCGGATCGCCGCCGCGTACATCGGCGACGGCACCTGGGGCGAGGGCGCGGTGTACGAGGCGCTCAACATGGCGGCGCTGTGGCGGGTACCGCTGCTCGTGGTCGTCGAGCACAACCGCATCGCCCAGTCCACGCCGACCGAACACCAGCTCGCGGGCACCATCCCCGCTCGCGCCGCCGCCTTCGGCGTCAGCGTCAGCGAGACGGACTCCACCGACATCACCACGATCCGCGCCGAGGCCGCGCCACACGTGGCCCGCGTCCGCGACAGCCACGCCCCGCACGTGCTGGTGGTTCACACCACCCGGCTCGGCCCCCACAGCAAGGGCGACGACACCCGCCCGGCCGAGGAGGTCGGCAGGCTGTGGGCGCAGGACTGGCTCACCGGCTACGCCCGCCACTTCCCCGCGCAGTTCGCGGCGGCGGACGAGCGCGCCCGGCAGCGCGTGGACGCCGTGGTGTCGGCGGTCCTCGCCCGCCCGCTCGCTGCGGGGAGCGCGCGGTGACCGGCCAGGGCGCGCGTGCAGAACGGGTGGCGGAGAACCTGAACCGCGCGCTGCACGGCCTGTTCGCGCGGGACGAGCGGGTGTTCCTGCTGGGCGAGGACGTGGCCGACCCGTACGGCGGCGCGTTCCGCGTCACCAAGGGCCTGTCCACCGCGTACCCCGGCCGGGTGCTGTCCACCCCGCTCAGCGAGAACGGCGTGGTCGGCGTCGCGAGCGGTCTCGCGCTGTGCGGCGACACGGTGGTCGTCGAGATCATGTTCGGTGACTTCGCGGGCCTGGCGTTCGACCAGATCCTGAACTTCGCCACCAAGTCGGTCACCATGTACGGCACCCACGTCCCGATGCGCGTGGTCGTCCGCTGCCCCGTGGGCGGCGGGCGGGGGTACGGCGCCACGCACAGCCAGAGCGTGCAGAAGCACTTCATCGGCATCCCGAACCTCGCGCTGTACGAGCTCTCCCCGTTCCACGACGCGGCGGACGTCCTGGCGGCCGCCATCGCCGCGGAACGGCCGTGCCTGCTGTTCGAGGACAAGGTCCTCTACACCCGGCGGATGTTCCGCGACGGGGAGGTGGACGGCCGCTTCCGCTTCGAGCTGATCGGCGAGGGCGGGAACTGGGCGCGCGTCCACGTCCCGGGCGCGTCCGGTCCGCCGGTGCTGCTGATCGCACCCGGCGGGGTGGCACACCGGGCGCTGGAGGCGGCCGGGTCGCTGCTCGACCAGGGCCGCGACGTCGAGGTGCTGGTCCCGTCCCGCCTGTACCCGGTCGCGGTGGCGGACCTGACCGAGCTCGTGGCCGGGGCGGCCGCGGTCTGGGTCGTGGAGGAGAGCACGGCGGGCGGCACGTGGGGCGCGGAGGTGGCGACCAGGCTGTACGACACGGCGTGGCACCTGCTCTCCGGTCCCGTCCGGTTGATCAACTCCGCGGACCGCGTCATCCCGGCCGCACCACACCTGGAGAACGAGGTGCTGGTGGGCGCCGGCACCATCCGGACCCGTCTGCTGGCGGACACCGCACCCCGGGACGTGCCGGTGGCGGCCGAGCCGGTGGCGGCAGGCGCCGTCCGGGTCCCGAAGCTGAACAACAACGACGCGACCTACGAGCTCGTGGAGTGGCTGGTCGCCGACGGGACCGCGGTGGCGGCGGGTGACCCGGTGGCGGTGGTCGAGACGTCCAAGGCGACCGAGGAGGTGACGGCCGAGCGGGCAGGCACACTCCGGCACGCGGTGGCGGCGGGCACCGACTGCGCACCGGGCGCCGCCATCGGCCACCTGACGCTCGACACCGGCACCCCACCTGACGCCCCGCCCGAACTCCCGCGCCGCGCCGAGGGCCACCCGCTGCCCCCGACCCAGCGCCGGGTCGCGGAGGTCGTGACGGCGTCCCACCGCGACATCCCGGCGGCCTTCACGGTGCTGCGCGTGGACGTGGACACGGCGCTGGCCAGGACCCGCCTGCTCACCGAGCAGACCGGCGCCGCCGTCGACCTGGCGGCACTCCTGATCAAGGCGGTCGCCGGCCTGCACGAGACCCACCCGCACGTCTTCGCCACCCGCACCCCCGACGGTCTCGTCCACGAGTCCGACGCCCCCGCGGTGGGCGTGACGGTGGACGTGGGCACCGGTCTGTACACGCCGGTCATCCGCGACGCGTCGACGTCGTCGGTCAGCGACATCGCGGATTCCTTGGCGGAGCTGCGCATGAAGGCCCTCCGCACCACCCTCCGCGAGGACGACCTGACGGGCATGAACCTCCTGGTGGCACTCAACAACAGCCCCGGTGTGGTGATGGCCCAGCCGATCATCCCGCCGGGCGTCACCTGCGCCCTGTCCCTGGCCGACGTCCACGAGGAGGTCGTCCTGACCCCCACAGGAACCCCGCGCACGAGGGCGGTGACCGACCTGGGCCTGGCCTACGACCACCGCATGGTCAACGGCGCCGGCGCGGCGGCCTTCCTGTCCGCGATCCGGGACGCGCTGAACACCCCGGCCGGGACGTGACCACGGCGTCGCACGTCCCGGGCCGACCGCTCTGGCCGTCCGTGTCGGTGATGCGGGCGGTGCGGCTCAGGGCTGCTCGACGGTTTCCCGTCGTGCCATTTCGGTGAACGCGGCCTCCAAGTAGCCGCGCACCGGGCGGCCGCGCACAGCCAGCAGGTCGGCGAGGAGGATGACGGCGTGCTGGGTGACCGCGGACGCCGACGGTCGTGGTGGCACCGCGTCCCACGGGTCGTCCAGTTCCGGCGGCCACTCCCCGGCGCTGGGCTCCGGCGGGGTGTCCGGGTGGATCCCGAGCGCGCTGCTGAGAACGACGACCATCACGCCGGGGTCGACACCGGGGAACCACGGCGCCGCCGACCGGGCGCTGCGGTGGATGATCTCGCGGAGGTCGTCGCCGTCCAGACCGTCCGGGAGCACCTCCTCGAGCAGGAGCCGAACGGTGTCGCCGAGGATGACGCGCACGTGCTCGGGGTCGGCGAGCAGGAGGCGGCTGCAGGCGTCGTCGAACGCGGCCGTGTCGCCGACCTGCGCGGCCGCGATCCCGTCGGTCGTCGCTGACGCGATCGCCCGTGCGGCCGGCGGCAGATCGTTGAGCGTGAGCCGGGGTGCGGATGCCATGCCGGGAACGCTACCGCCGACGGGGAGCCCAGCCCGGCGTGGATCGGTCGCTCATCCACGTCCTATTACGCTGGGTGGTCCGACCGTGACGATGGGGGACGTGAGTTGAGTGGTGAGCAGGCCGGGGGACGCGACGACCTGTCGGTCGCGGATCTCGCCGAACAGCGGTGGGGAGTGCGGCCGGCCGCGGCGATCGAGCGGTTCGACCCGCCGGGCTGGTCGTACGAGGGCACGGTCGACGTGGTGTGCCCCCGTTGCCATGGCGAGCTGCACACCATGCGCAAGCCGTACGAGAGCGCTGGGAAGACCTACCGCTACGTCGCGGTCGTCTGCCCCGCGTGTCCCGCGTCGTTCACGCTCCCTGACCTCGGGTTGAAGACCCACGCCGACCTCGTGGCCCGCGGCGCGACGGTCAAGGCGGGTGCGGTGACGGCCCGGGGTGACACGAGCGTCCCCGGCCTGGCCGAGGCGCGGTGGGGGGTGCGTCCGTCCCCGGTCGTGGCGCGGTTCGCGTTGCCGGGCTGGGAGTACCTGCGGGAGACCGAGGTGCCGTGCCCGCGCTGCGCGGGCTCCTTGCACGGGTTCAGCCGGGTGTACGAGCAGAAGGGCCGGCCGCGGGTGCAGGCGGCGCTGGTCTGCCCGGCGTGCCCGGCGACGTTCACCACCCGCAAGCTGAAGGTGGCGCGATCGAGCATTGTGGGCGAGGTCCGGGCCGGCCTCCTCGCCGCCTCGGCGGCCGACGGCACGAACCCAGCCGACGACAGGCCGCGGAACCGGTGGGCTCCCCAGCCACCTGACCGCCGGGCTCGCGCCAGAGGCGGCCGGGCGCGGGTGGCAGCCCTACCGGGGAGGGACTGTTCGCCGTCGCCGGGATCGCGCATCCGCGCGGTGAGCGCCGGCGAGGTCGCGTCGTGGATGCTCGGCACGTCGCGTGACGGTGGTCGCAGGCAGGGCACGGGTCCGGTCCGTGTCCAGGTGGTGAAACCGCCGCCGGAGACACGGCGGTTGTACTGGCGCAAGATCGCGAATCCCGCGACGGTGCTGCCCAGCCTGCCCGCGGGCACCGATGTACGGGTGCTGCTTCCGGCCGCTCCGGCGTTCGAGCAGCTCGGACGGCGGCTGGCGGATGCCGGTGCCGAGGTGCGGTCGGTGCCGCACTGGGTCGAGGAGGAGATCGTCTCCACTGTCGACCCGGGCAGCGGTGACGCGCTGCCGTTGTCGGTGACGGTGGCGTTGACCAGCGCCGGCGGGCTGCATGCCGACTGGGGTTCGCGGGTGGTGGACCAGCCGGCCTACGACGCGCGGGACGCGTTCGAGGCGATGTGGGACGCGCACGCCGCCACGAGCCAGGACGAGGACCAGCCGTACGTGCCCACGGCGGAGCTGGTGCCGGGGGAGTGGCTGGGTTACCTGCCGTACCCCACGCTGAACCCGGCCCAGGCGCAGGCCGCTCCGCTGGTGCTCGGCACGGGCGATCACCTGGTGATCACGGCGCCGACGGGGGCGGGCAAGACCGTGGTCGGCATGCTCGCGGTGCTGCGCGCGATTCTCGCCGAGGGGCGGAAGGCGGCGTGGCTCGTGCCGCAGCGGTCGTTGACCGACGAGCTGGACCGCGAGCTGGAGACGTGGCGCGGGAAGGGGCTGCGGGTCGAGCGTCTGTCGGGGGAGTACAGCGTCGACGTCGAGAAGGTCCGCGAGGCCGACCTGTGGGTGGCGACGACGGAGAAGTTCGAGGCCATGTGCCGGGCGAGCTCGTTGCAGACCGCGCTGGCCGAGGTCGGGTGCATGGTCGTCGACGAGATCCACCTCCTCGGCGCCGCCGAACGCGGCCCGCTCCTCGAGGCGCTGCTGGCGCGGGTGCGGGGCGTGGACTCGCCGGTGCGGATCGTCGGGTTGTCCGCGACGGTGTCCAACGCCGCGGAGATCGCGGAGTGGCTCGACGGTGAACTGGTCACCACCACCTGGCGGCCCTCCCGTCTGACCTGGCAGCTCCCGATGATTCCGGCGTCCTCGGACCGCAAGACCGACTCCGACCTGCGTACCCGGGTCGCGGTGGACCTCGTCCAGCGGATCACCGACGACGGCGGTAGCGCGCTGGTGTTCTGCGGCACCAAACCCAACGTCCGCGCCACCGCGCTCGCGCTCGCCGCGGCACGCGGGCAGCACGTCGCCGGCGTGCACCTCGACGACATCGACCGCGTCCACCAGCTCTGCGCCGCCGCCCGGGTCGGGCTGCACTACAAGGACTGGGAGTTCAAACGCGAGGCCGAGACCCGGTTCCGCGACCGCGACTGGGACGTCCTGGTGGCGACCACGACGGTCGCGGCCGGGGTGAACCTGCCGGCCAGGGCGGTCGTCGTCCGCGACACGAGGGTCGGCCTCGACGACCTCGATGTCGCCACGGTGCTGCAGATGTTCGGCCGCGCCGGCCGGGTGGGCGCGGGGGAGCGGGAGGGCTGGGCCTACCTGATCACCACCGAGAACGAACGCGCCGACTGGCAGGGCGCGCTCGTCGACGGCTACACCGTCTACTCCCAGATCCACGACACCCTGCCCGACCACGTGCTCGCCGAGGTCCTCCAGGGCCGCATCACCAGCGTCGAGGACGCCGAGCAGTGGTGGCTGCGCACCCTGTGTCACCACCAGGGCGACGAGGACACCGAACCGGTCACCGACGCCGTCGACTTCCTCCTCGACGCCGGTTACCTGACCGGTGTCACCCGCCCCGACCAGACGGAGGGCGTCGCGGTCACCGAACTCGGCAAGCTCACCGCCCGGCTCATGGTCGGCACCCGCGTCGGCGCCCAGCTCCGCGCCGACCTCGCCACCCTCCCCGTCCCGAGCGATCCGGACACCGCCGAGGACTGGCTGATCGAGTCCATCGCGACACTCGTGCCCGAACTCGCCGGAGCACCCGTCGCAGAACCACTCCGGCCGACGGTCGCCACGATCCGCAAGGCCGGAGGGCGCCAGGACCTGATCGGCTCCACCACCGCGGTCACCGGTCTCGGCGCCGGAGCCGCGATCGAACCCGGCGACCTCGCGCAAGCCGCGCTCATGCTGGTCGCCCGCTCACCGGAACTGTTCGCCCGTCCCAGCCGCACCATCGCCGGCATCCCCGCCGGCACCCTCTACCCGGTCCTCGAGGCCGCGCCCCGCTACCTCGGCTGGCTCGGCGCCCAGGGCTACCTCGCCACCACCCACCCCTGGATCGCCATCGTCGCCGCCGACCTCGCCCGCCGCGTCCGCTGGCGCCGCTGCGCCCCACCCCGCGGTGCCGGCCGCCTGCTCTGGATGTGCGAACACATGGCCGGCCCGCTCAAGACGAACGACCTGGTACCCCAACTCTGGGCCGCCGCCACCAGCCGCGGCATCACCGCCCCCGACTGGCCCCACGCCACCGCGCCCCGCCACTGCCAGCTCACCCCGGCCGACTACACCGCACTCCTACGGGAACGCACCACCGGCACCCAGCTCACCATCACCGATGGTCACGTTCACGCCACCGGCGTCATCACCGGCACCCTCACCACCTGGACCGGCTCCACCACCCACACCGTGCCGATCACCGGAACCACCACCACCGAATGCCCCACACCGAGCCCGGACACCGCCGACGCTCCGGCTCGTGGCGCGGCCATCTTCACCAAACGCGGGGACCACACCGCCACCGGCTGGCTGGCGGATCACTACACAGCGGTTCCCTCCCGCGGCGCATGAAACTCCGCCCCACCACACCGATGTCGGTGCTAGCGACCGGTCTCGTAGATCGAGGCTTTCAGCACCCTGCGCTTGGGTAAAGGGCGGCCGCGGTGCATCTTGACCAGTGAGTCGAGGATGCCCAGCGCGAGCTGGTGGGTGTTCTGGACGACAGACGCGGTGAAGGGACTGGTGCCGCTGTCGATCAGTGACCTGGCCTCCACCACCCCGTCGATCCCGATCACGACCGTGGACGCGGTGAGCGGCGAAGGCGTCTTCAGCGCTTCGAGTACGCCGAGTCCCATCTCGTCGTCGGTACAGAAGATGGCGTGCAGACACTGTTGGGGACGGAGGTTCTTGACGTGTCTGAGTACAGCGTCGCGCGCGCGTGACCGCATGAAGTCACAGGTGTCGTCGATGACGACCTCCACGCCCTTGAGTTCGGCTCGCAGAATCCGCGCGCATTCCTCCTGTCTGCTCGCGTGCTCGCGGCTCGCGATGATGAGAACCCGAGGGCGCCGGAAGCCGCGAAGGTGGTTCACGAGCCACCAACCCGCCTGCCGTCCGAGCTCCGCGGTGTCGTAGCCGACGTAAACGCTGTTCTCCGGATACTCGTCTTCCGGGAAGGGCTCCAGGTCGGTGAACACGACAGGCAGGCGTGACTTCCGGCAGAACATCGCCAGGTCGTCGCGGAGGATATCCACCTCCCCGGCGAAGATGACGCCGCCCATGTAGTCATGCTTTCTTTCCAGCACCCGCTCGAGGAGATGGGCCTGCGCGCTCGCGTCGGAATCGCGGTCGGGCACCTTGAGCACCAGATCGATGTTGGCCCGGTCCAAGGCGTTGGTCAGCTGCCGCACGAATTCCGCGACGTAGTACTTCTGGTCGAACGCCGAGACGATCAAGAAAACGCGCCGCGCCCGCTTGCGGGCACGGCGAATCACCTGGATGCCGGCGAGCACGACGAGCACGACGGTGCCGACAACCGCGACCACCCAGACGACCAGCACATTCCTCGGCGCGTCGGTCATGAACTTGCCGATGGCGAGGGAAATGAGACCGCTGACAACCGACGTCCCTATCGCGAACAACGCAGGGGTTCGATCGCGGTCGAGCCATGTCATGCAATTCCTCCAGCGACGACTCCTGCCGGACATTGTTCCCCAGTGATCGAACAGTTACGGTGCCGCGGCCGGCGCTACCGATTCCTCCGCCGTCCGCCAACCTGGCGGCGGGCCAGCGCCAGCAGGTTGGCGGACACCTCATCCTCTGAGCCGGCGCCGGTCAACATGTGCGTGATGGCGACGGATTCCTCGATCGCGGTCAACGCCTCCTGCCACCGGTTCGCGATCGCGAGCCAGGTGCAGCTGTTCCGCAACGATCTGGCGAGGTGCGGCAGGTACAACGCCGGCTCGTCCACGGCCAGTCGCCGGTAGATCTCGATGGCCTGTTCGGTTACCCGCGGTGCCTCGCCGAGGCGGTCGGCCTTGCACAAGAAGGTACCGAGCTCGCTCAGCACCCGGGCCAGCTTGGGCTCATGTTCGGGGGCGTCGAGCATGCGGTAGAGCGCGACCGTTTCTTCCGCTGCCGCCAGGGCTTCCGCGGCACGATCCGTCGCGATCAGGTGGGTGGCCAGGTTGTACAACGTGCCGGCCAGCCACGCGTCCTGCCCGATCGTGCGGTGCAGGCTGACCGCCTCCCCGGTCACCGCGGCGGCGTCGGCCTTGCGGCCCGCGGCGGACAGTCGGTTGCCGAGTGCGTTGAGTGCCTCGGCGAGTTCGGGGGCATATGTCGTGGGATCGGCCGCGTGCAGGAGCCGGCAGGTCGCGACTGCTTCCTCTGCCGGGGGCAGCGCACGGTCGTGGTGTCCAGCCTGGGACAGGACGCGGCTCAACCGCGTGGCAGCGTGGGCCAGATGAGGGCGGGACTCCGGCAGGTTGTGGCGGATCGTCCACGCTTCGGTGGCGGCGGCCACCGCCTCGTCGTGGTGACCCATGTCGGACAGGTCCTGAGCGAATCCGTCGAGCACGAGGGCGAGCGCGGGCAAGAACGCCGGTGCGTCCGCGAACTCGCGATAGATGTCCACCGCTTCCCGCGATGCGGCGAGGGAGTCCGCCACCCGTCCGAGCATGTGGAGTGCCCTGCCGAGCGTGTGCAGCCCTCGGGCGAGATCCGCGCGGAACGCGTCCGGACGCACGTCGACGAGGCCGCGGTAGATGGCGACCGCCTCCTCCGCCATCGCCAGCGATTCGTCGTGCCTGCCGAGTCCGGACAGGTAGTTACTGGCACTGTTGAGCGTGAGAGCCACGTATGGCTGGAACTCGTGCGGGCTGATCCTGGCCAGCGGACGTTGGATGTCGAGTACTTCCCTCGCGACGGCCAGTGCCTGGTCGAACCGGCCGAGGTTGCCGAGCTTGATCGCGAGGTTGTGCAACACCTCCGCCAACTTGCTGGGGTTCCCGAGCTCACGCCAGATCCGCACCGCTTCCTCCGCGGCCGGCAACGCTTCGGCGTCCCTGCCGAGCTCGGACAGACAGGCTCCCTGTGCGTCGAAGGCAGCGGCCAGCTCCTCCCGCACCGGGTGCGGAAGGGATCGGTAGATGTCGAGTGCTTCTTCCACGGCCGGGAGAGCGTCGTGCCACCGCCGCATCTCACCGAACCGCATGCCGAGACCGAGCAGCGAACGCGCCAGCTCCGGCCGGAAGATCTCCGGCAGCACCTCCGCGAGCGCACGACGAATGCGCAGCGCCTCCTGCGCCATCGCCACCGCTTCGTCGAACCGGCCGGCCAACGAGAGGCGCTCACCCAGCCTCGCCAAGAGCAGGGCGCGCGTGGCGGGCCCGCTCTCGGTGAGCCGATGACCGGTGAGACGCTCGACGAGCGCCGCACTGCCGACGTCGAGGTCCACGTGCCGGCCCGCGGGCAGGAACGGCTCGATCGCCGCGAGGACGCCCTGGTCGAGTTCGGTCAGGTCGGTGAGCGCCGCCAGCACCGCACCACCGGCGGTGAGAACAAGCTGGGGATGCGCGCGCAGCAGTGGGTCCAACTGTTCGTGCACGAGGTGGGGCCAGCGCCGCGCGGCCTCGACGAGCACCGTGAGCCCAGACCGGACGATGTCGGACTGCGAGCTGGTCAGCAACCGGGGCAGCGCCGTGACCGTCCAGGCATCAGCCACGTGAGCGTCGATGCCGTGCCCCGGGACCAGCAACGCGAGGAAGTCTTCCGCCAACCGGTCGGGGTACAACGGCGCCAGCACCGTACCCGGGTCGGTCGGCGGGTAGCACGTCTTGTGACTGGCAAGCACGTCGGCGGCCAGCGCCCGGCTCGACGACACCTGTGCGCGGTCGAGAGCGCCAACGGCGTCGTCGTACGGCAAGGCGCCGGTCAGCACCGCGACGAACACCGCACGCGCCATGGTGTCCTGCCCGACCCACGGCCGCCCACTGCCCGCCACCCGGCGCCAGTACGCACGCTCGCGATCCAGCAGGTACGCCGAGATCCCGACCGGATCGTCCGGCGGCCGCAGTCCTCTGGCATGCGAGTCGACAGCGGCCAACGCCGCCATGTGCACCGCCAGCACCAACCCGAACTCGTCTCTGGACACGGTGGCCGGGCACTCGACCCGCTCGACGTCCGGCACGCCCAGGATCGCGGCGAACCGGTCCCGGGCACGGTCGAACAGCGCGCGGCGCGCGGACACCGCGACTGCCAGCGGTCCCAGCCGCAGCTCGCCGGTGCGCCAGTCACCGCGGACGAACTCGTGACGCAGCTCGGCCCACCACCCCGCGGACCTCGCGACCAGCAACAGCCGTACCGGCACCGTGTCGTCGCACAGTGGATCCGCTGCCAACGCCAGCAGGTCCTCTGCCCGCCAGCGGTCGGCGTAGTCCACCACCACCAGCCTGCCGGCGTTCCCGTCCCCGGCTCCAGCCTCTGACGACGCACCGGGATCCGGCGACGCCGCGAGCACCGCCCAGCCCGCTCGCCCGCACTCCGCCGCGAACTCGGCCGCCAACCGCGTCTTGCCCTGTCCGCCCGGCCCGTGCACCAACAGCAAGGCCGCGCGGGCCGGCTCGTCGCGCCACCGGTGCAACGTCGCCAGCTCCGCCTTGCGGCCCGCGAACGCCACGACTCCCTTGTCTGCCATGAGCAGCTGACTCAACGGCAGATCCGCGGACGCACCGGTCCGCGGCACCGGCATCGGCGCCAGCCGGTACCGACGGGTACCACCGAAATGCACGCCCCCGTTGATCGTGTGCGCCTGGACAACGTGTCCGGTGACTTCCTCGTGGATCTCGTTGCCCCACGGTGGAGCCACGTCCGTACGGTCAGACATCCGTTCACCATACGAGAGCGCGCGAGATGATCCGCCCTGGCATTTCGCAGGCGTGACGTTGTGGTACCTCACCGGTGGGGTGCGTTGACGTTTCGTCTGCGCGCGAAGTCAGTGGCCGTTCCCATCGGAGACGGACCGAGTGAGGAAGGTGCCGCGGACACGGGCAACAGGGTGATCGTCGAGATCTCCGCAGAGCCGGAAGCCGTCGGCGCGGGCGCGGACCGGGCAGGGCCGTGGCAGCTCGTGGTGCTCTGCCTCGACATCTTCATGGTCATGATGGACACCACACCTGCAGTGTGCTCGAAGGCCGACCGGTCGGCGAGGCGTGCAGTTACGCCGAGGCGGTGGCGGCTCGGCGAACTGGTCGACGATGTCACGCGGGTGCACGGCTCAATCACCACGAGACGCTGCGTGTCCGGCAACTGCGCGCCGCCTGGACATACCGGCACGGCGAGCGCGCACGAGCGATCGAGCTGTTCGAAGAGGTACTCGCCAACCGAATCCGCGTCCTGGGCCACGATCACCCGACGTGCTCAGCACCTGGTGCGCGATCGCTGTGCGGACCCGCGACGCCGATGACGCGGAACGGGCGACCGCGGTGTTCGGGGGGTGCTGCTCGCCAGGGTCCGAGTCTTGGGCGAACACCATCCTCACACGGGATGGATCCGGTACCGGCTCGCCCTTAGCGAGCGCGACGCTGGTCGGATCGACCAGGCAGTTGAGCACCTGGCCATCGTGCGTATGACGTGGGTGCGATTCCTCGGCAGGCAAGACGTTCGCCGCTCGGCTGGCCGCGGCGGGGTTGGCGCTGGACCCGCACACGCGGTTGTACGTGGCGGACTTCAAGGCAGGGAAGGACTGGGACGCGGCCGGGCACCTGGCGAGTTGGGGAACGCGTCGAAGTTCGTCGGGCCGCTCGGCGGGGAGGTCGTTGCCGAGTTCTTCGACGTGGGCCAGTCGCGGTCGGTGCCGTGGGAGCGGCGGGCGGAGGCGCCTCGGGTGCTGGCCGCGTTGAAGCGGCCGGACCGGGGGTGGAACGCGGTGGTCGTGGGGGAGGGCACGGGGTGCTGGTTCGGTAACCAGTTCTCGTTGATCGCGCCGCGGTTCGCCGCTTACGGGATGGACCTGTGGGTGCCGGAGCTGGGCGGGAAGTTCGATGCGCGGAATCCGTCGCACAAGGTGCTGATGAGCGTGCTCGGCGGGATGAGCGAATCGGACGCCGGCACGTCCAGGCTCGGGTGCGTGCCGCCATGGATGCGCAGGTGATCAACGAGGGCCGGCACCAGGGTGGCCGGACGCCGTACGGATACAAGGTTGTCGACGGCGGCCCGCACCCGAACCGCGGAAGGCTGCGGAGGGCTATCGGCTGCGAGTCCTGGCGATCGATGAGCCAGCGGCCGAGGTGGTGCGGCGGATCTTCACCGAGTACCTGGCCGGGCTTGGTGACCGGGCGATTGCGAACGGGCTCAACAGGACCGCATCCCGTGCCCGTCGGCACGGCGGCCGGAGCAGAACACGCACCGGCTCGCCGACGGTTGGCAAGGCAGCACATCTTCGGACGGTGGACCAAGCAGAAGACCTTGAGCCTGCGCGAAGTCCTCCACAGAGATGATCTCCGGGTGCGCAGCAGTTGCTTCGTCGTTCCAAGGCCGCTGATGAGTTGCGGACCGCGCGAAAGACGGAACGCTCGGCGCGGCCGGTCAAGCAGTACTACCTGTTCCGCGGGCGCATCCGGTGCGCGATCTGCAAGCGGAAGATGGAGGGAAGTCCACGTAAGCACGCCATGTATTACCGGTGTCCGGCTCGGACGCTCGCACCGGGATCTCCTGCGCTGGCAACGCATCCGGCAGCGGTCTACCTCCGTGAGGACACGATCCGGGAGGCGGTCAACGGGTGGTTCGCCGAACTCTTCCACCGAGACCACATTGACAGGACCGTTGCGGCGCTCGTGGCCTCACAGGATGGAGCTGGGCAGAAGGTGAGCGGCCGGCGGCGGCTGAACGTCGGCTCGCCAAGGCCGAGGCAGAGATCCGGAGGTTCCATGCGCCGATCGCTGCGGGCATCGATCCGTCCTCGCTCGTGGAGGCGATCAACACCGCTCAAGCGGAGCGGGCAGCGGCACAGGCAGAGATCAACAACACACCTGCGCCGAACCTGATGGAAGCTGCCGAGGCGTATGCACGCATCGACTCGTTGGGAGACGTGCCCGCAACGTTGAGCCGGGTTAGTAGAGAGAAGCTGGCCGAACTCTATGCAGGCACAGGCCTGCAGGTTCTGTATGAGCCAGGGGGTTCCACCGCTGAGATTTCGATGCGGGTGAATAATGTGCGTGTCCGAGGGGGGACTTGAACCCCCACGCCCTTGTCGGGCACTAGCACCTCAAGCTAGCGCGTCTGCCATTCCGCCACTCGGACTCTGTGGTGCGCATAGCGTAGCGGACGTCTTCCAGCGGGCTCGCAGGGGGGCCGCAATGGTAGGAAGTCCCACGTGACCGAGCTGATTGAGCTGGCCCAGGACGAGGCCGTGGAGTTGACGTCCGAGCTGATCCGGATCGATACGAGCAACACCGGGGAGCTTGCTACGACCGTTGGGGAGCGGGCTGCTGCCGAGTACGTTCGCGGGAAGCTTGAGGAGGTGGGGTATGAGACCACCTACGTCGAGTCTGGGGCGCCTGGGCGAGGGAACGTCTTTGCTCGGCTGCCCGGGAGTGACCCCTCGCGTGGGGCCTTGCTGATCCACGGGCACCTCGACGTTGTGCCGGCTGACGCGACCGAATGGTCGGTTCATCCCTTTTCCGGGGCCGTGCAGGACGGCTACATCTGGGGGCGGGGGGCCGTGGACATGAAGGACATGGTCGCCATGACCTTGGCTGTCGCTCGGCGGTTCAAGCGGGACGGGGTTGTCCCTCCTCGGGACCTTGTGTTCGCCTTTTTGGCTGATGAGGAGGCGGGTGGGCACTACGGATCGCAGTGGTTGGTCGAGCATCGGCCGGATCTGTTCGAGGGGGTTACCGAGGCTGTGGGTGAGGTGGGTGGCTTCTCCGTCACCCTGGGGGAGGATGTCCGCGCTTACACGATCGAGATCGCCGAGAAGGGGATCGCCTGGATGCGGCTTCGGGTTCGGGGGCGGGCCGGGCACGGGTCGATGTTGCATGACGACAACGCCGTCACGAAGCTCGCCGCGGCTGTCGCTCGGCTCGGGGCGCACCAGTTTCCGCTGGTCGTGACCGACTCGTTGCGGGCGTTCTTCGAGTCGGTGACCGCGCTGACCGGGGCTGAGTTCGATCTCGACGACCCAGGTGAAGCGGTTGCCAAGCTGGGGCCGTTCTCGCGTGTCGTGGGGGCTACGCTGCGTGACACCGCCAACCCGACCATGTTGAACGCCGGGTACAAGGCCAACGTCATCCCTTCGGTGGCTGAGGCCGTCGTCGACTGCCGGGTGTTGCCCGGCCGGGAAGAGGCGTTCCTGCGCGAGGTGGACGAGCTTCTCGGGCCTGACGTGGAGCGGGAGTGGGTGTCCCGGCTGCCGGCCGTCGAGACGACCTTCGACGGGGACCTCGTCGACGCCATGACCGCCGCTGTGCAGGCCGAGGACCCCGGGGCGCGGACCATCCCGTACGTCCTCTCGGGCGGGACGGACGCCAAGGCGATCCACACGCTGGGCATCCGGTGCTTCGGGTTCGCGCCGCTGCGGCTGCCCGCCGACCTGGACTTCACCGCCCTGTTCCACGGCGTCGACGAGCGCGTCCCCGTGGACGCGGTGCGGTTCGGCACCCGGGTGCTCGATCGGTTCCTCCAGAACTGTTGACGACCACCGAGCGGTTCACCCTCGCGGACGGGGCCACCCTGGCCCTCGTCCGCGAGGGTGACCCCGACGCGACCGCCACCGTCCTGCTCCTGCACAGCTACGCCCAGGACCGGCGCGTCTGGCACAAGATCCGCACCCTGCTGCCCGCCACGACCTCCGTGCAGGTCGTCGCCTACGACCACCGCGGGCACGGGGAGTCCTCACCCGCCGACGACGCCACCGCCACGCTCGAGCAGCTCGCCGACGACATGGCCGAGGTCGTCGAGCGGGCCATCCCGCACGGGCCGGTCGTCGTCGTGGGGCACGGGATGGGCGGGCACGTCGCGATGGTGATGGCGGCGCGGCACCGGCTGCTCGCCGAGCACCGGATCGGCGCGCTGCTGTTCCTGTCGACCTCGGTCGGCTGGGTGGCCGAGACCCTGCCGCGACCGCTCGGCAGGCTGGTCCAGGACCTGCACGCCATCCTCGGGCCCCGGCTCGTCGACGAGGTGCACCGGCGCATCGACAAGGCCACCACCATCGGGTTGCGGTGGCTGCTGCTGGGCGACGACCCCGACCCGGACGACGCCCGGCTGGTCGCCGAGATGGTGTCGGAGCACTGGCCCGGCACGGTCGCGCTGTTCCGGCCCGCGCTGGACCGGGACGTGCTGGACCTGGCGCTCGAGGTGGTGGCGACCCGGCCGATCGTCGCGATGGTGGGGGAGAAGGACCGGCTCGTGCCCGCCGGGCACGCGGGCAGGCTCGCCGACACCGTGCGCGGGCACTCGGTGACCGTGCCGGGCGCCGGGCACATGCTGCCGCTCGAGGCCGTGCCCGAGGTCCTGCCGCGGATCGTCGCCCAGGTGCGCGCCGCGCTGCACGGGTGAACCATTCGGGCAAGCGGCGCGTAACGAGCCGTCGACGAGACGACAGACGGAGGTAACGTGCCCGAATTCATTGGCGGTCTCCCGCTCCACCCGCTGGTCGTGCACTTCGTGGTGGTGCTGCTCGTGCTCGCCGCGCTCGGCGCGGTGCTGAGCGCGGTGTGGCCCGCGGCGCGGCGCCGGTTCGGGTGGCTCGCGTTCGCGGCCTCCGCGGTGGCCACGGCGCTCGTGCCGGTCGCGACCGAGAGCGGCGAGAACCTGGAGAACCGGGTCGGCACCAGCCCGCTGGTGCGGTCGCACGAGGAACTGGCCGACCTGATGATCTGGTGGGCGCTCGGCCTGACGGTCGCGCTCGGCGCGCTGATGGTCGTGCACACGATGGCGGCGCGGAAGGCGCCCGCGAAGGTGGCGGTCGGCGCCGGTGGCGCGGAAGAAGCCCTGACCGGGGAGCCGCGCAAGGCGCCCGCGCTGGTCATGATCGTGCTCGCGGTGCTGACCGTCGGGCTCGCGGTCGGCACCGGCATCCACGTCTACCGCGTCGGCGACGCGGGAGCGCGCGCGGTGTGGGAGGGCGTCCAGAACCTCCCGCCGCAGAACGGCGGGTGAGCGGGGCCGGTCCGCTAGGTGCTCAGCCCCGGCAGGAGACCGCGGGCCCGCTTGCGCTTCAGCAGCACCCGCCTGCTCCCGTCCGAGTAGAGCCGCACGTTGGACAGCTCCCAGCCGGCGAACTCGGCGTGGATGGACAGTTGCGTGGCCGCTGCACGTCGCGACAACCCTGGCGGGAGGCGCAGCGGCCGGTACTCCCAGTCCCCGTCGACCACCTCAGAGCTCATATGGCAATCACCTGAATCCCATCTCCTGTGCCGGACGCGACCAGCACGCGCCCGGAGCCGGGGTCCACCGCCACGGTGTTGGGCTGGGACACCGTGGGGAACCGGTACTTCTCCTTCGGCTCTTCACCGGCTACGTCGTAGCCGACGACCTGGTTCGTTTCCGTCAACGTCACCCACGCCAGGTCGCGTTCCCGGTCGTAGGCGATGGCGTAGGGGGCGCCCGGCACGGGGTAGTTCTGGCGCAGGAGCAGCGGGTCGAGGGAGAACGCGAGCAGCGCGCCGCCCCGCGTGTCGGTCACGAGCACCCGGCCGTACCGGTCGGTGACGCCGTTCGTGGCGCCCTTGCCGGCCC
This sequence comes from Actinophytocola sp. KF-1, assembly GCF_054661535.1. Lineage (NCBI taxonomy): Bacteria > Bacillati > Actinomycetota > Actinomycetes > Pseudonocardiales > Pseudonocardiaceae > Actinophytocola > Actinophytocola sp. KF-1. The sequence goes on along the minus strand of NZ_BAAFVK010000003.1, from coordinate 380,483 downwards.
GCAGGCCCTGGGAGATCGACGCGCCCGGCACGTCCAGCTCGAACACGGCGTTGCGCAGCCGGTCCAGGACGACCGCGCCCTTGCCGGTCGACAGCACCTGGTCGGCGCTCATCATGTCGCCGCTGATCATCCGCTGGACCTTGGCGTCGTCGACGATCGCGACCGCTCGTTCGTCCCGCATGGCCACGAGGGTGCGGCCGTCGAAGGTGGCGGTGCTGACCGGCTCGCCGCGGAACGTGCCCGCGTCGCTGGTGGTGCCGTCGACCGCGACGCGCACGACCTTGTTCGCGCCCGCGGCGAGGAAGGCGCCGCCGTCGACGGTGAGCGACCCGGCCGCCAGCGGCACCGTCTTCGGCTCACCGAGCGTGTCGGTGAGCGGGTAGAGCCGGACCGTGTCCTTGCCCGCGACCGCGAGCGTGCCGGACTTCGGCTCGTACGCCATGGCGACGACGTCGTCGGCAAGTGCCGTGACCGTGCCGGCGGGCTTGGTGGCGGCGGGCGGTGACTGGGCGGCGACGGCCGCGACCGGGTTGTCGGTCACCATCAGCTCGTCGCCCTGCTGCTCGGCGGAACAACCCGAGCCCACCGCCGCGCACACCACCAGCAGCACGGCAACCTTGCGACGCAACATCGACCTCCGACACGACCCCGGGTCTCGCCGGCGCACCCGTGTCGCGCCGACGGGACATCTGTCCAGCATCCCCTAAATGCGCACTGGACGCTAACCCCTGTCCGGGGTGTCGTGGCGGCCGGGTGAGTCAGTGGGCCGTGACACGCCCGCTGCGGAGGTCGTACACGGCCGTGACGATCCGGGGGCGGACCGCCGCCACCGTGTGTGACCGGCGGACGAGTTCCTCGGCGACCCTGGTGGTCTGGTTGCGGACACAGGCGGCCAGGAACGCCGTCCCGTCCGGGTCCGGCGGGGTGGCCCGGACGGTGGCCTCGATCGCGCGGGCCACGGTGTCGACCGACCCGGTCACCTCGCTCGTGCCGCCGGCCAGGTCGATCGCGGCCTTCACCGCGCCGCACCCGGAGTGCCCGAGGACGACGACCAGCGGTACGTGCAGGTGCCCGACGGCGTACTCGATGCTGCCGACGACCGCGTCGTCGAGCACCTCACCGACCGCGCGCACGGTGAACAGGTCGCCCAGCCCCTGGTCGAAGAGGATCTCGGCGGGCACGCGGGAGTCGGCGCAGCCCAGGACGCACGCGATCGGGTGCTGTGCGTCGACGAGGCTCACGCGGTGGGCGGGGTCCTGGTGCGGGTGGCGTGACCGGCCCGCGGCGAACCGCTTGTTGCCGGTGACGAGGCGCTGCCAGGGGTCGGCGGGGGTGAGGGGAGCGGCAGAGGCGGGGAAGGTCGCGTCGGCGGCGGTCCCGATGGCGATGGCGGCACCGAGACCCAGCAGGGAGCGACGCGACAACTTTGCATACTCCATACTGCATACGATGCCCGGTTTGTGTGAACTGCGCAACGGTCCGATGACGGAGCGTCAGACGAGGCGGCGCTCGGGGTAGCTCAGCTCGACGTCGGAGACGTCGTCCAGCGCGGCGCGGATCGCGGCGGGCAGCGTCAGCTCCTCGGACACCAGCGAGCCGAGCAGCTGCCCGGTGTCCCGCGCGCCGACGATCGCCGAGCACACGCCGGGCCGGTCCCGGACCCAGGCCAGCGCCACCGACAGGGGAGAGGTCGCGAGCCCGTCCGCCGCCGTCACCACGGCCTGCACGATCCGGGCCGCCCGTTCGTTGCGGTGGTGGTCGACGTACGGCGCGAAGTGCGCGGACGCGCCGCGCGAGTCGGCAGGGGTCGCGGCCCGGTACTTGCCGGTCAGCACGCCGCGGCCCAGCGGCGCCCACGCGAGCAGCCCGACGCCGTGGTAGTCCGCGGCGGGCCCGACCTCGCGCTCGATCCCGCGTTCGAGCAGCGAGTACTCCATCTGCGTGCTCACGATCGCGGCCGGCTTGTGCCGCTGCAGCGTCGCCGCGGTCGCCAGCTGCCACCCGCTGTAGTTCGACACGCCGGCGTACCGGACCTTGCCGCTGGTCACGGCGGCGTCGAGTGCGGAGAGCGTCTCCTCGAGCGGCACCGCGGTGTCCCACGCGTGGAGCTGCCACAGGTCGACGTGGTCCACGCCGAGCCTGCGCAGCGAGCCGTCGAGCGCGCACAGCAGCGCACCCCGGGACGCGCCGCCACCGAACGGGCCGTCGCCGCGCCGCGCGACCGCCTTGGTCGCGATCACCAGGTCCTCGCGCGGCACGAGGTCGTCGAGTAAGCCGCCCAGGATCCGCTCGGCCTCGCCGTCGGCGTAGACGTCGGCGGTGTCCACCAGCGTGCCGCCGAGGTCGGCGAACGCCACGAGCTGGCTCGCGGCCTCGTCGGCGTCCGTGTCCTGGCCCCAGGTCATGGTGCCCAGGCCGATCCTGGACACCCGCAGCCCACTGTGCCCGAGGTGTCGTTGCTCCACCGGGCGAAGGGTACGGGCAGGTCCGCGTACTCGCTGGCAGACTCACCGACATCACAATTGGCGGAGCGCCAATTGACGGTATGGTCCGTGCATGCGACTCGGACTGAACATGGGCTACTGGGGTGCGGGCAACGACGCGAACAACCTGAAACTCGCCCAGGAGGCCGACCGGCTCGGCTACTCGGTGGCGTGGGTCGCGGAGGCGTACGGCTCGGACGCGCCGACGGTGCTGTCGTGGGTGGCGGCGCAGACCGAGCGGATCGACGTCGGCTCCGCCATCCTCCAGATCCCCGCGCGCCAGCCCACCATGGCCGCCATGACCGCCGCCACGCTCGACACGCTCTCCGGCGGCCGGTTCCGGCTCGGCCTCGGCGTGTCCGGCCCGCAGGTGTCCGAGGGCTGGTACGGCGTCAAGTTCGACAAGCCGCTCGGCCGCACCCGCGAGTACGTCGCCATCGTCAAGCAGGCCCTGCGCCGCGAGCGCGTCAGCTTCGACGGCAAGCACTTCACGCTGCCCCTGCCCGACGGCCCCGGCAAGCCGCTCAAGCTCATCGTGGCGCCCCACCGCGCCGAGATCCCGATCTACCTGGCCTCCATCGGCCCGAAGAACCTCGAGCTCACCGGCGAGATCGCCGACGGCTGGCTCGCCATCTTCTACTCGCCCGAGTACGGCCCCGAGTCCATCGAGCTCATCCGCAAGGGCCGCGAGAAGGCGGGCAAGACGATGGACGGCTTCGACGTCGTGCCCACGTCGCCGCTCGTCGTCGGCGACGACTGGCGGACCGCCGCCGACCAGATCCGGCCCTACGCCGCCCTCTACGTCGGCGGCATGGGCAGCCGCGAGCAGAACTTCTACAACAACCTCGCCTGCCGGATGGGCTACGAGGCCGAGGCCGCCGAGATCCAGAACCGCTACCTCGCGAAGGACTACGCGGGCGCCGCCGCCAAGGTGCCGCTCGGCTTCCTCGACCAGACCGCGCTGCTCGGCCCCAAGGAGCGGATCGCCGAGAAGATGCAGGCCCTCGCCGAATCGGGGGTCACCACACTGACCGTCTCACCGGTACTGCAAGATCTTGAGCACAGCATCGCGGCCCTGCGCGTCGCGGTGGAGGCTCTGGATCTCGCGGGAGTAGGTAGTTGAGCTGGCTCGAAGCCATCGTTCTGGGTCTCATCCAGGGACTGACGGAATTCCTGCCCATCTCCTCGAGCGCACACCTGCGGATCAGCGCGGCCTTCGCGGGCTGGGACGATCCGGGAGCGGCGTTCACCGCGGTCTCGCAGATCGGCACCGAGACCGCGGTCATCATCTACTTCCGGAAGAAGATCGGCCGGATCTTCGCCGCGTGGTTCCGGTCGTTGCGCAGGCCACGCACCTGGCGCGACGACCCGGAGTCGCGCATGGCGTGGCTGGTCATCGTCGGCACGATCCCGATCGCCGTCCTGGGCCTGCTGTTCCAGGACTCGATCGAGCACGCCTTCCGTGACCTGCGGCTCATCGCCACCACGCTCATCGTCTTCGGCATCCTGCTCGGCGTCGTCGACCACCTCGGCCAGAAGAAGTACTCGCTCGACCACCTGACGATCCCGCACGGCCTCGCCTACGGGTTCGCGCAGGCGCTCGCGCTGGTGCCCGGCGTGTCGCGGTCCGGCGGCACGGTCACCATGGGCCGCCTGCTCGGCTACCGGCGGCCGCAGGCCACGGAGTACGCGTTCCTGCTGGCCGTGCCCGCCGTGTTCTCCTCCGGGCTGTACAAGCTCACCGACATCGGCGGCGCGGACGCGCCAGCGTGGGGCCCGACGATCCTGGGCACGGTCGTGGCGTTCCTGGTCGGGTACGCGGTGATCGCGTGGCTGATGCGGTACATCTCGACGCACAGCTACCTGCCGTTCGTGATCTACCGGATCGCGCTGGGCGTGCTGCTGTTCGTGCTGGTCGGGTTCGGGGTGCTGGCGCCGGACGCCGGCCCCGCGCCGTGACCGGCGGCGCGTTGATCGCCTCCGGCTAGTCTGGCGCCGTGGCCACCGTCGTACTCCTCAGGCATGCCCGCTCGACCGCGAACGGCTCCGGCGTCCTCGCCGGCCGCTCACCAGGGATCGAACTGGACGAGACCGGGCGCGCGCAGGCCGACGCGCTCGTCGGACGGCTGGCCGACGTGCCGGTCGCGGAGATCGTGTGCTCGCCACTGCTGCGGTGCGAGATGACCGTCGCCCCGCTGGCCGCCGCGCGCGGGCTCACCCCGGTCACCGAGCCCGATCTGTCCGAAGTGGACTATGGCGAGTGGACGAACCGGGAGCTCAAGACCCTCGCCAAGGAGAAGCTGTGGTCGGTGGTGCAGCAGCACCCGTCCGCGGCCGTGTTCCCCGGCGGGGAAGGGCTTGCCCAGGTGCAGACGCGCGCGGTCGCCGCGGTGCGGGCGCACGACGCGCGCATAACCGCCGCACACGGTAACGAGGCCGTCTGGTTGCTGTGCAGCCACGGTGACGTCCTCAAGTCGATCCTCGCCGACGCGCTCGGCCAGCACCTCGACACCTTCCAGCGGATCGTGGTCAACCCGGCGTCCGTCTCGGTCGTGCAGTACACCGAGACCAGGCCGTTCGTGCTGCGGATGAACGACAACGGCGGCGAGCTCGCCAGCATCGTGCCGGCCAAGCCGCAACCCGCCGAACCGGACGGTCCTCGTCCGGGTGACGCGGTGCCGGGAGGGGCCACCGGCAGCGCATCCTGACCCGGGTCTGCACGGGCGGTGAAAAGGCGTCACGATATGGGTCAAAGCGCGCGGTGATCAGCGGCGTCTGTGCCAGTATCTGTGCACTCACGTCCCCGCTGCGGCGGCATCATAGGAGTGGCAATGACACAGCCATACGGCCAGCAGCCCGACCCCTCGGGCGGGTACCCCCAGGGCGGGGTCCCACAGGGGTACCCACAGACGCCTGGCCAGGGGCAACCGGCCCAGGGCTACCCGCAGAGCCCGCCCTACGGCCAGCCGGCGCAGGGGTACCCGCACAGCAACCCGTACGGCCAGCCCGCCGCCTCCCACCAGTACGGCAGCATGCCCGCCGCCCCGGCCGAGTACAGCAGCGGACCCATCCCGCGGCCCGGCACGGTCACCGCCGCCGCCGTCCTCGCCTACGTCCAGGCGGGCATCACGCTGATCCCCACGATCCTCATGCTCGCCGGCGCCGCCAGCGGCGACTCGTCCGGCGCGGGCAGCGACGCCGCCTTCGGCTGGCTCCTCATCATCGTGCAGCTCGTGGGCGCCGGGCTGCTGATCGGCGGCGGCGTGCAGATCATGGGCGGCAAGAGCCGCACGCTGCTGATCGCGGGCGCCGGTCTCGAGCTGGCGATCTCCCTGGCCTGGATCATCCGGTTCGCCGCGATCGACTCGCAGGGGATCGACATCATCGATGCCGGTAAGGGCGTCATCATCGGCATCGCTATCTTCTTCGCCATCATGCCGGCGATCAGCCTCATCATGGCGCTGGGCGCCGGCACGACGCAGTTCCTGCAGTCCCGTCGCGGGCACTAGGGTCCGCGACCGAAGAGGGGTAATTCGACATGTCACAGCCGTACGGGCAGCAGCCCGGCGACGCCAACCAGGGCTACGGCGCCATGCCGCCCGCACCGGCCGAGTACTCGTCCGGTCCGACCACGCGGCCGGGCACCGTCACGGCCGCCGCGGTGCTGGACTTCGTGCAGGCGGGCATCACGCTCATCTCCTCGATCCTCATGATGTCGCTCGCCGGCGCGGTGACCAGCGCGAAGGACGAGTCCCTCGCCGGGGTCGAGGTCGACGAGGGCATGCTCGCGCTGCTGTGGATCCTCACCATCGGTGGCGTCGTCGGCGCCGGCCTGCTGATCTGGGCCGGGGTCAAGGCGATGAGCGGCACGGCGGGCAACCTGATGCTGATCGCGAACGGCCTGCAGATCCTGCTGGGTGTCGTGTGGCTGGTGACGGGTGCCGTGATCGCGCTCGTGTTCCTGGTCATGCCGATCATCGCGCTGGTGCTCTCGATGCAGGGCCCGGCCAAGCAGTTCGAGGCCTCCCGCCGCGGCTGACCGGGATTCGCGAACGAAGGGCGGTTCCCCCGTGGGGACCGCCCTTCACCGTGCCAGGAGCTCCACCTGCGCGAGCGTCACGGTCGGCGCCCCGGAGCCCTCGGTGATGTCGAGCCGGTACTGCCGGTACGTGCCGGGGTTCGCCACCGAGAACGGGCGGGTCTGGCGACGCCACCGGAACTCCTCGCCTGTGCGCTCGTCGAGCACGGTCCAGTGCGCGCCGTCGTCCGACCCGCGCAACGTCCACGACCGCGGGTCGTCGCCCCGGGTGCCCGAGGTCAGCGTGTAGTACCGCACCATCGCGCCCTCGCCGGGCAGCCGGAACGCCAGCCACGGGCTCGGCGTGCGGAACGTGACCTGGGTGCGGCTGTTGTCGTCGAAGAGCGGCGCCACGTTGATGCCGTCGCTGCCCTCGCCGCTGCCGTCGACCGTGCACGTGATGTCGTGCATCGTCCTGGGCACCGCGTCGGCCGCGGTGAGCGACGGCGGCAGCGCGTCCGGCCCGCAGCCCCACCGCGACGGTTCCGGGCCCATGCGGAAGTCCAGCACAGCGCCGTCGGCGATGACCGAGTGCGGCACGTACACCTTGTCCCACGGTGTCCCGTTCACCGACAGGCTCTGCACGTAGACGTTGTCGCGGCTGTTCTCCGGCGCGTTGACCACGAGCTCGTTGCCGTTGTCCATGCGCACCACGGCACGCCGGAACAACGGCGACCCGATCACGTACGTGGGGCTGCCGACCCGCAGCGGGTAGATGCCGAGCGCGCTGAACAGCCACCACGCGGACATCTCGCCGTTGTCCTCGTCGCCGCAGTAGCCCTGCCCGATCTCGCTGCCGGCGTACAACCGGGACAGCACCTCGCGGACCGTCGCCTGCGTCCGCCACGCGGCGCCCGCGTAGGTGTACATGTACGGGATGTGGTGCGACGGCTGGTTGCTGTGCCCGTACTGTCCCATCCGGACGTCCCGGGCCTCGGTCATCTCGTGGATCGTCGTCCAGTACGCGCCCCGCGCACGGCCGGTCTCCTGCGTCGCGAAGAACTCGTCGAGCTTCGCGGCGAGCGCGGCGCGGCCGCCCATGAGCCCCGCGAGGCCCGCGCCGTCGTGCGGCACGCTGAACGCGGTGTTCCAGCCGTTGGTCTCCACGTAGTCGCCGCCCCACGCCCGCGGGTCGTACTGGTTCGGCGCGTGCCGCAGGCGGCCGTTCTCCTTGCGCCCCTGGAAGAACCCGGTGCTCGGGTCGAACGAGTGCACGTAGCCCTGGGCGCGGTCGAGGAAGTACTCGTGGTACTCGGTGTCGCCGAGCGCGTGCGCGAGCCCCGCGATCGCGAAGTCGTTGAGGCAGCCCTCGAGTGTCCACGACAGACCGAACGCGGTGCTCGCCGGCGTGTAGCCGAGGAAGATCGACCGGTCGATGCCCTTGCGGCCCACCCCCGGCCGGTCCGGGGCGACCGTCGCGTTGCGCAGCGCGGCCTCGTACGCGGCCTGGACGTCGAAGTTCCGCACGCCCTTGAGGTAGGCGTCGGCGAACGCCACGTCGGAGCTGGTGCCGGTCATCAGGTCCGCGTAGCCGGGGGAGGACCAGCGGGCGATCCAGCCGCCGTCCCGGTACTGCTGCACGAACCCGTCGATCAGCTCGCCCGCGTGGTTCGGGGTGAGGAGCACGTACGCGGGCCACACCGTGCGGTAGGTGTCCCAGAAACCGTTGTTGACGTAGATCTTCCCGGCCTGGACGGTCTTCCCGGTGTGCGCGGGCGTGTCCCTGCGCGCCGGCGGTGACACCGGGCTCGCGTACGCGATCGACGGGACCTCGTCGGTGCCGGTGTTCTCGTGGCCGCGGTTGGGGTAGAGGTAGAGCCGGTACAGGTTGGAGTACAACGTGACCAGCTGGTCCTCGGTCGCGCCCTCGACCTCCACGCGGGACAGCAGCTCGTCCCACGTGTCCGCCGCGCGGTCGCGCACGGACTCGAACGTGTCGGTGTCCGCGATCTCCAGCCACAGGTTCTTCTTGGCCTGCGCCACGCTGATCAGCGACGTCGCGATCCGCATCGTCACGACCGTCGGGCCGGTGATGTCCGGCTCGAACCTCACGTACCCGCTGACGCGGCGGGAGAACCCGCGCCAGAGCCTGCCCGTGGCGGCGATGGTGCGGTCGAACGTGGCGTACACGAACAGCCTGCCCGCGCCCTCGGACAGTCCACTTCGGACGTCGGAGTAGCCGGTGAGCGTGCCCGCCACGGGGTCGACGGTGACGGCGCCGTGCCGGGTGACGTTGTCGAAGACCAGGTTGGCGTCCTCGCCGGGGAACGTGAAGCGCATCAGGGCCGCGTGGTCGGTCGGCGCCACCTCGGCGGTGATGCCGCTCGTGAACCGCACGCTGTAGTGGTGCGGGCGGGCGAGCTCGTTGCCGTGCCGGAACGTCAGCGCCCGCTTGCGCCTGCGGCTGCTCGGCCGCTTCGGCGCGGCGGAGGGCAGCACCTGGAACGTCTGCCGGTCACCCATCCACGGGCTCGGCAGGTGGCTCGCGGAGATCGCCTGGAGCGCGGGCAGGTTCCGGTCGTTGTTGTGCCGGTGGTAGCTGTAGAGCCAGCCCGTCGCGCCCGCGTCGGTGACCGGGGTCCAGAACGTGAAGCCGTGCGGGACCGACGTGGCGGGGATCGTGTTGCCGCGCGAGTAGGCCTTCGTGGAGTCGGTGCCGCGGGTGGTGAGCACGTGGTCGACCGGCCTCGGCCGGGTCGACGGCAGGGGGCGGTCGGCGATGGCGATGTCGTCGAGCCAGCCCGCGAAGTCCGCGGGGCCGTCCGGGTTGTCGTAGGTGAGCAGCGCGCGGACCGCCACCTTGCCCTCGGCGACCGCGCCCACCCGGACCGACCGCGCGTTCCACTGGTTCGGGGTGAGCGCCTTCGACTCGCCCTGGCCGTGCGCGGTGAACGGGAACCCGAGCTGGTCGACCGCGCCGAGGTCGCTCAGGTACGTGCCGTCGGAGAAGGCCAGGTCGAGCGCCACGTACGTGCTGGGGAACCGCAGGTCCTCGCCGAGCGGCTCGGGGAAGACCACGTACGTCAGCTCGGTGTCCGGCCCGATCGGCAGGTCGAGCAGGAACAGCTTGTTGGTGACCCGCGCCGGGCCGCGTGCGCTGTGGCTGCCCTGGTAGCGCAGGGCACGCAGGCCGGTGAACCCGACGCCGGGCTTCGCGGTGGCCGGCCTGCCCGGTCCTCTGCCCTCGCGGGTGGTCATCGTGGCGCCCTCGGCTCTCGGCGCGCCGCTCCGGTCGACGTCGGTGGCATCGATCCAGGTCAGGGGAGGATCGGTGTTCTCGAACGACGAGAAGAAGCCGGGGCTGCTCAAGTGCGCTCCTGATCACGAGGGGGAGGGCCGCGATCCTATTGGGTGCAGAATCCTCGTATGCACCCCTCGCGCCAACTCTGGTCCGTCGTCGAGCCCCTCCACGCCGTCGTGTACTTCGCGCCCGAGGTCCGGGCCGCGGGCAAGGCGATCGGGTTGAAGGGCTTCTGGGACACCTACTTCGCGTTCCGCGCCGCCCCGCTGGGCGCGGTCGGCGCGGGAGCGGTCGTGGGCGCCTTCGCCGGGTTCGAGCCCGCGATGGTGGCCAGGTCGCTGCCCTCGGCGTGGACGCGGGCGTCGACGGCGGACTGCCTCGCGACGCGGCTGTCGGTGTGCGCGGAGGTGCTGCGGACGGTGGGGGTGGACGCCGGCGCGTGCGCGACCGCGGTGGCCCTGCTGTCGCCGGTGGCGCTGGACCCGACCGGCAGGCCGCTGGGCGCGGCGAACGCGGCGCTGCCGCTGTCGGACGACCCCGTCGAGGCGATGTGGCAGCTGGCGACGACGCTGCGGGAGCACCGCGGCGACGGGCACGTGGCCGCGCTGGTGACCGCGGGGCTCTCCGGGTTGGACGCGCTGCACCTGCAGGTGGTGGCGAAGGGGCTCGACCCGGAGGTCATGCGGAACGCGCGTGGCTGGTCGCCGGCGGCGTGGGCGGCGGCGCGGGAGTCGCTCGTCGAGCGGGAGCTCCTCGACGCCGACGGGCTGACCATGACCGGCGCCGACGTGCTCGAGTCGGTGGAGGAGCTGACCGACGCCGCCGCGTGGCACGACGACCTGCCTGCCGACGAGGTGGTCGAGGCGCTGACGCCGTCGGCCGCCGCCGTGTGGGCGTCCGGGGTGCTGCCGGACGGGAACCCGATCGGCCTGGCCCGTCCCGCTTGACCTCCACCATGGTCGAGCACCTAACGTCCGGCTTCCGAAATTGTCGGTGGTGCGTGCGAGGGTGTCGTCATGGACATGGAGACCACAGCGTGGATGTCGCTGTACAACACGATGAACGCGACGGACGACCGCCGTCCGTTCTCGAAGGCGACGCTGCGCCGGATCGCCGGGTTCGCGCGGCCGCACCGAAGACTCCTGGCGTGGTTCCTCCTGCTGTCGGTCGTGACCGCGGTGCTGGCGGTCGCGACGCCGGTGCTCGCCGGGTGGGTGGTCGACGCGATCGTCGCGCGGTCGTCGCTGCGGCTGGTGGTCGTCCTCGCGGTGCTGATCGCGGTGATCGCCGTGGCGGAGGCGGGGCTCGGGCTGGTCGCCAGGTGGCTGTCCGCGCGGATCGGTGAGGGGCTGATCGTCGACCTGCGCACGGCCGTGTTCGACCACGTGCAGCGGATGCCGGTCGCGTTCTTCATGCGCACCCGCACCGGGGCGCTGGTGTCGCGGCTGAACAACGACGTGGTAAGCGCGCAGAACGCGTTCAGCAACACGCTGTCCGGTGTGCTGTCGAACGTGGTGATGCTGGCGCTGACGCTCGTCGTGATGGTCGGGGTGTCGTGGCAGATCACCCTGCTGGCGCTGCTGCTGTTACCCGTGTTCGTGGTGCCCGCGCGGCGGATGGGCGCCCGGCTCGCCCGGCTGGAACGCGAGGCGGCCAACCACAACTCGGTGATGAGCACGCAGATGACCGAGCGGTTCTCCGCGCCCGGCGCGACGCTGGTGAAGCTGTTCGGCAGGCCGGCGGACGAGTCGGCGGAGTTCGCGGTGCGGGCGAAGCGGGTGCGGGACATCGGGGTGCGGACCGCGATGGTGCAGACGGTGTTCGTGACCGCGCTGACGCTGTCGTCGGCGCTCGCGCTGGCGCTCGTGTACGGGGTCGGCGGGTGGTTCGCGTTCGCGGGCACGCTCGAGCCGGGCGCCGTGGTGTCGCTGGCGTTCCTGCTGACCCGGCTGTACGCGCCGCTGACCGCGCTGGCGAGCGCGCGCGTGGAGGTGATGAGCGCGCTGGTGGCGTTCGAGCGGGTGTTCGAGGTGCTGGACCTCGCGCCGCTGATCGACGAGAAACCCGGCGCGGTCACGGTGCCGGACGGGCCGGTGTCGGTGGAGTTCGACCACGTCTCGTTCGCGTACCCGGCGGCTTCCGCGGTGTCGCTGGCGTCGCTGGAGGAGGTGGCGAAGCTCGACACCCGCGGCGGGGTCGAGGTGCTGCACGACGTGTCGTTCCGGGCGTTGCCGGGGCAGCTGGTGGCGCTGGTGGGGTCGTCGGGCGCGGGCAAGTCGACGATCGCGTCGCTGGTGCCACGGCTCTACGACGTGGACGAAGGCGCCGTGCGGCTGTCTGGTGTGGACGTGCGGGACCTGTCGTTCGCGTCGCTGCGGGACGCGCTGGGGATGGTGACGCAGGACGGGCACCTGTTCCACGAGTCGGTGCGGTCGAACCTGTTGTTCGCCGCGCCGGGGGCGTCGGAGGCCGACCTGTGGGAGGTGCTGTCACGTGCCCGGCTCGCCGACCTGGTGCGGTCGCTGCCGGACGGGCTGGACACGATCGTGGGGGAGCGCGGCTACCGGCTGTCCGGTGGCGAGCGGCAACGGCTGACGATCGCGCGGTTGCTGCTGGCGCGACCGCGGCTGGTGATCCTCGACGAGGCGACCGCGCACCTGGACTCGACGTCGGAGGCCGCCGTCCAGGAGGCGCTGGCCGAGGCGTTGTCCGGCCGGACGGCCCTGGTGATCGCGCACCGGTTGTCCACCGTGCGGGCCGCGGACCTGATCCTGGTGGTCGAGGACGGCCGGATCGTGGAGCGCGGCACGCACGAGTCGCTGCTGGCCACCGGCGGTCGGTACGAGGAGCTGTACCGGACACAGTTCGCCTCCGCCGGCGTCTGAGCGGGGCCAAGCCCCATCACGCAACAAAGGCGTGCCTGCCATCCCGTCGACCTGGCGAAGCCCGATCACACCGCGTCAAGCGGGCCCGAACTCAACGCAACCCCGTGCCCAAAGCCGTCGGACCCCCTTGACGCGGTGTGATAGCCCGTGGGAGGTCGACGGGATGGCAGGCAGACAACGGACACCCGTCCCTGCCAAATCAACCCCGTGCCCGACCCGCTGCCATCCCGGAGACCAGCCCGTCCGGCGAGGCCCCCGGAGGGAAAACCCACAACGAAGGACAGCCACCAAACCTGAAACACGACCAGCAGCCCAACCGACTGTGACGGAACCCTGGCCGACCCTCGAAGGTGCCTAGTGGTGGCGGTACGCGGCCGTCGCCAGCGGTGGGACGTCGTGCAGCAGGCGGTCGATCAGACGCTCGACGTCCGCCTCGCCGTAGTCGCGGGAGAGGTGGGGTCCCTGGATGTCGGCGAGGAGGCGGATGTCGTCGGGGAGCTGGTTCGCCGACAGGCGGGGGCGGGCGCCGACGAGGATGGGCACCACCGGGACGCGGTAGCGCAGCGCGGTCGCGATCTCGCGGTGGACCCAGTCCTCGGGGTCGTGCAGCAGGGCGAGGGTGTGCGGGTCGTCCCAGCGTTCACCGATGATCGAGAGCATCACCTCGGACCGGGCGGCGCGGGTCTTGAGTTCGCGGGGGAACCGCGTGCCCGCGCGCATCCGCACGTCCCGGAACGCCACGCCGCGGCCGAGGCGGCGGGTGAGCGTCGCCTCGATGTCGGCGGCCGGTTTCTCGTCCTGGCCGCGGTAGTTGACGAACACCAGCGGCTCGGTCCACACCACACTCGACGGTGGCCTGGTGACGGGTTCCCGTGGGCTGGAGGAATCCCCCTTGTGCACCGTGTTGGTGCCGAACATCGTGAAATTGTCGCCGATGTGGAATTGTCCGCTCACCGTGCCGCCCTGCTCACGGTGTTGTTCCCGAACATGGTGAAGTTGTCGCCGACGTGGAAGTTCTCCACCTGCATCTGGAATTCCGCGTGCGGGTTGTTGATCGCGTCGGTGATGCGCAGCTGCAGGTCCGCGACCACGTTGGGGTTGTCCGTGGTCAACCCCCGGTGCGACCCCGCCGCGGTCTCGATGTTCAGCACGTACAGGGTGAGCTTGAGCAGCTCGACCAGCCGGTAGGTCCGGTACGCGAGCCACGCGAGTCCGCCGAGGATCACCAGTGCCGCAACGGATCCCGGTGCCGCGCTCCCCGCGATCCCCATCACGAACAGGGTCACGAGCACCGACAGCACGTACTGGCGGATCAGGGCGCCGCGGTTCGGCTGGAGCGTGAGGGTGTTGGTCCGCGTGATGTTCGGCAGCGGGTACGCCTCCGAACCGAACCAGAGAATTCGCTGGCTCACCCGCACATTGATCGCCTCGTGGCTCAGTGCCATGGAAATTCCTCCATTCCGTGTCGAGAATGCGGAGGAGGCTAGCCCAAGATCACATTCCACCGCGCGCGGGGGCGCGGTCGACCCGGATTTGTCATGTATTTGACCAGTCCGCGCCTCAGGTCAGGTTGGCGGGATTTTCCTCACGGACGCGGGGATAGTCGTCGGCAAGCCGGATGTTTTCCGTGGTGACGTGGAATCCCACGAGCGGGTCGCGGACCGCGTCCATGATCCGGAAAGCCAGCTCGGCGACCGCCACCGCGTCGGTGCCGGTGAGGATCCGGTACGTGCCGGTGGTGGTCGCCACCGTCAGTTCGTGGAGCCGCACCCGGAGGTGTCCCGCGAGGCGGGTGGCGCTGACCGCGAACCACACGAGCGCGCACAGGTTGATCAACACCTCGACGGCTTCCGGGACGACGGCCGCGGCGATCGCCGCCGGGATCAGCCACCTCGCGACGCCGAGCGCGTAGCTCCGCACGACCAGCCTGCGGTCCGGGTGGAGTTCGGCCGTCGTCGCCAGGAGGACGGTGCGCAGCGGGAGGCGCACCTCGCCGAACCGGAGGGTGCCCGCGCCGACGCGGACGTCGATGGGCTCACGGGTCATGGACATGGCGGCTCTCCTTGGACGGAGATTAGCGCTGTCGTGGCTGGTGGGCGCCGCCGTGCCGCTTTCTGTCACACAAGTGGGCTGTATGACTATCCGGTTGCGTGCATGTTTACGCTGGCGGTGTGCTCGACGACCTGATGCGTGCCGGATGGCCTGCCCTCGACGAGGTCGAGGTGGACGGGTGGGTGGCCCGGTTCTCCGGTGGTGTCACCCAGCGCGCCAACTCCGTGATCCCCGCCGCGGCACCCGCGGACCTCGAGGGAGCACTGCGGCAGGTCGAGCGGCTCTACGCCGCGCGGGGCCTGCCGGTGATCTTTCAGCTCGGGCCCTCAGCGCGCCCCGGTGGACTGGACGAGCTGCTGGCCGCGCGCGGGTACGAGTTCGGGTCGCCCACGTCGATCCAGACCGCCAGGCTCGGCCGGCTCGACGGCGGCGCGGAGGTGGAGATCGCCGACGTGCCGTCGGACGGGTGGCTCGACCTGTGGTGGCGGGTCGACGGCCGCGGCGACCGGTCCGCCCTGGACATCGCGGTGAAGATCCTCTCCGGTGGGCCCGCCCTCTACGCGACCGTGCGCGACGCGGGCGGTGTGGCCGCGGTCGGGCGGCTCGCGCTGGTCGGGGAGTGGGGCGGCGTGTACTGCATGGCCGTGCGCGCGGACGCGCGGCGGCGCGGGCACGGCGCGGCCGTGCTCTCCGGGCTGCTGCGTGCCGGCCAGGCGCGGGGGATCACGCGGTCCTGGCTGCACGTGCGGGCGGAGAACACGGCCGCGCTCGCGCTCTACGGGAGGTTCGGGTTCACCGAGGCCTCCCGGTACCACTACCGGTCATACCGTGGACAGGAACCGGTCGAGCACGTTCACCCCGAACCGTAGGCCCTCGACCGGCACGCGTTCGTCCACGCCGTGGGCCATCAGCTTGTGGTCGTGGCCCTCCGGGATGAACAGCGGCGCGAACCCGAAGCAGTCGATGCCCAGCCGGGCGAACGCCTTCGCGTCGGTGCCGCCGCCCATGCAGAACGGCACCACGACACCCTCGGGGTCGAACGCGCGCAGGGCGTCGGCCATCGCGTCGAACCACGGCGTGTCCACTGGCGCCTGGACGGCGTGCTGGCGCTGCACGAACTCCCGCGTCACCCCCGGGCCGACGATCCGGTCGATCTCCGCCAGCAGGTCGTCCTCGGTGCCGGGCAGCACCCGCGTGTCCACCAGCGCGGACGCGACGCCCGGGATGACGTTCACCTTGTACCCCGCGGACAGCACCGTCGGCGTCGTGGAGTTGCGGACGGTGTTCTCGATGACCTTCGCGGCCGGGCCGAGGCGGCGCAGCGTCTCGTCCATGTCGTCCCAGTCGACCTCGACACCCAGCGCGGGCGCCGCCCGTTCCAGGAACGCCCGCACCGCGGGGGTGAGGTGCACCGGCCACCGGTGCGCCGCCAGCCGCGACAGCGCGCCGACCAGCCGGACCACGGCGTTGTCGTCGTTGCGCCGGGAACCGTGGCCCGCCCTGCCCTGCGCGGTCAGCCGCATGTGAGCGGTGCCGCGCTCGGCCGTCGCCACCGGGTACAGGCGGACCTCGCGGCCGTCGGCGTGGGTCGTGCGGACGGTGTAGCCACCCGACTCGCCGATGGCCGCCGCGCACCCCTCGAACAGCTCGGGATGCTCCTCCACCAGCCAGTGCGCGCCCCACTCGCCGGTGTCCTCCTCGTCGGCGACGAACGCGAGCACGATGTCCCGCCTCGGCCGCGTGCCCGCCGACGACCAGCGGGACAGCACGGTCAGCAGCGCGGCGCACATGTCCTTCATGTCCACCGCGCCGCGGCCCCACACGAACCCGTCCCGGATCTCGCCCGCGAACGGGGGCACCGACCACTCGGACTCGTCGGCAGGCACCACGTCGAGGTGCGCGTGCACCAGCAGCGGCGCGAGGTCCGGGTCGCTGCCGGGGACCCTGGCGACGACGTTCGTGCGCGTCGGGTCCCGTTCCAGCAGGGCAGGGGTGAGGCCGGCGTCGGTCAGGTGCTCGGCCACGAACTCGGCGATCGCGCGTTCCCCGAGCAGCGACTTGCCCGCACCGAGGTTCGTGGTGTCGAACCTGATCAGCTCCGCGCACAGCTCCTCTACCGCCGGTTCACCCATAGCTTCCCTCCACGGCACCGCTCGCGATGGCGGTGACCACCTTGAACGCCTTCATGGCATCGGTCATGGACGCGGCGTCGAACCCGACCCGCCGCACGTCGAGCTGCTCGACCGTGGGGACCACGGCCGCGGCCGCGGCGAGGTGCGCCGCGTCGAACTCGACCTCGATGCGGTGCCCGCTGACCGCCCCGTCGAAACGTCCCGCCCTGCTCATCGCGGCCCTGGCCTGCTCCTCGATGGCCGCCGCGGTCACCGTCGGCGGGGTGCAGATGGCCGCGTAGCGGCTCACGCACTCCTTGACCGCGACCGTCCGCGCGTCCGGCACGTAGTCGCCGGCGTCCGCGCAGGTCAGGTCGTCGCCGGTGACCAGGAGCACGGGCACGCCGTGTTCCGCGGCGAGCGCGGCGTTGAGCCTGCCCTCGCTCGCGTGGACCCCGTCGAGCCACACGCCGGTGATCTGGTTGGGCAGGTAGGTGTGGGAGAGCACCCCCTCGACCCCGGCGCCGGTGTGGTAGCCGAGGAAGACCACCCCGTCCACCCCGGAGTCGATGCCCTGCATCATCGACAGGGGCTTGTGCCTGCCGGTGAGCATCCTGGCCCGCGTGTCGAGGTCCTCCAGCAGCACGTTGCGCTGGCTGGAGTGGGCCTCGTTCACCAGCACGTCGGTCGCACCGCCTGCGTACAACCCGGCAATACAGGCATTCACGTCACTGGTGAACATCGTCCGGAACCGTTGCCACTGCTCGGTTCCGACTTCCACGTCCGCCGTCCAGGTGACGCCGCTGGCGCCTTCCATGTCGGCTGAAATCATGATCCGCACAACCGCACACGTTACGTCTTGGCACACGTTGCCGACACAGATTGACTTCAAGCCCCCATAAGTGGTTACTTCCTCTCAACTTACGAGGAAGAGGTGATCATCCGTGAGATCGAGGCTACTGGGGCTCGGTGTCACCCTGGCGGCATCGCTGCTGGTCACGGCACCTGTCGCGGTGCCGGCCGGAGCGACGCCCGCCCCCGAGCGGGCAGCCGAGGCGACGAGCGGCCAGAACGGCAAGATACTCCGAGTCGGGGTGACCCAGGAGGTGGATTCACTCAATCCGTTCATCTCCATCACCCGAACGGGCACCGACATCCTCCGTGCGCAGTTCGAGTTCCTGACGACCTACAGTCAGAGCAGCATGACGCCGGAGGGCGCGCTCGTCGAGAACTGGGAGACCTCCGACGACAAGCTCACCTGGACCTTCCACTTCCGCAAGAACGTGAAGTGGTCGGACGGGAAGCAGGTCACCGCCAAGGACGCGGCCTGGACGTTCCAGAAGATGCTGGACGACGACACGGCCAAGACCGCCAACGGCAGCTACGTCCAGCAGTGGGACTCCGTCGAGGCGACCGACGACTGGACGCTGAAGATCAAGACCAAGGTCCCGCAGGCGACCATGGAGGCCCTCGACATCCCGATCGTGCCCGAGCACGTCTGGTCGAAGGTGGCCGACATCGGCGCCGAGCCGCAGTTCCCGATGGTCGGCAGCGGGCCGTACTACATCACGGAGTTCAAGGAGGCCCAGTACACCAAGCTGAAGGCCAACAAGAACTACTGGCGCGGCGCGCCCAAGATCGACGAGCTGCACTTCATCTACTACAGCAACTCGGACGCCGCGGTGACCGCGTTGCAGAGCGGTGACGTGGACCTGATCAACCGGCTCACGCCGACGCAGTTCGACGCGCTGCAGGGCGACCCGAACATCGAGCTCAACCAGGCCGAGAACCGCCGGTTCAACGAGATCGTGATCAACCCGGGCGCCGCCACCAACGACGGCACCCCGATCGGCAACGGCAACCCGGCGCTCAAGGACGTCGAGCTGCGGCGGGCCATCGCGCAGGCGATCGACTCGAAGACGCTCGTGGACAAGGTGTGGGGCGGCTACGCGACCGAGGCCGCGGGCTACATCCCGCCGGTGTTCAAGGACTTCCACTGGCAGCCCTCGGGCGACGAGAAGCGGGAGTTCGACCTCGACGCGGCGAACAAGCGGCTCGACGACGCCGGGTACAAGAAGGGTCCGGACGGCATCCGGCTCGACAAGACCGGCAAGCCGATGAACTTCCGGCTCCTCGCGCACGCCGAGGCCAACCTCGACGAGAACGCGGGCCCGTTCATCAAGGGCTGGCTCAAGGAGATCGGGATCAACATCACGATCGAGCCGAGGTCGGACACCCAGGTCAACGAGGACACCACCCGCGGCAACTTCGACCTGGCGTTCTCGGGCTGGAACGCGAACCCGGACCCGGACTACGTCCTGTCGCTGCAGACCTGCGCCAACCGGCCGAACGCCGAGGGCAAGGGCGGCACGCCGGACTCGTTCCTGTGCGACAAGGAGTACGACAGCCTCTACGCGCAGCAGCTGTCGGAGTTCGACCGGAGCAAGCGGATCGACATCGTCAAGAAGATGCAGGCGCGGCTCTACGACCAGGCCACGCTCGTCATCCTGGGCTACGACAACGCGCTCGAGGCGTTCCGCAAGGACGCGTTCGAGGGCTTCCCGAAGCAGCCCACCGAGGGCGGCGTGATGATGAACCAGCAGGGCGCGTGGGGCTACTACGGCGCCACCCCGAAGGGCGAGGGGCCGGTCCCCAACTTCGAGAACGGCGGCAGCACCGCGTCCGGCGAGGGCACCACCGACGCGGCGGGTGAGGACAGCAGCAACACCGGGCTGATCCTCGGCATCGTCGGCGGTGTGATCGTCGTGGTGCTCGTCGTCGGGCTGCTGGTCGCCAGGGGTCGTCGCAAGACGGCCGACGACCGCGAATAACCGGTAAAGGACAACTGTGTCGGACATCCTCACCCCGACCGAGGAGGCACTGGCAGAGGCTCCGCCACCCACCCGTGGTGGCGGAGCCCTCCGCTACGTGCTGACCAAGATCGGCGGCGGCCTGCTCAGCTTCGCGCTCGTGATCGTGCTGGGCTTCCTCCTCTTCCGCGCCCTGCCCGGCGACGTGATCGCGACGATGACCAGGGGCCGCCCGGCGACCCCGGAGCAGATCGCGCTCCTCGAGCGGCAGTTCGGGCTCGACCTGCCGCTGTGGCAGCAGTTCCTGAACTACCTCGGCGACCTGTTCCGCGGCGACCTCGGCGAGTCGTACGTGTACCGCGTGCCGGTGCTGCAGAAGATCGAGGAGCGGTTCTGGCCGACGGTGCTGCTGGTCGGCGTGTCCACGCTGATCTCGGTGGCGCTCGGGTTGTGGATGGGCACGCGGTCGGGGTGGCGGCGGGGGAGCCGGTTCGACCGGATCTCCACCGGCGTCGCACTGACCCTGTGGTCGACCCCGACGTTCTGGCTGGGCATGCTGCTGATGGCGGCGACGACCGGCCTGTTCCCGACCGCGGGGCTCGTCTACTCCGACACCCCGCCGGACTTCTTCTCCCAGGCCATCGACATCGCCCATCACATGGTGCTGCCGACGATCACCCTGGTGGCCGTCACCTACGCGCAGTACCAGCTGGTGATGCGGTCGTCGCTGATCGAGGAGATGGGCGCCGACTACCTCACCACCGCGCGGGCCAAGGGCCTGCGCGACGACCTGGTGCGGCGCAAGCACGCCGTGCCCAACGCGCTGCTGCCCACGGTCACGCTGGTGTTCCTGCACCTCGGGTTCGTGATCGCGGGCGCGATCAGCGTGGAGACCGTGTTCTCGTGGCCCGGTCTGGGTCGCCTGACCTACGACGCGCTCCGCGTCGGTGACCTGCCGCTGCTGCAGGGCACCTTCATCGTGCTGGCAGGCGCGGTGATCTTCATGAACGTGCTCGCGGACCTGCTGTACCGCGTGCTCGACCCGAGGGTGCGTGCCGCATGACCGCTCCATCGCCACGGGCGCTGGCCTGGCGCCGCCGCGGCGCCGCGTTCGCCGCCGGGTGGCGCGAGTACGCGAAGCAGAAGACCGGCCTGGTCGGCCTCGCGCTGCTCGTGATCATCGTGCTGCTCGCGATCCTCGCGCCGGTCCTCACCGACCGGGACGGCCTCGACGTCACCAAGGCGACCGGCGGCCGCCTGGAACCGCCGAGCGGCGAGTTCTGGCTCGGCACGGACCGGCCCGGCCGGTCCGTGCTGCTCCTGACGCTGTGGAGCGCCCGGATCTCGCTGACCGTCGGCTTCGTCGCCACGCTGCTGTCGATCGCGATCGGCACGATCATCGGCATCATGGCCGCGCACTACGGCCGCTGGGTGAACGCGGGCCTCATGCGGGTCACCGACTTCTTCCTGGTGCTGCCGTCGCTGGTGCTGGCCATCGCGCTGTCGACCGTGCTGGAACGCGGCATCGGCACGATCATCCTCGCGATCGGGCTGACGTCCTGGCCGTCCGCGGCCCGCCTGGTGCGGGCGCAGACGCTCACGATCGAGGCGCGGCCGTACATCGAACGCGCCAAGGCGCTCGGCGGTGGGCACTTCCACGTGATCTCCAAGCACGTGCTGCCCGCGGTCATGCCGCTGGTGTTCGTGAACACGACCCTCGCGGTCGGCTCGGCGATCGTGGCCGAGTCCACGCTGTCGTTCCTCGGGCTCGGCGACCCCGACCCGATGCGGCCGTCGTGGGGCTCGATGCTGCGGTCCGCGTGGCTCGACTCGGCGATCATCGCGGGCGCGTGGTGGTACCTGTTGCCACCCGGCATCGCGATCGGCATCGTCGTGCTGGCGTTCACCATGTGCGGGCGGGCGCTCGAGACCGTTCTCAACCCACGACTGCGGGAGGGCTGACGTGCCGCTGCTCGAACTGCGGGACCTGTCGGTCCGGTACCGCAACCGCGACGTCGAGGCCGTCCGCGGCGTCAACCTCACCCTCGAACCCGGCGAGACGCTGGGCCTGGCGGGGGAGTCCGGCTGCGGCAAGTCCACGCTCGCCATGTCGGTGCTGCGGCTGCTGCCGCCCACCGCCGAGATCCGCGGCCAGATCCTCCTGGACGGCGAGGACGTCACCGCCATGAAGTGGGGACGCCTGCGCGCCGTGCGGTGGACGTCGGCCGCGATCGTGTTCCAGGGCGCCATGCACGCGCTGAACCCGGTGCGGCGGGTCCGCGACCAGATCGCCGAGCCGATCGAGCTGCACAGCAAGACCCCGCCGTCCTCCTCGGCGCTGCGCAAGCGGGTCGACGAGCTGCTCGCGCAGGTGGAGCTGCCACCGGAGAAGGGCGACGCGTACCCGCACGAGCTGTCCGGCGGGCAGAAGCAGCGGGTCATGATCGCGATGGCGCTGGCCTGCGAGCCACGCCTGGTGATCGCGGACGAGCCGACCACCGCGCTCGACGTGATCGTGCAGGCCCAGGTCCTCGCGCTCATGTCGGACCTGGTGGCGAGGAAGGACATCGGGCTGGTCATGATCAGCCACGACCTGGCCGTCCTCGCGTCGACGTGCGCCCGGCTCGCCGTGATGTACCGGGGCGAACTGGTGGAGGAGGGGCCGTCGGCGGACGTCATCGCCGCCCCCCGGCACACCCACACCCAGACGCTGGCCGCCGCGTTCCCGACGGTCGGTGACCCGGTCTCCCGGTACGCGCCGGCGACCGCCACCACGCTCCCGGACTCGGTGCCGTCGCCGGGGGAGGAGCTGCTGCGGACCACCGACCTGCACGTCACCTTCCGGTCCAGGGGCGTCACCCACGCGGTGGCGGGCGTGGACCTGTCCGTGCGGCGCGGCGAGATCGTCGCGCTGGTCGGCCAGTCCGGGTCGGGCAAGACCACCCTCGCCAGGACCATCCTCGGCCTGCAGGAACCGACGTCAGGTCAGGTGACCTACGACGGGAAGCCGGTACCCCGGTCCACCCGGGGGCTCAAGGCGTACCGGCGTGAGGTCCAGCTCGTGCTGCAGGACCCGACGAGCGCGCTGAACCCGCGCCACTCCGTGTACGAGTCCATCGCCGAAGGCCTGCGCATCCACCGCGTCCCCGGCGACGAACGCGAGCACGTGGCGGCGGCGCTCGACGCGGCGGAACTGCGGCCGGCCGAGGAGTTCATGCCGTTGCTGCCGCACCAGCTCTCCGGCGGTCAGCGGCAGCGCGTGGTGATCGCGGGCGCGCTCGCGCTGGAGCCGAAACTGCTGGTGGCGGACGAGCCGGTGGCGTCGCTGGACGCGTCCGTGCGCGGCGAGATCCTGGCGTTGCTGTTGCGGCTGCGCGCCAGGCTCGGCCTCGCGGCACTGGTGATCACGCACGACCTCGGCCTGGCGTGGAACATCGCGGACCGCGTCGCGGTGATGTACAAGGGCGAGCTCGTCGAGGTCGGGCCCGTGGACGAGGTGCTGAACGACCCGAAGCACTCCTACACGCGGTCGCTGCTGGCCGCGCTGCCGTCCACCCGGCCGAAGGAAACCGACGTCGCGAGCGGGTGAGCCCTGCCAGGACATCGTTGACCGAGGTCCGCGGCGGCACTGAACCGTGCCCCGCGGGCCTCGCTTTATAACTAATATCAACTATATATATGTCCGATGTTGTCTGCTCGGCGGTGGCCCCGGGGGAGCGCGACCGCGCGTCCACGGAACGGCAACGAGGGGAGGGATCCCCGTCGGAGGCGTCGCTCGATGCCTCCGACGGGGGATCGTCGTCGCGGCGAACGCGAAGGCCGGGGTGGTCAACCCGGATCCAGCCGCTTCGCCGCCTCCCCACATTACAATCTTCTATTAAATATATTGATGTCCGATATTACCGGGCCGATGGTGGCCACCGGAGGACGCCGCCGCGCGTCCACGAACGGCAAAGAGGGGGAGAGGGGCATCAAGATCACTACCCCTGGTGTCGTACCCGGCACGCCTCGTCGGGTGAAACGCCACCGTTCCGACGAACGGACCAACCGGCCTGTGTAATCTCAGACCGCCATGTCAACCACCACCGACGCCCACGGGGTGCCCCCCGCAGTGAGCACCGTAGAAGACGCGACCCCAGTGCCGACACCGGTACGGCGCGTGCCCGCGCTCCCGGTGCGCACCATCGCGCTCGGCACCATCGGGAGCCTGCTGATCCTCGTGAGCGCGCTCGGTGCCGGCGCGATCCTCGCGCAGGACCCGATGATCGGCCGCGGTCCGCTGTCGTGGATCCGCTACGGCCACGGCCGCATCCTCGCGACCCTGGTGCTGTACACCGGGTTCGCGCTCGTGGTGTGGGCGTGGGTGCTGCTCGGCCGCCACGTGCTCGCGGGCCGGGTCGGCGCGCGGCCGGTGCTGATCGCCGCGGTGTGCTGGACGATCCCGATGCTGTTCTCGCCGCCGGTGTTCTCCCGCGACGCCTACCTCTACATCGCGTACGGCACGCTGCCGCTGCACGGCTACGACCCCTACTCGGTGGGCCCCGGCATCCTCGACGTCGACCCGGTGGTGGACAACGTCGACTCGTTCTGGCAGGCCACGCCCGCGCCGTACGGGCCGCTGTTCATCCTGCTGGCCAAGGGCGTCATCTCGATCGCGGGCACGAACATGATCGCCGGCGTCGTGCTGATGAAGCTCGGGCTCGTCGTCGGCGTCGCGCTGATGGTGGTGGCCATGCCGGGGCTGGTGCGCCACCTCGGCGGGAAGCTCCCGGTGGCGCTGTGGCTCGCGGTCGCCGGGCCGATGACGGTCGTGCACCTGGTCGGCGGGCCGCACAACGACGTCCTGATGGTGGGGTTGCTCGCCGTCGGCACGGTGCTGGTGCTCGACCGCAGACACGTGCTGGGCATGGTGGTGGTGACGCTCGCCGTCGCGGTGAAGGCGACCGCGGGTGTGGCGTTGCCGTTCCTGGTGTGGGTGTGGGCAGGGCACCTGGAGTCCACGCGCTGGCGCAACTTCACGCGTGCGTGCGCCGCGTCGGTCGGCATCTTCGTGGTGACGTTCGCGGCCGCGACCTTCGTGTCCGGCGTGAACCTCGGCTGGATCACCGCGCTCGACGCGCCGACGGCGATCGTGAACTGGCTGTCCATCCCGACCGGCGCGGGGGAGATCCTGCACGGGCTGGTGGGCGTGTTCGTCGACGCACCGAAGGTGTGGTTCGTCAGCCTGATGCGGGTCGTGGGCGGGATCCTGCTGGTGTGGATCCTGGTCCGGCAGTGGTGGCTCGCCCGCGACGGCGGCCCGGACGCCATCCGGCGGGCCGCGATCGCGCTGTTCGCGTTCGCCGTGCTGTCGCCCGCGACGCTGCCGTGGTACCTGGTGTGGGGCTTCGTGCTCGCCGCCGCGCTGCGCTGGGAGCGTCGCCAGCTGGCCGTGCTGGTGGCGTTCAACGTGTTCTACGTGCTGACGTACACCCCGGCGGGCGACGACCTGCTGTACGACTGGCTGTTCATGGCGGTGGCCGCCGGCATCTCGATCCTGGCCGGGCTGTCGCTGCTGCGCCGTGACCCGCTGAACCTCTTCCCCGCACGCGAGCCGTTCCTGCCGCGCGGGGCGAGCGTTGAGCGCTGACACGGCCGACAAGACGGCCGACCCGGTACCCGCTGCCCCGGTCCACCCGAGGGGCACGATCGTGCTCGGCACGGTCGGCAGCGTGGTCCTGGTGCTCGCGAGCTTCGCGTCGGCGGCCGGCTCGGTGCGGCAACCGTTCCTTGGCGGGTCACTTGACTGGTTGAACTACGGCCACGGGCACATGCTGGCCGAACTGGTGACCTATCTGGGCTACGGGTTGCTGGTGTGGGCGTGGATCCGTCTCGGCCGTCTGGTGCTGGCCGACCGCGTACGCACCAGGTCGGTGCTGGTGGCCGCGGCGTGCTGGACCGTGCCGGTGCTGTTCGCGCCCGCATTGTTCACCCGCGACGTGTTCTCCTACCTCGCGCAGGGCGCGGTGGCGCTGGCGGGGCACGACCCGTTCACGGTGCCGCCGACGGTGCTCGGGCACGGGTCGGAGCTGCTGAACAACGTCCACCCGTTCTGGCAGGGCACGCCGGCGCCGTACGGGCCGCTGTTCATCCTGCTCGCGAAGGGCACGGTGTGGCTGGTCGGCTCGCACGTGTATGCGGGCATCCTCGTCACGCGGCTGCTCGAGGTCGCGGGGCTCGCGTTGCTGGTGTGGGCGCTGCCCGGGCTCGTCCGGCACCTCGGGGGACGGCTGCCGGTCGCCGCGTGGCTGCTGCTGGCGGGTCCGCTCACGGTGGTGCACCTGGTCGGCGGGCCGCACAACGACCTGCTGATGATCGGGTTCCTCGCGGCGGGCACGCTGCTGGTGCTGGACCGCAGGCACGCGCTGGGCATCGCGGTCGTCACGCTGGGCGTGGCGGTGAAGGCGAGTGCGGGGATCGCGTTGCCGTTCCTGGTGTGGGTGTGGGCGGCGCGGCTGGAGTCGACGCGGTGGCGGAACTTCGTGCGGGCCACGGCGTGTTCGGTGGGCGTGTTCGTGGCGGTGTTCGCGGTCGTGTCGGTGGCGGCCTGGGTGGATCTCGGGTGGCTGACGCAGGTGAACGCCTCGTCGCGGCTGGTGAACTGGCTGTCGCCGCCGACGGCGCTCGGTGAGCTGGTGCACGGCGTGGTCGGCATCTTCGTCGACGTGTCGCGGGACCCGTTCGTCACGGTCACCCGGTTGCTCGGGCTCGCCGCGCTGGTGGTGCTGGTGGTGCGGCAGTGGTGGCTCGCGCGGGACGGGGGAGTGGCCGCGGTGCGGCGGGCCGCGATCGCGTTGCTGCTCGTGGCCGTGCTGTCGGCGACGCTGCTGCCGTGGTACCTGACGTGGGCGCTCGCGCTGGGCGCCGCGGTGCCGTGGCGGCCGAAGTGGCTCGCGGTGGCGGCGGGCGTGTCGGTGTTCATGGTGGCGCCGTACTCGGCGGCGGGGGAGCAGCTGCTGTACGAGTGGCCGCTGATGGTGGCGGCGATCGCGTTGTCGGCGTGGGCCGGTCACGCGCTCGTGCGGCCGACCGCACGGGCGTAGCGGTCGGCGAGCTTGGCCAGTTCCGCCACCAGTTCCGGTGGTTCGGTGACGTCGAAGTCGGCGTCGAGCAGTCCGATGTAGACGGCGAGCATGGCGGGGGTGTCGGAGCCGACGGCGATCCGGCAGACGTCGCCCTCGGCCTCGACGACGTCGACGCCGGGTGGCAGGCGTTCGAGGAGGTCCTCGGCGCGGGCGTGCACGGTGACGGTGGCCCGGTAGCGCCAGGTCGCGGTGCCGAGGTTGCGTGCGACGAAGGTGGCGACGTCCTCGGGTGGTTCACGGGGCGTGAACCGCGGCCCGGTCGGGATCTTCGGTGCCATACGGTCGACCCGGAACGTGCGCCAGTCGGCGCGGTCGAGGTCGTAGGCGACGAGGTACCAGCGGCCGCGGGCGTGCGCGAGGCGGTGGGGTTCGACGGTCCTGCGGGACGCGCCGCCGTCGTGGTTCTCGTAATCGAACCGGAGGCGTTCGTGGTCGCGGCAGACGGCGGCGAGGGTGGTGAGCACCTCGGCGCCGACCCGGGGTTGTGTGCCGGGGACCGGCACGGTCGCCTGCTGCAACGCCGTGACCCGGTGCCGGAGGCGGGCGGGCAGCACCTGTTCGAGCTTGGCGAGCGCCCGGACGGACGTCTCCTCGATCCCGGTGACGGTGTTGGCGGTGCGCAGCCCGACCGCGACGGCGACCGCCTCCTCGTCGTCGAGCAGCAGCGGTGGCATGGCGGCCCCGGCGCCGAGGCGGTAGCCGCCCGCGACGCCGGGGGTGGCGTGCACCGGGTAGCCGAGTGCGCGCAGCCGCTCGACGTCGTTGCGGATGGTCCTGGTGGTGACGCCGAGCCGCTCGGCCAGGGCGGGCCCGGTCCAGTCCCGGCGTGCCTGCAGCAGCGACAGAACGCGCAGGAGCCTGGCCGAGGTGTCGAGCATGGCGGGGAGTCTGCCAGGCGTCGCGGAAAGGTCCGTTCCGCGATCAGACGGGGACGAGGAACGCGTGGTCCCAGCCGGGGTCCTCGTCGCAGACGGGGCACGGCAGTTCGACCACGATGCCGGGTGCCTTGTCGGCGAAGACCACGCCGGAGCCGGGCAGGATCATGGGGCGCACGTCGCCGTCCTCGGCGCGGTACTGGGTGATCTGCCTGCAGCCGTGGCACACCGTCCTGGGCGGGGTCGCGGCGCTGTCCATCATCGCGACAGCATATCGAGGGGGAGGTTCGACGTGAGTCATCCGCTGCTGGGGGTGTTGCGGTCGGCGGCGCTCGGGGAGTTCCCGCCCGCCGACGGCAGGGCGGTGTACCTGCCGCCGCTCGCGCGTGGTGCGTCGGCCGTGGTGTCGCTGACCGGACGGGTGTACCTGGCGACCGGGCGCAGGGTGCCGGGGCTGGACGGGTTCGGGTCGGCGCTGCGGCCGGAGGTGTTGCGGTACCTGGCGGGGGAGCGGGAGGTCGGGACGCTCGACGTGACGTTGGTGGCGACGGGGGCCGGCGGTGGGGTGCTGCCCGCGCGGGTGGATCTCGACGACCACCCCCGGGTGCGGCACGCGCGTGCGCTGCGGGACGAAGTACGGGTGTATGGCGACGAGCGGGGCCTGGTGACGGTGGCCGTCGGGCTGGCGGGGCGTACGGAGATGTCGGTCGAGGCGGACGTCCCGGGCACCGGGCGGGCGCTCATCCGGGAGGCGCTGGGGCTGGTGGCGGCGGGGGAGCCGGTGTTCGCGGCGGTGGCGCCGGGCAACGCCCGGTCGCTGCGCGCGTTCCTGAGCGAGGGCTTCGTGCCGGTGGGCAGTGAGGTGATCATCGCTTGACCTGCAGCTGTTCGGCTGCCTAAATTATGCAGCCAGATGGCTGCATGTTGAACGGAACCGTGGATGGACGACGTCTTCAAGGCACTCGCCGACCCGAGCCGCCGCGCGCTGCTCGACCGGCTCAACGACCGCAACGGCCAGACACTGCGCGAGCTGTGCGCGGGTCTGGACATGGCGCGCCAGTCGGTCAGCAAGCACCTCGCCGTGCTCGAGGCCGCCAACCTCGTCAGCACGGTGTGGCGTGGCCGGGAGAAGCTGCACTACGTCAACGCGGAGCCGATCAACGCCATCGCCGACCGCTGGATCACCCAGTACGACCGTCGGCGCGTCCAGGCGCTCGCCGACCTCAAGACCGCGTTGGAGCACCCCGTGAGCACACCGGAGTTCGTCTACACCACCTACATCAACACCACGCCCGAGCGCCTGTGGCAGGCGCTCACCGACCCCGCGTTCACCACGCGGTACTGGGGCGTCGCGTTCGAGACCGACTGGGCCAAGGGCGCCCGCATGACGTGGACCGAGAACGGCCACCGCATCGAGGACCCCGAGCAGGTCGTGCTCGAATCGAACCCGTACACCCGACTTGCCTACACCTGGCACACGTACACCCCCGAGTGGGCTGAGGGCGTCGGCGTCACCGAGGAGGACCGCGCGGCGCTGGCCGCCGAAGCCCGCTCCACGGTGACCTTCACGCTCGAGCAGCAGGGCGCGGTGGTGAAGCTGACCGTCGTGCACGAGGGTGGCGAGCGCACGCTGTCCGGTGTCCGCGAGGGCTGGCCCGCGATCGTCTCCAGCCTGAAGTCGCTGCTGGAGACCGGCGACGTGCTGCCTACCGCCTGAGCGCGCTGGCCGCGGCCACCACCTTGTCCACCTGTTCCGGCGTGGTCACGATGCTCGGCCCGAACCGCAGGTACTGCTGTGCGTAGGGCGTGACGCTCGCGACGACCCCGGCCTGCCGCAGCGCCACGACCGCGTTGAAGGCGTCCATGCCGTCGACCTCGCAGCACACGATGCCCGCGGACATCTCCGGGTCGTCCGGCGTGATCAACGTGATCGACGGGATCTCCGCCAGGCCCTCCTTGAGCCGGGTCGCCTGTACTGCGATGCGCTCGGCGATCCGGCCGCGGCCGATCCGCGCGTGCAGCTCGAACGCCTCCTTCAGCGCCCAGCGGTGTTCGAACGAGTGGTAGCCGCCGGGCGTGAACCGGGCGCCGGGGGAGGGGCCCTCGGAGAACGTGGGGATGTGCTGGTCCAGCGCCTCCCAGGCCCGGCCCCACAGGACCCCGGTGCCCCTCGGGCCGAACAGCCACTTGTGGGTGCCGGAGGAGAAGAAGTCGCAGCCGAGGTCCGCGACCGCGATGTCGACGGCGCCGAACCCGTGCACCCCGTCGACGCACAGCAGGGCCCGGTCCTCGGGCGCCCGCCGGGCGTTGACGTCGGCGAGCATCGCGGCGATGGCGGGCACGGGAAGCCGTACACCGGTACTGGAATGCACCCACGTGATCGCGACGACGCGGGTGTGCGCGGTGATCGCGTTCCGCAGCCGGGCCACGACGTCGGCGGCGGTGGCGGTGCGCGGGTCGTCGTAGAGCGGGACCTTGCGGACCGTCGCGCCGGTGCGGCGGGCCATGAGGTCGAGCGCGGCGTGGTGGGCGGCGAAGTCGTGGGTGCTGGTGACGACGTCCTGCCCGGCACGCAGTCGCATGCCCGAGTACAGGACACCCAGTCCCAAC
This sequence comes from Actinophytocola sp. KF-1, assembly GCF_054661535.1. Lineage (NCBI taxonomy): Bacteria > Bacillati > Actinomycetota > Actinomycetes > Pseudonocardiales > Pseudonocardiaceae > Actinophytocola > Actinophytocola sp. KF-1. Next base: position 350,214 of record NZ_BAAFVK010000003.1, on the reverse strand, counting down.
GTGGTGCTGTCGGTGAACGCGACCTGGTCGGGGGTGCCGCCGAGGTAGGCCGCGGCGGTCTTGCGGAGCTCCGCCTCGGCGGTGCCGTGGCTGTGCAGGTAGGCCTCGGTGTCGGTGTCGAGCCCCGCGCGGTGCCGCTCGATCGCCTCGGCCACCGGCTTCGGGTGCGCGGCGAGGACGAACGCGGCGGTGTGCACGAGGTCCGGGTCGAGGGGGAACAGCGCGCGGACGTCGTCCCAGTCCGCCGGGTCGAACCGCGCGGGCGCGGGTGGTGCCTGCCCGGTGGTGGTGCAGGCGGCGAGCGCGGTTGCGAGACCTGCGGTGAGAACGGCGCGACGCCCCAGTTCGTCCATCGGAGCATGGTATGCGCCGACAGCGAAACGGATGCCGGGTATCGGGTCACCTGACCTAGGTTGTGGCGCATGGAGATCACCCGGCTGCTCCCGCGCCTGCACCAGGTCGACCTCGAGTTCGGTCAGGCGTACCTGTGGCGCGACGACGACGAGCTGACACTGGTCGACACCGGGATCTCCGGCAGCGGCCCGGCGATCGCGGCCGCGGTCGAGTCGCTGGGCCTGCCGCGCACGGCGATCCGCCGGATCGTGATCACGCACGGGCACGAGGACCACGCCGGCTCGGCCGCCGAGATCCGGGCGTGGGACGGGGCGGCCGTGTACGCCCACACCGCCGACGCGCCCGTGGTGCGCGGCGAACGCCCGCGCGCGGAGCCGGTGATCACCGACTTCGAACGCCCGTATTGGGAACGGGTGACGGAGCTGGGGATCACCGCCATGACCATCCCGCCGTCCACAGTGGACGTCGAGCTGACCGGTGGCGAGGAACTGCCCTTCGGCGACGGCGCCCGTGTCCTGGCGATCCCCGGCCACACCGCGGGCAGCATCGCGATACACCTGACCGAACACAACGTCCTGTTCGCGGGCGACACCGTCGCGTGCCTGCCGGAGACCGGCGTGATCCCCGGTGCCTTCAACGTCGACCGCGACGCGATGCTCGCGTCGTACCGCATGCTGGCAGACCTCGACCCGGACACCGTGTGCGTCGGCCACGGCACGTCGGTGGTGGGTGGTGCGGGCGCCGCCATGCGCGCGGCACTCGGCTGACTGCTCAGCGCAGCGCGGGCTCGTCCAGCGTCAGCGTGCACAGGTCCCCGTCGAGCGTGGCCCGCACGCCCAGCGGGATCGTGAGCTGGTCGGCGCAGTGCCCGAAACCCATCTCCCACACGACCGGCACGCCCAGCCCCACGAGGAGGTCCGACGCGACGGCCAGGACCTCGTCCGGCGGACCGCACCCGGTCCACGACCCCAGCACGATGCCCGACACACCGGTGAACCAGCCCGACCGCAGGAGCTGCGTGAGCATGCGGTCGACCTGGTACGGCTCCTCGTTGACGTCCTCGAGCACCGCGATCGACCCGTCCGGTGGCACGAACTCGCCACCGGCGCCGACGCCCGACGACAGCAGCGACAGGTTGCCGCCGACGAGCATCCCCGACGCGACACCGTCGTTCAGCGACACCGAGTTCGGGCCCGCGAGCGTCAGCACCGACTCCGGCTCGAACAGCGTCTGCCGGAAGTGCTTCTGCCCGCCGGCGTCGAAGGACACCTCGCTCGCGATCAGCGGCGCGAACAACGTCACCACGTGCAGCTGCGCGCCGATCGCCTGGTGCAGCGCGGTGACGTCGCTGGACCCGGTGAACAGCTTGGGCCCGGCCTGCGCCATCGCGTCCCAGTCGAGCAGGTCCACCATCCGCATCGTCCCGTAGCCGCCCCGCGCGCACACGACCGCGTCGACCGACGGGTCGCACCACGCCGCCTGCAGGTCGGCGGCGCGGTGCACGTCCCGCCCGGCCAGGTACGGCAGCGACGGGTGCCGGTCGAGCACGTGCTCGGCGACCTCGACGACCAGCCCCCAGCTCTCCAGGATCGACACCCCGCGTGCGAGCAGCGCCTCGTCGACCGGCCCGGCCGGCGCGACGAGGCGGACCTTGTCGCCCGCACGCAGCCGCCCGGGCCGGGTCCGGGTCACGACTTCAGCTCCAGCACCGGCACGCCGGGCGGGGTGAACCCGAACACCTGGCCGTAGAAGGACAGTTCCGCCTCGAGCGCCGCGACCACCGTCGACGCGCGGCGGAACCCGTGCTGCTCGCCCTCGAACGTCAGGTACGCGTGCGGCAGCCCGGTCCCGTCGAGGCTCGCGACGAACCGGTCCGCCTGCTCCGGCGGGCACACCTCGTCCTCGAGTCCCTGCAGCAACAGCACCGGGCCGGCGAGCCGGTCGACGTGGTTGCACGGCGACCGCTCCGCGTACCGGTCCGCGTGCTCCGGCAGCGTGCCGACCAGGCCCTCGATGTAGCGGGATTCGAAGTCATGTGTCTCGCCACCGGCCTGGGTCCAGCCGGTGAGGTCGAGGATCGGGTACATGATCGTGGCGCACGCGTAGGTGGACACCGACGTCATCGACGCCGCGGCGGTCCACCCGCCCGCGCTGCCGCCGCGCACGGCGAGCCGGGTGCCGTCCACGACGCCCTCCGCGGCGAGCGTGGCGGCGACCGTCGCGCAGTCCTCCACGTCGACGACGCCCCACTGCTCGTTCAGCGACTCGCGGAACGCCCGCCCGTAGCCCGAGGAACCGCCGTAGTTCACCGCGACCACCGCGAAGCCGCGGCTGGTGAAGTACGCCAGGTCGCGCTTGAGCACGTCGGTGACCTTGCCGGTCGGCCCGCCGTGGACGTGCACGAGCAGTGGCGGCGCGGTGCCGTCCTCGCCCGCGAAGTCCGGGTTGCGCGGCTGGTACACGTACGCCGGGATCTCCCGGCCGTCCTTGCTGGTGAAGACCCGGTGCTCCGGGACGGGCAGGTACGCGTCGTCCGGATCGTCCTCCCGCTGCGCCGACACGACGGTCTCGACGCCGGTGCCGAGGTCGAGCCGCACCACCGCGGCCTCCCGCTGCGGGCTGCCCGCCGCCGACACGACCACGCCGTCGTGGACCCGCAAGTCCGACGACCAGGCGGTCAGGTCGGTGGCGACGTCGGTGACGGTGCCGCTGCGCTCGTCGAGCACGGCGAGGCGGTCCGAGCGCAGCACGGCGTACCGGCCGCCGCCCAGCGGCGCGAACCAGCGGCAGCCGAGGACCCACAGCGGCCCGCCGATCTCCTCGGCGCAGGGCGCGAGGTTGACCGAGCTGCCGTCGAGACCGACGCGGAACAGGTTCCACCAGCCGTCCGGGTCGGTGAGCACGAGCAGCGAGTCGGCCGACTCCCACTCCGCCTGGCACACGCTCTCCCTCGGCCCGCCTGCGAGGACGCGGTGCGGTTGACCGGTTTCCGCGACGCACAGCTCGGCGCCGTCCCACGGCATGTTCGGGTGGTCCCACCCGATCCATGCCAGGCGCGTGCCGTCCGGGGACACCCGGGGACCGCTCATGAAGTGGTGGCTGGCGGCCAGCGAGCGCGGGCCGGAGCCGTCGAGCGGGACCTCGACGAGGTCGCGGGTGACGTCGGTCGGCCGGTCCCCGGTGATCGTCTCGCGCACGCACAGTACGGACATACCGCCATGGCCGGGGGAGAGGTCGGCGTACCGCAGACCGTGCCTGCGGGCGGGCTCCGGCGTCAGCGGACGCGGGTCACCTGACCCGTCATAGGCGTAGATCCGCTGGTCGGCCCAGTTCGTGAACACCACGGTGTCGCCGATGACCGTCCACGGCCGCCCGCCGTACTCGTGCACGCGGTTCCGCACGTTCCACGGCGCGGCCAGCACCTCGACCGGCGTCCCGTCCGGTCCCTCGCGCATCAGCGCGACGCGGCCCTCCTCGGAGGGCCTCCCCTCCGCCCACCACACGACACCGTCGTGGACGTCGACCCACTTGGGCGTGACGCCCGACGTGGCCACCGTCTCCGCCGTGAGGGGCGACTCCCAGCTACCGAACTGCGCGATCTTCACCACGCCGGAGACCCTAACCGGGGGATCGGGTCGGTGGTGGGTCCGGGCGGCTTCGATACGGTTGCGCCGGCCAGCGTGTCGGGGTGGGAACAGACCTGCTCGAACGCGGCGTTTGCCGTAGGGTCGGAGGTGCCATGGCTCGAGTAATTCACGTCTTCCGCCAGCCCGATCGGTTCGTCGCGGGCACGGTCGGCCAACCCGGCGACCGCACGTTCTACCTGCAGGCCTCGGAGAGCGCCCGCACGGTGTCCGTCGCGCTGGAAAAGCAGCAGATGGCGGTGCTCGCCGAGCGCATCGGCTCGCTCCTCGAGGAGGTCCACCGCCGGTTCGGCGCGGACCTGCCCGACGAGACGCCGGACGAGCTCGTCGACGCCGACCCGCTCAACGTCCCGGTCGAGGAGGAGTTCCGCGTCGGCACGATGGGCCTCGGGTGGGACTCCGAGACCCGTGCCGTCGTGATCGAACTGCTGGCGATCACCGAGAACGAGGTCGACGAGTCGATCGTGCTCGACGACACCGAGGAGGGCCCGGACGCGGTCCGCGTGTTCCTCACCCCGGCGGAGGCGCGGGCGTTCGCCGAGCGCGCCGACCGGGTGATCAACGCGGGCCGCAAGCCGTGCCCGCTGTGCGGCGAGCCGCTCGACCCGGCCGGGCACGTGTGCCCCCGGCAGAACGGCTACCGGCGCACCGAGGACGACGAGGCGGAATAGGGATTGCTGCCGTCGGACCCGGGTGTCCTCGAGCTGCTCACGCGAGGACGGATCGAGATCGAGGGGCGCCTGGTCGACGCCTCGAACGCCACCCTCTACTGCGAGATCTCCGGTGGGGACGAGGTCGCCCACTGCGTGTACAAGCCGGTCAGCGGCGAGCGGGCGCTCTGGGACTTCCCGGACGGCACGCTCGCCGGCCGCGAGGTGGGTTCCTACCTCGTGTCGCAGGCCGCCGGCCTGTCGGTGATCCCGCCGACCGTGCTGCGGTCCGGTCCGTTCGGGCCCGGCATGGTGCAGCTGTGGGTGGACACGAAGGAGGGTGACGACCTCGTCGATGTGTGCGCGCCGGAGGATCTGCCGCCGGGGTGGCGCATGGTGTTGCGCGCGCACGACCGTTTCGGCGAGCCCGCCGTGCTCGCGCACGCGGACCACCCGGGTGTGCGGCTGCTGGCGGCGCTCGACGTGGTGTTGAACAACGCCGACCGCAAGGGCGGCCACGTGCTGCACGGCACGGACGGGAAGGTGTACGGCGTCGACCACGGCATCTGCCTGCACACCGAGCACAAGCTGCGCACCGTGCTGTGGGGCTGGGTCGGCGAGCCGTTGCCGGACGACGTCGTCGACATGCTGAAGACGCTGGAGTCCGGACTGGACGACCTGTCCGTGGCGCTCGCGGAACACGTGACGAAAGCCGAGGTCAAGGCGTTGCGGGGGCGGCTGTCGGCGTTGCTGTCGACCGGCGAGTTCCCCACGCCGGGGACTGACTGGCGCGCGATCCCGTGGCCGGCGTTCTAGCTCACTTCGGCGGGCCCATGACCCGGGCCGCGGCCACGATGATGCTCCACAGCGGGCTGTTGGTGGTCTCGTAGTAGACGCGGCGGCTGCCTGCCTCGCGGTGCTCGGTCAGCATGCCGAGGTGCACGAACCGGCGCAGCTCGGTGCCCGCCGCGCTCTGGGGGATCACCTCGTCGGGTGGTTCTGACTGGTAGAAGCGCCGCGCGCCGCGGGCGTGGATCCACAACGCCACCCGAAGCCGACACGGACGGCCGAACAACAACCGCCCGACCTCACCGACGTCGGTCTCCACTGGCTCCACCCTCCATGCTGCAAACAGCTATTGCCTATATAGTTTTCCGATTCTATCGGTCAAGATCGCCGCCGTCCAGACCGCGATCACACGAAGCCGGGGAAGGGGACATGGGCCACCGCGGAGACGTGGGCCGGGGGAGGGCTCGACGCGCCGCGGAGCGATCTCCGGGGGGGCGAGGAGGGGGTGGGCAGGCGAGCCGGTGGCCGCCTCATCAGCCCTGGGGGCATCCAACGCGGGGAGGTCAGTCCTCTGTTGCCGCCACTCCCCCTTCAAGTACAGGCATCATCAATTAACTATATAGATGTCCAATTTATGGCCCCGCTTGGACGAGGTCACCACCCATCCCCACACAAAGAAGCAAGGAAGGGGAGGGGCCGGTTCGAAGATCAAGAAGGGTCGCTGTGTCAGGACTCGATGCGCACGTCCGTCGACTCCGCCGCCGGGGCGTGGAACGCGAGCAGGCGCAGCCCCTCCTTGGTGAGGGCCGCGACGTCCCTTTTGGTCGTCCGCGCCCATGGCGTGATCGTCAGTACGGCTGACTTGCGTTGCTTGTCGATGCGCCACGACCCGCGGAGGAAGCCGTCGACGAGGAAGGTGCCGGGGAAGACGCCGTTCTTGACGCCGAAGAGCCGTTTGCGGTGTTCGTCGTTCATGACGCGGGTGCGGTCCACGTGGGACAGCAGCAGGTTGTCGAACTCGGGCAGGAACCGGACGGGTGCCGGGGTGTCCTCGTCCGGGCGGGGCGCGTCGGGGAGGTCGAGTAGTTCGCGTCCGTCCTCTGTGGTGAGGGTGCGCAGGTCGAGGGTGTCGGTGACCTCGCGGAGGCGGGTCAGGCCGGACCAGGCCTGGACGTCGGCGACGGTGGCGGGCCCGAAGGTGGCGAGGTAGCGCAGGACCATGCGTTTCGGGTCGGGTGACGGGTCGAGTTCGCGGTCGAGCCAGTGCTCGGCGGTGTGGTACCTGGTGAGGCCGCTGCGGCCCCACACCGCCCGTGGCGGGACCTGCACGAGGGGCAGGACGCCGCGGGCGGCGTGGGCGAGCGCGCTGGGTTCGCGGTCGGGCCAGTGTTCGGCGAGTGCGGCGCCGAGTTCCTTGGCGGTGAGGGGTTGTGCCGCGAGTGCCTTGCGAGCGGCTTCGGCGAGTTCGGCGAGGTCGAGGTCGGTGAGGTGGCGGGCGTGCAGGGTGTTGGTGCGCAGGTCGCGGTCGAGGAGCGGCTGGACGAGCGGCCGGAGGAAGCAGGCGTCGGCGGCGCTGACGAGGTGGACGGTGCCGCGCATCAGGACGATACGGACGACTTGCCTGTCGACGAGTGCGGTGGCGAGCGTGTCGGGGTGGAAGCCGGTGAGCCGGGTCCAGAGGCCGGTGTACGGCGGGAAGGGTGCCTGGGCCTGCATGCCGACCAGGTGCTCGATCATCGCGATCGCGGGCATGTCGCTCCTGGCGAGCAGGTGCTGGCGCGCCAGCGTTGCCCGGTTGACCGCCCGCAGGCTCAGTGTGCCCACCCGTCGTCCCCTTCTCAGCGCAGTCCGCGGAAGAACTGTCGCACGTCCGCGATCAGCAGGTCCGGCACCTCGAGTGCGGCGAAGTGGCCGCCGGTGTCGAAGTCGGTCCAGTGGGTGATGGTGTTGGTCTGCTCGGCGTACTTGCGGATGGCGATGTCCTCGGCGAAGACGGCGACGCCGGTCGGTACGTCTGTCTTGTACGGCCAGTCGCCGGAGTGGGTGTTCTCGTAGTAGATGCGGGCGGCCGAGCCCGCGGTGCCGGTGAGCCAATAGAGCATGACGTTGGTGATGAGGCGGTCGCGGTCGATGAGGGTGTCGGGGAGTGCGTCGACGGGGTGGGTCCATTCCTTGAACTTCTCGATGATCCAGGCGAGCTGGCCGACGGGGGAGTCGGTGAGGGCGTAGGCGAGGGTCTGGGGGCGGGTGGCCTGGAGTTGGAAGTAGGCGCTGCCGTCGTCCATGTAGTGCTTCTGGCGGGCCTGGCGTGCGCGTTCGACGTCGGTGAGCTCGTCAAGGTCGACGTCGCCGAAGGGGATGAAGCCGACGGTGGCGGCGTTGACGTGGAGGCCGGCGACGTGGTCGGGGTCGACGCGGCCGAGGTCGGGGGTGACGAGGGCGCCGAAGTCGCCGCCTTGTGCGGCGTAGCGGTCGTAGCCGAGGCGGTGCATGAGTTCGGCCCATGCCCTGGCGATGCGGGTGGTGTTCCAGCCCTGTTCGCGGGTGGGGCCGGAGAGGCCGAAGCCGGGCAGGGAGGGGATGACGACGTGGAAGGCGTCGGCGGGGTCGCCGTCGTGGGCGGCCGGGTCGGTGAGGGGGCCGATGACGTCGAGGAACTCGACGATGGAGCCGGGCCAGCCGTGGGTGAGGAGCAGGGGGAGGGCGCCGGGTTCGGGGGAGCGGACGTGGATGAAGTGGATGTTCTGGCCGTCGATCTCGGTGGTGAACTGGGGGAGGTCGTTGAGCAGTTTCTCCTGGGCGCGCCAGTCGTATTCGGTACGCCAGTACTGGGTGAGGTCCTTGAGGTAGGCGAGGGGGACGCCGTGGGACCAGTCGACGCCGGGGAGTTCGTCGGGCCAGCGGACGGCGTCGAGGCGCCGGTTCAGGTCGTCGAGGTCGGCCTGCGGGATGGCGATGCGGAAGGGCGTGATGTCCATGCCGGGGACGCTATGCGGCGATGGTGACGGGTTCGGTCACCAATTGGTGGGAGGATTCCGTGCATGTTGGAGACGTCGGCGCGGTTGTTGAAGCTGCTGTCGTTGCTGCAGGCGCGGCGGGACTGGTCGGGTGCGTTGCTGGCGGAGCGGTTGGGGGTGACGTTGCGGACGGTGCGCCGGGACGTCGACCGGTTGCGGGACCTGGGGTATCCGGTGGTGGCGCAGCCGGGGGTGGCGGGTGGTTACCGGTTGGCGGCGGGGACGGCGATGCCGCCGTTGCTGCTGGACGACGACGAGGCGGTGGCGGTCGCGGTGGGGTTGCGGACGGCGGGGACGGTGACCGGTATCGAGGAGACGTCGGTGCGGGCGCTGGCGAAGCTGGAGCAGGTGCTGCCTGCGCGGTTGCGGCACCGGGTGAACGCGGTGGGGCAGGCGACGGTGTCGTTGGCGCACCGGGGGCCGACGGTGGATCCGGCGTTGCTGACGCGGTTGGCGACCGCGTGCCGGGACCGGGACGTGCTGCGGTTCGAGTACGAGCGGTCGGACGGGTCGTCGTCGCGGCGGTCGGTGGAGCCGGTGCGGTTGGCGTGCACGGGGCGGCGGTGGTACCTGCTGTGCTGGGACCGGTCGGCCGGGGCGTGGCGGACGTTGCGGGTCGACCGTATCGGGTCGGAGCCGGTGGTGGTGGGGCGGTTTCCGCCGCGGGAGCCGCCGGAGGAGGACGTGGCGGCGTACGTCTCGCGGGCGATCTCGACCGCGCCGTACCGGTACCAGGGGAAGGTGTTGTTGCGGGTGCCCGCGGCGGTGGCGGCGGAGCGGGTGTCGCCGGCGTCCGGGGTGATCGAGGCGCGGGACGCGGATACGTGTGTGTTGCACGTGGGTGGGCGGTCGCTGGCCGACTTCCCGGTGTACGTGGCGCGGATCGGGTTCGAGTTCGAGGTGCTGGAGCCGCCGGAGCTGGTCGAGCAGGTGCGGGTGCTGGCGGGGTTGTTCGGGCGGGCGGCGGGGCTCAGCAGCTGAAGAGGGCGTCGAGGTGGTCGTCGAGTGCCTGTTCGGCGTCGTGCGGGGTGTGGTGGCCGACGAGGACGTGGGTGGTGAGGCCGTCGAGCACGGCGAGGAGGGTGCGTGCCTCGCGGGCGGGGTCGCGGTGGAGGGCGACGGTGCCGCGGCGCTGGGCGCGGCGGAGCTGGTCGTCGAGGAAGGCGTGCAGGTCGGCGTGTGCTTTGCGGAGGCGGGCGGCGTAGTCGGCGGACACGGCGGACCTGGCGAGGAACATGAGCAGGAAGTGCGCTTGGACCCGGCGCCGGTGGTCGAGCGGCAGCAGTTCGGTGAGCACGTCGCGGACGGTGTCCTTGGGTTCCGGCTCTTCGTCGGCCGGTGGGTGCTCGCGGGTGTCGACGCGGTCGGTGACCCGGTCGACGAGCAGGTCGAAGGCGTGCGCGAGGAGCTCGTCCTTGGTGGTGAAGTAGTGCTGGAGCTGGCCGAGTGACATGCCCGCGGCGGCGGCGACGTGCCGCATGGTGACCGCTTCGATGCCGCCCTGCGCGGACATCCGCCACGCCGCCTCGGCGATGGTGGCCCGGCGCGCGCGGTGATCGACTTTTGTGGGCATGGCTGTCCAATACGTGGTACCCGGGGATGTGGCCACGGCAGCGTGGCGGGGTGGGCACGGGGCGTGACGTGCCGTTGGCGAGCACGGTACTCGATGCTGGTGAGGGCGCCAGTGTCCGCGTGTTCGCGTGCGGTGAACGGTCGGTGGTGGTCATCGGGTGGTGGTCATCGGGTGGCGCGGAGGTGGCGTCCGGTCGGGGTGTCCTGGGTGGCGAGCCGGGCGGGTGGGCCGGTGAACAGCACGCGGCCGCCGTGCCTGCCCGGTCCGGGGCCGAGGTCGACGACGTGGTCGGCGCGGCTGATGACGTCGAGGTCGTGCTCGATGACGATGACGGTGGCGCCGCCGTCGACGAGGCGGTCGAGGAGGGTGAGGAGTTCGTCGACGTCGGCGGGGTGGAGGCCGGTGGTGGGTTCGTCGAAGACATACACCTGACTTGGTTTGCCGAGTTCGGTGGCGAGCTTGAGGCGTTGGCGTTCGCCGCCGGAGAGGGTGGTGAGGGGCTGGCCGAGGGTCAGGTAGCCGAGGCCGACGTCGACGAGCCTGGCGAGCCGGTCGTCGGGGAACAGGTCGTGTGCTTCGCGGGCGCTCATGGCGAACACCTGGCCGATGTCGACGCCGTTGCAGGTGTGTCGCAGCGCTTCGGCGGTGAAGCGCCTGCCGTCGCAGCGTTCGCAGGTGGACACCATGGGGTCGAGGAAGGCGAGGTCGGTGTAGATGACGCCGAGGCCGCCGCATTCGGGGCAGCCGCCCTCGCCGTTGGGGGTGAACAGCCCGGGGCTGACGTCGTTGGCTTCGGCGAAGCGGGCGCGGATGGTGTCGAGCACACCGGTGTAGGTGGCGGGTGAGGATCGGCGGGAGCCGCGTACGGCGCGCTGGTCGACGTGCACCGCGCCGGGGACGAACCCGTGCACGAGGGTGCTCTTGCCGGAGCCCGCGACGCCGGTGACGACGGTCAGGACGCCGGTGGGGAGGTCCACGTCGACGTCGCGGAGGTTGTGGCGGGTGGCGCCGCGGATCTCGATGACCCCGGTGGGTGTCCTCGGCTGCTGTTTGATGGTTCGGGTACGGCCGTATTGCCTTCCGGTGGGGGTGTCGGCGCGGGCGAGGCCTGCGACGTCGCCGGTGTAGAGGACGGTGCCGCCGTCGCGGCCCGCGCCGGGGCCGAGGTCGATCACGTGGTCGGCGACGGCGACGACGGCGGGGTCGTGTTCGACGACGAGCACGGTGTTCCCCTTGTCGCGCAGGGCGGTCAGCATGGCGGTGAGCTGGGCGACGTCCTGGGGGTGGAGGCCGACGCTGGGTTCGTCGAACACGTACAGCAGGCCGGTGAGGGTGCTGCCGAGGTGCCGCACGGTCTTGACGCGCTGGGACTCGCCGCCGGACAGCGTGCTGGTGGCGCGGTCCATGGTGAGGTAGCCGAGGCCGATCGCGGTGAGGCGGTCGAGCTGGGTGGCGAGGGCGTCGGCGACGGGCCGGGCGGTGCGGGTGTCGAGGCCGCGGACGATGCCGGCGAGTTGTTCTGCTTCGACGGCGGCGGCGTCGGTGATGGACCAGCCGTCGACGGTGACCGCGCGGGCGGCGGCGGACAGGCGGGTGCCCTTGCAGTCGGGGCAGGTGTCCTGGGTGACGACGCGTTCGTAGGCGGCGCGGGTGGGGCCTTTGAGGGACTCGACGTCCTTGGGCAGCCAGATCCGTTCGAAGCGGGGGATGAGTCCTTCGTATTGCTTGGGCACGGGTGCGGTGTCGGTGGGGCGTTGGACGAGTGCGTCGTCGGCGCCGTGGAGGAAGGCCTGCCACTCGTCTGCGGTGAAGTCGCGCAGTGGTTTGTCGTTGTCGAAGAGGGCGGAGCCGGTGAAGGTGCGCCACATCCAGCCGCCGACGCCGAAGGTGGGGAAGCGGATGGCGCCTTCGTTGAGTGAGCGGTCGCGGTCGACGAGCTGTTCCAGGTCGATTGACTTGACGGTGCCGAGCCCGTGGCAGCGCGGGCACATGCCTGCGGGGTCGTTGAACGAGAAGGCGGTGGACTCGCCGATGTGCGGGGTGCCCGCGCGGGACCAGAGCAGCCGCATGAGCGAGTGGATGTCGGTGACGGTGCCGACGGTGGAGCGGCTGTTGCCGCCGAGCCGCCGCTGGTCGACGACGACGGAGGCGGGCAGGTTGTCGACGGCGTCGACGTCTGGCCGCCCGAAGCTGGGCAGCCGGTTGCGCACGAAGGAGGTGTGGGTCTGGTTGAGCTGCCGCTGGGACTCGGCGGCGATGGTGTCGAACACGAGCGAGGACTTGCCGGAGCCGGACACACCGGTGACGACGGTGAGCGTGCCGGTGGGGATGGCGACGTCGATGTCGCGGAGGTTGTGCTCGCGGGCGCCGGTGACGGTGATCATGCGCTCGACGCTAACGCCGGTTGTGGACACATAATGTCCACATGAACGGGCCCAGCGCACGCATGCTGGAGTTGCTGTCGCTGCTGCAGACCGGCCGGGCGTGGCCGGCGCGGGACCTGGCGGACCGCCTCGGCACGACGACGCGCACGCTGCGCCGCGACCTGGAGCGGCTGCGGGAGTTCGGGTACCCGGTCGCGTCGACCCGCGGGCCGGGCGGCAGCTACCGGCTGGTGGCGGGCAAGGCGATGCCGCCGCTGGTGCTGACCGACGACGAGGCGATCGCGACGGTGGCCGGGTTGCGGATGGCGGCGCAGACGAGCGAGGCGGCCGACGGCGCGCTGCGGAAGCTGGAGCGGGTGCTGCCGCCGCGGCTGCGTGGACGGGTGCGGGCGATGGCGGCGGTGACCCACGCGGTGACGAGGCAGGCGCCGGACCTGGCGGTGGTCGACACCCTGGCGGTGGCGGCGCACGAGCGGCGGGACGTGCGGTTCACGTACCGGAACCGGGCGGGCGCGGAGACGGAGCGGCACGTGGAGCCGTACCGGCAGGTCTTGTTGGACCGCCACTGGTACCTGCTGGCGTGGGACCTGGACCGGACGGACTGGCGAACGTTCCGAGTCGACCGTATCGCGTCGGTGGAGGTGCCGGGCAGCACATTCGCGCCCCGCGACCCGCTGCCGGACACGATGGTGCACCCCGCGGCGGCGGGTGGGGCGGCGGTGATCCACTTCGACGCCCCGGTGTCGGCGGTGTCGCCGCGGCTGCGGGCGGAGGCGGGCGCGCTGGAGTCGGCGGGCGAGGACCGGTGCCGGTACACGAGCCCGCCGGACGACTGGGCGTGGCTGGCGGGGGTGGTCGCGGCGGTGGGGGTGCCGTACCGGGTGGCGTCCCCACCGGAACTGGTGGCGGAGACGGAGGCCCTCGCCGCGCGGGCGGCGCGGGCCACGGCCCCCCGATCACCAGCGTAACGGGCGGCACCGACAGTCCCCCGTGGATGATCGCGAGTTGTCCACAGCCGCCTCGGTTGTCCACAACTTCGCTGCACGGCAAGGAAATGTCGGTCCCCTGGTAGACTGGCATGGCGGGTGGCCCCCGGGATCGGGCGGGGTTTGCGTTCCGGGCGGTTCGCGATTCGCCGGGGCGATGTGGGGGCTGGAACGTGGCAGTCGGGGGCGTTGCGGTCCGGAATGTTGCGGTCCGGAATGTTGCGGTCCGGGGTCGTGCGCGCGTGACCAGTGCGCAGTGACCACGGCGCCGCGTTCGGCGCGGTGGCCGCCGTGGTCACTGGCAGCGGGCCTCGTCGGCGAGGGGGCGTCGCGTCAGTCGACGGGTTGCCACAGCTGGAAGTTCCTGCCCTGGCTGTCCACGCAGTCGGACATCAGGCCCCACGGTTCGCGCACCGGTTCCCGCGCCTCGCCGCCCGCCGTGCGGACCCGGGCCACGGCGGCGGCGATGTCGTCCACCCGGTAGCACAGCTGGACCTCGGGCTCGGCGCCTTCCGGGGCCCACATGCTCAAGGGCGGCCGTGTCTCCTCCGTCCGCCACGAACCCGGTGTGCGGCCCGGCTCGAACGGCACCTGCAGCACCGCCTCGTAGAAGTCCTTCGCCTCTGTCGGGTCCGGGGTCGCCATCGACACGCGCACCGCGTCGCCCTGGCGGGCTCTCGCCGCGCGGGCTGGGCGCTGCAGCAGGATCCAGCGGTGGCCGAACGGGTCCACGATCACGGCGCCGCGGCCGTAGGGTTCGGTCGCGGGTGGGCGTTCCACCCGGGCGCCGTGGCGTCGCGCCAACCCGAACGTCTCGTCGACGTTCTGGACCTCCAGGTGGAGGGTGTGGCTGAACGTCGCCGGCGAGTCGGGTGCCGACACGGGTGTGTCGGGGTACAGGTCGGACGCCTCGGCGAACATCAGCACCGCGTCGCCGAGGGCCACCTCCATGTGGCCGATGGTGCCGTCGGCGTTCACGTGCGGGTCGCCGCGGCGTTCGGCGCCGAAGACCTCCGTGTACCACGCGAACGCCGCCCGGGCGTCGGACACCACGATGTAGGGCGTCAGCGACGGGGGCCATGCCGGTTCCCGGCGGGTCAGTTGTACTGCCATGTCTTCTCCCTGGTCGAACACGGCTCGGGTGAGCCGCTCCCGGAGGCGGTCGGCGAACGCCGGGTCGGGCGCCACCGGGACGACCGGCCGGCGCAGTGCCTCGAACGGATCGGTCACGGCCGGCCCTCCTCCCGGTAGCTCCTGCGGAACGCGGCACGGGCACGCACCAGCAACGCCTCCGTCGCGTGCACGGTCCGGCCGAGGCACTCGGCGACCTCGCCGACCGGCAGCCCGTCCACGTACCGCAACGTCAGCGCGGCGCGGTGGTGCGGACCGAGGCCGGCGAGCACCGCGCGGGCGCGGATCGCGTCGAGCGCCTCGTCCCACGGGTCGTCGCAGGTCTCGGTCGCGTGCTCGACGAGCCGCAGCCCGCGTTCCTCCCGTTCGCGGCGGCGCCAGTGGTCGGCGAGCTTGTGGCGCGCCACCCCGATCAGCCACGGCACGGTCGGTTCGGCGGACCCTGGTCTGCGCACGGCGACGACCGCGGCGAGGAACACCTCCGCGGTCAGGTCCTCCGCGACCGTCCGGTCCCCGCAGCGCGCCAGCAGGTAGCCGTAGACGTGCGGCAACGCCTCGTCGTACCGCGCCAGCAGTCCCAGCGCCGGGTCCGGCACCGGGCCCTCTCGCGTGCCCATGTCCCCATCGTCGTCCGGGACACGACATCTCCGACGCCCTTCGTCCCAGGTTTTCGCCGGAGTCCTCGATAGGGTGACTCGCCGTGCGATCGCAGAACTACGGCGACATCCTCGGCCGCGGTGCCCGCCGCAAGCAGATCCCGGAAGTCGCGGCCGAGCCGGGGCTCGTCGCCGAGGACCCGGCGAGCGGGTTCACCGGCGCCGTCGTCCGGTTCGAGAACGGGCACGTCGTGCTCGAGGACCGCCACGGCCGCCACCGGCTGTTCCCGCTCACGCCGGCCGGGTTCCTCATCGACGGCAAACCGGTCACGCTCGTCCAGCCCACCCGGAAGAAGGCGCCCGAACGGGTGATCTCCGCGTCCGGGTCGGTGCGGGTCACCGGGCACAAGGCCCGCACCGCGCGGGACAGCCGCCTGTGGGTGGAGGGCATCCACGACGCCGAGCTGGTGGAACGCGTGTGGGGCCACGACCTGCGTGTCGAGGGCGTGGTCGTGGAACCGTTGCACGGCATCGACGACCTGACCGCGCTGGTGGCCGGGTTCGGCACCGCGCCGCACCGCAGGCTCGGGGTGCTGGTCGACCACCTCGTCGCCGGCAGCAAGGAGTCCCGGATCGTCGAGTCGCTGCGTGACCCGAACGTGCTGGTCACCGGCCACCCGTACGTGGACGTGTGGCAGGCGGTGAAACCGGCCGCGGTCGGCATCCGGGAGTGGCCGGTGGTCCCGCGCGGCACGCCGTGGAAGGAAGGGATCTGCGCGGCGCTGGGCTGGGGCGAACCCGCCGACGGGTGGCGGCGCGTGCTGGCCGGTGTGCGCAGCTACAAGGACCTGGAGACGCCGCTGATCGGCGCGGTGGAGCGGCTCATCGATTTCGTCACCACCGGTGAAGAGTAGTGACCCGGATGGCCCCGTTCTGAGATCATTGCGGGCATGGCCGCATTGTTCTGGCTCATCGGTGGAATCGCGCTGATCGCCGCCGAGATCCTGTCGGGGGATTTCTTCCTGCTCATGGTCGGTGTCGGCGCGCTCGCCGGCGCCGGTGCCGAGGCGATTTTCGGTAACACGCTGGTCAGCTGCGCGGTGTTCGCCCTCGTGTCGATCGGGTTGGTGACCTTCGCGCGGCCATGGCTCAAGCGCAGAATGCACGGCGAGCTCGTGCACACCAACGCCGACGCGTTGATCGGCCGCAAGGCGGTCGCGGTGTCGGAGGTGAACGCCCACGGCGGGCAGGTCCGGCTCGACGGGGACGTGTGGTCGGCCCGCGCGTTCGACGACAAGCGGCCCATCGCGCCGGGGGCGTCGGTGACGGTCGTGGAGATCGCGGGCGCGACCGCGGTCGTGCTGGCGGACGTGGAGTGACCGGCACCGGGGTGAACGTGATCCAACTTCTGGTTGGACGCGGCCCTGACATGCGCATGTTCGGGTGGCTGATGTGATCTACTGCCACAACACCGCCCAGGAAGCGCCGTCCGGAGTGGAGGCACGTTGACCATTCTCATCATCGTCGCGGTCGTGGTCTTGTTCGTACTCACGGTCGTGGTGAAGTCGATCCTCGTGATCCCGCAGGCCCAGTCCGCGGTGATCGAACGGCTCGGCAGATTCCGGTCGGTCGCCGAGCCCGGCCTGAACTTCCTGGTGCCCTTCCTGGACCGCGTCCGCGCGCGGATCGACCGCCGCGAGCAGGTGGTCTCGTTCCCGCCACAGCCGGTGATCACCCAGGACAACCTGACGGTGTCGATTGACACGGTCGTGTACTTCCAGGTCACCAACCCCCGTGACGCGGTGTACGAGATCTCCGACTAC
Organism: Actinophytocola sp. KF-1; assembly: GCF_054661535.1. Lineage (NCBI taxonomy): Bacteria > Bacillati > Actinomycetota > Actinomycetes > Pseudonocardiales > Pseudonocardiaceae > Actinophytocola > Actinophytocola sp. KF-1. Next base: position 333,267 of record NZ_BAAFVK010000003.1, on the reverse strand, counting down.
ATCGTCGGTGTCGAGCAGCTCACCACCACCACGCTGCGCAACGTGGTCGGTGGCATGAGCCTGGAGGAGACGCTGACCTCGCGTGACTCCATCAACGGGCAGCTGCGCGGCGTGCTGGACGAGGCCACCGGGCGGTGGGGCATCCGCGTCGCCCGCGTCGAGCTGAAGGCGATCGACCCGCCACCGTCCATTCAGGACTCGATGGAGAAGCAGATGCGCGCGGACCGGGAGAAGCGCGCGATGATCCTGACCGCGGAAGGTACCCGCGAGGCGGCGATCAAGACGGCGGAAGGCCAGAAGCAGAGCCAGATCCTGTCCGCGGAGGGCGCGAAGCAGGCGGCGATCCTGGCGTCCGAGGGTGAGCGGCAGTCGCGGATCCTGCGGGCGCAGGGTGAGCGGGCCGCGCGGTACCTGCAGGCGCAGGGCCAGGCGAAGGCCATCGAGAAGGTGTTCGACGCGATCAAGGCGGGCAAGCCGACGCCGGAGGTGCTGGCCTACCAGTACCTGCAGACGCTGCCGCAGATGGCGCAGGGCGACGCCAACAAGGTGTGGATGCTGCCCAACGACTTCGGCAAGGCCCTCGAGGGGTTCGCGAAGATGCTGGGCGCGCCCGGCGACGACGGCGTGTTCCGGTACGAGCCGCCCGCCTACGAGCCGCCGCAGCGCCGCGACGACGACGAGGAGGAGATCGCCAGCTGGTTCGACACCTCCACCGACCCGAAGGTCGCCGAGGCCGTGCGCGCGGCGGAAGCCGTTGCGCGGCAGGAGGTCCCGAGCCCGCTGACCAAGCCGGCAGCGCCCGCGGCGCTGTCCCGGCCGCCGCTGCCGGTGGGTCCGCCGGAGCCCGCGCCCGAGCCGCCGACCGCGGTCGCGCCCGCCTACGAGCCGCCGCAGGGTCTCGGCACGCCCACGCAGCACATGCCGCCGGTCCGGCCCGCCGAGTCGACGGAACTGTCCGACGAACCGCCGCGCTATCAGTGACGTAAACCCGGCGATGGCCCCGATTCCCGGATGGGAGCGGGGCCATTGTTCATCGGTCGCCTGAATTGTGGCGGACAGGTTCCGTTGTGGACGATCCGGAATTGTTCCTGGCCGCCGCGATGACGAGCGCGCCGGCGACCACCCCGGCGAAGTAGGGGGACGGCACGAGCAGGACGCCGCCGGCCACCGACCACGCCGCGACGGCCCAGCCGATGCCGGCGGGCACCGCGACACCGCGCCCGGCGAGGTGCCGGATCAGGCAGCCCAGGAGCACCAGGGGGACCGCGAAACTCCCCGGCCCCGCCCAGAACGCGACCTCGTTCCGCAACGACGCCACGGTGCGTGCGGGGTCGATGAGCGGGACCGCCGCCCAGAGGCCGCGGTCCCACCAGCCCGCGACGTCCTGCCACGCGAGGACCGTGAGCAACGTCAGGTGTCCCGCGCCGAGGGTGACCATGATGCCCGCCGCCCAGCGGAGCTTCGCCCGCGCGGTCATCGGGCACGCACCGCCTCGCGCCACGCGCGTTCCCACTGGCGGGTCAGCGCCGGGTAGACCACGAGGTACCGGAACGGGGCGATCGCGGCCATGTACAGGCGGCCGAACCGGCCGTTGGGTTTGACGAGCACCGCCATCCGCAGCTCGTGGTCGCCGTCGGCGCCGGGCACCCAGCCCAGGTGCATGACGGTGTGCACGGTCTTGTTCGCGAGTTCGCGGGCGGCTTCCCGGTCCAGTTCGTAGACCGGGGTCAGCGGCATGCGGTCGTCGTCCGGGCCGGGCGGCGCGCCGCGCAGGTCGGCGGGCAGGCGGTCACGCAGCGACCGGACCCGCTGCCCGAGGCCCGCCGACGGGGTGTCCCAGCCGAGGAGCGCGCCCAGCCGCCACCGCAGCGCGAAGAGGAACCGGGCCGGCCACGGCTGTTTGTCGAGGCCGCCCGCCGCGCGGAGCGCCGCGAGCACCGCGGGGAAGTCGCCGGGCCCGGCCCCTGGGGTGCGGAAGGACCACACGTCCGCGACGGTGAAGTCGCCGGTGATCTCGTGGATGCGCCAGGGGAGCGCGGTGTGGGCGGTGCCGGCCAGTCGTGCCACGGGCCACCTCCATTTATACGGAAGCGTATATTTGATCTGTACGCTAACGTACAGATCAGGTCCGATCAACGGAGGTGGCCCGATCCCCGCTGTCGCCCGCACCACACGCAACCGCTGGATCGAAGCGGGCCTCGCCGCGCTCGCCAGAGGCGGTCCCGACGCCGTCCGCGTGGAGGCGCTCGCCGCCGAGCTGGGCGTGACCAAAGGCGGGTTCTACGGCTACTTCGACGGCCGGCCCGCGCTGCTCGCCGAGATGCTCGACGAGTGGGAACAGCGCTCCACCCGGGAGGTCATCGCCCAGGTCGAAGCCGAGGGCGGCGACCCGGTCGACAAGATCCGCCGCGTCGGCGCGCTCACCTTCTCCGAGGAACTGCACCGGATCGACATCGCCGTCCGGGCCTGGGCACGGCACGACGAGTCCGTCGCGGCGCGGCTGCGGCGCATCGACAACGCGCGCATGGACTTCCTGCGGTCCACGTTCGCGTGCTTCGTGTCCGACCCCGACGAGATCGAGGCACGCAGCACGCTCATGTTCACCCTCGCGATCGGCCGCCACTTCATCGTCGCCGACCACCCCGGCCGCTCCACCCGCGACGTCGTTCAGCTCGCCGCTGAACACCTCCTGCGGCGGTGACCGCGTCCGCCATAGTGGGCGCATGACCCGGCTCGACGACGCGATCCAGCTCCCCGACGGCGCCTGGGTGCGCGCCCGCGGCCTGCGCAACCCCGCACCCGGCGGCCCGGCCCCGGAGTTCGGGCTCTACCTCGGCTCCGGCAAGCTCCGGGCCCGGCACACCTTCGAATGGCCCCACCAGTGGATCGACTGGCCCGACTTCCTGCTCCCGCGCGACACCGACGCGGCCGTCACCGCCATCCGCGAGCTGCACCGCCGCGCGGCCGCCGGGGAGCGGGTCGAGGTCGCCTGCGGCGGCGGGATCGGCCGCACCGGCACCGTCGTGGCCGCGCTCGCCGTGCTCACCGGGGTGCCCGCCGGCGACGCCGTCGCCTGGGCCCGCACCCACTACCACCACCGGGCGGTGGAAACCCCGTGGCAGCGGCGGTGGATCACCAGGCGGTTCGCTGGCGCGCTAGAGACAGGACGCGATGGATAGCGAGACCGCCGGGGTCGGCGCCGCGCCACAGCTCGCGGCCCGGCCCGGCGAGATCTGCCGCTCGACCACCGTCACCCGCCACGTCCTGCTGTCCCGGTGCGCGACAGTCACCACCCAGCCGCCCTCGGCCGGTTCCTCGACGGTCGTCACCGCCAGCGCATCCGGGTCGGTGATCCCGGTCGACTCCCGCACCGCCAGCTCCGCGGCCTGTCCCGGCGGCGACCACGTGGACCGGCCGCGGCAGTCCGCCACCTCGGGGCCGCCAGCCAGCAGCCGCGCCCCCGCCTCGGTCGTCAGTCGACCGTACGAATACCCGGTCGGCAGCAGCACCGCGGTCGGCGCGAACCGGTGCCCGCCGATGTGCGTGCACTCCCACACCCGCTCACCGTGCTCCGCCGCCAGCGCGGCCGCGACCGGCCTGCCCAGCAACGCGCAGCACACGTCCCGCCTGCCGTTCGTGCACACCAGCAGCAACGGATCCGATACAGCCGTACCGAGCAGCCCGCGGTCCCCGGCGCCCGCCCGCACGAAGTCCAGGTCCAGCAACTGCTTCGGGTCGGTGACCGTGGTGCGTTCCAGCCACGTCCGGCCGGGCACGGTGTGCGCGAGGTACACGTGCCTGGGCACCGGGCGGTGCCGGTCCGGGTGGCTGCCCGGCCTGCGGATCAGCACGATCCGCACCCCCGTGCCCGCGGCCAGCGCCGCGAGCTCCTTCGCCACCCCCGCGTCGAGGTGGCTCGCCGACAGCGCCTCCCGGCCCCACGGCCCCGGCTGCTCCACCGCGAGCCACGACCGCGCGAACGCCGCCGTCCCCGCCAACGGTTCGCCGAGCTGCGCGGCCTGCGCCGCGCACCGGGGCACGGGAGCCGTGCGGTTCGCTTCCATCACCACAAGCCTCCCACGGCCGGGACCACCGGTGGTGTCGAGCCCGCGGGCACGCCGGTCCGGAAAATCGCTGGCCGCGGACGCATAAGGTGGAAATCATGCGGCCGAAGGTCCCGTACGCCGACCCGGGGGTGCCCGACGCGCGCGGGCCCCTGCGCTTCCTGCTCTGGCTGGTGAGGAAGCAGCGGTTGCGGGTACTGCTCGGCGCGACGCTGTCCATCACGTGGATGGTGCTGCTGATGCTGCCGCCCTACCTGATGGCCCGCGCCATCGACGACGGGCTGCGTGCCCGCGACCTCGGCGCCCTCGCGTTCTGGGTCGCCGTGCTCGCCGTTTCCGGGATCGCCAACGCCGGGATCGGCGTCCTGCGGCACCGCACCATGACGTTCATCCGCAACGACGCCGCCTACCGCACCGTCCAGGTCGTCATCCGCCACGCCGTGCGGGTCGGCGCCGAACTGCCGCGCCGCGTCACCGCGGGCGAGGTGGTGAGCATCGGCGCCGCCGACCTCGACCGCATCGCCCGCACCATGACCTCCACCGGGCCCGGCGTCGGCGCGCTCGTCACCTACGGCACCGTGGCCGTGCTGCTCGTGTCGATCTCCCCGCTGCTCGCCGCCGTCGTGCTCGTCGGTGTGCCGCTGTTCGTGCTGTCCATCGGCCCGCTGCTCAACCGGCTGCGCACCACCGAAGCCGTCTACCGCGAACACCAGGGCACGCTCACCGCCCGCGCGGGCGACATCGTCGCCGGGCTGCGGGTGCTGTGCGGGATCGGCGGCAAGGACCTGTTCGCCACCCGCTACCGCCGCCGCTCCCAGGCGCTGCGCGCCGAGGGCTACCGGGTCGGCGCCGTCGCGAGCTGGATCGAGGGCGTCGGCGTCGGGCTGCCCAGCCTGTTCCTCGCCGCCGTCACCTGGCTCGCCGCCCGGATGACCGCCGCCGGGGAGATCACCGTCGGCGAGATGGTCGCCGTCTACGGGTACGTCGCCGTCCTCTCCACCCCCGTGTACTTCCTCATCGAGGGCGCGCAGGACATCAGCCGCGGCCTGGTCGCCGCCCGCCGCGTCACCACCGTGCTCGGCATCCGGCCCGCCGTGCGTGACAAGTCATCCGTACCGGCACCGTCCGGGCCCGCGCCGCTGCACGACCCCGACAGCGGGCTGACCGTGCGGCCAGGGGAACTGCTCGTCGTCGCCGCGGCGGTGCCCGCCGACGCCACCGACCTGGTCGACCGGCTCGGCCGCTACACCGACTCCGACGTCACCTGGGGCGGCGCCCCGCTGGCGGAGGTCCCGCTCGCCGACGTGCGGTCCCGCATCCTCGTCGCCGACAACGACGCCTACCTGTTCGCAGGCCCGCTGCGCGCGGCCGTCGCCGCGAAGGACCACCACGACGACCGCGCCATCACCGACGCCGTCCGGGTCGCGATGGCCGAGGACGTCGTCGACGCGCTGCCCGACGGTCTCGGCTCGTACGTGGAGGCGCAGGGCCGGTCGCTGTCCGGTGGGCAGCGCCAGCGGCTGCGGCTCGTCCGCGCCCTGCTCGCCGACCCCGAGGTGCTGCTGCTCGTCGAACCGACCTCCGCCGTCGACGCGCACACCGAGTCAGTGGTCGCCGAGCGGCTGCACGCCGCCCGGCGCGGCCGTACGACCGTATTGGCCGCCACCTCACCGCTGCTGCTCGACCGCGCCGACCGGGTCGCCTACCTGGTCGACGGGCGGGTCGCGGCCACCGGGACGCACGCCGAACTGCTCGCCACCCAGCCCGGCTACCGGACCCTCGCGTTCCGGGGGAGTGAGGAGGACCTGGTGCGTGACTGAGCGGAGCTTGCGGAGCGAACATCGTGACTGAGCGGGTTGACGGGTGGCGGCTGCCGGTCGCCGACGCGCGCGGGGTGCGGAGGGCGGCGTGGGACATCGTCCGCGCCGACCCGCGTGCCACGCTGCTGGTCGTCGTGACCACCTGCCTCGCGGCGGCGGCCGGGCTGGGCGCGCCGTGGCTCATCGGCCGGATCGTCAACCAGGTCGAGTCCGGGACCGCGGACGCGTCGACGGTGGACCTGCTGGCGCTCGCGATCGTCGCGTTCGCCGCGGCGCACATGGTGCTCACCCGGTACGCCCGCTACTTCGCCCACCGCTTCGCGGAACGGTCCCTCGCGCGGCTGCGGGAGGAGTTCGTCGACCGCACCCTCGCGTTGCCGACCGCGGTGGTCGAGCGTGCCGGTACGGGTGACCTGATGTCCCGCACCACCGCCGACGTCGCGACGGTCGGGGCCGCGTTGCGCGACGCCGCGCCCGAGGTGTTCATGGGCGCCCTGCAGGGCACGTTGATCTTCGGTGCGATGCTCGTGCTCAGCCCTCCGCTGGCCGGGCTCGCTCTGCTCGGCATCTCCGGTCTCTGGTTCGCGAGCCGCTGGTACCTCAAGCGGGCCAGGACCGCCTACCTCGCCGAGGGCGCGGCGACCTCGGAGCTGTCCGAGTCGATCGCCGCCACCGTCGACGGCGCCCGCACCATCGAGGCGTTCGACCTGCGGGCACGGCGGATCGCCGACGGGGACGACGCCGTCCGGGAAGGTTTCCGCACCAAGCTCCGCACGCTCTTCCTGCGCAACGTCCTGTTCCCGATGATCGACTTCGCCAGCGTCGGCGCGATGGTCGTCGTGCTGCTCGTCGGCGGCGTCATGTACGTCGACGGCCTCGTGAGCCTCGGCGCGGTGATCTCGGTCAGCCTGTACGCGATGCAGCTGGTCAACCCGATCAACCAGATCCTGATGTGGATGGAGCAGGTGCAGCGCAGCGGCGCGTCGCTGGCCCGCCTCAAGGGTGTCGGCGAGGTCGCGCCCGCACCGGTCGGGGAAGCCGCCCCGGTCGACGACCGGATCGAGGTCACCGGCGTCCGGTACGCCTACAGCGGCGAGCGGGACGTGCTGCACGGCGTCGACCTGTCCGTGCGGCCGGGGGAGCGGCTCGCGATCGTCGGCCCGTCGGGCGCCGGGAAGTCCACGCTCGGGCGGTTGCTCGCCGGGGTCGACACGCCCAGGGCCGGGCGGATCACCGTCGGCGGCGCGCCCGTCGCGTTGCTCGCCCCGGAGGAGCTGCGGCGGCGGATCGTGCTGGTGACGCAGGAACACCACGTGTTCATCGGGACCGTGCGCGACAACCTGGCGATCGCGGCGCCGGAGGCCGGCGACGACGCCATGCTCGCCGCTCTGGACGCCGTCGACGCCACCTGGGTGCGGGAGCTGCCCGACGGGCTGTCGACCGAGCTGGGCACCAACGCGATGACCCTCGACGCGCCACAGGCCCAGCAGCTCGCGCTCGCCAGGGTCGTGCTCGCCGATCCGCACACGGTGATCCTCGACGAGGCCACCGCGCTGCTCGACCCGGCCACCGCGCGGCACGCGGAACGCGCCATGGCCGCCGTGCTGGAGGGCCGTACCGTCATCGCGATCGCCCACCGCCTGCACACCGCGCACTACGCCGACCGCGTCGCCGTCATGGCGGGCGGCCGGATCACCGAGCTGGGCAGCCACGACGAGCTCGTCACCGCGGGCGGGGAGTACGCCACCCTGTGGCGCCACTGGCACGGCGGCTGAAACCGGCGTGACGGCCTTGACCACCTGCGGTATCGTCGGAGTTGATCTTTACCCGACGAGAGGTGAGGACATGGCACGCAGCCGGACCGCGGACGGCACGTCCGCCGCCCAGGGTTTCTGACACCGGTCTCGGACACCGGTCCCCGGCACTGACCGGGCTCCCGGCGACGGCGGACACACCAGTCGCCATATCGCCATGTAGCCATGTCTACTTTCCGGGAGTCCCGCCATGCCTCGACACCGTCGAGCGCTCACCCCTGCCTTCCACCGGCACTGGACCGCCGTCGCGGTCACCAACCTCGGCGACGGCGTCCTGCTCGCCGCCGGACCGCTCCTCGTCGCCACCCTCACCACCGACCCGGTCGCCGTCTCGGCGGCGCTGTTCGCCCAGCAACTGCCCTGGCTGCTGTTCGCGCTGACCGGCGGCGCGCTCGCCGACCGGCTGCCACGCCGCACGCTCGTCGTCACGGGGAACCTCGTCCGCGCCACCGCCATGGCCGCGCTCGCCTGCGTGCTCGCGGCCGGCACACCGGCGCTGTGGCAGCTCTACCTCGTCTCGTTCCTCTTCGGCACCATCGAGACCGTCGCCGACACCGCCCACAGCGCGCTCATCGTCGACAGCGTGCCCGCCGACCAGCTCGGCCGCGCCAACGCCCGCCTGTCCGTCACCACGATGCTCAACAACCAGCTCGCCGGGCCACCGCTGGGCGCGCTCCTGTTCGGACTGGGCGTCGCGGTGCCCTTCGGTCTGCACGCCGTCGTGTGCACGCTGGCGGCGCTGATCGTGCTGCGCACCTCCGCCACCCACCGGCCACGACCAGCGCAGGCCACACTGCGGGCCGACATCGCCGCCGGCGTGCGCTGGCTGTGGCGCAACCCCGGACTGCGGATCCTCGCCGTCTGCATCTTCGTGATGAACTTCGCCGGCGTCGGCGCCTTCGCCATCTGGGTCCTCTACGGCACCCAGCACCTCGGGCTGACCGACAGCCAGTACGGGCTGTTCATCGCCACTGGCGCCGTCGGCGGGATCTGCGGCGCGTGGGCGTACAACCGACTGGAAACCCGGTTCGGCCAGACCACGCTGCTGCGTGCCGGGCTCGTGACCGAAGCGCTCACGTACCTGGCGCTCGCGGTGACGAGCAACCCGTGGGTCGCGGGCGCGATCATGACCGTGTTCGGGGTGCACGCCATCGTGTGGGGCTCGGTCTCGGCCACCGCGCGCCAGCGCGCCACCCCGTCGGAGCTGCTCGGCCGGGCGGGCAGCGTCTACCAGCTCGCGTCGGTCGGCGGGTCGGTCCTCGGCGCGCTACTCGGCGGGTTCGCCGCGGCCCGGTTCGGGCTGCTCGTGCCGTTCTGGCTCGCCGGCGCCATGGTCGCGGTCATGACCGTCCTCGCCTGGCGGCGCCTGGCCGACGTGCGGGCCGGCCAAACCGTGCAGCAGTAGCGCCGTCACCGTGTCCACGACCTCGTCGTCGCCGTAGGTCGCGTCGCGGTTGGTCATGACCGCGTAGCCGAGCATGCCCATCAGCGCGCCCATCGCGGCGGCGACGAGCGTCGGGTCACCGGGCAGCTCGTGGCCGCGGTCGCGCAGGTACTCCAGGTGCGCGCGCAGGTCCTCGGTCTGCCCGGTCAGCGTGTGCCACGCGCGGCCGTGGCCGGGGTCGTCGGCGATCATCGCCTGCAGCTGCGCCACCACCACCGGCAGGTGGTCGCGGTACACCCGCCACGCCATCCCCACGTGGTCACGCAGCTGCGCCCGGTCGGTCAGATCGTGGTCCGGCGGGTGCTCCCACGTCTCGATCTCGGCGTCCGCGCGCGCCCCCATGTCCGCCAGCAACGCCTGGAGCAGCGCCTCCTTGCTGGGGAAGTGGTCGTAGAACGAGCCGGTCGCCCGCCCGGCCGCCGCCGTGATGTCGGTGATCTTCGTGTTCAGGTAGCCGCGCTCGGCGAACAGCCTGCGCGCGGCGTCCTTCAACGCCGCCTGGGTCTCGGCCGCCTTCGCCTTCCGCACACCCACCGTGGTCTCCCTCATTGACACGTCGCCGGCACCCACATCATACTGAACACGATTTCGGTGAATCTATATTCGGTGAAACTTGATTCAGGAGGAAGACATGCAGGTCAGCATCGCCGGGGGAGGGGTCGCCGGCACCGTCTGCGCGATCGCGCTGCGCCGCATCGGCGCCGACGTCACCGTGTACGAGGCCTATCCGGACCCCGCGGGCAGCATCGGCTCGTTCCTCAGCCTCGCGGGCAACGGGCTGCGCGCACTCGACGCGGTCGGCTGCCTGGCAGCCGTCCAGAACGTCGGCCAGGCCGTGCCCACCCAGCGGTTCTGGTCCAGCAACGGACGCCTCCTCGGCGAAACCGCCCGCGGACGCAAGTCAGGCGACCCGCTCCACAGCGTCACCCTCCGCCGCGCCGACCTCGTCAGCGCCCTGCGCGAGCAGGCGACCGCCGCGGGCGCACGCGTGGTCACGGGGGAGCGGGTCGTCGGCGCCGACGAGGACGGCGACCGCGTCCGCGTTCACCTCGCCAACGGCGACACGGTCGACTCGGACCTGCTCGTCGGCGCCGACGGCATCTGGTCCACCGTCCGCACACTGCTCGACCCGCACGCACCCCGGCCGGTCTACGCGGGCATCTACACCGCCTCCGGCACCGCCACCGCCACCGCCACGGCCGACGTCGACGTCGAACCGGGGATCCTCAACATGACCTTCGCCCGCGGCGGCGCGTTCATCCACGGCGCGGGCCACGACGGCACCGTCTGGTGGGCCGCCCAGGTCGCCGAACCCGACCAGCCCGACCTCGGCACCGTCGACCTCGCGTCGCTGCGCGACCGGTACCGCCACGAACCACACGTCCTCGCCGTCCTGGCCGCCGCCACCCACCTGTACCGGCCGACCCTCGACCACGTCCTCGCCCCGGTACCCACCTGGCGCGGCACCCGCACCGTCCTCGTCGGCGACGCCGCCCACCCCGTCGGCGCGGGTCAGGGCGCGTCCATGGCCATCGAGGACGCCGTCGTCCTCGCTCAACGACTCACCACCGCACCCGTGCCCGCCGCGCTCGCCGCCTACGAGGACACCCGCCGCCCCCGCATCACCAAGGTGCTCAAGACCGGACGGGACAGCCGCGCCAGGAAGACCCGCGGCCCGCTCCGCAGAAGGGTCGACGACGCCGTGATGTCCTTCGGCATCAAGCACTTCCACGAGAAGGCCACCAGCTGGCTCTACACCTACGACGTCGGCCCGCTGCCCGTGTCCGCGTAACGCTCGACCAGCTCCGCGCCCAGCCTGGCCAGCTCGGCACGGACCGCGGGGGAGTCCTCGACGTCGAGCAGCCCACCCCACCCCGCGAGCGGCTGCGCGATCATCAACGGCGTCGGCGCCGCGACCCGGACCCGCACCCGCCCGTCACCGGCCGGGCCCAGCACCTCGCAGTGCCGCCCGTACTGGATCCGCAGCACGTGCACGAACCGCTCGGCCACGAGCACCGTCGCCGACAACAGCGACCTGCGTTCCTCGACCTCGGTGACGACCCGCGCCCACGCCGACGACAGGTCGAACCCCTCGGGCCGCTCGAACGTCTCGTCCAGCACCACCGCGTCGGCGATACGGTCGACCCGGAACGTCCGCTGCCCGCGCTCGGTACCGGCGACCACGTACCAGATCTCGTCCTTGTCGACGAGACCCCACGGCGCCACCGTCCGCTCGGCACGCTCCCGGCCCCGGGACGCGTAGGAGAACCGCACCTTCCTGCGCGCCACCACCGCCCGCTGCAACAGCTCGACCACGGGGGAACGGTCCCTGCTCCGCTCACCCCACCGCGCGGGATCCAGGACCACGGCGTCCGCCGCCGCCTCCGCGTCCGCGCGGAACACCGCGGGCAGCGCCCGCACCAGCTTGCGCAGCGCCGCCTTCACCTCCGGCGCCACCGCCGCCGCCGGCCCCACCAACAGGAACAACGCCCGCGCCTCACTCGCCGTCAACCCCGACAGATCCGTGCGGGCGCCACCCACCAGCGACCACCCGCCACCGCGACCCGGCTGCGGGTACACCGGCACACCCGCCGTCGACAACGCCTCGAGGTCCCGCCGCGCCGTCGCGACCGAGACCTCCAGCTCCTCGGCGATCTCCGCGGCCGTCACCCGGCCACGCGACTGCATCAACAGGAGGGTCGCCACCAAACGGTCCGCACGCATGACTGAATTCTGTCGTGGAAAGTGCTCAATCGGTGAGCACTTTCCACGACAGAGTGGTTCCCGACAGCACACACCAGCAGGAAGGACCACCGCCATGTTCCGCGGCTTCGCCACCATCAGCTACTTCGCCGACGACATGGGCGCCGCCGAGGCCTGGTACACCGAACTCCTCGGCGTCCCGCCCTACTTCCGCCGCGACATCGACGGCGCCCCCGCCTACCTCGAATACCGCATCGGCGACTACCAGGCAGAACTCGGCCTCATCGACAGCCGCTACGCACCCCACGACGTCACGAACGGACCGGCGGGCGTCATCATGCAGTGGCACGTCGACGACCTCGAGGCCAGTCTCGAACGCCTGATCGCCATGGGCGCCACGCAGCTCGAAGGCATCACCCCACGCGGCGACGGCTTCGTCACCGCGTCCGTGACCGACCCCTTCGGCAACGTCATCGGCATCATGACCAACCCGCACTACCTGGCGGTGCTCGCCGAGATGACCGCCTGACGCGTCAACGCCGCCCCGTCGGCCAGCCGCGCCAGCTTGTGCGGGTTCCACACCGAGAACAGCCGGGTGATCCGCCCGTCCGCCACCGTCACGCTGATCGTGCCCGCCAGCTCACCGTCCACCTCGACCCGCACCCCGGGCGCGCCGTTGACCCACACCGGCGCGCCCGCGAACACGGCCACCTTCCGCAGGCCGGCACCGAACAACGCGACCAGCTTCTCCGCACCCACGACCGGCCTGCGCGTCGCAGGCACCTGACCACCACCGTCGGCGACCGCCACCACGTCCGGCGCCAGCACGTCCATCAACTCCTGCAAGTCACCCGTATTGAGCGCCGCGATGAACCGCGCCACCACCCGCTCCTGCTCGGCGCGCCCCACCACCACCCGGGGACGCCGAGCAGCGACGTGGTCCCGCGCCCGCCGCGCGATCTGCCGCACCGCCGCCGACTTCTTCCCGACCGCGTCCGCGATCTCGTCGTACGACAGGTCGAACACCTCCCGCAGCACGAACACCGCACGCTCCGTCGGACCCAGCGTCTCCAGCACCGTCAACACCGCCATCGACACGCTCTCCGCCAGCGCCACGTCCTCGGCCACGTCCGGGCTCGTCAGCAACGGCTCCGGCAACCACTCACCGACGTAGTCCTCCCGCCGCCGGTGCAACGTCCGCAACCGGTTCAGCGCCTGCCGCGTCACGACCCGCACCAGGTACGCACGCGCGTCCCGGACCTCGGCCTTGTCCACGTCCGCCCACCGCAGCCACGTCTCCTGCACCACGTCCTCGGCGTCCGCGGCCGACGACAACATCTCGTAGGCGACCGTGAACAACAGCCCGCGGTGGGCGACGAACGGGTCCGTGCTCATGCCCCGGAGGCTACGTCCGCCGACCGGGCCGCCAGCGGCGGCAGCCCGCACGCCGACGAGAACTCCTGCGACGGGATCCCCAGCGCGATGTTGTTGCGCGCCGCCATGTTCGCCGCCGCGACCCGCGCCGTCAGCTCCACCAGCCCCGGCGCCCCCAGCTCCGCCAGCAACGCCGCCGACATCTCGTCCGTCACCGCCAACGGCGTCCGGCACATCGCCTCCGCGTACGCCATCACCCGCCGCTCCAGGGGAGTGAACACCGCCGACTCACGCCACCTCGGCACCTCCCGCGCCTTCGCCTCGTCCAGGCCCTTGTTGTGCGCCATGAAGTAACCGAGGTCCAGGCACGCCTCACACCCGACCGTGCCGACCGCCGCCATGTGCGCGAACGTCGCCAGGTTCGGGTCGAGCCGGCCCCACTTCTCCGTCTTGTGCCCGAAGGACATCATGTCCTTGAACACGGCCGGGTGGTGCCACAGCACCCCGGCCGACTCCGGCACCTCACCCAGCATCCGGCGGGACATCCGCTTCACCAACGCCCCGAACAGCCCGGTGATCTCCGCCGAGGGAACTCGTGCGCCGCCCATGGTGTCTCCTTCACACGTCGTGTTCCTGTCGTCGGGCATGGAGACACCGGCGGGGGAGAGCGTGTGACACCCGCCAGGAAAATCCGTTGGCGGACACGGCGACCGCTGCTACCGTTCCCGAGACCGTGCGAGAGACCGAGGAGGTGGTACCCGTGAACATGACGACATGGGTGCTCCTCTCGGGGGTCACGGTCGGGCGATAGGTCGCCCGGGAGCGCCGTTCAGCAGCTCCCGAAAGGCACGACAGTGCGATTCACCACCCAACAACGCCTCGACGACGGCGTACTCGAACGCGCGTTCACCCTCGGCGAGATCCCGGGCATCCTGTGGACACCGGAATCCGCACCCGCACCGGCCCCGCTGATCCTGCTCGGCCACCCCGGCGGACTGTCCAGGATGTACCCGCGGCTCGCCGCCAGGGCCCGCGCCGCCGCGGCGTGCGGCTGGGCCGCGGCCACCATCGAACTCCCGGGCGCGGGGGACCGGCCCCGCTCCGCCACCGCCGACCAGGCCCGCACCGATCTCCGCCGGGCACTGGCAGCGGGGGAGCCGGTCGACGACGACATCGTCAACCGGCTCGTCCTCCCGCTCGTCGACCAGGCCGTCCCGGAATGGCAGGCACTCCTGGACGCCGTCCTGGAACTGCCCGGCCTGGGCGGTCCGGTCGGGCTCGCGGGCGGGGCGATCGCCATCGGCACCCGCCTGGCGGTGGTCGAACCACGTATCGCGGCCGCCGTGCTGTTCGCCGGGAGCTACGTGCCCCGCAGCATGTTCGAGGAAGCCCGGCAGGTCACCATCCCGCTGCTGGTCCTGCTGCAGTGGGACGACGACGGCAACGACCGGCAGATGGCACTGGACCTGTTCGACGCCTTCGGCTCCCGGGAGAAGACACTGCACGCCAACATGGGCGGGCACACCGGCGTCCCAGCGCACGAGGGGGACGACGGCAACCGGTTCTTCGCCCGGCACCTGACGTGAGACCCGTCCGGCCGGCAGCAGGAGAGCTGCCGGCCGGACCCCTCCACGTCTTACTTAACATAATGTAGATTATCGAACTTACCCGTGCGTCGAGGAGAGGGGGCCGGCGGACGGTTCACCCTCGCTCAGCCCGTGTTCCACCCGTGTTCGAGAACGCATGCCCGATCCAGCGGCCAGGTTCTGGGCGAACATCGCGTGGCCGACAGGTCCCGGATCCGCGTGACCGAGCACGCTGGAGGCCCGGTGTGCGCCTGACTCCCCTCGCCCCCCTGAACCCGGCAAACTTTCGTCACGTGACGAAAGGACGGGTAGGGCCGGAGGGTCAGGCAGCCTTCGCCGTGGCGGCCTCGACGAGCACTCGTTCGACCCTGGCGATCAGCGACGCCCGCCGCAGGCACCACACGCGGAACGCGCGCCGGTCACCGCTGTCCAGTGCGGCGTCGATCTGCGCGTCCGTGTTGACGATGCAGATCTGCAGGCCGCTGATCTCCGCCGAGGCGTTCGACTTGGACATGGGGCACCACCGCCAACCGAAAGGGTTCTCGACCCCGACTGGGTCGTCCCTTATGTGTACCGCCGGGCGCTCGAACGGCGGTTGAGTCTGTCATGTGGTGTTCTGGGCATCCAGTGGCATCGCCTCGCCCGTGCCCTCGGTGTCGGGCATGAGCCGTGGCCTGCGCATCCATGTGCCGTGCGGACGGGCCAGCAGCTCCTTGAGCGGTTCCGGCTTGCCGAGGTGGAACCCCTGTGCGACACGGACGCCGAGGCGGGCGAGCGCGTCGACCTGGCTCGCGCGTTCCACCCACTCGGCGACGACGGAGACGCCGAGGCCGCGGGCGATGTCGACGATGCCCTGCACGAGCACGGTGTCGCGGCTGCCGTAGTCGATGCCGCGGACGAACTCGCCGTCGATCTTCACGCCGGTGATCGGCAGCTGCTTGAGGTGGACGAACGAGCCGAAGCCCGCGCCGAAGTCGTCCAGGGAGATGCGGCAGCCGCTGGCACGCAGCTGCTGGGCGAGGCTGCGGGCGGCGGCGAGGTTGGTGACGGCGGCGGTCTCGGTGATCTCGAAGCCGAGCCTGCCCGGTGCCACGCCTGCGGCGGCGAGGCGGTCGAGCACGTAGTCGCCGAAGTCGCCGTCCTCCAGGGTGCGGCCGGAGACGTTGACGTTGAACCGCAGGCCCGGGTACGGGTGGGCGACGAGCGCGTCGATGGCGGTGCCGGCGACCCAGCGGTCGATGTCGAGGACGAGGCCGCTGCGTTCGGCGGCGGGCAGGAACTCGCCGGGGCCGAGCCGGGGCTGGCGGCCGTCCTCCAGGCGCAGCAGGAGTTCGTGGCCGACGACGCGGTTGCTGCCGAGCTTGACCATCGGCATGGCGTGCAGTTCGAGGCCGCCGCCGGTGAGCGCGTGCCGGAGGCGGTCGAGGACGGTGACGCGCAGCGCGGTGTCGGCGTAGTGGCCCTGTTCGTAGACGGTGACGCGGTTGCGGCCGGCGTCCTTGGACGCGTAGAGGGCGAGGTCGGCGTTGGCGAGCACGGCCTGCCAGCTCTCCCCCGACTGGAACCGGGCGACGCCTGCGCTGACGGTGACGCGGGTGGTGCCGACGCCGCCGGTCACGGGGATCGTGGCGACGGCGTTGCGGAGGCGGTCGGCGACGCGGACGGCGGTGGCCTCGTCGGCGCCGGGGAGGACGACGGCGAACTCGTCACCGCCGAGCCTGCCCAGGACGTGGCCGTCGCCGAGGCGTTCGCGCAGGACGTTGGCGAGGGTGCACATGACGCGGTCCCCCGCCGGGTGGCCGCGCAGGTCGTTGATGTCCTTGAAGTTGTCGAGGTCGAGCAACAGCAGGGCGCCGTCGCCGCCGAGCGCGAGCTGGCGTTCGAGTTCCCTGGTGAGGGCGCGGCGGTTGAGCAGGCCCGTGAGCGGGTCCTCGTCCGCCATTCGGATGAGGGCTTTCTGCCATTCGTCGCGTTCCGCGGGTGCGACGTCCGTTTCTCGCCAATGGCTCACATCGATCACCCGATAGAGGTAACCGTCGTTGAGCCGAGTGCAGCGCACGTCGAGCCAGCGGTGTTCGTCGGCCCCGGTTGTGGTGGAGAGGACGACGCTGACGGCGGTGTCGGTGTCCGCGTCGTCGTCGCTCGGGCAGTCCGGCGCGCCGACCAGCAGGGCGGGCAGGGAACGGCCGATCGCCTGCTCGGGTGTGAGGGCCAGGAGCTCGGCCATCAGGCGGTTCAACCAGCGCACACGGCATCGCGCGTCCGTCACGGCGAACGCCGTGTCGGCGGCGTCCAGCACCTCGTTCAGTGAGGTGCTGTCGGTGTCCATCCGCGTGCCTCGCGTGGTTGATCGGGCAATTGCGCACGAAGCGTAGTGGACTGAGCGGGTTCAGCGCAGCCGCTCGAGCCCATGAGCGTTCTCGACGACCGCGGCGGCGAGGTTCCGCAGCTCGTGCGGGCCCGCTCCGTCGTCGGCGGCGGTCGCCACGTCCTCGGCGGCGCAGCGGAGCTGGAACAGGCGGTCCTGCAGGTCGGCGAGCTCGGCCGCGGACAGGACGACGGCGTCCTCCGGCAGGCCGCCGCGCTGTACCGCGGATCTGCGTTCGTAGGCGCGCTGGCGGCACGACTGGGAGCAGTAGCGGCGGGGACGGCCCACCTTGCCGTCCTCGGGCAAGCGAAGTCCGCACCAGCCGCAATGCCGGACGGCGGTGCGGGACTTGACTCGTTCTGGAGCGATCACCTGACGAACCTCACGTCGCTGACGCTAGCTGGCAACAGCCCGTCCACCCACGAGCCACGCCGCTGATGCACACTCGACAGTGTGCATGACCACGCTTTTTTCGGCGGCCCGTACCCGCGTGCGTTCGTCCACCGCGGGTGGCACTACGACGATCTGGCGGGGATGGAGAACTCGTTGTCGGCGTTCCGGCGGGCGGTGGCCGAGGGCTACCACTACGTGGAGACCGACGTGCACGCGACGTCCGACGGTGTGGTGGTCGTGCACCACGACGCCGTGCTCGACCGGACGACCGACGGGTGCGGGCCGATCGCGCGGCAGCTGTGGCAGGTCGTGCGTACCGCGAAGATCGGTGGGCGGGAGCCGGTGAGCAGGCTGGAGGACGTGCTCGAGGAGTTGCCGGACGCGTACTTCAACATCGACGTGAAGGCGTCGCGGGCGGTGGGGCCGCTGATCGACACGCTGAAGCGGACCAACGCCTACGACCGGGTGTGCGTGGCGTCGTTCTCGGAGTCGCGGCTGGAGCAGGTGCGGCGCGCGGCGGGTGAGGGGTTGCTGACGTCGATGGGGACGAAGGCGATCGCGCGGTTGTGGGCGGCGGGCAGGCTGCCCGCGTTCGTGCGGGCCAGGCGCGGGCACCAGCGGATCGCGCAGGTGCCGGTGCGGCAGGGCCGGTTGACGATCGTGGACAAGCGGCTGATCGCGGCGGCCCGGCGGCGTGGTATCGAGGTGCACGTGTGGACGATCGACGAGCCGGACCAGATGAACGAGCTGATCGACCTCGGTGTGGACGGGATCATGACCGACCGGCCGGGTGTGCTGCGGGACGTGCTGCGGTCGCGTGACCTGTGGCCGACCCGCGCGTGAGGTCGCCCGCCGAGCTGGACGCGGTCGGCTGGGCGCGGCTCGGGCACGCGTACGGGACCGCGGGTGACGTGCCGGACCTGCTGCGGGCGCTGGACGCGCTGTGCGGCGACATCTTCCACCAGGGCAGCCGGTACGAGGCTGTTCGTGGAGTTGCTGGCCGACCCGTCGCCGCAGGTGCGGGTCGCGGCGCTGTACGTGCTGGGCTGGCTGCCCGCCTACGACTCGTCGTCCCGGGTGCGGGCGCTGCTCGATGGAGACGAGCCGGACGGGGTGGTTGCGACGGCCGTGGTGGCGCTGGGGCTGCTGGGCGTCTCCCCCACTGTCGTGCGGCCGTACCTGGCGCACCGGTCGGCGGCGGTGCGGTGGGCTGCGGCGGTCGCGCTCACCCGGCTGGGTGATGTCGCCGCGGCCGGATCCGCCGGTGCCGTTCCACGACGGTGACCTGCGCGGGTACGCGGCGGTGAGCCTGGCCGCGGTGCGGGACCGGGTGCCCGGGTCGGTGCTGGACGGGTTGCTGGCGGGGCTGGGCAAGGTCCCGTCCGCGGCGTGGCGGCTGGGGAACGTCACCGAGGTGCTGCGGACCTTGCGGCTGCCCGCGTCGGTCGAGGAGCTGTGGACCTACGCGGGGCTCTAGCGCAGTGACTCGCCGATCGCGATCGCCCGCTGTTGCGACAGGTCGCCCTCCACGCGGTAGGTGACGCCGTCGTGTTCCCAGATCAGCGTGCTGCCCGCCAGGCGGGCAGACTCGTCGCGCAGGTTCCCGTCGCGGTCGGTGTAGAGGACCGGGTGGGGGCGGTCGACCCAGATGGCGGGTGCGCCGTCGACGGTGACGTGGTGGACGTCGGCGGCCGAGGCGAACTTGGTGAACATCGGGTCGAGGCCGCCGTCGAACTGGTCGACACGCACGCCGCCGAACGCCATGGTCACCACGCGATCGCCTGCGCCGAGGCGGACCGCGCCCGGCGGGCCCAGCCCGGCGGGCAACCGCAGCGGGAAGTCGACGGCGGCGCGGGCCTGCTCGAGCGTGACGTCCCGCTCCCCCGGCATCGGCGGGTCCATGGACGGGGTGACCGGTGCGGGGCCGTGCTGGATCTCCACGCCGCCGATGCGCAGGAAGTCGAACACCGTGGCGCGGACCGCCGGGGAGACGACCATGGCGGTCGCGAGCGCGACCAGCGCGGCCACGACTGCGGCGAGCACGCGGCGCCACCACCGGGCGGGCGCGGGTTCGGCGATGCGGGCGAGGACGGCGCCGGTCACGTCCGGCGGGTCGGGCACGGCCAGCCGGGTGCCCAGCGCGCGGAGGGCGGACTCGAGGTCATCGGCCACGGGGCACCTCCTCCGCCAGCCGGGACGGCAGGGCGCGGCGCAGCTTGTCCAGCGCGCGCGACAGCCGCGACTTCACCGACCCGCGTGGCCAGCCCAGGACCTGTGCGGTCTCGGTCTCCGACAGGTCGAGGAAGTAGCGGCAGGTCAGCACGAGCCGGTCGCGGTCGGGCATGGCGTTGACGGCGGCGAGCAGGACCGCGTGGGTGTCGGCGGCGACCGCCGACTGCTCCGGGGACGCGGGGTCCGCCGCGTCCGGGTGCACCGCCACCCGCAGCTCGAGCGTGGTGCGGCGGCGTGCCGAGCGGCGCAGGTTGTGGGTCTCGTTCGCGACGATCCGCAGCAGCCACGGCCGGAACGCGGCGCCGTCGCGGAACGAGCCGAGCGCGCGGTAGCCCTTCACGAACGCCTCCTGCACCACGTCCTCGGCCTCGTGCCCGGCGCCGAGCAGGTAGGCGGTCCGGTGTGCGAGCGCGCTGTACCGGGCGACCAGCTGCGCGTACGCATGCTGGTCACCGTCGCGTGCCCGTGCTACTGCCTCGTCCTCGTCCGTCTCGTGCTCCTCGACCGGTCTTCTGCCAGCTGGTACACCGCCGGAACCGGATCGGTTCCACCGGTGTAGTCAGGGCATGAGAACGCGGCGATACCTCGTGATGGCTGTGACCGTGCTGGCGACCGGGCTGCTCGCGGCCCCGCCCGCCCAGGCGGGTGCGTGGGAGGAGACCCTGCTCGACCCGCCGCCCGCGCGGATCGAGGCCGGCGTGACCTACACGTTCGGCTACTGGATCCTCCAGCACGGCTCCTACCCGTTCCAGGGCGGCGACCTCGGCCCGACCGCCCTGCGCGCGACCGACGGCAAGGGCGGGACGGTCGACTTCCCCGGCACCCCCACCGCCACCGACGGGCACTACTCGGCCGAGGTGGTGTTCCCGCACGACGGCCGGTGGACCATCGGCTCGGAGCACGGGATGATCATGCCGGACGCGCTCGTCGCGACCGTCACCGTGCCGGGCGGGGTCGAGATCGCGCCCAGCATGATGACCGAACGCGCCCCCTGGAAGTGGGGTGACGTGCGGCCCTCGTTCCCGCCGTCGGCACCCGACGCGGACATGGGCGCACCGCAGGGCTTCGTGTCCGAGGAGCCGCGCGCGCTGGTCGACCCGCCGAGCGTGGCGCCGCGCAGCCAGGCGACGACCGTGCCCGCCGACCAGCCGGGCGCCCCGCTCCCGGTGTGGCTGGTCGCCGCGGCCGGGCTCGTCACCCTCGGGCTCGCGGTGTTGCTGGTCCGCCGGTACCGGCGCGTCAACCCCTAGGCGGCTTGCCCTTCCACGCCGCCTCCCACGTCCTCGGGCCGAGCAGCCCGGAGGTCTTGATGCCGTTCGCGCGCTGCAGCGCCAATACAGCCGTACGGGTTTCCTCCCGGTAGCAGCCGGTGCCCTGGAAGTCGTAGCCGAAGGCGTTCATCCGCAGCTGGAACGGCCGCAGCGCCGGGTCGCAGTCGCCGTACCGGAAGACCTTGCCCGGCCACGGCGGCATCCCGGCCGTCGTGGCCGCGGCGGGACCGCCGCCGATGTAGGCGGCCTCGGCGTAGGTGGGGACGCGTTTGCTGCGCGCGTCCGCGTCCTCGCGCAGGCCGAGCGTGCGTGCGCAGGTCCAGGGCTGCCAGCCGCGCATCCGGTACAGGTACAGCGCGCGGAAGTCCTGCTCGGCGGGGGTGGCCTGGTGCGGGAGGCCGCGGCCGCCGACGCTGCGCCACGTGGGCAGGTCGAACTGGTACGCGCCGTAGTACTTGCCGCTCGCGGACACGATGTCGTAGCGGCCGCTGGACTCGCAGTGGCGCAGGCGCGCCCAGTCGCCGCCGCGCGGGTCGGCCGAGGCCGGCTGCGCGAGACCGAGCAGGACACCCGCGGCCACGAGAAGTCCGATGAGGACGATCCGTCTACCACTCATGACCAGCACCGTACGTTTTGGTCACAAAAGTCACAACCGCACCATCAGCCACACACGTCACGGCACTGTTTCGCATCACCTGTCCCGAGTGGATCACCAAACCCGCCCCTCCCTGTAGGGTCCGCGTGCCGACAGCGGGACGGAGGATGGATGAGCGTGGTGGACGGCAGCCCCGAGACGGTGCCCAGCGCACCGGACCGCAGGCGTGAACAGCGCGGTTGGGTCTGGTACGACTGGGCGAACTCGGTGTTCCCCACGTCGGTCATCACCGTGTTCGGGTCCCTGTACCTGACCGCCGTCGCGGCCGAGGCGGCGCTCGCCGACACGGCGACCAACGGCCCGAACCCGTGCCCCGCCGACGGCGACGGCGGCACCAACAAGCTCGTCGACTGCCAGATCTCCGTGTTCGGCCTGCACTTCCAGGCCGGTTCGCTGTGGGGCTACCTGCTCGCCGCGGCGACGATCATCCAGGTGCTGATCGTGCCGTTGCTCGGCGCCATCGCCGACCGCACGCAGAACAAGAAGCGGATGCTCGCCGTCTCCGCGTTCGGCGGTGCCACCGCCACCCTGCTCATGTCGCTGGTCGCCGGCACGAACTGGCAGCTCGGGGTGGTCCTGTTCATCCTCGGCAACATCGGCTACGGCTGCTCGGTGGTCATCTACTACTCGTTCATCCCCGAGATCGCGACCGCCGACGAACGCGACGCCCTGTCCACCCGCGGCTGGGCGTTCGGGTACCTCGGCAGCGGCACCGCGCTGCTGGTGCAGCTCGTCGTGTACCTGATGCACGAGTCACTGGGGCTGACCGAGGGCGGCGCCGCGCGGATCGCGTTCCTGCTGTCGGGGCTGTGGTGGGCGGCGTTCACGCTGATCCCGCTGCGCAGGCTCAAGGACCACCAGCGGCCGCACGGGGCCGAACACGGGCCGGGCGGGGTGCTGCTCGGCGGGTTCCGCGAGCTGGGCAGCACGCTCAAGCTCGCACGGGCCTACCCGCTGACGCTGGCGTTCCTCGGCACGTACCTCATCTACACCGACGGCATCGCCACGGTCGCCAACGTGTCCGCCCAGTACGGCTCGGAGGAGCTGAACTTCGACTCGACCGTGCTCATCTCGACCATCCTCATCGTGCAGTTCGTCGCGTTCGTCGGCGGCGTGCTGCACGGCGTCGTGGCCCGCCGCGTCGGCGCCAAACGCACCATCATGATGAGCCTGACCGTGTGGCTGGTCGTCATCGCCGCCGCGTACTTCGTGCAGGCCGGGCAGGCGCTCCAGTTCTACATGCTGGCCGCGGGCATCGGTCTCGTGCTGGGCGGGACGAACGCGCTGTCGCGGTCGCTGTTCAGCCAGATGGTGCCGCCGGGCAAGGAGGCGCAGTACTTCTCCATCTACGAGATCGGCGAGCGCGCCACGTCGTGGATGGGCCCGCTGCTGTTCGCCGCGGTCGCCGGCGCGACCGGCTCGTACCGGCCGGCGATCATCTCGCTCGTGGTGTTCTTCTTCATCGGGCTGGTGCTGATGTTCTTCGTCCCGGTCCGCAAGGCCATCCGCGCCGTCGGCAACCCGGAACCGAAGATCCTCTAGCGCTGGTCGCGGGGGCTGACCGGCTGGCGCAGCACGGTCTTCAGCTTGTCCGGGGCCGTGCGGCGCGGGTCGCTCAGGTAGACCTCGTGGTGGCGGTCCCGTTCGGTGAGGCCGTGCGCCGGGAGGTACTCGGTGTGCAGCCGCGTCATGACCGGGGTCTCGTCGTCGTAGGAGCCGACGTGCAGGACCTGCGCGCAGCGGCCCTCGTGCAGGGACTCGTGTTCCACCAGCGCGATGGCCGGGTTCTTCTTCTTCGCCAGCGCGGTCGCCGCCGCCTCCTTCACGTCCTCGGTCGTGATCCAGTCCGGGACGCTGATCAGCATCCGCCACAACCACTCGTCCTTCGCGCGCGCGGTGAACACCGCCGGGTCCGGCGACCACCACAGACCCTCCAACGGCCCCACCACGAAGTCCCGGCCCGCCGCCTTGCTCGTGAACTTCAGCGTGTACGCCACCGCGTACAGGGCCGCCACCGCCCGCGCGTACTCCGGGACCGTGTTCGGGTTCCCCGTGCCCGACACCGCCACGAACCGCTGCGGCGGCACGTCCACCAGCGCCCACTCGCGGTTCCTCGGCGCGTAGCACTCCTTCAGCGCACGCTTCACGTCGTAGGCGCTCATGCCTGTTCCTCCCGGTACGCGGCCAGCCACGCCTGCTCGGCGCGCAGCTGTGCCAGTGAGTGGTCGAAGATCGCGCGGACGAACGGCGGCGCCTGCGTCGGCACCGCGGCACGGACCTGCCGTTCACGTTCGGCGAGGGTCTCGGCGCGGCGGGCCAGCGCGGCACGCAACCGGTCCGGCGGGATCACCGGCTGGTTGGCCAGGCCGACGAGCAGCGGGGAGAACACCGGCCGCGGCTCGGCGATCGCCTGCTCGGCCGCCTCCGCGCACGCCCGGCGGCCCGCCGGGGTCGGTGCGAACACCTTGCGTGCCTTGCCGCGCGCCGGTTCGCCCGCCGGCTCGACCAGGCCACGGCCCTGCAGCTTGGTGAGCAGGTAGTAGATCGAACTGAACCCGATCTCCGTCCACTCGCGCATGCCCCGCTCGGTGATGACCTCCTCCAGCTCGTAGCCGTGCCGCGGCTTCTCCACGAGCAGTCCGAGGAGTGTCAGTTCGGCCGGAGTGAGCTCCACTCAGCTATTCTAGCACTAGAATAAGTGGCCTGGCGGGATCCTCGACGAGGACGGGGCCGCGTCAGGCGCCGACCAGCATCGCGGCGTGGCGGGCCGCGACCGGGTCCCGCAACCGCAGCGTCGAACCGTCCGTGAAGTCGACCCGCAACCACGGCTTCGGCGGCAGGCTGCGGCCCGCGAGCTCCGCCGTGATACCCCGGACCCGCGTCGGCGGCACGTCCAGCAGCGACGTCACCTCCCGCGCCGGGTCCGCCGGCGCCACCAGCGCCGTCGTCGGCACGACCAGCGTCAGCCGCTCCCGCGTCAGCACCAGCCGCGCCGCGCCCGCGGCGTGGCTGAGCAGGTCGGCGACCGCCACCGCGTCCCGGTCGGCCCGGTCGGCCTGCGCCCAGTACGCGATCGTCGGGTCGTCGAGCCAGCCGTTCGGGCCCTGCGACGTCACCGCGGGCAGCGGCCAGCGCACCGCGGGCAGCCGCAACTCCGGCATCCGGCCGATCGGGGTGTGCGGCACCCGCAGCGCGCGACCGATCTGCGCACCCACGTACCCGGTGTTCGCCGTCGCCGCCACCAGGATGTCCTCGCCCGGCAGCAACGTCGCGGCCTGCTCGAGCGCCTGCCCGGCCAGCGCCGCGGCCCAGTCGCCCCGGACACCGGGCCGCAGCGGCGGCGCGCCGTGGGTGAGGCCGAGCGCGTACTCGTACTCGTCGCGGTCGGTCATGCCGACCACGAAGTCCAGCCCCGACCCGTCCACCAGCCGGACCCGCAGCACCGGCACCGTGGTGCGGTCGGCCGGCCGCTCCGCCACCTCGAACCCGGCGATCTGCCCCCGCCCGATCTCCGCCAGCGGTTCCATCGTCGGCGGCGTGATCGGCTCACCCTCGTAGTTGCCGCTCCCCCACAGCTTGCGGCGGTCGGCGACCTTCTCCGCGAGGTCCTTGCCCAGCTGCACGATCCCGCTGCCCACCCGGGCCGCCCGGGCGAGGAACCCACTGGGTTCGGTACGGGTGTACAGCGCGAGGCGCTGGCGGGTCAGCACGTACAGGCGGTGCGGCGCGCCCGTCCACGACGACACGGTACGGACGTACCGGTGTGCGAGGCAGTCCAGCGCCTTGCCCCACACGATCAAGTCAGCCGACTTGCCGTCGTCGTGGTCCATGCCGGGGATGTCGAAGTGGTGCTTGTCGGCGTACGCCGCCCACACCGGATCACCCTCGCCCGGCCGGTCCATCAGCGACCGCGCGACGGTCGCCGGGCCGAGCGGGTCGGCGAGGAATTCCGTCACATCCGCCCGTACCGCACCGAATGACGCTCGCACCGGCTCATATTAAGCGGGCGCGGGCACGCCGCCGTGCTCCGCGCTGTAGAAGCGGACGAGCCGGGTCAGCGCCGCCTGGCAGGCCTCCGGACCGTCGTCGAGGTACGCCCTGCCGCGCGCGAAGTGCCGCACCGGCGCGTGGTAGTGGTACCGGTCGATGCCAGCGAGCTCGAGCAGGTGGACGTCCACCAGCGACTCCAGCAGCAGTGCCGTCTCCCCGGCCGGCAGGTCCAGCACGGCCGCGGCCGCCGGGAGCGTGATGTCCGGGCCGTCGGCGACCGACAGCAGCCGGAACGCCCGCGCCTGCACCGGGGTCAGTTCGTCCAGGGTGGACAGGTAGGGCCCCTCGATCGCGCCGCACTCGGGGCGCGGCACCGGCGCGCCCGGCGCGGGCCTGCCGATCCGGTCGCGGGCCGCGTCCAGCGTCCACTCCGGACGTGACGCGATGCGGTTCCCGATCGCGGCGACGACCTGCGGCAGCCCCGCGGTGTTCGCGACCAGCTCCCGGGCCACGTCCGGTTCGCGGTGCACCCGGTCGCCGACGATGCGCGCCAGCAGCGCGTGCGACTCCTCCTCGCGCAACCCGGACAGGCGCAGCCACTGGACGTACGGCACGCCGTAGAGGCGGCGGCGCGCGGTGAGCAGCACGGCCGCGCCGCCCGCGCCGGGGATGAGGTGGCGCAGCTGCTCGGCGTCACGGGCGCCGTCGAGGACGATCAACAGCCGCAGGCCGGCTGTCCTGGTCCGCCACAACGCGGCCTGCTCGGCCCGCGACGCAGGCGGGTCGGTGACCCCGAGGTCGCGCAGCAGACCGGGCAGCGCGTCCGTGCCGAGGTCGGCGAACAGGCGCCCGTCCGGGAAGCGGTCGGCCATCGCGTGTCCGACGTGGACCGCGAACGCCGTCTTGCCGACCCCGGCGAGCCCCTCGACGCCGACGACCGGGACCTGCCCGCGCACCGGCGTGAGCGCGGCGGTCACGGTCCGGATCTCGTCGGCGCGGCCGACGAAGTCCGGGAGGTCGGGCGGCAGCTGCGCGAGCACCGACGGCCGTCCGCGTTCGCCCAGGTCCGGGTCGGCGGCCAGGATGCGGCGCTGCACGTCGCGCAGCGCGGGCCCCGGTTCGAGGCCCAGCTCGTCGGCGAGCAGGCGGCGGATCTCGGTGAACACGGCCAGCGCGTCGGCCTGGCGGCCCGCGCGGTAGAGGGCGAGCATCAGCAGTTCACGCGGCCGTTCCCGCAACGGGTGCGCGGCGATGACCTCCTCGAGCGCGGTGGTCGCCTCGACGTGCCTGCCCGTGTCGATGTCCGCGGCCGCGAGGTCCTCGACCGCCGCGAGCCGCACCTGGGCGAGCCGGGTCCGTTCACCCTCGGCGTACTCGCCGTTGACGCCCGCGAGCGGGGTGCCGCGCCACAACCCCAGCGCCTTCCGCAGGTGGGTGGCCTTCGTGCGCGCGTCGGCAGCGGTCCGCGCGGCGGCGATCAGGTGGGCGAACTCGGTGGCGTCCAGCGCGCCGGCCCGCAGGGCGTACCCGCCGCCGACGGACTCGATGACGTCCCCGGGCAGTACGCGCCGCAGGCGGGAGACGTAGGAGCGGATCATGCCGGTGGCGGCGCGCGGGGCGGTCGGACCCCAGAGGGCGCTGATCAGCTGGCCGGGGGTGGCGGCGGCGCCGTCGCGCAGGAGGAGGATGCCGAGGATCGCCCGCTGCTGCGGGGTGCCCAGGTCGATCTCGGTGTCGTCGAGCCACGCGCGGACCGGACCCAGCACCTCGAACCGCAACTCGCCGCCCACCGACGACTCCTCTCCGCGACCGCCACTGGACGGGAGAACAGCCTGCGAGGTGATCCGTATTCCGGCGGTTGGCCTCCGGCCCCCGGTTTCCAGCGTAGCGGCGGGCACCGACAGTTTTCGTCGCTGTGGGAGGGGTTGTCCACAGTCCGGGCCGGGACGAGGTACTGGGTCTGGTCCGGGGTCTGCCGCCGGGGTTGGCGGCCGGGCCGCGATCAGAGCGGGCAGGCACGGTGCCCGCGGATGCGACCCGCCGGGTGCCGCCGCACGACCGGGTCGGATGGCGGGGCGGCGCGCAGACGGATGCCACGGATGCGCGCTCAGGACGGAGCGGAGCAGCCGATCAGGAGCGCGAACTCGAGAGCGCGATCCGAGGTGCGCGGCCCGCTGTCCGGCCCCGCTGCCCGGCCTCAGGCCGGACCCCCGGTGGCCTCCGGCCCCCTCGAACCACGCTACCCGGTGCCACCGACACTGCCCGGCCCGCAAGATCGGGAACCGCTGGGTTGTCCACAGCGGGCCTGGTTGTCCACAGGAGACGCCGCGGCTGGGCGGGGTTGTCGGTGGTGTGCCGTACGCTGGTTCGAGGGGGCCGGAGGCCACGCCCGCCGGGCCTCAGAGCGTGAACTTGTCGCGGTTCTCCGCCAGCCACGTCGCGAAATCCTTCAGGTGCGGGTGCAGCGTGCGCACCACCTCCGGGTCGCGTGCGCCCGCGAAGAAGTCCTCGTGCTCGGCGTAGTAGAAGAACATGTTCGCCAGGTCGTCCGCGCCCGGGGCGCCCGACCCGCGGATCACGTCCACATCGATCGGCTGGTACGTGACCTCCTCGCCGAACTCCTTCGCGAAGCGCTCCGCGTACTCCGCGCCCGTCAGGTTCTCGCCCGCCACACTGATCGTCTCGCCTGCCAGGGCGGTACCTCGGCGGAGGATCGCGTACGCGATCCGGCCGATGTCCGCCACCGCGATGCCCGACAGCCTGCGGTCACGCATGGGAAGGGCCAGCACCAGCTTGCCGTCCTCGCCGCGCCTGGGCGGGAAGTACTCCAGGAACGACTCGAAGTAGAACGTCGTCGACAGGAACGTCGTCGGCACGCCCGCCTCGGTGAAGAAGCGGTTCGCCTCCGCCTTGCTGTCGAAGTGCGGCACCTTGTACGTGCCCTGCAGCGTCGGCACCCGCTCGTCGTCCTCCGCGAGGTGGTCGCGGGTGTCCGGCAGCGTCGACCACACCACGTGCGACAGCCCCGCCGCCTTCGCCGCGTTCGCCATGTTGCGCGCCTGCGCCTGCTCGCGGCCGGTGTCGTTGTACTCCCAGAACGCGGTCACGAAGAACGCGCCGTACGCACCATCGAGCGCCGCGCGCACGCTCTGCTCGTCGTCCAGGTTCGCCGCCACCACCTCGGCGCCACGCGCGGCCAGGTCCTTCGCCGCGGCCGAGGACGGGTCGCGGGTCAGCGCGCGGACCGCGAACCCGCCGTCCGGGTCGTCGAGGATGGCGCGCGCCACGCCGCCGCCCTGCTGACCCGTCGCGCCGACCACCGCGATGACCTTCTTGTCACTCATCGGGACTCCTCCGTTGTCGGGATCTCGGTCCCGATACAAGTCCCGCGACGTTGGCGTCCCGTGCACGTCCTGTGCACGCGCCGTCTACTCGCGCGCCGAACCCACCTTCCAGTAACCCGAGAACATGATCCGGCGGCGGTCGACCCCGCGTTCCTTCACCAGGTGGCGGCGCAGTCCGGTGGCGATCGCGGACTCGCCGCACAGCCACGCGTATCCCAGGTCAGTCGTATCGAGATCGGCGACGGCGGGCAGCAGGCGCGTACCGGGGGCGTCCTCGCCCCGGACCAGCCACGTGACGGGGCGGTCGCAGTCGATCGGCAGCCGGTAGCTGTCGTCGGGCACCTCGACGTAGGCGTGGATGTCCGCGTCCCGGTGCGCCTCCAGGATCGCCGACAACGCGGGCAGCGCCGTCTCGTCGGCCGCCAGCAGCTGCGGACCCGGCCGGGTGGGCAGGTAGGTGGCGTTGCCCGCGCGGAAACCGACCGTCTGACCCGGCTCCGCCCGCGACGCCCACCGCGAACCCGGGCCCGCGTCGCCGTGGAGCACGAAGTCCACGTCGATCTCGCGCTTCCGCGCGCCGCAGCCGCCGGATCGTGTACCAGCGCAGGTCCGGTCGCTGGTCCTCCGGCATCCGCCGGATCGCCTGCCGCACGTTGATCCGGTCCTCGCTCGGCATCGTCACCGCCGCCGCGCCCGGCGGCGGCATCAGCAACCCGAAGTACTCGTCCGCGCCGGTGTGGACGTGGTCGGCGAACTCGTCGGCCCGGAACGTGATCCGCCGGACGTTCGGTGCCAGGTCAGCTGTACCGACAACGGTCATCGTGAACTGGTCGTACACCGTGCGCTGCGCGGCCGGTGCCATCACCAGACCGACCGCCTTGTCGAGGACCTTCATCTGCAGCCGCTCGAACGTCGAGTAGTTAGGCATGCCTAACCTTAGCGGAAGCGGGCGAGGATGCCATCCACGACGATCTCCAACCCCAGCTCGGCCAAACCCGGCCGCGCGGGCGGCACCGGCAGCTCCGCCGCCGCGGCCGTCCGGTTGGCGAACGTGTCCGCGTCGACCTTCTCGAACCGCCCCAGCACCGCGCCGTACAGGTGCTCCCACAGGATCCGGGACGCGTCCGGCACGTCCTCCTCCGGCACCCCCGCGGCGCGGAACGCCGCCAGCACCCGCCACACCACCGGCACGATCCTCGGCCCGGCCAGCCCGTCGATGGTGATCGCCAGCACCGACCACCGGTCCGCGGCCAGCGCCCGGTACGCCGCCGACACCAGCCCCAGGATCTCCGCCCTCGGGTCCGCCGCCGGCTCCGGCACCACCATGTCCGCCGCGACCGCGTCGAGCATCGCGACCACCACGCCGTCGCGGTCGCCGGCCACCTGTCGCACCGCGGCCATCGTGGTGCCCAGCTCCTCGGCCACCGACGCGACCGACACCGCGTGCAGCCCGTCGCGGCGACCGACCACCCGCCCGGCGGCCGCGATCGCGTCCCGGTCCGGCACCGACGACGGCACGGGCGCGGGCGGCCGGTCGCCCGGCACGTCCGCCACCGGCTGTCCCAGCCTGGTCGCCAGCCCGTCGAGCATGATCGTGAGCTTGTCGTCGAGCCACCCGCGCCGCTCGAACCGCGACGCGTCCGGCCCCTCGTACAGCTCCCGCAGGCTGCGCCTGCCGCGCGGGGTGTCGAACACCCGGCTCATGCGGCGCACCCCGATCTCCGCCGCGATCGTCAGGTCGGCGGTGAAGTCGACCGCGATCACCGCGTCCCGCGCGCTCAGCCCCTCCGCCCGCAGCCGCGTCACGTACTGGTCGGCGATGCCGAGCGCCTTGCCGGGCATGCTCGGCACCACCAGCGACGTCTCCGCCATGCCCGGGTACCGCTCCAGGAACCGCCACAGCGCGTCGGCGAAGGAGACCATCGCCTCCCGCCAGCCCATGTCGGTGCCCGGCCAGTCGAACTCGCGCAAGGCCAGGTCCAGCGCCGCGAGCAGCAGGTCGTCCCGGTCGTGGACGTACCGGTACAGCGTCGAGTGGCTCACCCCGAGCCTGCGCGCCACCGTGGGCATCGACAGGTTCGGCAGGCCCTCCGCCAACGCGGCCCGCGCCACGTCGTCCCGGGTCAGCGACGGCGGCCTGCCGGGACGGCGACCGCTCCGGGGCTCCGTGCTCACAGCCGTACCGTACCCAGCCTCACCTAACCCGTGGCCGCCCCGTACCACGCGGGCGGCGGCACCGCGTGTTCCGCGGCGCGGCTGACCTCCTCCCACTCCGCCCAGGTGGCGAGCTTGCGGTTCGTCACCTCCACCGCCAGGTCGTAGACCATGTCGCCGAGCAGCAACCGCAGCGGCGGGTCGTCGCTGTCCACCAGCCGGACCAGCGCCCGCGCCGCCAGCTCCGGCAGACTGTCCTTCGACCCCTCCGCGAACCGGCGTTCCAGCTCCGCCCGCAGCTCCGCGTACGCCGGGTTCGGTGTCGTGGCACGCAGTCCCGACAGGTACAGGTCGGTCCAGTACCCGCCCGGCTCCACGATCGTCGTCCGCACCCCGAACCGGGCCGCCTCCGCCGCCACCGCCTCGCTCATGCCCTCCAGCGCGAACTTGCTCGCGCTGTACAGGCCGGTCAGCGGGTACCCGGCGAGCGCGCCGATGCTCGAGATCTGCACCAGCCGCCCGCCGCCCTGGGCACGCAGGTGCGGCAGCGCCGCCTGCGTCACCCACAGCGGGCCGAAGAAGTTCACGTCGAACTGCGCGCGGGCCTCCGCCTCCGTGAACTCCTCGACCATGCCCATCGCCAGGTACCCGGCGTTGTTCACGACCACGTCCAGCCGCCCGAAGTGCGCGACGGCCCGGTCGACCGCGGCGTGCACGGCGTCCCGGTCGGTGACGTCCACCCGGAACGCCAGCACGCGGTCGTCGGACCGCTCCTCGATGGTGCGGGACACCGCCACCACCCGGTCGCCTTCGGCCAGCGCCGCGTCGGCGAACGCCTTGCCGAGGCCACGGCTCGCGCCGGTGATGAACCACGTGCGCATCTTGTCTCCCCTTGTGTCGATAACGAGACGGTGCGTCTCGTCTCGTGGTAGAGTGACACGCATGCCGACGGAACGCAAGGCACCCGACTCCGCCCGCCGCAGCAAGCCGACCCGGCAGGCCATCCTCGCCGCCGCGCTCGACCTCGCCGCCGAGGTCGGCTACCGGAAGCTCTCGATCGAGGGCATCGCGGCCCGCGCCGGCGCGGGCAAGCAGACGATCTACCGCTGGTGGCCCTCCAAGGGCGCCGTCCTGTTCGACGCGCTGCTCGCACTGGCCGACGGCGACGGCGACGCGGACCTGCCCAATACGGGTGACCTGGCCGCCGACCTCAAGCTCGTGCTCGCCGCCACCGTCGACGAGCTGAACAACCCCCGCTACAGCGAGCCCATGCGCGCGCTCACCGTCGAGATCCTCGACAACGCCGAACTCGCCGCCACCTACCGCGAACGGCTCGAACACCCCCTCCGCGAGATGAAGAAGCGGCGGCTGCTGGCCGCTGTCACCGCCGGGCAGCTCCCCGCCGGCACCGACCTCGACCTCGCCGTCGACCTGATCTGGGGGCCGCTGCAGAACCGGTGGCTGTTCCGTGCGGGGCCCCTCACGACCGCGTTCATCGACGCGCTGGTCGACACCGCGCTCGGCGGCCTCGCTCAGGCGTCCCGGCGGCGCACCGACACGTAGGCCCCCGCCAGCGCGACCGCGACCCAGGCCAGCAGGATCAGGAACGCGCCACCCGGCCCGAAGTCACGCGGGCCCAGGACGCCCTCGCTGACCGTCATCATCACCGCGCCCGCCTGGTCCGGCAGGTACTGCGTCACCGGCCGGACCGCAGGCAGGTTCGCCAGGCCCTGCGAGTTCAGGAACAGCACCGGGATCATGATCCCCAGCGACAGCGCCGTGCTCCGCAGCACCGTCGCGACCGCCATCGCGAACACGCACATCAACGTCAGGTACGCGCACGCGCCGAGCACCGCACGCAATACGCCGGTATGGCCCAGCCCCACACCGTGTGCGCCCAGCCCCCACTGCGCGGCGAGGAACGACCCGAACGCGACCACCACCGACAGCACCGCCGCGACCCCGGCCGCCGTCAGCGCCTTCGCCGCGAGGAACACACCCCGGCTCGGCACCGCCGCCAGCGACGCGCGGACCGTGCCCGTCGTGTACTCCGCGCCGACCAGCAGCACCCCGAACACCACCAGCGCGATCTGCCCGATCAGCAACGAGAAGAACCCCAGCTCGGCCGGATCACCCGCCATCCGGTCGATGTCACCGGACAGCTGCAGCCCGAGCAGCGCCGCGACCCCGACGCACAGCACCGCCGACACCGACAGGCTCCACCACGTCGACCGGACCGTCCGCGCCTTCGTCCACTCCGCGCGCACCGCCGCGAGGAACACCGTCACTCCCCCTCCCGGAACTCGACGGCCGTCGCGGTCATCCGCACGAACGCCTCTTCGAGCGACGCCTGCCGCAACGCCATCTCGTGCACCACCAGTCCGTGCGCCGCGACCAGCTCACCGGCCCGCGCCGGGTCGACGCCGTGCGCCGCCAGCGCACCGCCCTCGATGTCGGTCACCTGTATTCCTTCCGCCGCGAACACCGCGCGCAGCCGGGCCGGGTCCGGGGTGGTGATGCGGACGTGCGGACGGGAGTTGTCCGCGATGAAGTCCGCCACCGACGTGTCCGCGAGCAGCCTGCCGCGGCCGATCACCACCAGGTGGTCCGCGGTCAGCGCCATCTCGCTCATCAGGTGGCTCGACACCAGCACCGTGCGGCCCTGCGCGGCGAAGTCCTTGAGCAGCGTGCGCAGCCACACGATGCCCTCCGGGTCGAGCCCGTTCACCGGCTCGTCGAACAGCAGCACACCCGGGTCCCCCAGCAGCGCGGCCGCGATCCCGAGCCGCTGGCGCATGCCGAGCGAGAAACCCCTGACCCGCTTGCGCGCCACCCCGGTCAGGCCGACCAGCTCCAGCACCGCACCCACCCGCGACACCGGGATCCGGTTCGTCTGCGCGAGCCACAACAGGTGGTGGCGGGCGCTCCTGCCGCCGTGCACCGCCCGCGCCTCCAGCAGCGCGCCCACCCGCCGCAACGGCTCCGTCAGGTCCCCGTAGGGGCGGCCGTCGACGAGCACGCGGCCCGCCGTCGGCCGGTCCAGCCCCAGCACCATCCGCATCGTCGTCGACTTGCCCGCACCGTTCGGGCCCAGGAAACCGGTCACCCGACCTGGTTCCACCCGGAACGTCAGGTCGTCGACCGCGAGGGTCCGCCCGTACCGCTTGGTCAGTCCTGCCACCTCGATCACACCGGCACGCTAGGAGCGCGCCGCCCGCGGCCGCTGTCGGCGAAAGTCGCGAGGAGGATCGACGAAAGTCGACCCGTAACCTGCAGCCATGGGCCGATACCTCGCCGTCGCCGCCGTCCTGGCCGCCGAAGGCGCGACGTTCGCCGCCGGGCTCCACGGCCACCGCGGGCCGTTCGGGCTGCTGGTGCTCGCCGCCTGCGCGCTGCTGGCCTGGACCGCCTACCTCACCGGGCGCACGCTGCTCTCCCGCGTCGACACCGCGGTGGTCGCGGCCACCGCCGCCGTCGCCGGCGGGCTGCAGGTGCTGCACACCCCCGCCGCCGCACCGCAGCACGTCGCGACGTTCGTCGTGTTCTTCACACTGCCGCTGCTCGTCGGCCGCTACCTGGCCCAGCACCGCACCCTCGTCCGCACGCTCGACGCGCACAACCGGCAGCTGCGCACCGAGCAGGCGCTGCTGGCCGAGCGCGAACAGCTGCGGGAACGCCTGCGCATCGCCCGCGACATGCACGACGCGCTCGGCAGACGGCTCAGCCTCGTGTCCGTGCAGGCGGCCGCGCTCGAGGTCACCGACCTGCCGCCCGCGCAACGCGACGCCGTGCGCGCGCTCGCGGGCAGCGCCCGGGACGCGGCGACCGAGCTGTACCAGCTGATCGGCTCGCTGCGCGGCGCCGCGGACGACACCCCGGGCGCCGAGGCCGTACCCGCCCTGATCGCCGACTTCCGCGCCGCCGGGGTCGACGTCACCGTCACCGGCACGCCGGGCCCGCTCACGGAAGCCGCGTCCCGCGCGGTGTACCGGGTCGTCGAGGAAGGGCTCACCAACGCCGCGAAACACGCACCCGGCCGGCCCGTCGCCGTACGGCTGACCCGCGAAACCGGCACGCTCGTCGTCACCGTCACCAACCCGCTCGCCGACGGCACCGAACCAGGCGGCGGGTTCGGGCTCGCCGGGCTCGCCGAACGGGTCGGCGCCGCGGGTGGGTTCCTCGACCACCGCCGCGACCACGGCCGGTTCACCCTCGTGGCCATGCTGCCCACCGCGGTGGCACCACCGCCCGCCATCGGCCGCACCCGCGCCACCATGGTCGGCGTCGCGACCGCCGCGCTGCTGTTCGTGCTGCTGCCCGCGAGCCTGCTGACCGGGGTGAGCTAGGTGGTGCGGGTCCTCGTCGCCGACGACGAACCACTGATCACCGCGGGCATCCGCACCGTGCTCGAGGCCGACGGCGACATCGAGGTGGTCGCGACCGCCGCCGACGGGAACGCGGCCGTGGCGGCCGCCGTCGCGCACCGGCCCGACGTCGCGCTGCTCGACATCACCATGCCCGTCCTCGACGGCCTCGGCGCGCTCGGCGAGCTGCGCAGGCAGGCGCCGTCGGTGCGGGCGGTGATGCTGACGTCCTTCGGCACCGAACCGAACGTGCTGCGCGCGCTGCGCGACGGCGCGGCCGGGTTCGTGCTCAAGCACTGCACACCCGGCGAGCTCGTCCGCGCCGTCCGCGCGGCACACGACGGCGACGCCTACCTCTCACCCGAGGTCACCAGGATGGTGCTCGGCATGGTCGCGCCCGCCGCGGGCCGCCGCGACGAGGCACTGGCCCGCCTGGCGGCGCTGAGCCCGCGCGAGACCGAGATCGCCGGACTGGTCGCCGAAGGGCTCTCCAACGCCGAGATCGGCCGCCGCGTGCACATGAGCGAACCGACGATCAAGACCTACATGAGCCGCGTGCTGACCAAGCTCGGCTGCGCCAACCGCGTCGAGGTCGCCATGCTGGTGCGCGACGCGCGCTAGTACTCGCGGTCCTCCGCGATCACCAGTTCCGTCCACGTCTCGCCCGCGCCCCGGCCGATCCGCAACAGCACCAGCTCACCCGCCGACACCGTGCCCGCCCGCAGCTCCCTGCGCAGCATCGGCCACACCGCGCCCGCGGCCGCCCCGCAGAACACGTGCTGCACGCGCGCCAGCACCGGCAACGGCGGCTGCCCGGCGCCTTCGCAAGTCACCTGTACCGGGTCGGTGTCCGCTTCCTGGCGCGGTGCGGGCACCGCCGGCGGGCAGAGCACTCCTCGGTCGTCCATGGCACTCCTGTCATGCCCCGACCCACGTGTTCGCCACCAGCTCGGCGACGAACAACGCGCGGACCGGGTGGTCGGCGAGATCCCCCTGCAGGCCGAACAACTTCGCGACCTGCCAGTCCAGCCGGGTCAGCCGGTGGTGCACGTCGACGACCGCCGCACGCGACGGCCACAGCGCCGCCTCCTCCAGCCTGCCCCGCAGCGCCGTCAGCGCACCGAGCACGTCGGTGACCGCGCCGAGCAGCAGCATGTGGTGGAGCGGCGGCCGGCCGTCGGTGAGCGCCCCAATCGCCTGGTCGAGCAGCTTCCGCGCCAGCCCGATCCGCACCGCGGCCAGCCGCAGCCCGACCACCTCCGGGCGATCACCCGCGTGCCGCAGCGGCACCAGCCCTGCCGGCAGCCGCACGTCGAGGATCGCCACCCCTTCGGAGGTGGCCATGTGGTGCTCGAGGACCGAGGCGCCCTCGTGCACTCGTTGCGCGGGGACGGCCGCCCAGCCCGCGTGGGCCGCGGCCATCAGATCCGCGTCGTCCAGGTCGGCCAGTGCCTTCGCGAGTCCGGCGGACAGGCCCGACGTGTACCCCACCAGCTCGAAGCCGGCGACGTCGACGCACCCGAACGCGACACTCAACACTGACCTCCAGGACCCGTCGTAGCGGTGGCGGCACGACTGCCGTGAGGGGGCCGGCCGGAGCCGTGCCGCCACCGTGCAAGAGGCCGTCCTACCCGGCGCTCCCGACATGACGAAACCCGATCAAGGGAGCGCGGACCAGGCACTTCCACCGGCACTTCCACCGGCACAACCAGCACTGCGTCCCGGCCCGCGCACGCGGCGTGAGCACGCGGGCTGCCAGCGCAAATGTGGGTGGACAGCACGCATGCGGGGAGTGGGGTGGGTAGGCGACCGTAGAGGAGGTCCACCCGTCCACAGCAGACCCGAGGAGGTCCGCCATGGCAACGCGTCCCGCGTTCGGGGCTGTCCTGCGGGCCTACCGCACCGGGGTGGGCCTCACCCAGGAGGAGCTCGCCGACCGGTCCGGGTTGTCCGTCCGCGCGATCCGCAACCTCGAGATCGGCCGCACCGAACGGCCCCAGCGGCAGACGGTCGCGCTGCTCTCCCTCGCGCTGCGGCTGACCGAGGCCGAGGAGGCCGCCCTGCTCACCGCGGCGGGCAGAGGGCACGCGGAACCACCGCCCGGCGGCCGGTGCGAACTGCCGCCGGACGTGCCGGAACTGTGCGGCCGCGACCTGCCCGTCGCCGCCGTCACCCGCGCGCTCACCACCACCGGACCGCGCGCCGCGCTGGTCAGCGGCGGTCCCGGCGTCGGCCGCACCGCCGTGGCCGTGCACGTCGCCCACCGGGTGCGCGACCGGTTCCCCGACGGCCAGATCTACGCCGACCTCGACCAGCCCGACCGCACGCCGATGTCCGTCGACGCCGTGCTCGCGCGGCTGCTGCGGTCCCTCGACGTCACCGACCTGCCCGCCACCAGGGACGAACGCGCCGCGCTCGTGCGTGCCGAACTCGCCGCCCGGCGGGTGCTCGTGGTGCTGGAGAACGTGGCCCACGAAGGGCAGGTGCGGCCGCTGCTGACCGGCGCCGCGCCCAGCGCCGTGCTGATGACCAGCCGCCGTGACCTGATCGCGCTCCCCGGCGTGCACACCGTGCGGCTCGACCCGCTCGGCGCCGCCTGCGCCAGACAGGTGCTGGTGCGGCTCGTCGGCGACCGGGTGCGCGACGAACCCGTGGCCGCGCAGGCGATCGTCGACGCCTGCGCCCGCCTGCCGGTCGCGCTGCACATCGCCGGGTCCTGGCTCGCCGCGCGCCCGCACCGCCCGCTCGCCGACCTCGCCGCCCTGCTCACTGACGACGACCTCGTGCTGGACCGGCTCACCGTCGCCGACCTGTCCGTCCGCGCCTGCATCGCCAGCCACGTCGCCACGCTGCGCCCCGACGAGCAGCGGTTGCTGCACCAGCTCGCGCACCTGGACACCGACACCCTCACCGCCGCCGAGCTGTGCCACCCGCTGGCCACCGCCGAACCGGCGCTGCGGGACGGTCTCGACGCGCTCGCGCACGCGCACCTGCTCACCCCGGCCGGACCGGGGTACCGGATGAACCCGCTGGTCAGGCGGTACGCACAAGAGGAAGCCGGCCTTCCCCGGCTGAGGGCGGCGCGATGAGCTGATGCACTTGCGAACAACTCGATACGGATCCGCGCCGTGCGCCGGGAATATGCGTAGTTTCCACCCATGACCCCGCCCGCACGGGCTGGCACCGTCCTGTCCATGACCGAGACGGGCCCAGCCGGCGCCTTCCCCGCCGACTGGTGGGCGCCCGGCCTCGCGCTCGCCGAACGGCCGGCACCGGTGCGCGGCACCGTGCCGAGCGCACAGGCCCGCGACCGCGTCGCCAGGTGGCGCGCCGGGTTCGGCGCGGGCAACCGGTTCGACCAGCGCCTCGTCGCCGACGGCCTGGACGAGGTCGCCCTCCTTGGTCTGCTCACCGAGGAACCGTCGGCACTCGCCGCCCGCGTCACCCGCCCCGGCTGGGCGGGCACCGCCGAACGCGCGGTCCGCGGCGCGATGGCCCACCACGTCGACACAACCGACTGGCGAACCGCGCTGGCCGCTGTGCTGCGGCCCTTCGTCACCGCCGCCACCGACGACCTCACCGACCGGATCGCCGAGTACGCCCACCAGGCCGACCTCGCCGCGCTCGTCGCCGCGTTCGCGGAACGGCTGACCCGCAAACTCGTGTCCATCGCCGCGCGCACCTTCGCGTACGAGCTCAACGCCGCCATCGTCGCGGGACACGTGACCGGCGCCGCCGACCTCGCGACCCGCCTCACCGAACCCGCCCGGTTCGCCCGGCTGCTCACCAAGTACCCGGTGCTGGCCAGGCTGCTCGGGCAGGCCAGCACCTTCCAGACCGACGCGTTCGCCGAACTGCTCACCCGCTTCGCCGCCGACCGCGACCTGATCGTCACCACGCTGCTCGGCGGCACCGACCCCGGTCCGCTGACCGAGATCCGCACCGGCCTCGGCGACACCCACCGGCACGGCCGGTCGGTCGCGATCCTCACCTTCGCCGACGGCAGCCGCGTCGTCCACAAGCCACGGGACCTCGGCGCGCACGAACGGTTCGGCGCCGCCGTGCGCTGGCTCAACACGGTCGTGCCCGACCTCGGCCTGCGCACCGCGGGCGCCGTGGTCCGCGACGGGTACGGCTGGGTCGAGTTCGTGCCCGCCCGCCCGCTGCCCGACCTCGCCGCCGCCGACCGCTTCTACCGCAGGCAGGGCGCGCTGCTGGTCCTGCTGCACGCGCTGCACGCCTCGGACATGCACTTCGAGAACGTCATCGCGAGCGGTGACCAGCCCGTGCTCGTCGACACCGAGGCGCTGTTCCACCCCGCGCTCGCCGCACCGTCCGACGGTGTCGACCCCGCCGGGCGCATGCTGGCCGAGTCCGTGCAGCGCACCGGCCTGCTGCCGGTCGTCGTCGCGGGCGAGGGCGGCGCCGCCGACGTCTCGGCGCTCGGCGGCGGGACCGTGTCCGACGTGGTCACCGACTGGGAGCCGGACGAGCGGGGCGCGCTGCGCGAGGTGCGGCGGACCGTCACCCGCGCAGGCGCGGGCAACCTGCCCCGGCTCGGCGACCACGCCGCGGACGTCGCCGACCACGAGAAGGCGCTGCTCGACGGGTTCCGCACCGCCTACGACGCGATCATCCGCCACCGCGCCGAGTTCACCGACCTGCTCGACGGGTGCGCGGAGGACGAGGTGCGCGTCGCGGTCCGCCACTCCCGCGGCTACGCGCGGCTGCTCGCCGAGTCCACCCGGCCCGAGCTGCTCCGCGACGGCATGGACCGGGACAACGCGCTCGACGTGCTGTGGGTCGAGTCCGCGGGCGACCCGCTGCGGTGGCGGGTGTGCCGCCACGAGCTGGCCGACCTGTGGGCGCTCGACGTGCCCATGTTCACCGCCCGTCCCGGGTCGGCCGACCTGTGGAGCGCGAGCGGGCAGCGCCTGCCCGGCGCCCTGGAGCGCCCCGGCCTGGCCAGCGCGCTCGCCAAGGTCAACGCGATGAGCGAGATGGACCTGCGCGACCAGGAATGGATCATCGCCGCCGCGCTCGCCACCCGCGCCCCCGGCACCGCGCACCGCGCGGCCGCGCCGCTGCCCGGTCACCTCGCGGGCACCGCGGCGCCGCCGGAGCGGCTGGTCGTCACCGCCTGCGCGCTCGCCGACCGGCTCGTGGCCCGCACTCACGCGAGCGGCGACCGCGTCAACTGGCTCGGCCTCGAACTCGTCGACGACCAGCGCTGGCTCGTGCTGCCGATGGGCGCGAGCCTCGGCACCGGCTACCTGGGTGTCGCGCTGTTCCTCGCCCAGCTCACCGAACTGTCCGGCGTGTCCCGCTACGCCGAGATCGCCCGCAGCGCGCTGCGCGGCCTGCCGCAGCTGTTCGACCTCATGCGCAGCAGGCCCGACCTCGCGGGCGCCGTCGGCTGCGGCGGCTTCCACGGCTTCGGCGGCATCGCCTACGGCCTGGCCCGGCTCGCCACCCTGCTCGGCGACGACGGGCTGCGCGACGACGCCCGCACCGCCGTCGAACTGGCCGCGGCCGCCGCCAAGGCGCCCGGCCCCGCCGGCGTCGCGAGCGGCGGCGCCGGTTGTCTCGCCGCCATGACCGCCGTGCACACCGAACTCGGCCTGCGCGAAGCCGGGGACCTCGCCAGGGAGTGCGCCGACGGGCTCGCCGAACTGGTCCGCCGCACCGGCGGCCGCTGCGGCGGACCGGACGGGCCGTCCGGGTTCGCCGACGGCGCCGCGGGGATCGCGTGGGCACTCGCCCCGTACGATCGCGACGCGGCGGCACTCGCCGCCGCGCACGCCACCGCGGTGCCCGGCGAACCCGGCTGGTGCACCGGCACCGCGGGGCTCGCGATGGCAGGCGTCACCGACGAGAACCCCGCGTTGTCCGCCGACCGGCCCGTCCTCGGCGACCTCAGCCTCTGCCACGGCGAACTGGGCATCGTCGAGGCACTCGCGGGCGACCACACGGAACAGGGGGCGACCGTCCGCCGCAGGCGCGCGGGCCTCATCCTCGACGCGTACACGCAGCACGGCCCCACCTGCGGCACCCCGGGCGGCGTGCCGACCCCGGGCCTGCTCGGCGGCGTCGCGGGCATCGGGTACGGCCTGCTGCGCCTCGGCCACCCGGAGCGCGTGCCGTCGGTCCTGCTGCTCGAACCGTCCCGCCCCACAGACCACGTCCTGCACACCCACTGAGAGAACAAGGAGCACACCGTGTCCGACGAGCTGTTCACCACCGATGCCACCGCCACCGACGAGACCCCCGCCGCCGAGGGCCGCGCCTACCCCGCGCCGCTCATGCGGTTCATGCCCGCGATCACCTTCGGCGTGCGGGCCGCCGCCCTCGCAGGCATGGCCGTCTCGGCCGGCGCGCTCGCCTTCGGCCTCGCGGGCGCCTTCGACGACGTCACCGCCGGCGCGAACACCACCTGCTGCGGCGGTCAGCTCGACTGACACGCAGGCTGACGGAGACTGACGCCGGGTCCGGGGGTGCGGACCGAGCCGGGTCCGCACCACTCTGGATCACGCGGCGGACACCTCGGTAGTCTCGGCAATCGTGCGGAACCGCTCGTCAACCGTGGTGGGCCGCGACCAGGAGCTCCGTACCGTCGAGCACGCCCTGACCGCGGCGGCCGCCGGGCGGGGCGGGGCGGTGTTCCTCGTCGGCGAGAGCGGCATCGGCAAGTCCAGGCTCGCGGCGTCGGCCGCTGACCAGGCCTTCCAGGCCGACATGGTGCTGATGCGTGGTCGCGGCAGCGCCATCGGCCCCATGGTGCCCTTCCGGTCCCTCACCGAGGCGCTGCTGTCGCTGCTGCGCGCGGGCGACGACATCGACATCGACGCGCTCGGCCCGTACCGGCCGGTGCTGGCCCGGCTCATCCCGGACTGGGGCACCCCGGCCGCGCAGGAGGAGGGCGGGTCGCTCGTCATCCTCGCCGAGGCGGTGCTGCGGCTGACCGGGCTCGCGGGCAAGGGCCGTGGCTGCCTGGTGTCCCTCGACGACCTCCAGGACGCCGACGCCGAGAGCCTCGCGGTCGTCGAGTACCTGATCGACAACCTCGACCGGCAGCCCACGCTGCTGCTCGGCGCCATCCGCAACGAACCGTGCCCGGCGCTCGACCTGGCCCGCTCGGCCGCGCGCCGGGGCACCGCCGTGCTGATCGAGCTGGACCGGCTCGACCGTGCGGGCCTGCGTGACCTCGCGGGCGCCTGCCTGTCGGTGCCCGCCGCCGACGTGCCCGCACCGGCCGTCGACCTGCTGTGGGCGGGCAGCGCGGGCAACCCGTTCCTCATCGAGGAGCTGCTCGGCGGCATCGTCGACGGCGGCCTGCTCGTGCCTGCCGACCACGGCTGGCGCATGGCCGACCCGCCACCCGAGGACGTGCCTGCCACGTTCGCCAGGACCGTCGCCCGCCGCATCGAGGCGCTCGGCCCCACCGTGCAGAAACTGCTGTCCGTGGCCGCGGTCGCGGGCAGGCGGTTCCCGCTCGCCGTCGTGCAGGCCGTCACCGGGCTGCCCGACCGGGAGCTGCTGTCGCACCTGCACGGCGAACCCGTCGCGCAGCTCGTGCAACCCGACGACCAGCTGCCCGACTGGTACACCTTCCAGCACCAGCTGATCCGCGAGGCGCTGCTGACCCTCCTCGCGCCCGCCGAACGCGCCCGGCTCGCCGAGCAGGTCGCCGACGCGCTGGAGACCGTGTACCCCGGGCTGCCCGGCGAGTGGTGCCAGACCGCCGCCGCGCTGCGGTTGGAGGCGGGCAACACCACCGTCGCGGGCCGGTTGTTCGCCGAGGCCGGCCGCCGCGCCAGCACACAGGGCGCCGCGAACTCCGCCGTCGGGCTGCTCGACCGCGCCTGGGAGCTGCTGGCAGGCGACGAGGCCGCCGAACGCGCCGACACGCTCGAGCACCTCGTCTACGCGCTCGCCGAGGCCGGGCTCGTGGAACGCGCGCTCGCGTCCGTCGGCACCCTCGACCAGGTCGGCGGCCTCGACCCGCGACGGCGGGCCCGCCTGCACACCCGCCTCGCGTGGGCCGCCCAGGTCGCCGGGCCGGGACCCAACAGCCTCGCGCAGATCAGCGCCGCCAGGACGCTGCTCGGCCCGGACGCCGACGAGGCCGACACCGCGCCCATCGACGTCGTCGAGGCCCACCTCGTCCTCGACGCACCCGGCCAGGGCCAGATCGAGAAGGCACAGCGGCTCGCGCGGCGGGCCGCCGAGGTCGCCGACCGCGTGCCGCTGCCGGTCGTGGCCTGCCAGGCCTGGCAGCTGCTCGGCGTGCTGCAGCGCTCCACCGACCCCGCCGCCGCGACCGCGTGCCTGGAACGCGCCCGCGCCACCGCCATGCGCCACGACCTGCCGATCTGGGAGATCCACGCGCTCGTGCGCCTCGGCAACGACGACGCGCTGCGCGACGGCTACCTCGACCGGCTCGAACAGGCCCGCACGCAGGCCACCCTCGTCGGCGCCGTCACCGCCCGCTACCAGGCCGAGCAGAGCATCGCCCTGTACACGATCCTCGAGGGCGACTTCGCCACCGCCGAGTCGCTCGTCGACCAGGTGTTCGCCGCCTCCAGCAGGCTCAAGCTCGTCGAGAACGTGCACTACGTGCTGGTCGTGCGGGCGATACTCGCCGGGCACCGGGGCCGCCGCAAGGAGATGGACGAGGCGCTCGCGACGTTCCGGCGGTGGGAGGGCGACGCCCAGCCGCTCTACGCGCCCCGCGTGTACGGGCTCGCGCGGGCGTTCTGCGCGCTGCTGGAGGAGAACCGGCCGCGGGCCGTCGAGGAACAGGCCTACGCGCTGCGGGCCGAGGACGCGACCCCGACCGTCTACCACCTCGGCGGCCGCTACGGCCTGAACCTGCTGCTCGGCGCCGTCTGCGCCACGATCACCCGCGAGGAGTTCGACGAGGTCGCGTCCTCCCCCGCCGCCGGGCTGCGGTGGGACCGGATGTTCGCCCAGTTCGGCCGGGCCGTGCTGGCCGGGCGGGCCGGTGAGAACGCCGAGGCGGAGGAGGCGCTGGCCGACGCGCTCACCGCGGGCACCCCCTACGCCATGGGCAGGCACCTCGGGCTGCGCCTGGTCGCCGAATGCGCGCTCACCGACGGCTGGGGCACCCCGGTCGACTGGCTGCGCGCCGCGGAGGACTACTTCCAC
The DNA here is from genome assembly GCF_054661535.1 of Actinophytocola sp. KF-1. Lineage (NCBI taxonomy): Bacteria > Bacillati > Actinomycetota > Actinomycetes > Pseudonocardiales > Pseudonocardiaceae > Actinophytocola > Actinophytocola sp. KF-1. Next base: position 288,523 of record NZ_BAAFVK010000003.1, on the reverse strand, counting down.
TCCGCCGACATCCCCGCCGTCGCCAGCGCCTGCCGGGCGCTGCTGCGCAACAGCGGCGTGAAGGTCGGGCAGCGGCGCACCGGGCTCGCGGAGATGCCGTCGGCGCTGCGGTCGGCGGGGCTGACCGTGCGCGAGTACGAGGTGCTGCGCCTGCTCGCCGACCGGCTCGGCAACCGCGAGATCGCCAACCGCCTGCACCTGTCGCCCCGCACCGTCGAGAAGCACGTGTCCAGCCTGATCACCAAGACCGGCCTGCCCAACCGCATCGCGCTGTCCGAGTACGCCGTCACGGCCGCCGACCCCGCCTGAGACACGCCCGGGCCGGACATCCCACACGTGCGCGGATCGTGCGGGAAAATCAAGTGGCCCGACTCGAAACGCGAGTGGCGGATCAAGTAGGAGACCGTGTGGACCGGCTGGCGAACCTGATCGACCCCGTACCGGTGCCCGCTTTCACGTCCGCCATCTGCGAGTGGCTGCAGGACGCGCACGACGCGGCGGCCGACCTCCAGCGCGTGCGCCTGAGCGGTCCCCGGGGCAACTGGAACAACCCGATGAGCTTCGGCACCGACCGCTACCAGTTCCTCGTCCGCACCGCGGCCTCGCTCACCGCCGCGATCCCCGAGCTCCAGGTCGACACCGCCTTCCAGACCGTCGCGCTGAAGCTGCCGAAGGTCGGCATCTACCAGATGCAGGTGCACGGCGGCCCTCACGGCTCGCTCGCCGACGCGAGCGACCTGCGCAGGGAACTGCTCAACAGCCGCGACCACCAGGCGCTGTTCAGCAGGCCCGACGCCCTGTTCGGCGACCGGGAACGGCTCACGCTGCTGTGGACCGGCACCGAGAAGGACGGTCTCACCGGCGCGTGGATCGGGCAGGGCGAACTGGTCGACAACCACATCGACTGGTCGTGGAAACACCCCCTGCACGACGTCACCGGCGCCGCCGGCATCCCCCGGCAGACCGGCCCGCTCGACCCGGCGATCTTCGAACTGCTCGAGCCGACGCTGGACCTGCGGCCACGGGACCCCGAGGAGGGCGCCCAGTCCGGCTGACCCCCGGCGCGGCCCACTCTCCGTGCATGGACCACTATGCACGGCAACACTTCCTGTCCGTCTCGAAGGAGCCCTCCCGTGCACCCGGATGCCTTCGCCGTCACGCAGGCGTTCGCCCCGGCACGGCTCACGATGGCCCGCGAGCTGGCGGGCATGCGCAAACGCGACCTCGCCGAGGCCATCGACCGCACCGCGGCCGCCGTCTCCCAGTACGAGCTCGGCCAGGCCCGGCCCAGCGGCGAGACGCTGCGGCGCTGCGCCACCGCGCTCGACGTGCCCGTCTCCTTCTTCACCGCGGGCCGCCCGCACCTGCGCCTCGACACCGCGGGCGCCCACTTCCGGTCCCTGCGCTCCACCTCCGCCCACCAGCGGCAACAGGCGCTCGCCCACGTCGAACTGCTGTGGGAGATCGTCGACGCGCTCGACAACGTCCTCGAGCTGCCGGCGCTCGACCTGGGGCTCCCGCTCGGCGCCCGCCCGGGCGGGCCGGCCGCCGTCGCCGCCATGATCCGCACCCTGTGGGACGTGCCCACCGGGCCCGTCGCGCACCTCGTCCGCACCCTCGAGACCCGCGGCGTCGTGCTCACCCAGCTGCCCGGCGTGGACGCCGAGACCATCGACGCGTTCTCCGCCGCACTGCACGGCAGACCGGTCATCGTGCTGTCCCGCAAGGGAAACCCGATGCGGCGGCGGTTCTCCGTCGCCCACGAGCTCGGCCACCTGCTCCTGCACCCCGAACCCGCGCCCGGCGACAGCAGGCACGAACGCGAGGCCAACGCGTTCGCCGCCGAACTGCTCATGCCCGGCGACGAGATCCGCGACCGGCTGCCCACGCCGGTCGACATCACCGAGCTCAAGGAGATCGCCGACGGCTACGGCGTGTCCGTCGCCGCGCTCGCGTACCGCGGCAAGGACCTCGGGGTCTACAGCGACGCGACCCTCCGCCGCGTCATGGCGACACTGGCCAGGCTCGGCTGGCGCACCGACGAACCCGTCGGCTCCCGGTACCCCGGCGAGCGCCCAGAGCTGCTCGTCCGCGCCGCCGAACTCGCCGAACGCCACGGCCTGCCGCTGCCGCTGCTCGCCGAACGGCTCCACCTGCCGCTGCCCCGGCTGCGGGAGCTGCTGGGCATGCCCGCGCCGCGCCCCCGCCTGCGCCTGATCCACGGCGACGGCTGAGAAGTCCGTTTTGCCTGGGTGACGCCCATCGTCGGTGGTACCCCCGTCCAGCCACCGTTCACGGGCCGTCAATACTCTGGCCATGATCGCGGAAGGGAGGGCCGGATGCGCCTGCGTCTGAAGCCACGGGACACCAGGTTCTTCGACCTGTTCAGCGTGGCCGGTACGAACATCGCCACCGCCACCGGTGTGCTGCGTGAGTTCGTCACCGTGCCGACCGAGGAGCGCGGCGAGCTGGCGGAGAGAATGCGCGCCGCCGAGCACGCAGGCGACGACGCCACCCACGCGATCATCGAGCAGCTCGACCGGTCGTTCATCACGCCGTTCGACCGCGAGGACATCTACCGGCTCGCGGTCCGCCTCGACGACGTCGTGGACTACATGGACGCCGCGGTCGACCTCACCACCCTGTACAACCCGGAGGCGCTGCCCGAGAACGTGCGGCTGCAGGTCGACGTGCTCGACAAGTGCGCCCAGCTCACCGCGGCCGCCATGCCGCGGCTCGCGACGCTGCGGAACCTCACCGACTTCTGGGTGCAGATCAACGAGCTGGAGAACGAGGCCGACCAGATCTACCGGCGCCTGCTGCAGTTCCTGTTCAACGGCAGCCACGACCCACTCACCGTGATGAAGCTCAAGGAGATCGTCGACCAGCTCGAGTTCGCGGCCGACGCGTTCGAGCACGTCGCCGACGTGGTGCACAGCATCGCGGTGAAAGAGTCCTGACACCGTGGACTGGGACTGGTTCGCGCTCATCACCGTCATCGTCCTGGTGGTGGGCTTCGACTACACCAACGGCTTCCACGACGCGGCCAACGCGATCGCGAGCGCGGTGTCCACCAAGGCGCTGTCGCTGAAGGGCGCGCTCGGGCTGGCCGCCGTGATGAACCTCATCGGCGCCCTCGCGGGCACCGGCGTCGCCGTCACCGTCGCCAAGGGCATCATCGACACCCCGCACTCGTCGCACGGCATGGAAGTGGTCGGCGCCGCGCTCGTCGGCGCCATCCTGTGGAACATCACCACCTGGTACTTCGGGCTGCCGTCCTCGTCGTCGCACGCCCTGATCGGCGGCATGGTCGGCGCCGCGCTCGCGTCGGCCACGACCGTGCACTGGGGCGGCGTGCTGGCCAAGGTCGTCATCCCGATGATCGTCTCACCGCTTGTCGGCCTCACCCTCGGCTACCTGGTGATGATCGGCCTGATGTGGGCGTTCCACCGCGCCAACCCGCACCGCGCGAACCGGCTGATCAGGCGCGCGCAGATCGTGTCCGCGTCCAGCCTCGCGCTCGGCCACGGCCTGCAGGACGCGCAGAAGAGCATGGGCGTGATCGTGCTGGCCCTCGTGGTGACCGGCCACCAGGACGACTACCACGTGCCGTTCTGGGTGATCCTGCTGTGCGCGACCGCGCTCGCGGCCGGCACCTGGTCCGGCGGGCTGCGGATCATGCGCACCCTGGGCAGGCGGATCTTCCACCTGACCCCGCCGCACGGGTTCGCCGCCGAGATCTCCGCCGCGTCCGTGCTGTACGCGACGGCGTTCGTGTTCGCCGCCCCGGTGTCCACCACGCACGTCATGACGTCGTCGGTCATGGGCGTCGGCGCGACGCAGCGCCGCAAGGCGGTCCGCTGGTCGGTGGCGGGCGACATCGCCATCGGCTGGGTGCTGACGTTCCCGGGCGCCGCGTCGATCGCGGCCCTCACCTTCGGCCTGCTGAGCCTGCTCTGACGTTTCCGCCTCGTGGGTGGTGGCAATACCCTGCGGGTGGAAGCCACGATCACGCTCACGGTGGACGGCGAGCAGCGCACGGTCACGGTCGACACCCGCACCACGGTGCTCGACGCGTTGCGGGACCGGTTGTCGGTGATGGCACCGAAGAAGGGCTGTGACCACGGGCAGTGCGGCTCGTGCACGGTGCTGCTCGACGGGCGGCGGGTCCTGTCGTGCCTCGCGCTGGCCGTCGCCAGCGACGGGGCCGACGTGGTCACCGCCGCCGGGCTCGACCACGACCGGCTGCGGGCCGCGTTCCTCGACCACGACGCGTTCCAGTGCGGGTACTGCACGCCCGGCCAGCTGTGCTCGGCCGCCGGGATGCTCGACGAGCTGAAGGCAGGCAGGCCCAGCGCCGTCACCGAGGGCGAACCCACCCTGTCGGCGCCCGAGATCCGCGAACGCATGGCGGGCAACCTGTGCCGCTGCGGCGCCTACACCGGGATCGTCGCCGCCATCCAGGAGGCCGGCCGGTGATCCCCTTCGACTACCGCCGCGCCGACGACGCGGCAGGCGCGGTCGCCACCGTGGCCGCCGACCCGAACGCCGTGTACCTCGCGGGCGGCACCAACCTCGTCGACCACCTCAAGCTCGACATCGCCCGCCCTGACCTCCTCGTCGACGTCACCGGGCTGCCGTTCGACCGCGTCGAACCCCGGGCCGACGGCGGGCTGCGGGTCGGCGCCACCGTCCGCAACAGCGACCTCGCCGCCGACCCCGTCGTCCGCGAGCGCTACCCGGTCCTGTCGCAGGCGCTGCTCGCGGGCGCGTCCGGGCAGCTCCGCAACATGGCCACCACCGGCGGGAACCTGCTGCAGCGCACCCGCTGCCCGTACTTCCAGGACGTCACCACCGCCTGCAACAAACGCGCGCCCGGCAGCGGTTGCTCCGCGATCGACGGCCACCACCGCTACCACGCGATCCTCGGCGCCTCCCCGGACTGCGTCGCCGTCCACCCGTCCGACATGGCCGTCGCGCTCGTCGCCCTCGACGCGACCGTCCGGGTCCTCGGCGCCGACGGCGAACGCACCATCCCCGTCGACGGCCTGCACCGGCTGCCCGGCGACCGGCCCGACCGCGACACCGTGCTCGAGCACGGCGACCTGATCACGGCCGTCGACCTGCCCGCGCCGCTGTCGACCCGCTCCGCCTACCGGAAGGTCCGCGAACGGTCCTCGTACGCGTTCGCCCTGGTGTCCGTCGCCGCCGTCGTCGACCTGCGGGACGGGCGGATCCAGGACAGCCGTATCGCGTTCGGCGGGGTGGCGCACAAACCGTGGCGGGCACACGCGGCCGAGGCCGTGCTGCGCGACGCCGAACCGTCCGAGCACCTGTTCGTCCGCGCCGCGGACGCCGAACTGGCCGGTGCCCGGCCCATGCCGGACAACGCGTTCAAGGTCGCGATGGCGCGTGGCGCGCTCGTCGCCACCCTCCGCGGGCTGACCGGGGAGGGTGCCGCGTGATCGGCGCCGCGCTCCCCCGCCGCGACGGCGACGCCAAACTGCTCGGCGCCGCGCCCTACGCCTACGAACACCCCGTCGAGCACCCCGCCCACGCGCACCTCGTGCAGGCCACGATCGCCCGCGGCCGGGTCACCCGTATGGACACCGCCGCCGCGCTGGCACTCGACGGGGTGCTCGCCGTCCTCATCCACGAGAACGCGCCGCGCCTGACCGACACCGGCAACGCCGAGCTGATGGTCCTGCAGGACGCCGACGTCGCGTTCCGCGGTCAGGTGATCGGGGTGGTCGTCGCCGAGACACCCGAGATCGCCCGCCACGCCGCCGGCGCCATACAGGTGACCTACGACCAGGAACCGCACGAGACCGAGCTGCGTGCCGACAGCGCGGGGCTGTACACACCGGAGACCGTCAACCCCGCGCTGGACGCCGAGAGCGCCAAGGGCGACGTCGAGTCCGCGTTCGCGTCGGCCGCCGCCACGGTCGACGCGGTCTACACGACGCCGATGGAGCACAACAACCCGATGGAGCCGCACACGACCGTGGCCTCCTGGGACGGCGAACGGCTCACCCTCCACGACTCCACCCAGGGCGTCCACCCGCTGCGCACCGCCATCGCCCCGCTGCTCGGCCTGGACGAGGACCGGGTGCGGGTGGTGGCGCCGTACGTCGGCGGCGGGTTCGGCAGCAAGGGCAAACCGCACGCGCACGTGGTGGTCGCGGCCATGTGCGCGCGGCACCTGCTCGGCAGGCCGGTGAAGCTCGCCGTCACCCGGCAGCAGATGTTCTCCCTCGTCGGCTACCGCACCCCGACCATCCAGCGAGTCCGGCTCGCCGCCGACGACGCGGGCATCCTCTCCGCCATCGCCGTCGACGTCGTCGAGCAGACCTCCCGCATCGTCGAGTACGCAGAACAGACCGCGACACCGAGCCGGTCCATGTACGCGGCGCCGAACCGCCGCACCGGCCACCGGCTCGCGAAACTGGACGTGCCGGTGCCGTCGTGGATGCGCGCGCCCGGCGAGTGCCCCGGCATGTTCGGTCCCGAGGTCGCGATGGACGAGCTGGCGCACCGGTGCGGCGTCGACCCCGTCGACCTGCGGATCCGCAACGAACCGGACGTCGACCCGGACACCGGGAAGCCGTTCTCCAGCCGCAACCTCATCGCCTGCCTCGAGGACGGCGCCCGCCGCTTCGGCTGGGCGGACCGGCAGGCGGCGCCGAGGTCGACGCTGCGGGACGGCTGGTGGATCGGCACCGGCGTCGCGTCCTCCACCTACCCCGTGAACACGATGCCCGGCTCCGTCGCCACCATCCGCCACGCGGGCGAGGGCCGCTACGAGGTGGCGATCGGCGCGGCCGACATCGGCACCGGCACGTGGACGGTGCTCGCCCAGGTCGCCGCCGACGCGCTCGACGTGCCCGAGGAGCGGATCGACCTGCGGATCGGGGACACGGACCTGCCGAACGCGACCGTCGCGGGCGGCTCGTCCGGCCTCGCGTCCTGGGGCTCGGCGATCACCGCCGCCGCGGCCGCGTTCCGCGACAAGTACGGCACGGACCCGGCGGCGGGCGACGAGGCGTCCGGGGAGACCCCGGAGCCGTCGCAGCGGTTCGCCATGCGGGCGTTCGGGGCGCAGTTCGCCGAGGTCGCGGTGCACGCCGACACCGGGGAGGTCGAACTGCGGCGCCTGCTCGGTGTGTTCGCCGCCGGCCGCATCGCCAACCCGCGCACCGCCCGCTCGCAGCTGCTCGGCGGCATGACCATGGGGCTGTCGATGGCACTGCACGAGCAGTCCGTGATGGACCACCGGTACGGGCACGTGATCAACCACGACCTGGCGGAGTACCACATCGCGACCTGCGCGGACGTCCGGTCGCTGGAGGCGCACTGGCTCGACGAGACCGACGAGCACGTCAACCCGCTCGGCACCAAGGGCATCGGCGAGATCGGCATCGTGGGCACCGCGGCGGCGATCGCCAACGCGGCGTGGCACGCGACCGGTGTGCGCGTCCGCGACCTGCCGATCACCCCGGACCGGTTCCTGTAGGTTCGCCGCCCGTGGAACTGCGCGAAGGCGAGCACGTCGGCACGCTGCTGACGCCACCCGGCACCGTCCGCGGCGGGGTGGTGATCGCACACGGCGGTCAGGACGACGGCCGGCGCTTCTTCCTGGCGGAGGCCGGGGCGTTCGCCGAGCACGGTTTCGCCGTGCTGCTGCCGGTGACGCGGCTGCCGGACCACGGCGACATCGACGCGTCGACGACCGCGATCGAACGGTCGGTGCGGACCTACCGGTGGGCGCTCGACGTGCTGTCGGTCCACACCGACCGGCTCGGGTTCTTCGGGCACAGCGCGGGTGCGTTCCTGGGCACGGTGCTGGTGGCGGCCGATCCGAGGGTGTCCCGGTACGTGCTGGCCGGGTACGGCTCCGGGACGCTCGTCCGGCTCGCGAGCCCGCAGCCCGAGGCGTACCTGACCGCGCTCGAGCGGTTCGACCCCCGCCACAGCTTCGCCCGTGGGCACCCCGCGCGGGTGCTCGTGCAGTACGGACGGCACGACGACCAGGTCCTGCGCGCCGAGGCCGAGGCCCTGCACGCGGCGGCCGGCCCCGACGCGGAGTGGGCCGAGTACGACTGCGGCCACGCCGTCGACAGCCCGGACGCGCGTGCGGACCGGTTGGCGTTCATGACCCGCTGAGCTGGAGCGTGCGCAGCGCCACCAGGCGGGAGTGGGCGGTGCCGGGCCGGTCGCGAGCCGCGCGCAGGTCGACCAGCCGGGACAGGGTCGCCAGCACGACGTCCAGCGGCGGGCCGCTCGCCGTGAGCCGGGCCAGGCGCTCCGGTGGGAGGTGCGCCGCGGGCTTCGCGAGGAACGGCAGCACCAGCCGGTGGTGGTGGAAGGCGTACGCGGCGCCGTGGGCCCGGCAGACGGCGAGGTACCGCTCCGCGTGCTCCCCGGTCTCCTCGACCAGCGCCAGCAGGTTCGCGGGCGGGGTCCGCAGCCGCGCCTGCTCGTACGGCGGCACGTACGGGTACTTCTCGGCGACGATCCGCTGGTAGAACGGGTCGCCGGGGTCGCACAGCCCCAACGCCAGGTCGATCTCGGTGACGGCGGCGAAGTCGCCCGCGTTCGGTCCGCGGTACTCGGTGCCGCACACGACGTGCGGTTTGAAGTACGGCCGCACGTTCAGGAAGAACCGGTCCACGTCGAGCGTCGCGGCCAGCTCGCGGCTCGCGGCGAGCACCGCCTCCAGCGCAGCCAGTGCCTCGTCGAACAGGGTGCCCGCGAGGCTCGCCGTGACGGCCGGGACACGGCGCAGCGCGGCGGCCGCCCGGTCGTAGGCCAGCACCCCCAGCCCGTTGCAGGTGGTGAACGCCAGCTCGTCCGGCAACCGCGTGAACGTGCGCGCCTCCGGGTTGTGGGTGGACAGGTGCGCGAACTCGAACCGCGGCACGACGCCGAGCGCCAGCCCGAGCCGTCCGGCGACCGCCTGCGCGGACTCCGGCGCCTCGACCTCGTGGCGGCGGCAGGCGGCCAGGTAGAGACCGACCGCGCCGAGCAGGTCGTACGGGTCGCCGCCCACGTCCCCGATGCGGGTGACCAGGGTGGCTCCGTCGTCCCGCAGGACACGTTTGCGCTGGTCGAGGTCGGTGTCGTCGTAGACGATCTCCGCGCGGGCGGCGAAGTAGGCCTGCTCCAGGTGCGTGTTCGTGTCGGCGAAGTCGGTCGCGAGCCAGTGGTTCAGGTCGGTGATCGCGGACATGCCGCCATGCTCCGGCCCGGCGCCGCGGTTCGGCCAGGTCCACCTCGCGGTCGGCTAACTGGACCGGTCGGTGAGCAGTTCCGCGAGCAGCCGGGTGCGCAGCTGGTCCGGGTCGAGGTCGGGCGTCAGCAGGACCGTGCGCAGCGCGCTGGTGCGTGCGCGCAGGTCAGCGGCCTGGTGGGCGGCCGTGGTGGCGGCGGTCAGGTCGGCGGTGAGGCGGTCCGCCCGCGCCCGTGCCTGCGTCAGCTCCGCCGACATCTCGTCCAGGCGCGTGCGGGCGCGGGTCAGCTCGGTGTGCAGCTCGTCGCCCCGCGCTCGGGCGCGGGTGAGTTCGGCGGACAGCTCGTCGACCCGGGCCATCGTGCGGGCCAGCTCCTCGTCGACGGACCTGCGCAGGTCGGCGAGCGCGGCGCGGGCCGCGTCGCGTTCCGCACGGGTGGCCGCCAGCTTCTCCGTGGCCGTGGCCAGGGCTTTCGCCGCCGCGTCCGCCTTGGCGCGCTCCTCGCCGACGACGGTGTCCGCGCGTTCCCGTTCGGTGGCGGCGACGCCCTCCGCGCGGGCCTGCGCCCGTTCGGCGGCGGCACGGGCGTCGTCCGCGGCCTCGGCGGCGGCCAGCGCGCGGTCGCGTTCCGCCCTGGCCTGCTCCACCTCCCGGGTTGCGGTGCGCACAACCTCGGCAGCGTGGTCGGTGGCGCGCTGCGCTTCGGCCGCGGCGGCGCCGGCGGCGTCCTCGGCGGTCTGGCGGAGGCCGCGTTCGTGGGCGGCCGTCTCCTCGGCTTCCGCCACGCGCGCGGCGGCGGCGTCGAGTTCGGCGCCGAGCGTGTCGCGCAGCGCGGTCGCGGCGGCGAGGACTTCCGCCAGTGGCTCGGTGAGCCGCCCGGCCGCCGTTGTGAACGCGCTGGTCGCGGCGGTGAGTCCGGTGTCGGCGGTGGTCCCGAGCGCCTCCGCGAGCGCGTCCTGCGCGGCCGCGAGCTGCTTGCAGGTCTTGCCGCCCGGCCATGTCCGGTCCGGGCAGTACGCGTACGGCCGCCCTCCCCTCGGCCCGGGCGGCGGCAGCGGCGCGCGGCAGCGGCTGAAGCCACAGAGGGAGTCCGTTTCGAGGGTTTCGACCACAACATCGACCATGATCGGCAGTCTAGTATCAACTCATGAAACCAACTAAACCGGTTAGAGATAACACAACTACAACCCAGCTGCGCTACAGAACCGAGCTTTTGTAGCCGAGTTCTCGTGCTGTGCGTCCCGTGTGCTTTTCCGGGCGGTGACCCGCGCTATCCCCGGCTACGCTCGCGCTGATCAACGGCGGGGACGGGGGAAACGGTGAAGACGGGCGCGTGGCCGGCTGTCGTCGTGGGCGGGATCCTGCTCGGCGCGGCGGCGGGACTGCTGGCGGGCCGACTGCTGTTCGGCGGCGACAACAACACCGACGGCGTCCCGACGGCGGGCGCGCCACCGATCACCGCACTCCCGGAGGTCGACGCCGACACCGAACGGGCCACCCTCGGCTACCTCGACGGCGACGGCCGCGTGCTCCTCGAGATCACCGGCACCGCAGGCCGGCTACGACCCACCGCGCACGGCGACGCGGCCGGGTGCACCGCCATGACGGACGACCTCACCGAGCGGTACCCGGCCGACTCGGTGCTCGACCGGCTCCGCGCGATCCCCGACCCCGTCCTCGGCGAGTGGCTCAGCACCTACTACGGCTCGGCGTTCGGCGCCCTCGACGCCTGCACCCGGCACCAGCCGCCCGACGACTTCCTCGCCGACGCCGACACCGCGCACACCCAGGTCGGCCGGCGGATCGCCCAGCTCAAGGCGGCCAGGTGAGGTTCCTCGCCGCCTGCCTGCTCGCCGCGCTGCTGGTGGTCCCGCCGGGTGCGGCCGCCCAGCCCGCGCCCGTCACCCTGCGCTGGCTCGCCCTCGGCGACTCCTACTCCTCCGGCGAAGGCGTGCTCGGCACCGGCAAGGGCGTCGTGGGCGGCGGTGACGAGTGCGCGCGTTCGGCCCACGCGTGGGCACGGCTCGCCGCCCTCTGGGTCAGGACCGCCGACAACCCCGACGTGCGCATGATGTTCGACGCGTTCCAGCAGCTCATCGGCGGCGACAGCGACGAGGGCAGGCCGCGGGTCGACATCGACATGACGTTCCTCGCCTGCTCCGGCGCACAGACCGTCGAGGCGGGCGCCGCCCAGGACCTCGACGAGCAACTCGCCCAGGCCACCGGCACCTACGACGTCATCACGTTCTCCTTCGGCGGCAACGACGCCCAGTTCTCCCCCATCATCAAGGGCTGCCTCAACCCCGTGCCGTACGGCTGCGACGAGACCGAGGCCGCCATGACCGCCCGCATCCGCGACGAGGTGGCCCCCAAGCTCGACACCGCCTACCGCAAGATCCGGCAGAAACTCGCGCCCGGTGGCCGCGTCATCGTGCTCGGCTACCCCCGGCTGTTCGACCGGCCGCTCCTGCGCGGCACGTGCTTCGGCTTCATCCCCCGCGCCGACATCACCACGCTGCGCCACGTCGGTGACGCCCTCAACAGCACCATCCGCGAGGTCGCCGCCCGGAACGACGTCGACTTCGTGGACGTCGCCCCGGTGTTCGAGGGCCACAACGCCTGCGGCCGCGGGATCGAGGCCCCCGCGAAGGACCTGATCGCCTGGGCGGCGAAGGAACAGCTGCCCCTGGAACTCACCCCGCTGTGCCTGACCATGAAGTGGGTCAACGGGATCTCCCTCGGCCTGGAGGCCCGCGGCCGGTACATGCACTCGTTCCACCCCAACCTGTGCGGGCACGTGGTCGAGAGCCTGCTGGTCGCGCGGCGGGTGCTGTCCTGGCGGGCGATCGGCGACGCACCGACCAAACCCGAACGGGTGAACCTGTACCACGGTGGGCTCTCCGTGCGCGTCGGTCCGCACGAGACACTCCAGTACCGGTACGGGCAGCCGGTCGCGCCGGTCGCCGACCAGCTGACGCAGCTGTTCGGCCTGCCCGGCCCGGAGGACGCGGTGCCGGTCGTGCCGGAGGCGTGCGGCTGGGCGGACGGCATGACGTGGCGGGCCGGTGGTGCACCGGTGCTGACGGTGTGCGTGCGGGACGGCACGTTCACCGGCTACCTCCAGCACGAGGCCAACCCCGCGATCACCGCGGTGGACGGCGTGACGGCGGGCAGCCCGGCGTGGCGGCTGCTGCTCGGCACCGGCTCGGCGATCGCCTACACCGAGGAGAACCGCCGCGTCGGCGGCGTGGTCGTGCGGACGCACGCCTACACCCGGTGCGACGTCACCGCACTGGGTGACCCGCCCATCGAGGGCACGGTCAGCGACGCCGCGGACTGGACCGCCGACGTGCTGACGGTCGGCGACCGGCCGGTACTGGACTGCGCGCCGACCGGACCCCAGCCCGTGCCGGCCGCGCAGTACTTCCACGACTTCTTCTACTTCTTCACCCACGACGGCTACGTCTGCGGCATCGCCGAGGAACACGCCGTGTGCCAGGGCGAGACCTCCCCGGTGCCACCCCAGCCCGCGGACTGCCGCGAGGGCTGGGGGTACGGCATGGGCGTGGACAACGCGGGCGTCGCGGACTTCCTGTGCGCGGGCGGCCTGATGTACGGGCCGCCGGACCGCAACCCCGACCATCGCGACGTGCTGCCCGACGGGCATGCCCTGTCGGCGTACGGCTTCACCTGCTCGGTCAGCGGGCCGGAGGTGCGCTGCGTGCACGAGAAGTCCGGCCACGGCTTCGCGATCGCCCCCACCGCGAACGAGCGGTTCTAGGCACGTCCGGCAAGATCCACGCCATGGCGTCGGAGGAGCTTCACGCGGTGGGCGGGCCGCTCGACGGGCCGTGGCCCGGCGTCGACCGGCCCGCCGAGCTGCTGGCACAGATCGCCGACTGGCTCGGCGGCTACGGCAACCGCGCCACCAGACGCACCTACGCGGAAGGGCTGGGGCTGCCCACGTCCGCCGCCGATGTCCGGGACTGGCTCGCGGGCGACGACGTCGACTGGGCGCAGGCAGTCCGGAGGTACGCCGCCGTCGTCGGCGCCACCGCCACCACCGAGGCCCGGCGCACCCCGCCCCCGGCGTCCCGCGGCAAGTTCCGGCACCTGCACTGGTTCCGCTGGTGCGCCACGCACGCCGTCGACCCGCTCACCGCGACCTCCGCGCACGTCAAGGCGTGGCTCGACGCGCTCACCACCGCAGGCGCCGCGCCCGCCACCCGCGACCGGATGCTCGCCACCGTCAAGGCGCTCTACACCCACCTCGCCGACACCGGCCTCGCCGCGGGCAACCCGGCCGCCCTGAACCGCAGGCGGCTGGGCCTGACCACCCCGTCGACGAGCGCCACGGTCGTGCTCACCACCGACCAGGTCCGTGCCCTGTACGCGGCCGCGGGCACACCCCGCCGCGGCGCGAGCGCGCTCGACACCGCCCGCGCCACCGCGGTCGTCGCGCTGTTCACCCTCGGGCTCCGCGTCAGCGAGCTGTGCGCTCTCGACCGCGGCGACCTGCACGTCACCCGCGGCCGCCGGGCCCTGCGCGTCCACGGCAAGGGCGGCAAGACCCGCGTCGTCTACCTGCACACCGCCGCCGACCAGGCCCTCACCGACTACCTGCGGGAACGCGACGCGGACGCGGGTACGACCGTCGCCCGCCGCGGCGCGCCCGCCGACGCGCCGCTGCTCGTCACCCGCACCGGTCTGCGGTTCCGCCGCCAGGCCGTGTGGCAGCTGCTGCGCAGGCTGTCCGCCGACACCCCGCTGCACCCGCACGCGCTGCGCCACTTCTACGTCACCACCGCCGTCGAGGCGGGCGCGCAGCTCGTCCACGTCCAGGCCGACGTCGGCCACACCAGCATCGACACGACCGAGCAGGTCTACAACAACGCCGCCCGCGACCCGTCCCGCAGCGCCGTCGACCTCGTCGGCGACGTGCTGGAACTCGGTGAGGTGTGATGTCCGGGGACGTTGTTCTCGTGGGGTGATGTCGGTCTGCCGTGCTGGCAGGTGGAGGCCGCTCGTTGCGAAGTGGAGCTGCGCAGGAACCGCTTCACGGAGGCTTTCGTGTCCCGCCCTGACGCTGTGTTGACCCCGCGTGCCCGGCTGTGTCTTGCTCGTCTGGTCGTCGAGGAGGACTGGCCCCCGGCGCAGGCGGCGACGATGTTCATGGTCGCGGAGAAGACCGCCGGAAAGGGCTGACCGTTACCGCGAGGGTGAGGCGGGGATGGTTGATCGCAGCTCGCGGCCGCCTCACACCCCGGCCAAGACCGCCGAGCCGGTGGTGCGGCGGATCGTGGCGTTGCGGTGGCGGCTGGGTATCCCGGTCTCGACGGTGCACGCGGTGCTAGTCCGCTGCCGGATCGACACCGCGGTCACCGCGACGGGCGTGCTCACACGAGCGGTCACATGGTTCGCCGACCACGGCGGCACCGTCGAACGCGTGCTCTCCGACAACCGCTCCCGCTACCGCTCCCACACCTGGCGGAACACCCGAACTGACCAACGACTGGGCTGACACCCGCCCATCACCCCGCTGGCCAACCTCCGTGGACATCACAACTAGCTCAGCAGGTCACGCAGTATCGCGACCGCGTGGGGCACCTCGGTGTCGCCGATGTTGCCGTAGCCGAGGACGAGCGCGCGGTCCGGCGACGGCCGGGTCCGGTACTCGTCGAGGTCGGTGAGGAGCAGGCCCGCGTCGGCGCCGGCGTGGACCACGCGTGCCGTGTCGGTGCCGTCCGGCAGGTGCAGCAGGACGTGCAGGCCGGCGGCGGTGCCCTCGACGCGGCCCGCGGGCACGGCCGTCGCCAGCGCGCGGACCAGCAGGTCACGGCGTGCGCGGTAGCGGCGCCGCGACGCGCGCAGGTGCGCGTCGTACCAGCCGCGGTCCACGAACGTGGCGAGCGCCAGCTGGTCCAGCACCGGCGGCGCCGCCGCCACCGGGTTCGCCGACCGCAGCGCGTCGGTCAGCGCGGCCGGGGCGACCAGCCAGCCCAGGCCGAGCGCCGGTGTCAGCGTCTTGCTCACCGAGCCGAGGAGGAACACCCGGGCCGGCGCCATCCCCTGCATGACCGCCACCGGGTGGTGGTCGTAGCGGAACTCGGCGTCGTAGTCGTCCTCGATGACGTAGCCGTCGACCGCGCGGGCCCACCGCACGAGCGCGGCCCGGCGGGCCGGGGACAGCACCGAGCCGGTCGGGAACTGGTGCGCCGCGCTCACCACGACCGCCCGCGCCGGTGTGCCTGCCACCTCGTCGACGCGCAGACCGTCGTGGTCGACCGGCACGACGTGCAGGCGCATGCCCGTGCTCGCCGCCGCGTCCCGCACCCGGCCCCACCCCGGGTCCTCCACCGCGACGTCGGTGATGCCGCGCATCCGCAGCGCGCGGCACGTGCGGACCAGCCCGTCCGTGATGCCCGCGCACAGGAACACCGACGCGGCGCCCGTGTCCGCGCCACGCGAACGCCGCAGGTACTGCGCGATCGTCGCGCGTGCCGCCGCGTGCCCCGCCGGGTCGGGCAGGCCGAGGTCGTCGTGCCGGACCGCGCGGGTCACCGCCCGGACCGCGTCCGCCCACCGGCGACGCGGGAACGCCCGCACCTCGGGCAGCCCGGGCGAGAGGTCGTACCGGACCGGCGGCGTCACGGGTGCCCGGGACGGCTGCGCCGCCGGCACGGTGTCCGGCGACCACGCCACCCTGGTCGCGGAGCCCACCCGCCCCGACAGGTAACCCTCGGCGGTGAGCTGCCCGTAGGCCTCCGTCACGACCCACCGCGAGCAGCCCAGCTCCTCGGCGAGCGCGCGGCTCGGCGGCACCGCGGCCCCCTCCGGCAGCCTGCCGTCCCGGATCGCCGTGCGCAGTGCCCGTGCCAGCCGGTCGTGCAACCTGCCCTGCTCCCGCGCACCGACGTCCAGCAATGTCGCCCACGCGAAATTGGTCTGGGAAACCACCACGAAATTGGAGCGTAGTGCCGAGCCGAAGTCGGCTACGGTCGCGGACATGATCGAGAACCTGGTCCTGGGTGCCATGTGGTTCGGCACCCGCACCGACGAAGCCACGTCCTTCGACCTCCTCGACCGCTTCGTCGACGCGGGCGGCGTCTGGATCGACACCTCCGACTCCTACGCGTTCTGGGTGCACCCGAGCGGGTTCGGCAAGCAGAGCGAGGCCGTGCTCGGGCGCTGGCTGGCGAGCCGTCCCGGCATGCGCGACCGCGTCCGCCTCAGCACCAAGGTGGGCTGCGAACCGGTCAGGACCGGCACCTGGCCGGAGACCGCCGAAGGGCTGTCCGCCGCCGTCATCAAGGACGCCATCGACGGCAGCCTCAGCAGGCTCGGCACCGACCACGTCGAGATGTACTGGGCCCACATGCCCGACTACGGCACGCCGCTCGAGGAGACCGTCGCCGCGTTCGACGAGCAGGTCACCGCGGGCAAGGCGGGCAGGCTCGGCGCGTCGAACCACGCGATCTGGCAGGTCGAGCGGGCGAGGCAGATCGCCCGCGCGGACGGCCGCACCGGCTACACCGCGCTCCAGTCGCACCACACCTACCTGCGGCCCCTGCCCGCGAACCCACCGCTCGCGGACGCGCCCGCCCGGTTCGGCCCGGTCACCGACGAGGTGCTGCACTACCTGCAGCACAACCCGGACATGACGCTGTGGGCGTACACGCCGCTGCTGAGCGGCAGCTACACGCGCGCCGACAAGCCGCTCGCCCCCGAGTTCGACCACCCGGGCACCACCCGCCGGCTCGCCGTGCTCGACGAGATCGTCGAGGAGACCGGCACGAACCGCAACCAGGTCGTGCTCGCGTGGCTGGCGGGCGGGCACCCGGCCGCGGCCCCGATCGTCGGGGTCAGCACCGCCGAGCAGCTCGACGACGCGGTCGCCGGGGTGGCGCTGGCGCTGACCGGCGAGCAACGCGCCCGTCTGCAGGCCGCGGTGTAGGCACCGTCAGCCGGTGCCGCTCGTCGGTTCCGGTGAGGGCGCCGCGCCGTCCGGTGCGGCACGTCCCCGGAAGGCGCGCCGGAACTGGCCGCTGCTCAGCAGGCTGTACGGCTCGAGCATCCGCACGGCGTCGGACAGCTGGGCGGCGGCCCGTTCCAGCGCACGTTCCGCCGCGTCGCGTTCGCTGATGATCGCCGCCAGCAGCAGCGCGGTCAGCGTCGCGGCCCCGTTGAACACCTGCAGCGTGATCATCGTGGGCAGCAGGTCGAGCCCGGCGAACGGGCCCTGCCTGGCCGCGGCCGCGAGCACCACCGTGACCGACACGAACAGGTTGCACGGCGCGACACCCGCGTGCTGGAACCGCAGCGCCGCCCAGATGAGCAGCGGGAACACCGGGAACAGCATCGTGATCGGCAACCGGGTCACGACCAGGGTGACCGCCGTGACGCCGACGACCAGCCCGACGGCCTCCACCCAGCGCAGGACGGGCACCCGCCACTGCCACTCCCGGGTGGCGGCGACGAGCAGCACCGGCGCGACCACCAGGACACCCATCGCGTCGCCGGTCCACCACACCGACCACGTCGCCCAGAAGTCGGCGGGGTCCAGCGCGCCCGCCGCGAGGAGCGTCAGGGTGCCCAGCGTGGCGCTCAGCAGCATGCCGCCGAGCGCGGCGACGAAGACGAGCGCGAGCGCGTCCTTGAGCCTGCGCAGGTCGTTGCGGAACCCCATCCTGGCGAGCAGGAGGCACGCGCAGACCGGGGCGAGCGTGTTGCCGGCCGAGATCGCGACGACCGCCGGCAGTGTGGGCCCCACCAGCACGTTCGCGGCGAACGCGCCGATCGTGATGCCCGGCCAGCACCGCATGCCGAACAGCAGCAGGCACGCCACCGCGATGCCCGTCGGCGGCCACAGCGGGGTCACCTGCTCGCGGACCAGCGCGAGCTCCAGCCCGATCTCGGCGGCGAGGAAGTACCCGACGGCCACCGCCAGGATCAGCCCGCCCGCGGCGAGGGGGCGGCGGGCCTGGCGGGGTGGGGCCGTCGGGGGCACGGCGCAAGTGTGCGCGGCGGAACGCGGTTGGGCAACGCGCCGCGCTGCCGGTACCCGTCCGGATGAACGGCCAGGTCACGGCGGGAATTCACCGGGTGCCGCCGCGTTCGCGGGAGAACTCCCGCGAACGGCCGCCGCCGTGCCAGGATGTCGCGGTGCGTGGTGATCACCGCGGGTGGTGGCGGGTGCCGGTCGTCGTCGCGGTGCTGCTCGGGTTGGGCGCGGTGGTCGCCTGGCAGGTGAACGACGCGCTCGGGCTCTCCGTGCGGGACGTCGACGTGCCCGCGGAGCGGCTCACCGCCGCACCGCCGCGTCCCGCGGTCGCGCCGCCGCCCGTGCGCGGCATCGCGGTGCCCGGCGACCCGCGGGTGCGGAAGGCGGCCGAGGCGGTGGCCGACGCGTACGTCGCCCGCGGCGCGCCCCGGCCTGCGGTCGGCGCCGGCGCCGGGCTGCGGGTGCGCACCGAAACGGGTCTCGCGCCGGAGGCCTACCGCCTCGATCGCGGACCGGACGGCATCGAGGTCGTGGCGAGCACCCCCGCCGGGGCGGCCGCCGGTCTCTACGCGATCGCCGACCGGGTGCGGTCCGGGGCCGAGGTCGTCGCCGACGGCCGGACCACGGCGCCGCGGCTCGGGCTGCGCCTCACCGACCTCGGCGGTGTCGGCCTGCCCGACGACCCGGCCCGCTACCGGACCGACGACTACTCGCTGAACTCCGACGTCGTCGGCGACGCCATCCTCCCCGGCGCGCCCTACGTCGACACCGCGGCCGTCGAGCGGATCGCGGGCCAGTTCCGCGCGCACGTCGACCACTCGCTCGCGCTCGGCTACAACGCCGTCGTCGTGCCCGGGTTCCTCGAGTACGTCACCTTCCGCGGCCTCGGCGTGTACCCCGACGGCGACTCGCACGTCGCCAGGGCCGAGGCCATGGCGGCCGCGTTCGGACCCGTCTGGCGGTACGCCCACGACATGGGCATGCGGGTCTACCTGTCCACCGACATGCTCGCGCTGTCCCCGCCGCTGCGGGCCTACCTCGAGCGCACCACCGGCGGCCTCGACACCGAGAACCCCCGGCTGTGGCAGGTGTACCAGGCCGGGCTGACCGAGCTGTTCGACCGGCTGTCCTACGTGGACGGCCTGATGGTCAGGATCGGCGAGGGCGGCGCGGTCTACCGGCTGCCCGGCTGGGACTACACCTCCGAGATCGCCGTCACCACCCCCGCCGCCGTGCGGGCGATGCTGCGCGCGTTCCTCGCCGTCGCCGAGCGCACCGGCACCGAGGTGATCTTCCGCAGCTGGAGCGTCGGCATCGGCGCCGTCGGCGAACTGCACACCAGCAGGGACGCCTACCTGGCGGTGCTCGGCGACCTCCACGACGACCGGCTGATCGTGTCCACGAAATACTCGCTCGGCGACTTCTACAGCCACCTGCCGCTCAACGACACCCTGCTCGTCGGCGACCACCGGCGCGTCGTGGAGTTCCAGTCCCGCAGGGAGTTCGAGGGGTTCGGGGCGCTGCCCAACGACCTCGGCGTGCTCCACCGGCGCGCGCTGCGCACCTTCCTGGCAGGCAACCCGCACGTCGAGGGCGTCTGGACGTGGGCGCAGGGCGGCGGTCCGCTGCTGGCGGGCCCGCGGACGCTCACCCCGCGCACCGGGTTCTGGCAGCTGTACGACCTCAACACCTACGTCACCGGGCGGCTCGCGTGGGACCCGGACCTCGACCCGGCCGAGGCGACCGCCGACTGGGCGCGCCGCACGTTCTCCGACGACCAGGACACGGTCGCCGCGATCGGTGAGGCGATGGCGCTGTCCCGCCACGCGATCACCACCGGCCTCTACATCGGACCGTACGCGGACAAGGCCGTGCGGGCGCTGGGGCTCGAACCGCCGCCGATGATGTGGCTCTTCGAGTGGGACATCCTCACCGGCGACAGCGCCGCGCTCGACACGATCTACGCGGTCGGCCGCGACCGGGTCGACGAGGCCGTCCGCGAGGGCGACGACGCGATCCGCACCGCGCGCCGGATGCGGGACATCGTCGCGGGCACCGACCCGACGACGTGGCGGGATCCCCAGCTGCGGCAACGGTTCCTGGCCACGCTCGACTACCAGGTCGACCTGTTCGCCACGCTCGGCGCCTACCGCACCACCGTGCTGCGGCACGCGCAGTGGCTCGACACCG
Organism: Actinophytocola sp. KF-1; assembly: GCF_054661535.1. NCBI lineage: Bacteria > Bacillati > Actinomycetota > Actinomycetes > Pseudonocardiales > Pseudonocardiaceae > Actinophytocola > Actinophytocola sp. KF-1. The sequence continues at coordinate 268,102 of NZ_BAAFVK010000003.1, read as the reverse complement.
GCGACGCCGCCGCCCGCGAGGCGTGGCACACCGCCGCCGACCGCTACGCGCGGGCGAGCGCCGACCACGTCCGCCGCCACGGCGACGACCTCGACCTGCCCGCCTACAACGTGACCGCCGCCGGGATCGGCCTCGACCGCGCCGAGCGCGACGAACCCATGGCCTGGCTCGCGCGCGGGCTCCTCGCCGCGGTCCTCGCCACGCTCGCCGTCGGCGCGCTGTCGCGCCGGTCCGTGGCGCTGCGCGCACTGTGGACCGGCGCGACCCGGCCGTGGCGGCTCGGCCGCGCCGACCTCGCGCCGACCCGCGTGGACCGGGTGCTGGTGTGGGTGGTGCCTGCCGTCGCGGTCGTGCTCAGCCGGGCCGTGCTCACCTGGTTCGCCGCGCCCGCCCACCTCGTGCTGGTGCTCGGCGCGTGGCTGCTGTTCGGCGTCGTCCTGCGGCTGCTGGTCCGCCCCGTCGACCCGTTCGTGCTCGCCGCGGCGGTCGGCGGGCTCGCGCTGCTGCGCACGGTGCTGCTGCTGGCGGCGCTCGCGTTGCGCGGGCCGGGCCACTACTGGTTCGACTTCTGGACCGACCCCACGGCGCGCAGCCTCTACATCACGGTCGCGTTCGCGGTGTTCCTCGGCGTGTTCGTCGTCGCTTACACGGCACTGCGCACGGGCATGGGCCGTCGTGCCGCGACCGGGCGGGTGCTGGTCGCCGCGGGCACGCCACTGCTGGCGCTGGGCGGGCTGGTCGCCGCGATCGGGCTCGAACAGGCGATGACCCTGTGGAACGACCAGCTGGCGCTCCTGCCGTGGGGGCTGTCCAGGATCCTCGGCATCACCGTGTACCTGGAGATCCCGGCGGTGCTGCCCGTCGTCGTGGCGGGCGCGGGTGCCGCGCTGGTGCTCGCCGGGGCCGTGCTCAGCCGCTTCCGAAGCACACCAGCGGTGTCATCGGCTCCGTGACCGCGGCGTCGGCGAGCGCCCGCGCCGGTGCGACACCGCGGGACAGGCCGCGGTGGTAGGCGGTCATGACGTCGACCGCCGCCTGGTCGTCCATGCGGGCGACGCTGGACACGACGGTGCGCGTGCCGCTGTAGAGCAGGGCGGCGGTGAAGCCGAGGATCTCATCGCCCGCACGCACGACCACCTTGCCGACGTCACAAGACGCGAGGATCACGTGCCGGGGCGCCGCACCGAGCCGGTGGATGTCGTAGGCCATCAGCGGGCCGTCGGCGAGGTCGAGCCGGGAGAACAGCACGCTGTCCTGCTCGTGGTGGCCGTGGGTGGCGAAGTGCGCGACGTCGCAGCCGTCGAGCGCCTTCATCGTCGCCTCGACCGTGGCGTCCGCGCCGGTGAGCGTCTCGCCGTCCGGGTAGATCGCGGCCAGCTGCTCGACCTCGCCCGCCGCGTACTCGAGGTTCGGGCCCGCGACCAGCAGCGTGGTCCCGTTCGCCACCGCACGTGCCGGCGTCCGGCCGTTCAGCCACACCGTCGCCGACGGCGACACGGTCACCGGGCGGCCGCGCAGGTCCGGCAGCAACCCCCACGGGACGCCGGTCAGCGGGCCGGTCGGCACCACGACCAGCTCGCTGTCGCCGAGGTGCGGCCGCATCGGGGCCACGAGGTGCTCGGCCAGCACCGACAGCAGGTGCCGAGCGGACCCGCGGACGGCGGCGTCGAGCGCGGCGGGCAGCCGCCTGCCCGACAACACGTCCAGGTCACCCCGGAGCCGGGTGGTCGTCTCGGTGGCCAGCCGCAGGTCGCCCAGCTCGATGATCCGCGCCGTGCGGTCGGTGACGAGGACGGCGTGTATCCGCGTGCCGACCGTGAAGTAGCTGGCCAGCGCGGCGCCCGCGGCCGACAGCTCGGCCCGGACCGCCGCCAGCGACGCCCCGTCCTGGTGCTCGCCGGTGCCGCTGGCCCGCCAGCTGTGCGCGCGGATCTGCCGTTCCAGCTCGGCGCACCGGCGTGCCGCCGCGGCGTCCCGGCGGCCCTCCAGCTCGCTGGCCCGCGCCACCCGGGACCGCTGCCGCAGCTCGGCGAGCGCGTCGGCGGTCACCGGGTCGTCGAGCGGGTGCACCGCGCGGGACCGGAACGCCTGCGCCCGCGAGTGCTCCAGCCAGCGGAACACGGTCGCGGGCCTGCCTTCCGCGAGCGCGGCGTCCAGTCCGGCGCGCGCGAGTTCCGCGCCGAGCGCGGCGGCCCCGGTCTGCAGGTCGATGCTGCCGAAGTGGCTGCGGTGCGCGGCGAGCCGCGCGAGACCGGCGCGCGCCTGCCGGAAGGTGGCGCTGTGGTCGCCCCGCGCCGCCGCGATCCGGGCGCGCACGACGTGCCTGCGCAACCGGGTGTCCAGTGTGGACCGCCGGCCGGGCTGGGCGCGGACCTGCCGCTGCGCGTGGTCGACCGCGCCGCGGCGCAGGTGCGCGCTCGCGGCGAGCAGCTCGGCCGCCTCGGCGTCGTTGTCCAGCCCCAGCCGGCGGAGCCGGTCCGCGAGCCCGGCCGCGGTAGTGGCGACCCGGACCGCGCGGCTGCTGGTGGCGAACTCGGCACGCAGCCTGGTCAGCGCGGCGACCGCCGCCCACGTCTCGTTGCGCCTGCGGCGAAACCGGCGCTCGGCCTGGCCCGCCCAGCGCCGCGCCGCGGCGTGGTCGCCGACCGCGAGCGCGATCTGCGCACGGGTCAGCTCGGCCTCGGCGTGCTCCTGGTTCATGCCGAGACCGCCGAACCGCGGCATCGCCTGGTCGAGCACGCCCGCCGCGTCGACCGCCAGCCCGGCCGCGAGCAGCGCCCGCGCCTTCTCCACGGCGAGCACCACGAGCATGCCGTCGGCGTCCGCCGCGTAGCCGCGCTCGGCGTCGTCGAACGCGCGCAGCGCGCCCGGGATGTCCCCGGCGAGCAGCAGGCACGAACCGCGGCCGTGGAACGCCTTCGCGACCTGCACGGTCATGCCCAGCTCACGGCTGATCTCCTCGCTGCGCGCGAGGTCGGCGAGCGCGGGCCGGACCTGACCCGCGATCTGGTGGATGAACGCCCGGTTGAGCAGCGTGCGGGCGAGCGCGACCCGCTCGTCGGCACGCTCGAGCAGCGGCACGGCCGCGTCGAAGCTGCGGACCGCGTCGTCGACCCGGCCGATCATGGTGAGCAGCAGCCCGCGCTGGAGCATCAGCACCCCGCGGTTGCCGCCGGTGATCAGCGGTTCCATGTCGTCGAGCAGGGCGAACCCGCGGTCGCTGTGACCGCACGCGACCTCGGCGGCGGCGAGCGTGCCCAGGAGCCGGAAGGTCAGCTCCCGGTGCGACCGCCACGCCCCGTCGGCGGCCGGCCACCCGAGCAGCCGCAGGCCCGAGCGCAGTGAGCGGGCACCGAGCAGCGGCCTGCCCCGGTTGAGCGCCTCCAGCCCACGGCGGTGCAACTCGCGCGCGCGAGTCGCACTGGCCACACCACCCCGGGACATCTGGCCAGTATCGAGCGTGCCGGAGCGGCAGGCCAGGGGATTGTGGCCTGCACCCTGCGTGGGCGCCGATGACCGGACCGCGCTCCGCCACGGGTACCGGCGGCCGCCCGGCTGCGGTCAGACCTCGATCGTCGGGGTGATCACCCGTACCGTGCTGGCCGCGTCGTGGACGACCAGCCGCACGTTGCCCGCGGGCACGGCGTCGAGGGAGAACCGGCCGGTGTCGTCGGACTCGGTGGACAGCGGGCCGCTCGTGCAGCGCACCTCGATCCGCCTGCACGCGGCGGGCGTGAGCCACCCGTCGATGCGGGTGGTGCCGTCGGCGCCCGGTTCCAGGGTCACCATGATCGTGAGGCTGTCGCTCTGGAACGTGACGAGCCGCGCGAACTCCTCGGACCGGGCGGCCGCCAGCACCGGCATCTCGACGAGCCGGGACACCTCGACGTCGATGTCGTCCAGGTCGATCGCGAAGCGCACGCGTTCGACCAGGTCGGGCGGCATCGGGTCGGCGGCGTCCAGCAGCTGCCGCACGACGTCGAGCAACTCGGCGTCGTGCTCGGGCAGCGACACGTCCCCGGCACTGGCTTCGTCCTGGCTCACGGCCGGACCCCCGTCCTGCCGGACCTCTGCACCCGGCTCATCGTGGCGAGCAACAGCGCGCCGACCTCCTCTCGTTCCACGGTGATCACGTACTCAGTCGCCCGCCGTGCACGCGTCGACCGCGCGGCGGGCGCGTGCCAGCATGGCCTCGCGGCTCACCAGGCCCATGCGCAGCGTGCCCGGATCGGCGTCCGCGTGCTCGACGAGCCGGTTCGCCAGTGCGGCCGCGGCGTGCGGGCCCGCGAACGACGTGCCGTGCCACATCGCGAACCCGCTGGTGAAGTCGTCGGGGTCGAGCGACTCGCGGTCGAGGTCGCGGATCGCGCTGGCCGGCCCGGTGCTGCCGCGCACCTTCGGGAACGTGCTCACGACCGCGGCGCCGGTCGCCCACGCGTGCACCCACGGCGCCTGGTTGCTGAAGAACGCCCTGGTGCCGTTGGGGTTGAGCGCGCCGACGCTGAGCACCGGCTGTCCACCACCCGACGGCGGCATCGTGGCGAGCGCCGCCGGGAAGAACGGGCGGGTCGTCGCGTCGTTGCCCGCGGCGGCCACGACCAGCACGCCGAGGTCGGCGAGCCTGCCGAGCAGTCGCGCGAACTCGCTGGTCTCCGCCTCGTCCTCGACGGTCTCGCAGTAGTAGCCGATGGAGATCGAGACGATGTCGACCATGTCGGCGGGGTTGCCGCCCGGCGCCTGCGCCTCCTCGACCTGCTGCACCAGCCGCTCCAGCCCGGCGAGCACGTCGCTCTCGTACGCCACGCCGTCACCCGCCATCACCCTGGCGACGGCGACCTCGGCGTCCGGCGCGACCTGCCGGATGATGCCGGTGATGAACGTGCCGTGCCCCGCGTGCCGGTCCAGCTCACCCGTCAGCGGGTTGGCAGGCACGTCGTCGTCCCAGTAGTCCTCGATGACCCGCGCCCCGGTGCCCGCCTCCCGGCTGCTCGCGGAGATGGCGTCCTGCACCTCCTTGAGCACGCGCACGAACCCGCCCGGCGGCAGGCCCGTGTCGCGGTCGGTCGTGCCGAACCACTCGTGCGCCGAGATGCCGGTGTCGAGCACCGCGATCACCGGCCTGCGGTCGAACCCGCTGCCGGGCACCAGCGGCCGTGCCCGCGGGGGCCGGACGGACAGGCTGACCGGCACCGGGCCGCCGCGGGCCGACCGCAGGTAGGAGTCCCTGCCGTACAGGCCGTGCGAGTCCCACGGCGCGGGCCCGAGACCGTGCGAGTCCCACGGCGCCGGGTCGAGCCCCAGGAACAGCAGGTGCTCCAGCGTCACCGGGCCCGGGGCGGCGAGGGCGCCCGCCAGCTCACCGTCCTTGTCGGCCGCCTCCCGCAGGTGCGCGAGCGCCCGGCCCGCGTCGACCGTGGCCGGCTTGTCCGGGTCGCGTGGCGCCAGCCGCATCACCGGCGGCCGGTGCCCGGTCTCGGCGACGTCCGTGTCCAGCAGCCTGAGGTTGATGTCGGCGAGCGTCCGGTCCACCACGGACCGGTCGACCGCGCGCGGTACCCGCAGGACGTCGGACCGGTAGGCGGTCGCGGTGGGCAGCGCGGCGACCGGCCGCGCCTCCGGGGGCCGCAGCACCCGCGCGCCGTGCTTGCTCAGGAGCCTGCCCGGGACCTCGGGCACGTCGCTGCCGAGCCCGTCGTCGTCCGGATTGCGACGGATGTAGAAGTGCATGGCCGGCTCCCCCATCTCTCGGCACGGATTCGTCCACACAGCCGGTGCCGGACGACGCCTCGGAAATACATCCAGAACATAACGAGTCGGTCACGACCGTCGCATGCGAACGCTCGTCTGACCCATTGCTTTGAGCAACTCACCCGCCCCGTCGGTGGCGGCGTACCGGACGCTGTGCCCGTCCTGACGGCGTGTGACCAGCCCGTCCGTGAACAGCCGCCGCAGGTGGTAGGACACCGTGGCGGGGCTGAGCCGGTGCCGGGACGCCAGCTCCGCCGTCGACCGCGGCGTGCCGAGGTCGGCCAGCAGGGCGACGCGCCGCGCACCCAGGACCGGCGGGCCCAGCACCCGCGCCGGTCCCGCCCAGACGCTGCCCCGCCCGCGCGCCGGGTAGCCGACGAGCACGTCCGCCGGGGTGCCCGCCCACACGGCGGGCCACGGCAGGAACACCGACGGCGTGAGGACCACCCCGGGCGCGGGGTCCAGCGTGACGTCGACGGCGGCGGGTTTCGTCAGGCGGGCGCCGTCCCAGCCGAGCATCGGGTGCAGGTCGGCGAGGAGGCCGTCGAAGCCGGTGCGTGCCGCCTGCGTGGCGCGGTGGCGCACGTCCTCGTCGAGGACCCGGCGCAGCGCTGGCCACGTGTCCGCGAGGGTCACGTCCCAGCAGTGGCGCAGCTGCGCGGCGGCGACCTCGGCCACGGCCCGCGCGCCGCCGCGGTCGAGCACGGCCGTGACCGCGGGCGGCGGACCGGCCGGGAACGTCCGCGCCAGCTGCCGCAGCACGGTGTCCGCCGGCGCGGCCGCGACCGCGGCCAGTTCGGTGTCCAGGTCCGGCTCGTAGCCCGGCGGGAGCGGCACCAGGAAGTCCGGCACGTACGGCGAATCGTGCTCGACCAGCGCGTGTACCAGCGCGACCGCGCCGACGTCGAGACGCGGCCGGGTCTCCGCCACCCACGCGCGGGCGAACGGCGCGCGGTCCGGGTGGGTGAGCACCTCCAGCGCGCACGACAGCTCGGCGAGCCGGGACAGCGCGAACCGGGAGCGGACCAGCCGCTCGGCGTCGACCCGCACCGTCAGCACGGATTCGACGTCCTTCGAATGCCTCGTCCCACGACACCACCCCTGGTCGACTGCCCGGAGTATCGCAAAACGACGACGGAACGGGGACGATCATGACCAACCAGGTGCGGCGGCGCACGTTCCTCATCGGCGGGCTGACCGCGGGGGTGATGGTGACAGGCACCTCGTTCGCCGGTGCCGCGACCATGCGGACGGGCCCCTTCGAGGTCCTCGCCCTGCTGGACGCGAGCGGGCCGTTCTTCCTGCCCGCCGCCGACGCGTTCACCGGCGCGACCGAGGCGGACTGGGACCGCGCGCGACGCGTGGACCCGGGTGCCTTCGGCCCGGACGGCGCCTGGCGGCTCGACTTCCGCTGCTTCGCGATCCGCCTGCCCACGGGCGGCGTCGCGCTCGTCGACGCCGGCGTCGGGCCCGCCGAGAGCCCCGCGTCGTCGTGGGCGCCCGTCCCCGGCCACCTGCCCGCCCGCCTCGAGGCGGCGGGCATCGACCGCGCGGACGTGCGGCTCGTCGTCCTGACCCACCTGCACGAGGACCACTTCGGCTGGTCGGTGTCACCGGAGGGGGTGCCGAACTTCCCGAACGCGCGGTACGTGGTCCAGCGGACCGAGATCGCCGCGCTGGAGGAGGCCGGCGACGAGGTGGTGCTGGGGTACGTGGTCGAGCCGCTGCGGCACACCGGTCAGCTGCACGTCGTCGACGGCCCGGCGCGGCTCGCGGGCCACCGCGCCGGCACCGTCACCGCGATCCCCACCCCCGGCCACACCCCGGGCCACCAGTCGGTCGTGGTCCGCGACCCCGCGCGGCAGGTGGTGATCACCGGTGACGTGCTCGTCCACGCCGTGCAGCTGGTCGACCCCGACGTCGCCTACCGGTACGAAGCCGACCAGGCCGCCGCCCGCCGCACCCGCCACGCGCTGCTCGACGACGCCGGACGCCGCCCGACCTGGCTCGCGACCGCGCACCTCACCCGCCCGTTCGTGCCGTGCCGGTAGCCCACGCGATCGTCATGGTCACCCGGTCGCGAAGGCACGGCAGGACGCCGTGGCGCAGACGGCGAACCACGTCGGTCCCGTCTGCGCCACCGTGCCGCCGTACGACCACGACTTGCCCGTCTTCAGGTCGAAGCGGACCGCCTCCTGGCCGGTGAACACGACCTGGTCGCCGGTGACGAGGTCCGGGTCGTGGTCGTAGTTCCCCGCGAACGGGACCCGCCAGATCGGTGTGCCGCTCCCGATCCGGTACGCGACCAGCTCGCCGTCGGCGCCCTCCGCGGGGCGGTCGACCACGAGCAGCGTCGTGCCGGCGGCGGCGACGGCCTGCCCGCCGGGTGGGGCGGCCCACTCGACCGCGCCGGTGTCCAGGTTCAGCACGCTCGGTGCGCCGTCGGTGGCCGTGAACGCCATCCGGCCGCCGTGGTACGAGACCGGCACACGTCCGCACCGCTTGCCGTCGTGTTCCTTCGCGGTGCGGGCGGTGTGGTGCCAGCGCTCGGCGCCGGACAGGGCGAAGCCGCTGATGGTGGCCGAGCAGCCGTTCGCGGGGTTGTCGTCGTCGTCATCGACGGTGACCACGGTCCGCTCGGTCGCGACGTCGATCTGCCCGATCCGGTCGTCCGAGCCCTCGTAACCGCTACCGAGCGTGGCACCGGTCGCCGGGTCGTGGGCGGAGATGAACAGGCTGTCCGCTCCGGTCGGGTACGCCGCGACCAGCAGGCGCGACGGTGTCGGCGCGGCCTGGATGCTCCCGCTGTCGTTGATCACCCGGGAGCTGGCGTAGGTCTGGACGCGCCACCGGATCGTGTTGGTCCGCGGATCGCGGGCGCTCAGCGTGCAGTCGCCGACGCGGTTGTTCTGGCCGCCGTGGCAGACCGACAGGTAGGCGGTGTCGGTGGTCGCCGTCCACAGCGACGCCTCGGTCTCGCGCCACAGCTCCTTCCCGTTCGCCGCGTCGAGAGCGACGATCACCTGCGGCTGCGGCCAGCGGTCCTCGTCGGAGGCGTAGCCGACCAGCACCTGCGGCCCCGTCACCCGCACCGTGTAGTAGTCGACCTCGGGCGGCGTGAAGCGCCACACCTCCGCGCCCGACCGGTCGAGCCCCAGCAGCGCCTTGTCGTTCTGGACCACGAAGCCGTGGTCGCTGACCGCGAACGTCGGCGCGCCGTACTCGTTCTCCTCGCCCGGCAACCGCACGTTCCACAGTGGAGCCCCGGCGTAGGCGGGCGGGGCCGCGGGCTCCCCGGGCCGCGACGTCGGGGCGCCGACCGACGGGGCGGCGTACTGGGTGCCGAGCGTCGGCATGCTGCCGCCCGGCACCGGCCGGCCGTCGCCGGTCGTGATCACGACGACGGTCGCGACCACCGCCGCCGCCACCACGAGCGCGGCGGCGGCGAGCACCAGCCGGCGGCGCCGCGGCCGGGTGGCGTCCACTTCGGCCTGCGCCGCGCCGTCGGGGCGCTCCGGCGGGTCGAGCGGGTCGGTCATCGGTGGCTCCTCCCTGGGTGCCCGGAGGATATTCGCCCGATCGGCCGCGCGAACGGGGAACGGCCGAATACGATGCCGGGCATCCCGCCGTGCGGGGCACAGCAGACCTGACGGTGGAGGAGTCCGAAGTGGAGTCGTCGCGGCCCGGTGGCGCTGACCGCCGGTTCCCGGTCGGGGCGGTCGTGCTCGGCGTGGTCGTGGCCGTGGTCGCGGTGTGGATCACGGTGGCCGTCACGATCCACCACGATCCGGAGGAGACGGTCGAGGCGTACCTGGAGGCGATCGCGGAGAAGGACGTCGACGGGGCGCTCGCCCTCGTCACCCGCTACGGCTACGGCGTGCCGTACGGCGAGAAGGCGGCGTTCCTCACCCCGGACGCCATCCGCGACGACTGGTGGGTCGTGTCGGTGACCGAGGTCGACCGCGACTACGGCGAAGCCCGCGTCGAGGCCGTGCTGGCGGGCCCGGGCGGCACCGCGAAGGGCACGTTCGTCGTGCAGGAGGTCGACGACGAGTGGCAGCTGGAGGACCCGTTCCTCGAGGTCCGGTTCCCCGCGTCACCGCTGTCGTACGTCCGGGTGAACGACCGGATCGTGCCCCGGCGCACCGACGACGTGCGGTCGTACGCGCTGTTCCCCGGCACGTACCGGTTCTACGAGTCCGTTCCCGGTGTGGTGGCGACGGAGAAGGCGGACGTGGTCGCGGTGTTCCCCCGGGCGGACGACAGCCCGTACGACCCGATGGAGATCTTCCCGCGCGGCCTCGCCGCGAGCGCGGACGTCGTCGCGAAGGCGCAGACCGCGATCGAGGACCGTATCGACGACTGCGCGGGCTTCGCCACCCCGCAACCGGTGGACTGTCCTTTCGCGACCGACGGCGAGATCGACACGCCCGCCGGCGTCCGGGTGACCGGCCTGCACGGCCTCACGTGGCGGGTGGAGAGCTACCCGGCGATCGCGCTGACCGACGCGACCCTCGCGCTGCGGACCACCGAGCCGGGCAGGGTGACCCTGTCGGGCAGCGGCGTCGACACCGAGGACGAGCCGGTGACGTTCACGGTCACGTGCGACATCGACCTGACCGGTTTCCAGGCCACCGTCACCGCCGAGGGCGCGGTGGCGGTGGAGTTGTCCCCGACGGGACGCCGGGCCGTCGACCCGTTCAACACCTGCCGGCGCAACGCATGACGGAGCCACCCATGGCCGACGACGACAAGCCCGACGACAAGCCCGGCGACACGGACCTGCCCACGCCGGACACCGCAGAGCCCGGACCTGAGTCGTCCACATCGGACCGGCCGGCGACCGTGGGCGCCACCACCCCCGCGTGGTGGTCCTGGGTGGCCGCCCACCCCAAGCCGGTGGCCATCGTCGCGGGGCTGGTCGTCATCGCCGTCGTGGCCACGGTCGTGACCGTTTCCCTTGTCACACCGGGCCCCAAGGACGTCGTCCGGTCCTACATGGACGCCATCCGGTCCGGCGACACGCGGGCCGCGCTCGACATGGCCGGTGAGCCGGAGGACGACGGCCGGCTGCGGTTCCTCGCCGCGGACGCGCTCGCCGACGAGTGGACCGTCACCTCCGTCGTGGAACGGCACCGCCGCGACGAGGAAACCGACGTCGACGTCACCATCACCACCGGGGACACCACCGGCCAGGGCCGTTTCCACCTCGTGCACGGCGACGACGGCTGGACCATCGAGTCCCCGTTCGTACGGGTGGACCTCGTCGTCGGCGGCCTCGGCACCATCGAACTGGGGAAGGTGCGCCAGACCGTCGCGGGCAGCGACCCGGGCACCACCGTCTCGCTGCTGCTGTTCCCCGGTGTCTACGACCTCTTCCCCAGCCTCGGCGACCGCGTCACGTTCGAGCCCGGGTTCCTCGTCGCGGCCCCGCAGCCGTCCGTCGACGACACCGAGCGGGTCACCGCGACCTACACCCTGACCGACACGGGCACGGCCGACGCGAACCGGGCGATCGCCGCCCGGGTCGAGGAGTGCGCGTCGATGCGCGACCTGTCCCCCGACGGCTGCCCCTTCAGCGTCGAGGACGAACGGGCGCTCTACCGGTACTCCGACGTCGTCGACGTGACGTGGGCGGTCACCACCCTGCCGGAGGCGCGCTTCGCCCCGTCGCCCGACGGCACGCTGCAGCTCATCCTCCGCAAGCCGGGCACGCTCACGCTCTCCGGCCGCGGCGTCCCGTACGAACCGGAGGGCGCCGCTCCCGTGCCGTTCTCGACGACCTGTGAGTTCGGTGTCGACAACCTGGCCGTCGCGGTGAGCGTCGACGGGGTGACCGCGACCCGGGCCACCGGCAGGCCCTACGCGGCGGAGCAGAACACCAACTGCTTCTGACCGGGGGGCCGGGAAAGGCGCACACGTCTTTCCCGGCGCCGAAATGTTTCGGAATGCGCCTCCGAAACATTTCCGAAAATTATTGACAGGTCATCGGCGACGTACTCATACTTTTTCAGCGACGCACCTCGACGAAGAGGAAGCACCGCAGATGAACGTAACTTTCGCGCGCCGGAAAAGACGCAGGTCCAGTCTGATCGCCGTCGGCGCCACCATATTGGCGCTGGTGGCGACGACGTTACTGCCGTCCGGTATCGCCAACGCGATATCGACAAATCAAACCGGCACCCACAACGGTTACTTCTATTCATTCTGGACCGACAGCCAGGGCACCGTCTCGATGGACCTCGGCAACGGCGGGAACTACTCCACGTCGTGGCGCAACACCGGGAACTTCGTGGCGGGCAAGGGCTGGCGGACCGGCGGGCGGATGAGCGTGAACTACTCCGGTAGTTTCAACCCGTCCGGCAACGCGTACCTGACGCTCTACGGCTGGACCAGGAACCCGCTCGTCGAGTACTACATCGTCGACAACTGGGGGACCTACCGGCCCACCGGCACGTACAAGGGCACGGTCACCAGCGACGGCGGCACCTACGACGTCTACCAGACCACCCGCTACAACGCGCCGTCCATCGACGGCACCAGGACGTTCAACCAGTACTGGAGCGTCCGCCAGTCGAAGCGGACCGGTGGCACCATCACCAGCGGCAACCACTTCGACGCGTGGGCGCGGTACGGCATGAACCTCGGCACCAACGACTACATGATCCTGGCGACCGAGGGCTACCAGAGCAGCGGCAGCTCCAACATCACCGTCGGCGGATCCGGCGGCGGTGGCGGGGGCGGCGGAGGTGGCGGTGGTGGCTGCACCGCGACGCTGTCGGCCGGCCAGCAGTGGAGCGACCGCTACAACCTCAACGTCGCGGTGTCCGGCTCGGACAACTGGACCGTGACGATGAACGTCCCGTCGCCCGCGCAGATCATCGCGACGTGGAACATCAGCGCCTCGTACCCGTCGGCCCAGCAGCTCGTCGCCAGACCCAACGGCAACGGCAACAACTGGGGCGTCACCATCCAGCACAACGGCAACTGGACCTGGCCGACCGTCTCCTGCAGCAGCGGCTAGCCCGCGCATCGACGGTGACCCTCGACAACCGGTCGAGGGTCACCGTCGACATTCGATCGAACGTCCCTCGACCCACGATCGAGCTACTTGATCATGCCAACAGCGACTCCAGAGCGTGCGCGGTCGCCGGGTGCTCGTCGAGCAACGCCACCCCGTGCGGGGCACCGGCCGCCGCCCACGGCTCGTCGCAGCCGAGCAGCACGGCCACCGCGTCGCACGTCGCCGGGTGTGCCGCCAGCAACGCGACGCCACCACCGGCGGACGTCCGCACGGGCGCCGGTCCGGGTTGGCCGAGCCACGGCGGGACCCACTCGTCCAGCGCCGCGAGACGCCCGGGGAAGATCCGGCCCGCCTCGCGGATCAGCAGCGGGGCCAGTTCGGCGCCGCCCGCCCGCAGCGTCGTGATCAGCGCAGGCAGCCACGGCAGCAGCACCGGGTCCGGCAGCCGAGCGAACGCGTTCGACACCGCCTCCACCACGAAGTCCACGAGCCCCGGCACGGGTTCGAGCGCGTGCAGGAACCCGCTGAGGTAGCGCGGGTAGGCGGGCAGGACCAGGGGGTTGCCCAGCAGCTCGTCGCACCGGGCGCGGAGTTCCGCCCGCGTCAGCAACCCGAGGTGCGCCTTCGCGGCCCACAGCAGCGCGAGCTTCGCAGGCTCCTCGGGGTGCGACTGCGCGATCGCCAGTTCCAGCTGGGTCCGGTCGCAGCCCAGCGACAGCGCGAGCCCCTCCATGCTGAACAGGAAACCCAGCATCGCGGCGACCTGGCCGACGTTCGCGTCGTCGTCGGTGAACGCGGTCGGCAGCAGCGTGCAGTAGTGCGCGTAGCCGGTCGTGACGAACTGCTCGATCCACGACGGCAGCGCGGGCTCGCTGGTGCGGTAGAACGCGAGCAGCCGCCGCACCCGGCGCAGCACCTCCGGGGCGCCGTCGACACCGCGTTCGGTCGCCAGCACCTCCAGCGCGCGGGTGCCCAGCTCGCCGGCGAGGCGGTGGCTGCGCAGGTACAGCGTCGCGTCCTCGACCGCCGCCAGCACTGTCGCGGCGGTCGCGTCCGTGCCGTACGCGGCGCGCCGCAGCCGCTGCTCCAGCACCTGCTCGATGCTGACGCCCTCGTAGCCCAGCTCGATGAGCGCCCGCTGGTGCGTGCCGAGCGCCAGGTCCCACGACTCCTGGATGGGCCGTTCCCCGAGCCGCCGCTCCCCCATGATCGGCCGGGCCGCGCCGTGCGGCATGAGGTAGCGCAGCATCCACAGCACGTCCGAGCACGGCCCGAGCTCCGGGCGGGCCGCGATGTCGAGCAGCGCCCGCTGCACGCCGCGCTGCTGGAGTTTCAGTGCCAGCGGCGCGAGCCGGTCGTGCACGTCGCGGGCCAGCGGCGGCAGCGCGTCGTAGCCGACCTGGCCGATCCGGTCGCCGCCCATCATGATCTCGACGAGACGGCGCACGTCCCGCCTGCCGGGCACGGTGTCCTTCTCGATGCAGGTGACCGCCGCGTCCTGGAAGTCGTACGGGGTCGGCTTGGCCCGGTCCCGCATGCCTGCCAGCAGGATCGACGTCTCGAACACCGCGATCGCGTCCGCTGTGGACGCGAGGTAGCCGTTGCGGCGCGCGGCACGGACGATCTCCACCGACCAGCCGAGCAGCTCCGCCTCGTCGAGCCGGTCGAGCACGGGTGGCCGCCGCAGGAAGCCGGTGAGCTGGTCCGCCGGGGTCGTGGCGGGCACGGGGTCCGGCAGTGGCGTGGCCTTCGTCCGCTTCGCGCCACCGGCCTGCCCGGCGAGCCGGAACGGCTGCACGCGCGTCCGCTTGACGTTCTTCGCCCACTCCGTGGCCGCGATCGACACCGAGCCGGCGGCCAGGCCGAACTGCGCCTCGATCGCGGCGTGGCTCGACGGGATCAGGCCGTGCTGCCACTTGCTGGCCGTGCGCGGGCTGATCTCGAAGGTGCCCGTGCCGTCGACGCCGAACTCGGCCACGTGGCTGGCGGCGTGGAACGCGCCGCAGACGTACAGGCAGCCGGCGGGGTCGGCGCCGGTCGCGGCGAGGTGTTCGCGCATCCGCGTCCACATGTACCGCTCCCGGTCCTCGTCCACCCGGACGTGCGTGGCGTCGCCGGGCGCCAGCCGCCGGAACAGGCTGCCAACCAGGAACATGACCTGCCGGTAGGTGTCGTGGTCGGCGTCGCCGAGCGGCAGCTCGACGTACTGGTGCCACCACTCCGACCAGTGCCGCACCTTGCCGTGGCGCAGCAGGTGCTCCTCCAGCTCCGCGAACCGCGGCCGCAGGTCGCCGATCTCCACGCCGACCGCGTCGCCGTGCAGCGCCGCCTCCTCCTCGGGCGGCGGCGCGTCCGGGTCGGCGGGGCCGGTGTCGCGGTGCTCCCACTGGAACACGTGGTCGGCGGACCGGTCCACGAGCACCAGCTCCACGCCGGGGGTGTCCAGCGCGTACGCGATCGCCTGGTACTCCGCGGACGCCTCGGTGATCGGCGCGACCACCGACAGCGGCGCCCACTCGGCCGGGAACCCGTGGACCTCGGTCGCGAACGCCTGCACCGCGACGGGGAGCCTGCAGTTGCGCAGCTCGGTCAGCAGCGGCGCCATGTCCTCGCACAGCTCCAGGTAGATCACCGTCGGCTGCTTCTCCCGCAGCCGCCGCGCCATCGCGATGGCCGACGCGGGCGAGTGGTGGCAGACCGGGAAGATCTCGAGGGGCTCCCGCACTGCGCGGTCGACGTCGTCGACGATGCCGAGCAGGATGCCCTCGAGCGCGTCAGGTCCGTCGGCGAACGCCGCCGCCGCGTCCCGCAGCTGCGTGCGCAGCGCGTCGAACCGGGTCACGACAGGGTGGCGATCGCGTCGCGGCCGCCCGCCAGGAACTCCGGCCAGTCGCCGCCCTCGTCCTTGCTGCGCGGCTCGACCACGCCGTGCAGGTACTTGTTGAGGATCGCGAGGTCCTCTGGTGCGCGCCGGGCGAGCGACCCGACGAGCGACGACGCGAGCGTGCGTGCGGTCAGCGCCCGCCGGCCGAAGAAGTTGCTGTGCAGGATCGCGTCCTCCAGCACGCCGATCTGCTCGGCGGTGGACAGCGCGGACTCCAGCTTCTCGTCGTCGCTGCCGGCCGAGGCCGCGGCGGCACGCAGGTCGCCGAAGCTGCGCAGCAGCACGTCCAGCAGGGTCGGCGGCACGTCCAGCTCGATCTGGTGGCGGCGCAGCAGCTCCTCGGTGCGGAACCGGACGATCTCGGTCTCGCTCTTCTTGTTGGTCACCACGGGGATGCGCACGAAGTTGAAGCGCCGCTTCAGCGCGGACGACAGGTCGTTGACGCCCCGGTCGCGGCTGTTGGCGGTGGCGATGATCGAGAAGCCTGGCTTGGCGAACACGATGTTGTCGCCGTCGTCACCGCCCAGTTCGGGGACGGAGATGTACTTCTCCGACAGGATGGAGATGAGCGCGTCCTGCACGTCGCTCGTCGAGCGGGTCAGCTCCTCGAACCGGCCGATCGCGCCCCGTTCCATCGCGGTCATGATCGGCGACGGGATCATCGACTCCCGCGACTGGCCCTTCGCGATGACCATGGACACGTTCCACGAGTACTTGATGTGGTCCTCGGTGGTCCCGGCCGTGCCCTGCACCACGAGCGTCGAGTTGCGGCTGATCGCGGCGGCGAGCAGTTCGGCGAGCCAGCTCTTGCCCGTGCCGGGGTCGCCGATCAGCAGCAGGCCGCGGTCGGACGCGAGCGTGACGATGGCCCGTTCGACGAAACCGCGGTCGCCGAACCACTTCTGGGAGATATCCCGGTCGAGGCCGTCCGCGCGTTCCGCGCCGAGGATGAACAGCCGGACCATCTTCGGCGACAGCCGCCACGCGAACGGTTTGGGGTTGTCGTCGACCGACTCCAGCCAGTCCAGCTCCTCCGCGTACTTGATCTCGGCGGGGGCGCGCAACAGGTCGGACATGGAATGCCTTTCTACGCGGTGAGGAAAGTCTTGAGTTCGTGGACGAGCTTGCTGATGTGGCCGGAGATCACCGGTGTGCCGAGGTCCTTGAAGCGCTCCCGGAACCACGGGTTGACGCTGCCGCGGCCGGAGCTGGTGACCGACCCGACGGGGATGAACTTCGCGCCGGAGCGGTGGATGGCGGCCATCGACTCGAAGAGCTGCTCGATCCTGGTCTCGTAGAAGTCGGAGATCCACACCACGACGGTGTTCCTCGGCTCGGCGATCTTCGGCTGGGTCAGCCCCATGGCGACCATGCCGTCGTTGCCGCCGCCGAGGTTGGTGCGCAGCAGCGTCTCGAACGGGTCGTGCACCCACGGCGTGAGGTCGAGCGCCTGCGTGTCGTAGGCGATCAGGTGCACGTCCACCTTCGGCAGGCCCGCGAAGATCGACGCCAGGATCGCGCAGTTGACCATCGAGTCGACCATCGAACCGGACTGGTCGACGACCGCGATCAGCCGCTGCGGCGTGGTCTTGCGCGCGGTCTGCCGGTAGTACAGGCGGTCGACGTACAGCCGCTCCTCGTCGGGGTTCCAGTTGACGAGGTTCTTCCAGATCGTGCGGTCGAGGTCGAGGTTGCGGAACACCCGCTTCGGCGGCACGGACCGGTCCGGCTCGCCGGCGGTCGCCTTCTCCACGTGCGTGCGCAGCACCTCGGTGACCTCGTCGACGTACCGGCGGATCAACGACTTCGCGTTGGCGAGCGCCACCCCGGAGAGGTTGTTCTTGTCCCGCAGCAACTGTTCGATCAGCGACATGCTCGGGGTCAGCCGCGCGGCGAGCGCGGGATCGGCGAGCACCTCGCGCAGTTGCATGCGGTTGACGAGGTCAGCTTCGAGGTCGGCGAGGTCGGGGCCGATCTCCGGGAGCAGCGTGCTCAGGTCGGGGCCGGGCGCGGTGCCGCTGGTGCCCCGCCCGGAGCGGCCGCGCAGCTCACCCGGTTGACACCCGAGTGCCCGTTCCAGCCAGCCCGCGTCGGCCTGCCAGCGGGACAGCTGCTCCGCGGTGACGTTGCCCGCGCCGGTGCTGAAGACGTTGAGCAGCACCTTCGACACCAGCGCCGCGCGCCGCACCTCGGCCGCCCCGTCCCGGTCGCCGTCCCGTTCCGGCACCATCAGGCCGTCGAACTCGGCTGCGAGACCGGGGTGCCGCTGCACGATCGAGTCGACGGACGTGTACGGGTCGAGCAGCGCGGGCGGCAGCCCGGCGTCCTCGACCACGGCGAGGCTCGCCGATTCCAGCGTCGCCTGTTCCTCGTGGTCGAAGAGCCGTGCGAGCAGCCGCCAGTAGAGGACCTGGCGGCGGTTGTCCTCGGCGGTCACTTGCGCAGCAACCTTCCCGCTCGCTCCCGCAGCACCGCCACGGCGTCGGTGGCCGCCTTCTCCGCCTTGACCCCCGCCTTGTCGGTCGTGCCGCCCGCCCACGCCCCGGCGTGCACCGCGACGGGCTTCTTGCGGACCGTGGTCTCGACGGCGAGCGGCTGCAGGCGGAACTCCCCCGCGTCCCAGCGCAGCAGGCCGATGCACGCGTGCGACGCGGCGACCGCCTCCGGCGTGAGCGGTCCGGCGGCGGGCACGCGGTCGACGTCGACGGCCAGCGTGTGCCCGGCGAGGTCGACAACCGTTGTGCCGTCGACGGTGCCGGTCGTGTAGCCCTCCAGGAACACGGGGACGGCGATGTGTGCCGGGTGCCGGTCGAGGGGCGCGGTGGCCGGGACGGTCGCGGTGGGCAGGACCACGCGGGCGGTGGCGAAGGCGTCGGCGGGCGCACCGGTCCTGGCGTGCTCGTCGTCCCAGACCAGGTCGCCCTCGGCGGTGACCGGCATGCCGGCGATGTCCACCGAGCGGCCCTCGCCGACGGCGGCGAGGAGCGACAGGTGCGGGCGGAGCAGCTGCCAGATGCCCGCGCCGAGCACGGTGTCGGGCTTGGGCACGGACACGCTGGCGCGCACGAGGCTCGGGGTGCCGCCGTCTTCTGGTTCGAGCACGGCGTGCACCTGTGCCTGCGCGGCGGTGGCGTGTTCGTGCAGGTCCACGCCCAGCGGCAGGAGACGGCCGGTGGCGGTGCCCGTGACCGGCGCGTCGGCCGCGCCCGGCACGGTCAGCACCATGGCCCGCGACCACAGGTCGCCCCAGCGCCGTGTGGGGACATGCGCGAGGGCGGCTCCCGGGCAGGACGCGGCGAGTTCGGCCGCGAACCCGTCGAGAAGGGCCGCGAGGCGGCGCAGTGCCGGATCGGGCAGCAGCGCGGAGATCACGGGCGCGGCTCCGGCGACGATGTCGTGGTCGATGCCGCGCCACCCGGCACGCGCGACGTCCGCGAGCCAGGAACGGGCCGCGGCAAGGAGGTTCGCCGCGTGCTGCCCGCCCGAGGGTGCTGCGGTGTCCACTGTGACCGGTCGGCCGGTGGCCGCCTCGACCCGGCTCATCAGCGCGTCGTGGACCGAGCCGAGCAGTGCGGTGCGCGCGGCGGCGATGGCGAGGAAGTGGTCCTCACCCGCGGCGCCCGCGGCGGCTTTCTCGACCGCTTCGGCGACCCTGGTCGCGAGCGGGCTGCCCGCCACCGCGTCCGCGAGCCGTGCGAGGCCGGTGGTCCGCGGGCGGAGCAGCCCGGTGGTGAGCGCCTCGTCGGCGGCGTCGACCGCGGCGATGGCTTCTGCGAGCCCGTCGACGGGCTCGGTGAGCAGGTCGGCGCGCATCACACCACCGCCCTGGCCGGCGGGAACCACTGCATCTCCGGCAGTGGCGTGGTGGTCGCGCCGAACTCGAGGTACGCGAGGTGGCGCAGGAACTGGCTGAACACGGTGGCCGCGGCGCTGGTGTCCCCCTGCGCGGGCCGCGTGCGGAGCATCTCCGCGGTGATGGTCTGCGCGGTCACCTCGTCGCCGGGCTCGACCCGCAGATACCGGGCGACCCGCTCGGCGCCGTACTGCAGGACCGCCTCGGTGACCAGCGCCAGGATGTGGTTGCAGGCAAAGGCGAAGGTGCCCACGGCGACCGACGAGACGTACACGCGGCCGATGTCCGAGCCGCTGGACACCACCCCCTGCAACCGTCCGTCGGCCAGCTCGACGAACGGCACCTTGGCGAGCTTCCTCGGCCGGGCGGGCGGTACCACCCGTGCCGTGCTCGACCTCTCCCACTCCGGCAACGCACCATCTCCCCTGTGATCCCTCCCCCGCCGTCGCGGGACGCGCAGAACGTACCGGTGCCCACCGACAATTTCCGTCCGGGCAGGTGAACGGCCGTTTTTGGGCGCCGCGCACCTGTCCGCGCACCCCGGCCGTCGGTAGCATCGCCGGGCATGCGCCGACTCCTGCGAGCGGCCGGTGCCGGCACCGTCGCCGCTCTCACCGTCACGTTGCTCACGACCCCGTCAGCGCAGGCGGACCGGCATCCGCCCCGCCTCCCGATCGTGTTCGTCCACGGCAACTCGGGTTCGGCCCAGCAGTTCGAGACGCAGTTCCAGCGGTTCGCCGCCAACGGGTACCCGCAGGAACTGCTGTTCGCCTACGAGTACGACACGAGCGTGCCCGACAACACCGCCGCCGTCGCCGGGCTGACGCCGTTCGTCGACGACGTCCTGGCGCGCACGGGCGCGCGGCAGGTCCTGCTGGCCGCGCATTCCCGCGGCACGGCCGTCAGCCACGCGTACCTGGCCGAGCACGCCGAGGACGTCGCGAAGTACGTCAACCTCGACGGCCGCGGCGCGGCGTCGCCGCCGGGTGGTGTGCCGACGCTCGCGGAGTGGGGCGAGTGGCAGTCGCCGCCGGACCCGGTGCGTGGCGTGGTCGGGGTGATCGGCGGCGCGGAGAACGTCTACAACCGGCAGCTGGGACACACGGAGACGGCGTCGTCGGCGAAGACGTTCGCCGACATGTACCGGTTCTGGTTCGGCCGTGCGCCGCGCACGACGGCGGTGCTGCCGTCGCGGCACGTCTCGGTCAGCGGCCGGGTCGTGCTGTTCCCGGCGAACACCGGGTACGCGGGGGCCACGCTGGACGTGTGGCAGCTGACGCCGGCAGGCCACCGCCGTCGCCACGTGGCCACGTACGCCATCGACGCGACCGGCGACTTCGGCCCGCTCCCCGTGCGGCGGCACACGTCCTACGAGTTCGCGGTGACGCGCGAAGACGGTTCGGTGCACCACTTCTACCAGCCCCCGTTCGTGCGCGACGACCACTTCCTGCGGCTCAACACCGGACGGCCAGGGCAGGGCCTGGAGGTGTACACGAAGCAGGACCCGAGGCATGTCAACCTGACCGTCGTCCGCAGCCGCGAGATGTGGGGCGACCAGCCGGACAGCGACGTGCTGACCGTCGGCGGGCGGAACGTGCTCACGCCGCTGGTGGCGCCGAGGTCCAGTCCCGGCGGGGCCGGCGGGAACACCGGTGAGGTGAACGCGCTGTTCCTGACGGACGTGGGTGCGCGGACCGCGACGGGGTACGCGGACCCGGACCAGCGCACCGATCTGGGGAAGGGGCAGCTGTTCCCGTTCGACAACCTGACGTTCCTGTCGGCGGCGGACGTGTTCGTGCGGGCCCGGCGGGGCGGGAAGGGGACCGTCGTGCTGGTGATGGACCCGCGTGGTGGCGGCGACCGCGACGCGGTGGCCGTGCCGGACTGGCCGTCGACGGGTCACCGCGTCACGGTCGCGTTCCCGGACCACTGAGGTCGCCGCAACCTGTTCGGTGGCCGGTTCCGTCTGACGGGCATGAGGTTCTCGACGCGGTGGGCGGCGCTCGGTCTCGTACTCCTGGTCACGGCGTGCGGTGCGGCGCCGGCGCCGGCGCCGGGACGACCGCCGTCGCCGGTGCCGGTGGCGCAACGGGTGCCCGCGGACGTCGCGGCACTGGTGGCCGCGGCGGACGCGTTCGGGCTCGACCTGCTGACCGCGCCGACGTTGGCGGACCGGCCCAACCTCGTCGTGTCACCGGTGAGTGTTTCCCTCGTGCTGCAGATGATCGGCGCGGGGGCGGCGGGCACGACGGCCGACCAGATGCGGGCGGTCCTGCACCTGCCGGCCGGGGTGCGGCCGCGGTTGCCCGAGTTCGACGGGGACGCGCTGCGGGTGTCGAACGCGGCGTGGGCGCAGCGGGGGCTCGACCTGAAACCTGCCTTCCGCGACACGCTGCGTTCCCGGTTCCGCACGACCATGCGTGCGGCGGACTTCACCGGTGACGCGGAGGGGGTGCGCCGCCGGATCAACCAGACCGTCGCGGACGAGACGGCGGGCAGGATCACCGACCTGTTCCCGCCCGGCACGATCGACGGCGACAACAGGTTGGTGCTGACCAACGCGTTGTACCTGAAGGCGGCGTGGGCGCGGGCGTTCCCGCGTGAGCGGACCGAGGACGCGCCGTTCACGCGTGCCGACGGCTCGACGGTCACGGTGCCGATGATGCACAACGAGCCGGACACCGATGGCACGGGCGTGCTCGGGTACGCGGAGGGTCCCGGCTACCAGGTGGTGACGGTGCCGTACCGGGGCGGGAAGCTCGCCTTCACGGTGATCGTGCCCGCCGCCCCCGACGCGTTGCGGGGCAAGGGGCTCTCAGCGCTGCTCGACGAGGTGGCGCCCGCGCACGTCGTGCTCGCGATGCCGCGGTTCACGGCGGGGTCGGCCCTGGACCTGCGGGAGACGCTGCGGGCGGCCGGGATGACCGAGGCGTTCTCCACCGCCGCCGACTTCAGCGGCATCACCGACGACGAGGTGCTCTACCTCGACACCGTGCGGCACAAGACGTACGTCCGCGTCGACGAGGAGGGCACCGAGGCGGCGGCCGCGTCGGGCGCGGGCGCGAAGGCCGTCTCCGCGCCGGTGCCGCACACGGTGACCGTGGACCGGCCGTTCATCTTCGTCATCACCGACACCGCGAACGGCGCGCCGCTGTTCCTCGGCCGGATCGGCGACCCGGCCGAGGGGCCGGACGACTGATCAGATGGCGACGCCGTGGCTGCGCAGCCAGGGCAGCGGGTCGATCTTGTTGCCGCCCTCGTGCACCTCGAAGTGCAGGTGCGGCCCGGTGGACTGACCGCGGTTGCCCATGGTCGCGATCTGCTCGCCCGCGGCGACGCGCTGGCCGACGCTCACGAGCGACTCGTTGATGTGGCCGTAGACGGTGATGAGGCCGTTGTCGTGGCCGACGCGGACCCACAGGCCGAAGCCGCTCGCGGGGCCGGAGTCGATCACCTCGCCCGCCATGGCGGAGAAGATGGGGGTGCCGATGCTGTTCGCGATGTCGATGCCGTAGTGGATGGTGCCCCACCGCGCGCCGTAGGTGGAGGTGAGCGTGCCCGCCGCGGGCCGGGCGACGCCGCCGGTCACCTGGCCGGTCGCGTCGTCGCCGGTGCTCCGGCCCGCGAGGGCGGCCCGGCGGGCGGCGAGCCGCGCGGTCTCCGCCTTCGCCCTGTCCTGCACGGACACCGCGGTCTTGTACGCGGCCTCGGCGTCGGTCTTGGCCTTCGCGGCGGCGTCGCGGTCGCGGACGGCCCGGTCCTTCGTGGTCCGCGCCGCGCGCGCGGTCGCCGACTTGCGGTCGACGGCCGCCTGGGTGGCGTCGAGCACCTCGCCGTACTCGCCGGAGATCGCGCTGAGCAGGGACTCCTTGTCGAGCAGGTCGCCGGCGCTCTCCGCGTTGAGGTAGGCGCTCACGGTGAAGTCGGTGCCCTGCCGGTAGCTCGCGGACGCGAACCGGTCGAACTCCTGGCGCAGCTCCCGCTCGTCCTCCTCGGCCGTGGCGGCGGCCGCCTCGGCCTGCGCCGCCTTGTCGGACGCGGCCTTGGCCGCCGCGCTCGCCTTCTTGTGCCGGTCCTCGGCCGCGGTGAACCTCGCGAAGGTGGACGCGAGCTTCGCCTGTGCGGCCTTCAGCTCGGCGTCGGCGGCCGCGATCTCGTCCGCGAGCGACGGCTGCGCGGCCGCGGCGGACGGGCTGACCAGCAGCGTCGTGGCCAGCAGCGTGGTGAGCATGGTCGCGGCGGCGGTTCGCGTCCGGCTGTGACGCGCACCCATGGCAGCTCCATGGGTCGTCGGCGCGCGGCGCGGGGGAACGCCATGGCACGCCAAGGGGGCGGGGCGTCCGCGACTATGCGTCACGATCGCGCCGGGACGCCACCCGACGCGACATGAATCACAACATTCAGGTCACGTCCGCGACACGGAACCGCCAAGGGTCTTGACAAGCGATCTAAGGTGCGGCGACGCACGGGCAGCTGGTTTGCTGTGCCCGTGCCACATGATCACCCGCTCATCCAGGCGGCCCAGGCGGGCGACCTCGCCCGGGTGACCGAACTGCTCGACGCCGAACCCGGGCTGGTGCACGTCCGGGGCTGGATGGGCATCACCCCGTTGATCGCGGCCGCGTGGCGGGCCGACTCGGCCGAGGTGGTGCGGTTCCTGCTGGCCAGGGGCGCGGACCCGCTCGCGGCGCGGGAACGCGGGGACAACGCGCTGCACTGGACCGCGAGCGGCGCGGTCGCCGACGCGCTGGCGCGGGCCGCGGGCCCGGCCGGGCTCGCGGCGCGGTACCTGTTCGACCAGACACCCCTGCACGTGGCCGCGTCGGAGGGCCGGGCGGACGTGGTGCGGGCGTTCCTGGCCGCGGGCGCCGACCCTGGCGTGGTCGACAGGAACGGGGACACCCCGCTCGACCTGGCCGACACCCCGGGCGTCGCGTTGCTGCTGGTCGACGCGGGCGCACCGCTCAGGACCCGCGCACCGAGCACGCCGCTGCACGACGCGTGCCGCCGGGCCGCCCGCGACGCGGGCTGGCTCGCGGTGGCCGAGCGGCTCCTCGACCTCGGCGCCGACGCCGGGGCGCGGGACGAGTTCGGCGCGCTGCCCGCCGACCTGCTCGGCGAGCACCCGCTGCGGGACCGCATGCCCGCCCCGGACCTCGGTCCGGCCGAGGTGGCACGCTTCCCGCAGGACCAGGTCGCGCTCGCCCCGTCGGGGACGGCGGCGGTGACCGGCATGTTCTCCGGCAACGTCCTGGTGCGGTGGCGGCTCACCCCGGCGGTCGAGCCGGTGGAGGTCGTCCGCCTCGGCAGGCGCAGGCCCGCATGGGGCCCGTACGACGGGCTCGCCTTCGCCGACCGCGACTCGGTGTGGCTGCGCGACTGGACCGACCTGCGCCAGGCCCGCGCGGTCGCCGACGAGCTGCTGCCCGACGACCTGTACGCCCACCCGGTCCTCTCCCCCGACGGCAGGGTGCTGCTGGTGCCGTCGTGCGAGGTCCTGCACGTGATCGACCTCGAGCGGCAGTCGGTCGTCGCCGAGGTCGGCGGCTTCGGCGACTGGAGCGTCGTGCCGCGGTTCTCCCCCGACGGCCGGACGGTCGTGGTGGGCAACTCGACGCAGGGCGCCTGCCGGCTCACCGGCCTCGACATGGCCGGCGGCCCGCGCAAGCGCTGGTCCTGTGACGAGTTGCCCACGGGAGGCGGCGCGGAGATCGTGTCCGACGTGGCGTTCTCCCCGGACGGGCGGGTCGTCGCGGCGTGGGTCCGGCCGGACCACGGCCGCTCCCGGGACGGCGGCTACCGCGGGTACGTCGTCGTGACCAGGGCGGACTCGGGCGCGGTCGCGTGGCACCGGCCCGTGGACGACGACGTCGCGGGCGCGGCGGGCAGCACGTGGTCGGCGGCGCTGTGCTTCACCCCGGACGGCGGTCGCGTGGCGGTCGGCCTCGACACCGGTGTCCTGTGGCTGGACGCCGCGACCGGCGCGCCCGCCGGCCACGACCACACCACCGGCGGTGTGCGGGCGCTCGCCGCGCACCCGGCCGTCGGCGTCGTCGCCGCCACCGCGCACGGGCTGCGCGGGCTCACCGGGTGATGCGGTACCAGCGGTAGCCGTACGGTCCGATGGTCAGCTGCTCGCCGGGCGTGTGGTCCTCGGCGCCGAGGAGGCCCTGCAGCCGGTCGCAGTCCAGGTCCAGCGTGAGCTTCGCGTCCTCGCCGGACAGGTTGTGGACGGCGACGACCGCGACGCCGTCCCACTCGCAGCGGTGCGCCAGCAGCGGCCCCTCCGCGTGCAGGACGGTGACCTCGCCCCACCCGAGTTCCGGGCACTCCTTGCGCTGGCGGATCAGCCGCTCCATCCAGTTCAGCAGCGAGTCGGGGTCGCGGCGCTGGTCGGCCACGTTCGCGCTGACGTCGTCGGGCACCGGCCTGCTCAGCCGGGCGCCCTCGGGCGCGGGTGAGAAGCCCGCGTGCGGCCCGGCCGACCACTGCATGGGTGAGCGGGAGCTGAGCCTGCCGGGGATGGCGAGGTTCTCGGCCATGCCGATCTCCTCGCCGTAGAACAGCGTCGGCGTGCCGGGCATCGAGAACATCAGGGAGTACACGAGCCGGATCCTGGCCTGGTCCCCGTCGAGCATGGTCGGCAGCCGCAGGCGCAGGCCGCGGCCGTAGATCTGCACGTCCTCGGACGGCCCGAACGCCTCGAACACCTCCGCGCGTTCCTTGTCGGACAGCTTGTCGAGCGAGAGCTCGTCGTGGTTGCGGACGAAGTTGGCCCACTGGCACTCGGACGGGATCTCCGGCATGGCCTTGAGCGCCTTGACGATGGGTTTCACGTCCTGGCGGGCGAGTGCGAGGTACATGGCCTGGTTGAGCGGGAAGTTGAACATCATGTTGAGCTCGTCGCCCGCGTCGCCGAAGAACTCGACCGCCTGTTCGTACGGCAGGTTGACCTCGCCGAGCAGCACGGCGTCACCGCGGCGGCGGGTGAGGAACCTGCTCAGCTCGCGCACCAGCGTGTGCGGGTCCTTGTGCTCGCCCTCCGGCCCGCTGACCTCCTCCAGCAGGAACGGCACCGCGTCGATGCGGTAGCCGGTGACGCCGAGCGCGAGCCAGAACGCGCCGATCTTGGCGATCTCGTCCCGCACGGCCGGGTTGGCGGTGTCGAGGTCGGGCTGCTCGGCGTAGAACCGGTGGAAGTACCACTGCCCGGACTCCTCGCACCACGCCCAGTTCGACTTCTCCTCGCCGGGGAAGACGAGCTGCTCCGGCGTGTCCGGTTTCTCGTCGGCCCACACGTAGTAGTCGTGGAACGGGGCGTCCTTGCCCTTGCGCCCCGACTCGAACCAGCGGTGCCGGTGCGAGGTGTGGTTGACGACCAGGTCGATGATCACCCGGATGCCGCGGTCCTGCGCGGTGCGCAGCATCTCGGCGAAGTCGCCGAGGGTGCCGAGCCGTTCGTCGATGCCGTAGAAGTCGCTGATGTCGTAGCCGTCGTCGCGTTCCGGCGACGGGTAGCACGGCATCAGCCACAGGCAGGTGACGCCGAGCCCGGCGAGGTAGTCGATGCGTTCGGTCAGCCCGACGAGGTCGCCGCAGCCGTCACCGTCGGAGTCGAGGAAGGTCTGGACGTCGAGGCAGTAGATGACCGCGTTCTTCCACCAGAGGTCGCTGGTCGCGGTGCGCTTGCCGGTCATGCGAGCTCCGGGAGGACGTGTTCGCCGAAGCAGTCGATGAAGGCCTCCTGCTCCTGGCCGACGTGGTGGACGTAGATCTCGTCGAAGCCAAGGTCGGCGGCCTTGTGCAGCCACTCGACGAACCGCTTCGGTTCGCTGGCGATCAGGACGGCGCCGTGCATGTCCTCGGGCCGCACGTGCGTCGCGGCCTGCTCGAACTCCTCGGGCGTGGCGATGTCCCAGCACAGCGGCGCGGGGAAGATGTTGGTGCGCCACTGTTCGTGCGCGATGCGCAGCGCCTCGTCCTCGTCGGGCGCCCAGCTGACGTGGACCTGCAGCGCGAGGGGTTTGCCCTGTGCGCGGAAGGGTTCGGCGACCCGCCGCAGCACGTCCTCGGGCTGCCAGATGGTGATGAGCCCCTCGGCCCACTCGGCGGCCCAGCGGGCGGTCGCGTCGCTGACCGCGGTGGCGAGGAGCCGGGGCGGCCGCTCCGGGAGGGTCCACAGGCGGGCCCGGTCGACCCGCACGAGGCCGTGGTGGGTGACCTCTTCGCCGGCGAGCAGCGCGCGGATGACGTCCACGCACTCGCGGAGCCGGGCGTTGCGGGTCGCCTTGTCCGGCCACGGGTCGCCGGTGATGTGCTCGTTGGAGAACTCGCCGGTGCCGAGCGCCACCGACAGCCGCCCGGGGTACATCTCGGCGAGCGTCGCGGCGGCCTGCGCGACGACGGCCGGGTGGTAGCGCTGGCCCGGGGCGTTGACCATCCCGATCGGGAACCGGGTGGTCGCGAGCGCCGCGCCGAGCCACGCGAAGGCGAACCCCGACTCGCCCTGCGCCCGGCTCCACGGGGAGAAGTGGTCCGAGGACCAGGCCGCGGCGAACCCGGCCTCCTCCGCGTGGCGGGCGTCCCGCAGCAGACGGCTCGGCGGGATCTGTTCGTGCGAGGCGTGCCATCCGAGGGCAGGCATCGTCCGTCCTCCAGTCGACGTCTGTTCGACAGGAGCTTCCCCGGACGGGCCAAGACGAAACAATCTCACGGAGGGTGGCGGCCCGGCGCCGGAACCCGTCACCCGGTCGCGACGTCCGATCGCCATGTCGATCGGTGGTGTGGCGGCCAGGGCCGCGTTCGTGTCGGCGGTGGCCGCGACGCTGGTGGTGTCCGGTCCCGCCGAGTCGGGGGCCTGCGCCTGTGGCGCCTTCGTCGCCGACGACAAGCTCTCCGCGCAGCAGGAGACGGCGCTGGTCGCCCTGGACGGGCTCACGGAGTCGATCACGCTGTCGGTGCTGGCGCGGTCGGCGGCGGACGAGGCGGCGTTCCTGATGCCGGTGCCGTCCCGGGCGCGGTTCGAGGTCGCCGACGCGGACCTGTTCGCCGAGCTGGACGAGATCAGCAGGCCGGACGTGCGGGTGGAGGAGGTCGTCGTCGACGGCGACGGGGCCGGCGGGTCACCCGGGCCGGGGGCGGGCGCCACGGTCGTCGACCACGTCGAGGTGGGGCCGTTCGAGGTCGCGCAGCTCGCCGGGGACGACGCCACGGCGGTGACGACCTGGTTGGCGGACAACGGTTTCACCATGCCCGCCGACCTGTCCGGGCCGCTCTCGGCCTACCTCGCCGAGGGCTGGCTCGTGGTCGCGGTGCGGCTGGCGCCGTCGTCCGGGAGCCTCGCCGGCGGACTGCCGGCGATGCGGGTGTCCTTCGCGACCGACACGCCGGTGTACCCGATGCGGTTGTCCGCGGCGGCCGAGGCCAGCCAGCCGCTGCGCCTGTACGTGCTCGCCGACCACCGCGCCGACATCAGCAACCCGGCGCCGGCGGGCGCCGGGCCGGAGCTGACGTTCGCGGGCCGGGTCGAGCCGGGCCCCGGGCACCCGGTGCTGTCGGCGGCCATGTCCGGGCCCCGCTACCTCACCCGCTACGACGGCGAGTTCGCCCCGGGCCTGATCGAGCGCGACATCCGGATCACCACCGCCGCGACCGACGAGCCGTACCGCGCGGTCGTCGTGGTGACCGAGTACGTCAGCTCGGCGTGGCCGCTGCCCGGGTTGCCGCCGGCCGCCCTGGCCCTGCTCGCCGTCGGGACGGTCGCGGGCGCCGTGGCCGTCCGGCGCGGGCGCGCACGGCGGGGCGGCGCCGCGTAGTCCTCAGTGGACTGTGCGAACGGGAACACGGTGAATCGTTTCACTCCGAGGTCGCGCGCACAGATGCCCTGAACGGCCTATTGACCGTGGATCGCAGCTCGCTACCGTGAGCGCGGCACGCCACTTGATCAGCGTGAAGGTCACGTCAGGGAGACAACCGAATGGTCACCGATCGCATCCCACGGGTTCCGCGCGACACTGCGGAGGGCCGCAGAGCCCCGGGTGCCATCGACCGGTATTTCGGCATATCCGAGCGCGAGTCGAACTTCGGGCGCGAGATCCGCGGCGGCTTCGCCACGTTCTTCGCGATGTCCTACATCGTCGTGCTCAACCCGCTGATCATCGGCACGGTCGCGGACGCCGACGGCAACCTGCTCGGCGGCGCCGGGAGCGTGCCGGAGAGCATCGCGATGGTCGGCAGCGTCACCTCGCTGGCCGCGGGCCTGCTGACGATCCTCATGGGTGTGGTCGGCCGGTACCCGTTCGCGATCGCGGTCGGGCTCGGCCTCAACTCGTTCCTCGCGGTGTCCGTCGCCTCGCAGATGTCGTGGCAGGAGGCCATGGGCCTGGTGCTGATCGAGGGCGTGGTCATCACGCTGCTCGTGATCACCAAGGTCCGGGTGGCGGTCCTGCACGCCATACCGGCGGACCTGAAGACGGCGATGAGCGTCGGCATCGGGTTGTTCATCGCGTTCATCGGTCTCGTGGACTCCGGCTTCATCCGGCGTGTCCCGGACGAGGCGGGCACCACGGTGCCGGTCGGCCTCGGCGTGGGCGGCACGCTCACCGGCTGGCCGATCGTCGTGTTCCTGACCGGGCTGATCCTCACCGCGATCCTGGTCATGCGGAAGGTGCGCGGCGCGATCATCATCGGCATGGCGACGAGCACGGTCCTCGCGATCATCATCGAGGCGGTGTTCAAGCCGGGCCCGTCGCTGGTGGACGGCAAGCCGGTGCCGACCGGCTGGCAGCTGAACGTCCCGACGCTGCCGTCCGACATCGTCGCGGTGCCGGACCTGTCGCTGATCGGCGACGTGGACCCGTTCGGCGGGTTCGCGCGGGTCGGGGTGCTCGCCGCGCTGATGATCGTGTTCACGCTGATGCTGTCGGACTTCTTCGACACCATGGGCACCGTGGTGGGCCTGTCCGCCGAGGCGCGGCTGCTCGACAAGGACGGCCAGGTGCCGGGGGTCGGCCGCGTCCTGCTGGTCGACTCGCTGGCCGCGGCGAGCGGTGGCGCGATGTCGACCTCGTCGAACACCACCTACATCGAGTCGGCGGCCGGTATCGGTGAGGGCGCGCGGACCGGCTTCGCGAACATCGTCACGGGCGGTCTGTTCCTCCTCGCCATGTTCATCGCGCCACTGGTGTCGATCGTGCCGTTCGAGGCGGCCACGCCCGCCCTCGTGATCGTGGGTCTGGCGATGATGGCGCAGATCCGGCGCATCGACTTCACCGACGTCGCCATCGTCATCCCGTGCCTGCTCACGGCCGTGCTGATGCCGTTCTCGTTCTCCATCGCGGTGGGCCTGGGCGCCGGCATGATCACCTACGTGGTGCTGCGGACCTTCCAGGGACGAGCACGTGAGGTGCACCCGCTACTGTGGGGCGTCGCCGCCCTGTTCGCGCTGTACTTCGCAGCACATCCGATCCGGGTGGCACTGGGCATCGGCTGACGACCGCACAGGCGGACGGTATGGACATCTTCGGGATGTACGGCTCGCGTTCCGACGACGAGGTCGCCCGTGCGCCCGAACCCGAACCGCCCGCCGAACAGCCGCCGGAGCCACCGCCGCCGGAGCCCGAGGAGGAGACCGCCCCGATCGAGCGGGTGGTCTCGGCCAAGGAGGACGCGGTCCAGGCCTTCATCGAGTCGATGGACGGCGTCGAGTTCGACGGGCAGATCGTCCGCCCCTACGCCCGCACCGGCGGCCGCACCAGGTCGGCCGCCGGTCTGGAGCTGGAGACGATGCTGTCGCTGACGGTGCCCGAGGTGCCCGCCGACCTGCCGCCGGACCACTACGCGGTGGCGGAGCTGTGCCTGCGGCCGATCTCGGTCGCCGAGGTGGCGGGCTACCGGTCGCTGCCGATCGGCGCGGCCCGCGTCATCATCTCCGACCTGCTCGAGTACGGGCTGGTGGCGACGGCGGGGCCGGTGACCGCGGGCGCCCCGACCATGGACCTGATGCAGCGCGTGCTGGAGGGCCTGCACCGCCTCTGACCGTCCGGTGTGGACGTCAGCGTTCGAGGTGGGCCTTGAGCCTGGCGAGCGTGGTGGCGATGTTGCCGCTGTTGGTGGCCGCGCGGTCGGGCTGGCCGGTGATGAAGATGGCGATCGGCACGAACCAGCCGGGCACGCGCAGCCAGTTCGTGACGGTGAGCCGGGAGCCCGCGCCCTCGGATGTGATGTCGTACTCCCAGCGGGAGATCGGCACGAAGAACGGGGTGCGCACGCGGTAGGCGAACCGGCGGCCCGGCTCGGCCTCGACGATCTCCGCGTGGGTGACCCAGCGGCGCCACCCGTTGCGGTTGCTGCCGGAGAACCAGTTCCCGACGGCGGCCTCCTTCGCGCCGCGCAGCCACTTCGCCTTGTAGAACTCCTCGGCGAACGCCGCCATCGCGATGGGGTCGCTGACCAACCGGTACACCGCCTCCGGCGGGGCGTCGACGGTCACCTCGCCGGAGGCGAGCGGTGCGGTGTAGGTCAGCTTGTCCCTGGGGTTCGTCACCGTCACACCGCACCTCCCGGTCGCCCTTTTCCTCCACCCCACCAGCGGCCGGGGACGGGGTCAAGGTGGCTACAGAACCGGACAAGCGTCAGCGGACCGCCGCCTCAGGGAGCCGTGCGCCCCGGCGCGCGAAGTGGATCGCGGCCAGCCCGGCGGGGACGAACATCAGCGTGCCGTAGACCGCGGCGGGCACGACCATGTCCATGTTCCCGAACACCGAGGACGCGACGGTCATCGCGAGCACGGCGTTGTGGACGCCGATCTCCATGGCGGACGCGATCGACTGCTCGCGGTTCACCCCGGCGAGCCGCGGCGCCCAGTAGCCGACGGTGAAGCTGAGGACGGTGAGCGCGAGCGCGACACCGCCGACGGTGCCCATGTTGGTGAAGATCGTCGCCCGGTTCTGCGCGACCGTGCCGACGAGCATGACGACGAGGACGACCACCGACGTCTTCTTCACCGGCCCCCGCATCCGCGCGGCGAACCGCGGGTAGGCGCGGTTGCACCACATGCCGACGGCGACCGGCACGAGCACGATGGCGAACACCTGCGCGAGCTTGTCGAGTTGCGGGCCGACGTCGGCGCCGTCGCCGAGGAAGTGCGTGGCCGACAGCCCGACGACGACCGGCAGGGTCACGACGGCGACGACCGAGTTGATGGCGGTGAGCGTGACGTTCAGCGCGACGTCGCCGCGGGCGAGGTGGCTGAACAGGTTGGCCATGGTCCCGCCCGGCGACGCGACCAGGATCATCATGCCGACCGCGAACACGGGGGCGACCCCGGCGAGTTCGACCATCGCGAAGCAGAGCAGCGGGAGCACGACCAGCTGGCAGGTCAGCGCGACGAGCACGGCCTTCGGCGCGGTGAGCACGCGCGTGAAGTCGGCGGTGGTGAGCGCGAGGCCGAGGCCGAGCATGACGACGGCGAGCGTGGCGGGCAGGAGCACGGTGATGAGCGGTCCCATCCCCGCAGTGTCGGTGACCGATTGGTCCGGTTGCTTCCTCCACCGTGCGGACTCGACGTCACCGTTCTTGTCGGTGGTCGCCGGTAGGTTGTGCCTCGTGAACGCTCGGGAACGCATCCAGGAACTCGCCGACCGCGTCGTCGTGCTGCGTGACGCCTACTACCGGGGCTCGCCGCTGGTGGCGGACGCGGAGTACGACGCGATCGAGGACGAGCTGCGCGCGCTGATCGAGGCGCATCCGGAGTGGACGCCGGAGCCGAACCCGCTGGACCAGGTGGGTGCGCCCGCGGTGCTGCACGCGCCGGTGCGGCACTCGCGGCCGATGCTGTCGCTGGAGAAGGCGACGCGGCCGGAGCAGGTCGAGGCGTTCTTCGCGCGTTTCCCCGGCCAGCCGGTGGTGGTGATGCCGAAGCTGGACGGGCTGTCGCTGGCGCTGGTGTACGAGGAGGGCAGGCTGGCGCGGGCGGTCACGCGGGGCGACGGCACCACGGGCGACGACGTGACGGTGCTGGTGCGCGCGCTCGTGGACGGGGTGCCGTCGCGGGTGCCCGCACCGGGGCGGGTGGAGGTCCGCGGCGAGGCGGTGATGCTGCGGTCCACGTTCGCCGCGTACAACACGGCGCACCCGGACCGCCCGCTGATCAACCCGCGCGGCGCCGCGGCGGGCACGTTGCGGGCGAAGGACCCGGCGACGGTCGCCGAGCGCAGGCTGCGGTTCTTCGCGTTCGACCTGGACACCGACCCCGACGCGGCGGAGACCGACGTGGAGAACGGCCTGCGGGCGCTGGGTTTCACGGTGGCGGACATGCGGCACTGCGCGGACCCGGCGTCGGCGCAGGCGGAGATCGCGTCGATCGAGGAGCGGCGGGCGGAGCTGGACTACGACCTGGACGGCGCCGTGCTGCGGCTGGCCGACCGGGACGCGTACGCGGCGGCGGGCACGCGGTCGAACTCGCCGCGCGGGGCGCTGGCGTACAAGTTCGCGGCCGAGGAGAAGACGACGGTCCTGGCGGACGTGGTGTGGGACGTGGGCAAGACCGGCAAGATCGCCCCGGTGGCGCAGCTGGAGCCGGTGTTCGTCGGTGGCACGACGGTCACCCGCGCGACGCTCGCGAACCAGGAGGTCATCCGGGCACGCGGCATCATGATCGGCGACACGGTGCTGGTCCGCAGGGCGGGCGACGTGATCCCGTTCGTGGCGGGCGTGCTGGACGAGTCGAAGCGCACGGGCGCGGAGCGGGCGATCGTGCCGCCGTCGGCGTGCCCGTCGTGCGCGCAGCCGCTGACCGAGCAGGGCAACAGCAGGGAACTGTTCTGCACCAACGTGTCCTGCCCCGCGCAGACGGTGCGCCGCCTGGTGCACTGGGCGTCGCGAGCGGCGGCGGACATCGAGGCGGTGGGCCCGGTGTGGATCGAGCGGCTGGCGGAGGCGGGGATCCTGGAGAACCCGTCGGACTTCTACCGCCTGACGAAGGAGCAGCTGCTGGAGTTCGACCGCATCGGCGAGGTGTCGGCGGTGCGCATGATCGAGTCGATCGACGCGAGCCGCGGCGTGGGGCTGCGCCGTGCGCTGATCGGCCTCGCGATCCCGATGGCATCGGAAGGCACGGCGGCCCGCCTGTGCCGAGCGGGCTTCGGTTCGCTGGAGGAGGTGGCCGACGCGGGCGAGGACCGCCTGGTGGCGGTGGAGGACATCGGCCCGAAGGTGGCGGCGTCGTTGACGGAGCACCTGACCCGCCTGCGCCCGGAGCTGGCGCGGCTGCGCGAGTACGGCGTGTCCCTGGACGTGCGCGCGGAGGACCTGCCGCCGGAGGTGGCGTCGGACGCCCCACTGGCAGGCAAGACGGTGGTCATCACGGGCACGATCAGCGACCCCCGCTCCGGTGAGAAGGTCCCGCGCCCGACGTTCCAGCGCCTGTGCGAGAAGGCGGGCGCGACGCCGGCGTCATCGGTGTCGACGAACACGGACTTCCTGATCACAGGCGCGGACGTGGGCGCGAGCAAACTGACGAAGGCGGAGAAGCTCGGCGTGGAGGTCGTGGACCAGGGCCAGGTGTGGCAACAACTGATCGCGGCGGGCATCGCCTGACCCGGCGCGCGACCGAGGAAGGCCCCGGCTCGCGTTGGTGAAGGACCCCTCATCAACGCGGACGCCACCCCGTCGGAAGGCGCCATGAACCACCCCTTCGGGAACCGCCACACACGGGATACCCCGGAAAGGTTCGGTGGTGGCGGCGGGCAATGGGCCGGGCAGGCGGCAGCCTGCGTGATCGGAAGCGGACACCACCCGGACCCACAAGGACGGGGTGGCCGCGGCACCACCTCCGCGGCCACCCCTCTCACCGGATCGCCTGAGCGAACCGGAAGAACCCGTCCGGGTCGTACTTGGCCTTGACCACCCGGAGCCGATCGGCGTTGGACCCGTAATAGGCGGTCATCCAGTCGGCCAGCGCGGGATCGGGAAAGTTCGGATAAACGCCGCCCGTGCCCCACGGACGCAACAGCCGCCACCCCTCGGCGAGCCACGCCAACGCCTCCCCGCCACGACGAGCGGCCCCGTTGGGCCCGAGGATCACCGTGTGCTTGACGAGGTAGTCGGCGGTGCGGTGGACGAACGCGGTGTCGTGCGGCGCGGTCCGGCCGTAGGCGCCACCCCACGGCGTGAACGCGACCTGCCGGAACTCGCCGAACACGCGCCCGGCGGCGACATGCCGGACCAGATCCGCGAGGGCATCGTCAGGCAGGGGCCGGGCGAAGAACTCCGTCTTGGCGCTCATCATGCCGGGCCGGTGCTGGGTGAGGGGAATGCCCACGGGGTCGTGAGCAACGGCGGAAGCCGGAGTGGCGTGCAACAGGGCGGCGTCGGCAGGGCCGAGCCGCGCGACCTCACTCAGCCGCGGCTCGCCCACCCGGTCGAGCAGCTCGTCCAGAGCGCCGACGTCGGGCACGGCGCCGACGAGCATGACCTCGGGTTCCTCGTCGAGCTGATCACTGCAGACGAGCACCAGCTCCACGGACACGTCGTCGGGTGCGGTGGGCGTCCAGTCGAGCCAGTGGCGCAGGAGGGCGGGCGCGACCGCGATGTCCCAGGCGTGGCGGACGTGGGTACGCGGCACCGACGGCACCGTCGCGAACGTGGCGGCGGTGACCACCCCGAAGTTCCCGCCCCCGGCGCCGCGCAACGCCCAGAACAGGTCCGGCTCGTGATCGGCGTCGAGGTGCACGACCTGACCGTCGGCGAGCACCACCTCCGCGGACACCAACCGGTCGCAGGTCAGCCCGTGCCGCCTGCCGTGCGCACCGAACCCGCCGCCCAGCGCGGCCCCGACGACCCCGACCGATGGGCAGGACCCGGCAGGCACGAGCCGCTCCCCCGGCGCCAGTGCGGCGGCCAGCTGCCCGACGCGTACGCCGGCGCCGACAGTCACCCTGTCCCCGGTCACCGTGATCGCGTCGGCGGGAGTCAGGTCGAGCACGAGCCCGTCGGACGAGGAGTGGCACGCGTTGCTGTGCCCGCCACCGCGGATGGCGAACGGCCAACCTCGTTGCCGTGCCAAGGCGAGCGCCGCCACCACGTCCGCCGCTCCCCCGCACCGGGCGACGGCGCGCGGCAGTGTTTCCTCGGGCCTGCCGATGAACTGGTTGCGGGACAGGTCGTAGCGGTCGTCGCCGGGGTGCACGAGGTCAAGCATCGGCGGTCACCGAGTGCATGCGGGCCTGCAGTTCGTACAGTTCGGCGTACCGCCCGCCGAGCCGCATGAGGTCGTCGTGGGTGCCGTGTTCGGCGAGTTCTCCTTCGTGCATCAGGAAGATCCGGTCGGCGTGGCGGACGCTGGCGAGCCGGTGGGTGATCAGGACGACGGTCCGTTCGCGGGCGAGCATCCGCAGCGACTCGTAGACGGCGAACTCGGCCTTGGCGTCGAGTGGCGCGGTGGGTTCGTCCCAGATCAGCAGTGGCGCGTCGCGGTAGAGGCCGCGGGCGACGGCGAGGCGCTGCCACTGGCCGCCGGAGAGTTCGACGCCGCCGCGGAACTGCTTGGACAGCAACGTGTTCCAGCCGGCGGGGAGCCTGCCGACGACGTGGTCGGCGCCGGACTGCCCGGCGGCGTCGCGCAGGGCGAGCCCGTCGGGGTCGGGGCGGTCGTGGCGGCCGACGCGGACGTTCGCCCATGCGGTGTGCGGCCAGCGCACGGGGTCCTGCAGCACCATCATGACGCGGCGGGCGACGGCGGCCCGGTCGAGTTCGCGGATGTCGCGGCCGTCCCAGCGGACCTGCCCGGACGTCGGTGCGTAGAGGCCGGCGATGAGCTTGGCGAGTGTGGTCTTGCCGGAGCCGTTCTCCCCGACCAGCGCGATGGTCTGGCCGCGTTCGATGGTGAACGTGACGTCGCGCAGCGCGAGCGCGCGGCCGGGGCTTTCCGGGTAGGCGAAGCTGACGTGGTCGACGTGGATGCGTTCGGGGTCGGTCACGTCGTCGCCGGTGGTGGCGGGCGCGGCGGCGGCCTCGTCGAGGAACGCGAGGTAGTCGTTGACGTACATGCCCTGCTCGATGAGCTGGTTCGCGGCGAGCACGAGCCGGTTGAGCGCGGTGGTCGCGACGCGGATGGCGATGACGGCGGTGCCGGCGACGGCGAGCGGCACCCAGCCGGCGTGCACGAGCAGGCCGAGCACGACGTAGGTGACGGCGAGGCCGACGCCGGTGAGCGCGCGGCCGAGGCCGCGGACCCGTGCCTGCGCGACGCCGCGCCGGACGTCCTCGTCACGCAGCGGGTCGGCGACGAGCCGGTACTCCTGCAGCACGAACGGTTCGGCCTGGCAGGCGCGGATCTCGGCGGCGGGTTCGCGTTCGGTGGCGAGCTCGGACACCATCTGCACGCGCCGGTCGAGGGTGACGGCGCGGGCGACGCTGGCGTAGGCGAGCATGGCGGACCGCTGCACGGCCCACGCGTCGGGCAGCACGGCGAGCACCAGCACCGGCAGGAGCAGGGGGTGCAGGACGCTGAGGCTGCCCGCCGCGGCGACGATGCCGAGGACGGACCCGATCAGCTCGATGAGGTTGTTGGTAGCGCGTTCGAGGTAGAAGAGGCCGCGGTCGCGGGCGCGGTGCATGCGGTCGTGGAAGCGGGCGTCGTCGAAGGCGGCGAGGTCGGCGCCGAGGCTGGCGGCGTAGAGCCGTTCCTCGGCGAGCCGCCGGACCGACGGGGTGATCCGCGCGTGGGCGAGCGCGACACCGACGTCCATGGCGCCGCGCGCCGCGAACGCGCCCCCGACCAGCACCAGCGACGGCAGGGCGGCGACGAGCCGGTCGGGCGTCGGGCCGCTCGCGAGCAGCTGGGTGAGCACCTCGCTGGTGGCGAAGAGCCCGAACGCGGCGGAGAGCCCGGAGACGACCTGCATGACGGCGACGGCGACCGCGGAGCGCGGGGCCGCCTGCCAGATCATCGAGAGGACGGGCCAGGTGACGGCGGGCAGCCGGCGCACGACCCGGCGCGGCACGTCCCGGCCCGCGTCCTGGTCGATCTGCCAATGGGGGGTCTGCAGCGCGTCCTCACGGGGGTCGGTCTCGGTCATCGTGCCTCCGGGTCGCCGGACCGCGGCGTGCCGTCGGGGTCCGACGGGTGGTGGGCAGGACGCGTGCACGTCACCGGCGGTCCACAGCGGACGCTCGCGGAGGTCGGTTTCGCTTCCGGTGCCTCCGGTGCCGCGGGCCGCGGCGGTCGGCGGGCGGTGTCGCCGCGGGTGGGCAGCGCGCTGGGCGGGCACGCGCCGGTCTCGGTCACGGTGCCCTCACCTCGCCGGGCGGGACCGGCGGCAGGGCGCGGGCGGGGTGCGGGCGCCGCTGTTGATGTGCGGCGTCGGTGAAGGCGGGCAGTGCGCCGGGTGGGTGTGTGCCGCGGGTGGAGGGCGGTCTGTCTCGGCGGTTCGAGGGCGTTGGTCGCGGTCATCGTGCCTCCGGGTTGCCGGGCGGGACCGGCGGCAGGGCGCGGGCGGGGTGCGGGCGCCGCTGTTGGTGTGCGGCGTGGGTGGAGGCGGGCAGTGCGCCGGGTGGGTGTGTGCCGCGGGTGGAGGGCGGTCGGTCTCGGTTCGAGGGCGTTGGTCGCGGTCATCGCGCCGTCACCTCGCCGGGGAGCAGGACCGACGGCAGTGTGCAGTCGGGGTGCATGCGCAGTAGTTGGTAGGCAACGCCGCCGGAGCCGGACATGATGCTGGGCGAGTACACGTCGCGGGCGAGGCCTGTGGTGAGGCCGTTGCGCTCCAGGCTGGTCACCACCATCGCGGTGAGTTCTGCCCGGTCGGCGGGGCGGGCCGTGGCGAGGAGTTCCCACGCGCCCATGTCGCCGTGGCAGAGGGTGTGGGTCCAGCCGAACCCACCGCGTTCGGTGGCCGCTGCCGCTCGGGTCAGGAGGTCGTGCGCGTGCAGGTCGGCGGCTGCCAGGCCGACGCCGACCGCGCCGTGGCACCACGCGGCGACGAGCGCGCCCGGGTCGCGTGGGTCGCGCCAGCCGCCCTGCCGGGTGTCGTACCAGGTCTCCTCGTAGGCGAGGGCGGCGGCGACGAGCTTGTCGTGGCGGGTGTCGCCGGTCGCCGCCGCGAGGCGGGCCAGTGCCCACGCGATGCCGGTGGCGCCGTGGCCGAAGCCGCCGATGCCGTCGCGCCAGTTGAGGACCGGCCAGCACGCGTGGCCGTCGGCGGGGTGGAGCGCTTCGGCGGCCAGGCGGTCGCCCGCGCGGGCGGCGAGGTCGGTCCAGCGGTCGTCGCCGGTGTGGGTGGCGAGCGTCAGCAGCGGCACGACGACGCCCGCGGTGCCGGTCACGATGTCCGGTGCCTCGCTCGCGTCCAGTGCGGCGGGGACCTGCTCCGCCAGTTCGAGCGCCTCGCCGAGGTGACCGAGGGCCAGCCAGCACCAGATCTGGGCGCCGAGGCCGATGTAGCCGCCGACCGGGTCGGGTCTGCGCTTGGTGGTGGTGGCCTGGTCGAGCCAGTACCGCTGGGTGCGGCGGGCGGTCGCGATGGTGCCGTCGAGGAGCCCGGCCACCTCTGGGACGTCGTCGGCGCGGCCCGCGGCGGCCTCGGTGCGGTAGCCGGCGAGGAGGAGCGCCACGCCGAGGGTGCCGCCGTAGAGGTCGGGTGGGAGCGGCGTGGTCTGCCACCCGGACCGGGCGAGCACCGGCGCGAACCAGGTGACGGTGCCGTCGCCGCCGTGCACGGCGTGGGCGGCCAGTTCGCGGACGAGCCCGGCGGCCAGTGCGCGCCGGCGGCGGTCGAGGTCGCGGGTGTCCGGTTCGGTCGCGGGCATGCGGTGCAGGTCGGGTTCGGCGCCCTGGTTGAGGTAGGCGCTGACGAGCGCGGCGCGGGTGACGCGGCGTTCGAGGTCGAGGTCGCCCGCGCGCCACCGGTCCAGCGCGAGCGCCACCTGGTCGGTGCGCGGTCCGCAGACGGTGCCCGCCGGTGTGTGCAGCCAGCCCTCGGCCGGGGTGGAGGTGAACACGGGGATGTCGCCCGCCCACAGGTCGGCGACCTCGGCGGTGTACACCTCGTGGCCGGCTGGGCCGCGGGTGTTGGCGGAGTGCTGGGCGAGCAGCGCGACGGCCTTGGCCTCGGCGGCGGCCGGGTCGTGCAGGCCGACGGGGTGCCACAGCATCCTGGCGAGCTCGGCGTAGGCCTCGGAGTCCCGCACGACGACGCGGACGACGCAGTCGGCGAACCGGGACAGCAGCGGCGCGAGCCCGCCCGCCCGGTCGAGGGCGGTGATCCGGCCTGCCATCTCCTCGAAGCCGGTGAGCACCTCGCCCCAGTAGCGGTGCAGGTGGGGGCGGGGGCTGGGCAGGTTCTCGGTGGGCGGGAGCGGCTGGGGGCGGATGACGACGCGTGCGGTGTCGGTGCCCGCGCCCTCGAGTTCGGGGAGCCCGATCTCGGGTTGCTCGCCGGGGAGCATGCCCATGCCGGACCCGTCGACGCCGCGCCACGCGAGGCCCGCGCCGCGGCCGGGCAGGAGCCCGGTGCGCAGGACGGTGCCGTTGAGCAGTTCGGCGGCGATGTCGGTGGCCTCGCCCGCGCCGGTGGGCGGGAACGGGGGCCGGGGCGTGAAGACGCTCTCGCAGTCGACGACGACCGGCACGGGGCCTGCGGCGATGATGTTCTCCGCGTGCAGGTCGGTGCCCGCGACCAGGCGCATGACGGCGAGCCAGTGGCCGAGGCCGCGGTAGAAGGTGCGGAGTTCGGTGTCGTCGGCGCAGTGGCGGTGGGTGACGTGTTCCGCCCAGCCGTAGCCGTCGCGGACCAGCACGCGCGGCACCCGGATGGCGTCGGGTCCGTCGGTGAGCGCGGCGACGAGTTCGGCGAGCCGGGCGTCGACGGCGGTGGGCCGCGGTTTGTACATGACGGTGCCGCCCGCGCAGTGGACCGCGGTGACGGCGTGCCCGCCGCGGTGGCTGTCGCCTGCGCCGATGTCGGCCTTGCGCAGCTCCCCGGGTTCGGCGTCGAGCAGGGTGCGGAGGGCGTCGCGGTCGGCGGCGAACCGTGCCGCGAACACGCCCGCGGCGGCGCACCGGTTGTCGACGACGACCCGGAGGCGGTCGACGAGGCCCGGGTAGCGGCCGTGGAGGCCGTGCCAGAACTCCTCGCGGGCGGCCGCGTCGACGAACTCGGTCCAGCGGCCGCGCGGGTCTCCGGCGGTGAGCCTGCCCGTCATCCTGGCGGCGTTGAGTTCGAGCACGAGCACCCGGTTCACCTTGCGCCGCAACGAGTCCCGGAGCGCGACCTTGGTCGCGTCGAGCACGGCGGCGGCCTCGGTGGCGACGAGCCCGGCGACCCGGTCGAGCCGGCGGGCGAGCCGTGCCAGCGCGGGGTCGACAAGCCAGTCCAGCGTGCGGTCCAGGTCACCGGCCTCGTCAGTCACCGTGGGCCCCGTCAGCAGCAGAAGACTCGGGCGGACGCCGTGCAGGACGAGCAGCGGCTGCCCGGCGGGTCGCAGGCGACGATGTCGCCCTCCGCGAACTCACCGCTGGCGAACACCGGTCCGGCCGGGTTCTCCATGCCGGGCAGGTCGATGCCCTCGAGCCAGCGCGTCACGATCTCCTCCGCGTCGAGGACTGCCCCGTGTGCCATGTGTTTCTCCTTCCTGGTGGGGGTCCAGGCGACAGTAGGAACCGGGCGTACACACGTCCGCACACATCGACCTCAGCCGCCGCGCCGGACCCGGTCGTGCAGTGCGGTGACGGCTCTGCTCGGCGGCACCCCGAGCTCGGTCTCGAGGACGTGGACGAGCCGCCGGTAGCTGTCGAGGACCTCGGTGCGGCGGCCGGTGGCGGCGAGGGCGATCAGCAGCTGGTGCCAGAGCCGTTCGCGCAGCGGGTGTTCCCGCACGAGCGCCTTGAGCTCCGGGACGAGGGTGCGGTGCTGGCCGAGGTCGAGGCGGACGTCGACGAGTTCCTCGATCGCGGCGAGCCGTTCCTCGTCGAGGAGGGTGGCCTGCGGTTGCACGGCTTCCGGCACGGTGACGCCTTCGAGGACCGGGCCGCGCCACAGCGCGAGCGCCTCGGTGAGCAGGGCGGCCGCGCGGGTGTCTGCGCCGGTGTCGCGGCAGCGCCTGCCCTGGTGCAGGAGGTGCAGGAACAGGGCGGCGTCGACGTCGGCGGGGTCGGCGGCGAGGCGGTACCCGTCGTCGGTGGTCTCGATGCGCGGGCCCGCGCCGGTGCGCAGCAGTCTGCGCAGCTCGGCGATGTGGGTGCGGAGGTTGGCGGCCGCGGAGGGTGGTGGGCGGTGCGGCCAGAGCGCGCCGACGAGCCAGTCGACGGCGAGGCGCCGGTTGGCTCGCAGCGCGAAGATCCCCAGCAGTGCGCTGGTCCCGCGGCGTGACGGCCGCAGGACCAGCGGATCGCCCGCCACCACCGGGGATCCCAGCACCAGTACCGGCATCGAGCACCTCCCACCAGTGGCTCCCGATGGTGGTGGAGGCGCGGGCGGCCCGGCACCTTTTCACGAACAACGCGGATTTTCGGCGTCGAGCTGCCGGTGCGTGTTGCGCCGAGTGGTCGAAGCGCGACGGGCCGGGTGACGTGGTCACCCGGCCCGTCCGGCGGTGCGGTCAGCGGCGGCGGAGCCGGTCGAGCGCGAACGCGCCCGGTCCGAGCACGCCGATCAGCAGGAAGATCCAGGCGTAGAGCGCGGCGGGCTCGCCGCCGTTGGGGATGGGCAGCAGCGCGATGGGCTGGTGGACGGTGAAGTAGGCGTAGGCCATGGCGCCGGAGCAGAGCAGCGCCGCGGGCCGGGTGTAGAGGCCGACCAGGACGAGCGTGCCCGCGACGAGGTGGATCAGCGACGCGGGGCCGCCCGGCCAGCTGAACAGGCTGATGGTGCCGCCCATGCCGTCGGTGCCGCCGAAGGCGCCGAACAGGCCGACGAACCCGTGGAGGACGAACAGGAACGAGACGACGACGCGGGTGGCGGCGAGGACGGGGGCCTGGACCCTGGTGACGATCGGGGTCGCGGCGGTGGTCTCGAGCGTGGTGGTCATGGTTGGGGCTCCCTTCCAGCGGTG
Organism: Actinophytocola sp. KF-1; assembly: GCF_054661535.1. Taxonomy (NCBI): domain Bacteria; kingdom Bacillati; phylum Actinomycetota; class Actinomycetes; order Pseudonocardiales; family Pseudonocardiaceae; genus Actinophytocola; species Actinophytocola sp. KF-1. The sequence continues at coordinate 224,545 of NZ_BAAFVK010000003.1, read as the reverse complement.
TGGTGTCCCTTCACCACGACGTCGAACGGCCCGCGGCGGGATCGACAGCCCCGGCCGAGATTTTTCCGGGAGCGGATAATGGCGGTCATGGTCGAGCAGAGCATCTGGATGCGGAAGGTCGCGGACGATCCCGGGCACTCCACGTGGTACGTCGAGCGGTTCCGGACCATGGCCCGCAACGGCGACGACCTGGCCGGGGAGGCGCGGTTCGTGGACGCGATGGTCCGGCGGGGCGCCCGCGTCCTGGACGCGGGGTGCGGCCCGGGCCGGGTGGGCGGCGCGCTGGCGGCCGCAGGCCACGACGTGGTCGGCGTGGACGTCGACCCGGCGCTGATCGCGGCCGCCGAGGAGGACCACCCCGGCCCGCGGTGGCTGGTGGGTGACCTCGCCGAGCTCGACCTGCCCGCGCGGGGTGTCGGGGAGCCGTTCGACGCGATCGTGTGCGCGGGGAACGTGATGGCGTTCCTGGCGCCGAGCACGCGGCTGGAGGTGCTGCGGCGGTTCCGCGCGCACCTGCGGGAGGACGGCCGCGCGGCGATCGGGTACGGCGCGGGCCGCGGCTACGGGTTCGACGAGTTCCTGGCCGACGCGAAGACGGCCGGGTTCGCCGCGGACCTGCTCCTGTCGACGTGGGACCTGCGCCCGTTCACCGAGGACGCGGACTTCCTGGTGGCGGTCCTGCGACCGGCGTAGCCGCGGTCGGTCCGGACGACCTCGCCCGCGTGGATCGCCAGGCGCGGTCACCGCGGGTCGGCCGCGGCGGCGAGCTGAGCCCGCCGCCGCGGCGACGGGTCAGGCCGCGACCTTGGCCTTCGCGCGGTTCTCGCGTTCCTGGGCGCCGATGAGGTCGTCGGGCAGGGAGTCCTCGATCTCGGTGTCGAAGCGGCGCAGCAGCCGGAGGGCGAAACCACCCGCGGTGACCGCGATGAGCGCGATGCCGAACACGACGTACGCGAGGCCGATGCCGCGGCCCTCCCCCGTGCCGATCAGCGCGCCGACCGTGCCGGCCAGGGCACCGTCGGGGGCCATCATCGGTTCGAACAGGGCGGTGGCGCCCGGTGCGAGCAGCGCGAACCCGATCGGCAGGGTGGACCACGTGATCGTCTGGTTCAGCGCGAACACGCGGCCGTGGTAGCGCTGCGGCACCTTGACCTGCACGAGCGTCGCGTAGATGCCCTGGGCGGTGGCCATGGAGCCGGCCATGAAGAACATGCCGCAGAACACGACGACGAGTGACGCGTGCAGGCCGATCACGAGGCACCCGACGGCGGTGCCGAGGTTGAAGATCAGCACGCCGAGCATGCGGCGCTTCTTCGGCCCGCCCCACACCGACATCACGATGCCGCCGGTGATGGCGCCCGCGGCCTCGGCGAACGCGACCTGCGCGACCTGCGTGGTGGTGGCGAACGACAGGACCAGCGGGGTGACCAGCACGAGCGCGGGCGCGAGGAACACGTTGCCCAGCGCGAAGTACGCGAGCATGGTGCGGAACCCGCGGTGGTTCCACGAGTACCGCAGCCCGTTGAGGATCGCGACCATCAGCGGTTCGCGTGGCCGCCAGCCGAGCAGGTCGGGGAACCGGACGAGTGCCAGGGCGACGATGGCGAACACGTAGCTGGCGACGTCGATGAGCAGGATGCCCTTGAGGTCGATGGCCGCGTACAGGCCGGCGGCGAGCACCGGCATGAGCAGCTGCGCGGTGCCGGTGGACAGCTGCACGATGCCCATGGCGTGCCCGAGGAACCGTTTCGGCACGAGTTGTGGCACGGCGGACTGGAACGCGATCCGCTGGAACGAACCGGCCACTTGCGACAGTGACACGAGCACGTAGATGTGCCACAGCGCCAGGGAGTCGGTGAACAGCAGCGCGGCGAGGCCGAGCTGGATGCTGCCGGACACGCAGCTCGCCAGCATCATCACGCGCCGCCGGTCGACGCGGTCGGTGATGGCGCCGGCGACCGGGAGGGTGAGGACGCCGAACAGCAGCGCGAGCGCCCACAGCAGGCCGAGGTCGGTGACCGAGCCGGTGCGGGTGTAGAGCCAGATCGGCAGCGCGAACGCCGTCAGCATGGACCCGGTCGTGGACACGAGCTGGCCGACGGTGACGGCGACGAACCGGCTCATGGTCGGCTTGACCGCCGGTTCGGGGGTGCCCGCGCCGGTGGTCTGCCAGGCCCGCAGGTCCCACGGCGCGTCCTCGCCGCGGGAGGCGCGTTCGAGCGGCTCGGTCTCGTTCCGCGCGATCGCGGGGTGGACGGTGGTGACGATCTCGGCGAGCTCGTCGGCGCGGTACTTGAGGAAGAAGTGCCCGGCCTGGTCGAGCACGACGAGGCCGAGCGTGTCGGACAGGAACCGCCACTCGGCGTACCGCTCGGTGTAGTAGTCGGTGACCGGGTCCTCGGAGCCGACGATGGACACGATCGGCGCGTTGAGCTTCTGCGCGTTGCGGTCGAGCAGGCCGGTGAAGTAGTCCTCCGACGCGCGGGAGTCGGCGCGCATGTTGGAGATGATGCGGTCGGCCTGCTCGGGGTCGAGTTCGTCGGTGTCGACGCCCATGCTCTTGAGCCAGGCGCCGTAGTGCCGGTTGCTCTTGAGCTTCTCGAGCCGGTTGCGCAGGGCCGCGAACGCGCCCTTGGGGCGGGCGAACGGGAACATCGCGCCGATGTAGACGACCTCGATCTCCCGGCCCGCGGCCTCGAGCTTGCGGGCGACCTCGGCGGTGATGGCGGAGCCGACGCCGCAGTGGCCGTACAGCGCGAGCGGGCCCTCGACGCGTTCCAGGACCTCGTCGGCGAGCCGGGTGGTGAGCTCGTCGAACGGGAGCGCGTCCTCGTCGAGGCCGACGTCGTGGCCGGGGATGGCGACGGACCAGAGCGCGTAGCCGTCGGGCAGCGCGTCGGCGAGCGGCTGGTAGACGATGGCGCTGCCGCCGCCGTAGGGCACGCAGACGTAGCTGAGCTTCTTCTTGCCCCGCCCGGGTTTCGTCAGTTCGTAGAGCAGTTTGCGCGGGCCGTCGTCGGTGACGTCACCGGCCATGAACGCCGCGAGGTCGCGGATGGTGCGGTGGGTGAACAGGTCCATGACGCCGACGGCGCGGGTGCCGCTGCTTTCCTTGCGGACGCGGGCGACGACCTGGGTGGCGAGCATGGAGTGGCCGCCGAGGTCGAAGAAGTCGTCGTCGATGCCGAGGGTCTCGACGCCGAGGATCTCCTTCCAGATCACGGCGAGCAGGCGTTCGGTGTCGTTGCGCGGCTCGACCAGTTCGGCGCCGGCGTCGCGGGTGACGACGGGCGCCGGGAGTGCCTTGCGGTCGAGTTTCCCGTTGGGGGTCAACGGGAGCGCGTCGAGTTCGACGAACGCGGCGGGCACCATGTACTCGGGCAGCGTCTCCTTGAGCGCGGCCTTCATGTCGGGTCCTGCGCCGGACACCGGGCCGACGGTGTAGGCGACGAGGCGTTTGTCGCCGGGGTTGTCCTCGCGGACGATCACGGCGGCCTCGGTGACACCGTCCTGGTCGCGCAGCGCGGCTTCGATCTCGCCGAGCTCGATGCGCAGGCCGCGGAGTTTGACCTGGTGGTCGATGCGGCCGAGGAAGTCGATCGTGCCGTCCGGACGCCACCGCGCGAGGTCGCCGGTGCGGTAGAGGCGGCTGCCGGGGTCGCCTGCGAACGGGTCGGGCACGAACCGTTCCGCGGTGAGGGCGGGGCGGCGGTGGTAGCCGCGGGCGAGGCCGACGCCGCCGATGTGCAGCTCCCCCGCGACGCCGACGGGTGCCGGGTTGCCGCGTTCGTCGAGCACGTAGAGCCGCAGGTTCGCGATGGGGGCGCCGATGGGCACGCTGGTCACCTGCGCGAGCGCGGCCGGGTCGCAGTGCCAGGAGCTGACGTCGATCGCGGCTTCGGTTGGCCCGTACAGGTTGTGCAGTTCGCAGTGCGGGAACCGGGTGGTGAACTCGACGGCCGCGGTGTGCGGGAGTTCCTCGCCGGAGCAGATGACCCGGCGCAGCGCGGTGGCGGCCTCGATGCCGTCCTCGCCGAGGAACACGGTGAGCATGGACGGCACGAAGTGGGCGGTGGTGACGCGCTCGTCGACGAGCAGGTCGCGCAGGTAGCCGGCGTCCTTGTGGCCGCCGGGTTTGGCGAGCACGAGCCGGGCGCCGGTCTGCAGGGGCCAGAAGAACTCCCACACGGACACGTCGAAGCTCGCCGGGGTTTTCTGCAGCACGGCGTCGGCGGCGGTGAGCCCGTAGCGCTTCTGCATCCAGTCGAGGCGGTTGACGATGCCGCGGTGGGTGTTGGGGACGCCCTTGGGCCTGCCGGTGGAGCCGGAGGTGTAGATGACGTAGGCGAGGTGGTCGGCGGTGGTGGGCGGCGGGTTGTGGATGGGCTGGCCCGCCCATTCCTGCTCGTGGTCGAGGACGAGGACGGTGGCGTCGGTGGTGGGCAGGTCGTCGCGCAGGTGGCTCTGGACGAGCACGACGGGCGCGGCCGCGTCGGCGACCATGAACGCGAGCCGGTCGGCGGGGTACTCGGGGTCGAGCGGCAGGTACGCGGCGCCTGCCTTGAGGACGCCGAGCAGTCCGGCGACGAGTTCGAGTGAGCGTTCCGCGCAGACGCCGACGAGGGTCTCGGGGCCGACGCCGACCCCGCGCAGGCGGTGGGCGATGCGGTTGGCCATCGCGTTGAGCTGCGCGTAGTTGAGGCTCTCGCCCTCGAAGGTGACGGCGGTGGCGTCGGGGGTGGCGGCGACCTGCTGCTCGATGATGCCGTGGAGGGTGGCGGCGTCGGGGAAGCCCGCGGCGGTGTCGTTCCACGTGCCGACGACGAGCGCGGTCTCGGCGGCGTCCATGATGTCCAGTTCGGACACCGGGCGGTGCGGCGTGGCGACGATGGACCGGACGAGCGCGCCGAACCGGTCGGCCATGCGTTCCACTGTGGACCGGTCGAACAGGTCGGTGTTGTATACGAGCTTGCCCCACAGGCCGTCGGGGACCTCGACGAGGTGCAGTTCGAAGTCGAACCGGGTGGCGCGCAGCTCCATCGGGGTCCACCGGAACTCGGTGTCCGATGCGGACGCGGCGGCCGAGAAGCGGCCCATCTCGTAGTTCTGCAGCACGAACATGGCCTGGAACACCGGCGAGCGGGACACGTCGCGGGGCAGGCCGAGTTCCTGGACGACCTTGGCGAACGGCACGTCGGCGTGTTCGAACGCGTCGAGGACGCTGCGCTGGGTGGCGGCGAGCAGTTCGGTGAAGGTGGGGTCGGCCGACAGGTCGGCGCGCAGCGGCAGCATGTTGATGAACATGCCGACGACGTCTTCCAGTTCCGGTGCGGACCGGCCCGCGACGGACGCGCCGACGGCGAAGTCGTGCTGGCGTGCGTGCCGGGACAGGAAGACCTGGTAGGCGGCCAGCAGGGTCATGAACAGGGTGCCGCCTGCCTGCCGGGACAGGTCGGCGAGCGCGTCGGTGGTGTCGCGGTCGACGGTGAGCTCGACGTAGTCGCCGTGGTAGGTCTGGGTGGCGGGGCGGGGCCGGTCGGCGGGCAGTTCGAGTGGTTCGATGCCGGCGAGCCGGTCCTTCCAGTACGCGACGTGCCCGGCGGCCTCGGGCCCGGTCAGGCGTTCGGCCTCCCAGACGGCGAAGTCGCCGTACTGGATGGGCATGGTGGGCAGGGCGCCGCCGCGGTAGAGGGTGATGACGTCGCGGAGCATGACGTCGACGGACCAGCCGTCGCCGACGATGTGGTGCTTGGACAGCAGCAGGACGTGGTCGCCTGGTCCGTCGCGGTCGGGCAGTTCGACGAGCAGCGCCCGCAGCAGCGGCCCGTTCGCGAGGTCGAACGGTTCGACGGCGGCCTCGTCGACGAGCCGTTGCGCGTCGGCCTCGCTGTCGGCGGACTCGATGCGCAGCGGCACCTCGACGTGGTCCTCGAGCACGACGGTGGGCCTGCCGTCGGCGTCGGCGGGGAACCGGGTGCGCAGCGACTCGTGCCGTGCGACGAGCCCGGCCAGGGCCGCCCGCAGCGCGGTGCGGTCCAGCGGGCCGCGGATCCGCAGGGGCACGGCGATGTGGTACGCGGCCTCGCCGGGCGCGATCTGGTCCATGAACCAGACGCGTTCCTGGGCGTAGGACAGCGGCACGGTCGTGCCGTCGGGGCGGGGCTGGATGCGCCGTGCGGTCTCGGCTTCGCGTTTGCGGAGCCGTTTGGCGAGCAGGGCTGCTCTCGCCGCGCTGCGGTCGGCGGCCTCCGGCAGGGCAGTCATCGGGTTACTCGTTCTCCTTGGCCAGCAGGGCGGCGACCTCGTCGTCGGACATCTCGGCCAGTTCGGCGTCGAGGATGCGTTCGATCTCGGCGGCGAGGTCGGCGACCACCGGGAAGCTGAACAGGGCGCGCATGGGCACGTCGACGTCGACGCGGTTGCGGATCTGTGCCATGGCACGCATGCCGCGCAGCGAGTTGCCGCCCAGTTCGAGGAAGTTGTCGTGCGCGCCGACCTTGTCGACGCCGAGGATCTCGGCGAACACCTCGGCGACGAGCACTTCGGCGTCGGTGCGGGGCGCGAGGTAGGCGGGGCCTTCCTGCGCCTCGGGTTCGGGCAGCGCGTCGCGGTCGAGCTTCCCGTTGGGGGTCAGCGGGAGCGCGTCGAGCGTGACGAACGCGGTCGGCACCATGTGCTCGGGCAGGGTGCGGGCGAGTTCACCGGCGAGCACCTCGAGGTCGGGGCTGCCGACCAGGTACCCGACGAGTGCCTCGTCGCGCAGGAGGACGACGGCCTCGCGGACGTCGGGGTTGGCGAGCATGGCGGCGGAGATCTCCTCCAGCTCGACGCGCATGCCGCGGACCTTGACCTGGTGGTCGGTGCGGCCGAGGTAGTCGAGTGTCCCGTCGCGGCGCCAGCGGACGAGGTCGCCGGTGCGGTACATCCGCTCCCCCGCCGTGTACGGGTCGGGGAGGAACCGGTCGGCGGTGAGGGCGGGCCGGTTGAGGTAGCCGCGGGCGACCTGCGGGCCCGCGACGTACAGCTCGCCGACCACGCCGGGCGGCACGGGCCGCAGCGCGCTGTCGAGGACGTAGGCACGCATGCCGGGGATGGGGGTGCCGATGGTGACGGGCCCGGCGGGCAGTTCCGCCCCCGGCGCGATGCGGGCGGCGACGCAGCCGACGGTGGCCTCGGTGGGGCCGTACTCGTTGACGACGGTGGCGCCGGGGTTGGCGGCACGCCATGGCGCGAGCTGTTCGGCGGTGAACCCCTCGCCGCCGAGCACGAGGTCCCCGGTGGGCGACAGCGCGTTGTCGAGCAGCGGCAGCTGGCCCGGGGTGGCCTTGAGGAACGCGGGGGCGCCGCCGTCGCGGGCCGCGGGTTCGTCGAGGCCCGCGACGCGGATGGTGCCGCCGGCGGTGAGGGGGCCGAGCAGGGCGGTGACGGTGAGGTCGAACGAGACCGGCGAGTGCATGAGCACGGTGCCGGACAGGCTCGGGTACGCGGCGCGTGCGTAGGCCAGGTACGCCGTGAGGTTGCGGTGTTCGACGACGACGCCCTTGGGGCGGCCGGTGGACCCGGAGGTGTAGATGACGAAGGCCGGGTGCTCGTCGCGCAGGGGTGCGCGGCGGTCGGCGTCGGTCAGGTCCGTGTCCGGGCCGGTCCCGTCGGGCAGCGGCAGGCCGAGTTCGAGTGCCGGTGCGGCGTCGTCGAGCATGAACGCGATGCGGTCGGCCGGGTAGGCGGTGTCGACGGGCAGGTAGCCGGCGCCGGACTTGAGGACCGCGAGGATCGCGACGACGAGGTCCGCGCCGCGTGGGAGTTTCAGCGCCACGAGCGACCCCGGTGCGGCGCCCTGGTCGACGAGGGTGCGGGCGAGCCGGTTGGCGGCGGCGTTCAGTTCGGCGTAGGTGAGGCTCCGGTCCGCGGCGACCAGTGCGGTGCGGTCGGGGTGGGCGGCGGCCTGCTGTTCGACCAGTGCCACCACGGACGCCCGCGGCACGTCGAGTTCCGGTCCGGTCGCCCAGGTGCCGGTGACGAGCGCCAGTTCGGTCTCGTCGAGCAGCGGCAGGTCGGTGACGCGGGTGTCCGGTGCGGTGACCGCGGCGTCGAGGAGCCGCACGTAGCGGTCCACGGTGGACTGTGCGGTGGCGCGGTCGAACAGGGCGGTGCGGTAGAGCAGCCTGCTGCGGCCGTCGGTGACGTCGAACGCGAGGTCGTCCTTGGTGGTGCCCAGGACGATCCCGTCGAACCCGGTGTCCGGGATGTAGTTGAACGCGACCTGGAACACCGGTTGCACGGCGGGGTCGCGCTGCGGGGCGATCTCCTCGACGATCTTCTGGAACGGGGTGTGCCAGTGCTCCATGACGTCGAGCAGCGCGCCGCGCACGCGTGCCAGGAGCTCGGCGAAGGTGGGGTCGCCGCTGACGTCGACGCGCAGTGCGACGGGGTTGACGAACATGCCGATCAGCGGCGCGAGTTCGGGCAGGTCGCGGCCGCTGGTGGAGAGGCCGAGCACGACGTCGTCGGAGCCGGAGAGCCGGGCCAGGAGCGCGGCGTAGGCGGACAGCAGCACCATCTGCGGGGTGGCCGAGGCCTGGCGGCCGAGGTCGGCGACGCGGGCGGGCAGCCCGGACGGCATGTCGAACCACACCTCGTCGCCCGCGAAGGTGGGCTGGGACGGGCGGGGCCGGTCGGTGGGGAGCCCGATCACGGGCGGCGCGCCGGCCAGCTGTCCGCGCCAGAACGCGAGCTGCTGGTCGAGGTCGCTGAGCTGGTCGCGTTGCCAGGCCGAGTAGTCGGCGTACTGGATGGCCAGCTCGGGCAGCCGGGGTTCGCGGCCATCGACGGCGGCCCGGCACAGCTCGACCAGTTCCTGGCGCAGCGCGAGGATGGAGTGGCTGTCGAACACGGCGTGGTGGGCGACGAACAGCAGGGCGACGCGGTCGCCGGGCAGGCGGGCGATCCTGGCCCGCCACAGCGGCGGCGCGTCGAGCGGGATCGGGGTGCGGGCGAGTTCCCCGGCGACGGCGAGGGTGCGTGCCGTCGGGTCGTCGGCGCCGGTCAGGTCGACGACGTCGAGGGTGAACGGCTCGGCGGCGTGCACGACCTGGACGAGCTTGTCGTCGTCGGTGCGCAGGTGGGTGCGCAGCGCCTCGTGGCGGGCGACGACCTGCCGCAGCGCGTCGGTGGCCTGCTCGACGGTGGTGCCGGCGGGCAGCGTCTCGGGCAGGGAGACGTTGTAGACCGGCGAGCCGGGGTCGAGCTGGTTGGCCAGCCACACCCGTTCCTGGGCGTAGGAGGCCGGGAACGTCCACTCTTGGCTCACGACGACACCTCGCGCAGGGATTTGGGCCGCATGTCGGTCCACACGGTCTCGACGTGCGCGAGGCATTCCTCGCGGCTGCCGGTGAACCCGGCGTGGTGCCAGCCTGCGGGCAGGTCGCGGTCGTGCGGCCAGATCGAGTACTGCTCCTCGTCGTTGCGCACCACGGAGAACTCGGTCATCACTGGGCCTCCCCCGGCTTGTGGGCTTCCGCCATGGCGACGGCGATCTTGCGGGCGCCGGTGAACGGTTCGCGGGCGTGGGCCGCGGTCATGTTGTCGACGACGAGCACGTCGTCGCGGTGGTAGTCGAAGCGGGTGCTCGCGGCGCGGTAGGTGGCGCGGAGGTGGTCCATGACGTCGTCCGGGATGGGTTCGCCGTCGCCGTAGTAGGTGTTGGTGGGCAGGTCGTCCTCGCCGAACATGGCGAGCAGCCCTTCCTGCAGGTCCTTCGGGAGGGTGGTCACGTGGAAGAACGTGGCGTGGTTGAACCAGCGGGGCACGTCGCTGCCGGGCCGGTAGTGGACGGCCTTGCGGACGGCGGTGGTGCGCAGCCCGTTCTTGCCGCGCCATTCGATCTCGATGCCGTTGTTCGCGCAGTACTCGGCGACCTCGTCGCGGCTCTCGGTGTTGAACACGTGCTGCCAGGTGGTGCCGAAGTCGGGGTGGAAGTTGCGGACGAGCCGCCAGCCGCGGTTCTCGAACTCGTCGCGGACGCCCGGGTCGAGTTCGCGGTAGACCTTGCGGATGTCGGCGAGCGGGGTGGCGCCGAGCGTCTCGGGCGGGGTGACGCAGTAGAAGAACAGCGTCAGCGGCCACGCGGCCTGGTAGGAGTTCTCGTTGTGGAGGAAGATCTCCTCCTCCGGCGGGTAGTCGGTGGAGGTGTAGACCTTGCCCTTGATCGAGTGGCGGGGTGAGGACCGCTCGGTGTAGGTGAGCGGTTCGCCCGCGAGCGCGCGGACGACCTCGTTGAAGCCGTCGACGCCGCCGATGTCGAAGCCGCGCAGCAGCAGTCCGCCGTGTTCGACCAGTGCTGCCCGCAGTTCCTCGCGGCGCTGGGCGATCAGCTCCAGCACGCCGGTCTCGCCGTCACTCGCCACGACGTGCGCCAGGGTGGTGGCGGTCGGGGTACTCATGGTGTTCGTCTCCTTTGGACGGTGTCAGGCCCGGGGCAGCCGGGGGATGGTGGTGGCGGCGGGGGCCGCGGGTTCCGGCGCGGCGGCTTGCTCGGCCTTGATCTCCTCGATGCGTGCGGCGAGCCCGGCGACGGTCGGCAGTTCGAACAGGCTGCGCATGGGCAGCCGGACGCCGACGGCCTTGCGCAGCGCGGCGATCAGCTGGACGGCGACGAGGGAGTTGCCGCCGAGGCCGAAGAAGTCGTCGTCGATGCCGACGACGTCGACGCCGAGCGCTTCCCGCCACACCTGGGCGACGGCCTTCTCCAGTTCGGTGCGTGGCGGGGTGGACATGTCGCCGCCCGCCGCCGGGGCGTCGGTGGCCTGGTCGAGGTCGGTGGCGATGGTGTCGGTGGTGACCTCGCGGGCGCGGGCCATGATGTCCTCGACCGCGTGGGTGGTGATGACGACCTGGTGCCCGAGGTTCGCGCCGAGGCTGCGGTGGAACGCCTCGGCGCCGTCGGCGGGGGTGATGTCGTCGGTCGCCACCACGGGGGCGTCGGCGGTCGTGCCGTCGGTCAGGCCGCCGGTGACGGCGTCCTGGTCGACCTTGCGGAGCACGAACTCGCTGATGGCGACGAGTTCGCGGCCGTGCACGTCGACGAGCCGGAGGTCGGCGGTCACCACGTCGTCGGTGTCGGCGTCGCGGTAGGTGAGGTGGCTGTAGAACTCGTTCGGCAGCGGTGCCCGCACGACGATCCGGCCGTAGGACAGCGGCAGGTAGGTGCCTTCGCCGCGGCCGCGGCCGAACGCGGTCGCGACGTCGAGGAGCGCGGGCTGCAGTCCCCAGCCCGGTTCGTCGGCAGGCGCGACGATGTGGGCGAGTTCCTCGCCGTCGCCGAGGTGGTGTTCGCGCAGTGCGTGCCAGCGCGGCCCGAACGTGAGCATGCTGGTGCGGCCGCGGCCGAACGAGTTGTCGTCGTCGATGCGGCGGCAGCGGGCGATGGTGCCGTTGACGTCGAGGTCGGGGCCGGGCGCGTCGGCGGTCCAGCCGGCGGAGCCGCGGACGTGGCCGCGGGTGACGCCCGCGGCGACGCTCTGGATCTCCAGGTCGAGGCCGTCGTCGGCCGGGGTGGTGACGACCTGGTACTGGGCGAGCGTGCCGTCCGGGACGGCGAACGGTTCGAGGAACGCGACGTCGCGCAGTTCGAGCGCGGCACCGGCGGGGCCGGGCAGGATCGCGGCGGTGGCGGCCCGCGCGCACTCGAGGTGCCCGGTGCCGGGGACGACGGGGACGCCGCCGATGCGGTGCTCGTCGAGGATCCAGTGGGTGCCCGCGGACACGAGGCCGCGCGCGACGGTGTGCTCGGCGCCCTCGACGACGGTGGTGAGGACGGGGTGGTCGAGCGAGCGGCTGGCGCCGTCGTGGGTGAGGGCGCGGAACGCGGCGGGTGCCGCGGTCTCGACGGCCATGCCGACCTCGGCCCAGCCGCCCCAGTTCTGGCTCAGCACGGGGGCGCGGAACCCGGTGCCGGTGCGGGCGTAGGCGTCGAGGAAGTTGTTGGCGGCGCAGTAGTCGACCTGCCCGAAGCCGCCCGCGACGGCGGTGATGGACGAGCAGAGCACGACGAAGTCGAGGTCGTCGTCGCCGAACACGTCGGCGAGCGCGAGCGTGCCCGCGAGCTTGGGGGCGAGGACCTTCTCGGCTTCGGCGCGTTCCTTGACCTCGGCCATGCCGCCGCCGGGGAGCCCGGCGGCGTGGACGATGCCGTCGAGCCCGCCGAACGCCTCGTGGGCGGCGGCGCGGACGCGGCGGACGTCGGCGGGGTCGGTGACGTCCGCGGCGAGCACGAGCACCTGGGCGCCCGCGGCTTCCATGCGGCGGATGGCGGCGATGCCGCGGCCGACGCGGTCGGTGGGTGCGCTGCCGTGCACGGCGAGGTAGGTGTCCCATTCCTCGCGTGGTGGCAGCCCGGAGCGGGCGGTGAGGACGAGCTTGGCCTTGGCGCGCACGGCGAAGTCCTCGGCGAGGGTGATGCCGACGCCGCCGAGGCCACCGGTGATGAGGTAGCGGCCGCCGTCGCGGACGGGGCTGTCGGCGGCCGGGAGCGACACCTGTTCGTAGCCGCCGACCCAGGCGCGGCCCGCGCGGAGCACGACCTCGGTGCGGTCGGCGTCGACCGGCCGGGCCAGTTCGGCGACGATCGCCCGGACGTCGGTGGTGGCCGCGTCGGCGTCGACGCGGCGGACGGTGAGGCCGGGGATCTCGGTCGGCAGGACGCGGGCGAGTCCGGCGAGGGTGGCGTGCTCGGGGCGGGTGAGGTCGGTGCCGGTGACGTCGGCGGTGCCCGAGGACACGAGGTCCAGGTGCACGCCGTCGGTGGCGCCCGCGCCGGCGAGTGCCTGCACGAGGGACAGGACGTGGAAGAACCCGCGGTCCTGCGCGGCCCACGCGGCGTCGATGTCGGTGCCTGCCGGGTCGCCGTCGAGGGCGAGGGCGTGCACGATCCGCGACGGGGTGCCGAGGGTGGCGGGGTCGGTGTCCGGGCCGCGGAGTTCGACGTCGGCGCCCGCGGCGGTGAGCGCCTCGGCGAGCGCGGTGCCGCGCGGCCCGTCGGCGACCACGACGGTCGGTCCGAAGGGGACGTTCTGGGGGCCGGTGGCGACCTGCCGCCACGTGGGCACCGCGAACCAGTCGGTCAGCGGCTGGGGTCCGCGGCGGGCCGGTTTCGCGGCCGTGGCGGTGACGGGGTCGGGTGCGATCCAGTGCCGCTTGCGTTCGAACGGGTACACCGGCAGCGGCACCCGCTGGGCGTCCACGTCGGACTCGACGCGCACGGGCACACCGGTGACCCACAGCGCGGCGGCGGTGGCGGTGAGCATGGCGCGGTCACCGCCGGGTTCGCCCTGGCCGGGGAGGGTGGCGAGCGGCGTGAGCGCGCGCTGCTCGGGCCCGGCCTTGGCGACCTGCATGCGGGCCAGGCCGGTGAGCTGGCGGCCGGGGCCGCACTCGAGGAGCGCCCAGCGGCCCTCGGCCAGCAGGGTGGCGATGTTCGCGCCGAACCGGACGGGGTTGCGCAGGTGCGCGGCCCAGTAGGCGGGGTCGGTGGCCTGCGCGTCGGTGATCCAGTCGCCGGACACGTTGGACAGGAACCGGGTCTTGGGCGCCGAGAGCGGCACGGTCCGCATGAGGTCGGTGAACTCGGCGAGGACCGGTTCCATCATGGCGGAGTGGAACGCGTGGGAGGTGCGCAGTTCCTTGGCCTTGACGCCGTCGGCCTTGAGCTGTTCGGCGTAGGCGGCGACCTGGTCGGCAGGGCCTGCGACGACGCAGGTGCCGGGGCCGTTGACGGTCGCGATCTCGAGGCCGTCGGGCAGGGTCACGGCGGTTTCGTCGAGCTGGACGGCGAGCATGGCGCCGGTCGGCACGGACTGCATGAGCCTGCCGCGGGCGGCGACGACGCGCAGCGCGTCGGGCAGCGTGAACACGCCTGCGACGGTGGCGGCGACGTACTCGCCGATCGAGTGGCCGACCATGGCGGCGGGCCGCACGCCCATGCTGTGCCAGAGCAGCGCGAGGGCGTACTCGACGACGAACAGCGCGGGCTGGGTGTACCGGGTCTCGCGGAGCTTGGCGTCGGCGTCGGGGTCGCGGCCGAGGATGAGGTCGCGGATGTCGGTGCCGAGTTCGGGGGTGAGGAGTTCGGCGCACTCGTCGACGGCGGCGGCGAACACCGGCCGCGTCTCGTACAGCTCGGCGCCCATCCCGGCGTACTGGGCGCCCTGCCCGGAGAACAGGAACGCCACGCGCGGGGTGTCGGCGACACCGGTGACGCGGCGCCGCTTGGTGCGCAGCGCGGTGATGGCGTCGGGCAGGTCGGTGGCGACGACGGCGGCGCGGTGGCTGTACTCGGGGCGGCCGACGCGCAGGGTGTGCGCGACGTCGGCGAGGTATTCGGGGCCGGCCGCGGTGGTGGCCTCGAGGTGGTCGGCGAGCTGGGTGATCGCGTTGCCGAGCGCGTTCTCGGTGCGTGCGGACAGCGCGAGCAGCTGCGGTCCGGCGGCTTCCCGGCGGGCGCGGGTGTTCGCGGGTGCTTCGCGCAGGATGACGTGGGCGTTGGTGCCGCCGATGCCGAAGGAGCTGACGCCCGCGGTGCGGGGCAGCCCGTCGGGGTCCCACTTGGTGAGGGTGGAGGTGACGTAGAAGGGGGTGGCGGGGAAGTCGATGGCCGGGTTGGGCTGCTCGTAGTTGATCGACGGCGGGATCATGCCGTGTTCGATGGCGAGCACGGCCTTGATGACGGAGATGATGCCCGCGGACTGGGACAGGTGGCCGATGTTGGCCTTGACCGACCCGATGCCGCACCACTCGCGTTCGTCGGTGCCCTCGCCGTAGACCATGGACAGGGCGGTGACCTCGATGGGGTCGCCCATGGCGGTGCCGGTCCCGTGGGCTTCGACGTAGGTGATCTCGCGGGGGTCGATGCCGGCCATGGCGACGGCGGAGGCGACGGCTTCTGCCTGGCCGTCGACGCTGGGGGCGGTGAAGCCGACCTTGTTGCCGCCGTCGTTGTTGATGGCGTTGCCGAGGACGACGGCGCGGATGGTGTCGCCGTCGGCGATGGCGTCGGAGAGCCGCTTGACGAGGACGGTGCCGACACCGCTCCCCCACACGGTGCCGTTGGCGCCCGCGTCGAAGGGCCGGACGTGGGCGTCGGGTGAGGTGAAGCCCTCCATGCCGAGGTAGCCGACGCCGTGGGGGTGCTCGATGTTGACGCCGCCCGCGATGGCCATGTCGCACTCGCCGTTGCGCAGTGCCTCGCAGGCGAGGTGCAGCGCGACCAGCGAGGTGGAGCAGGCGGTGGCGACGGTCATGCTGGGGCCGCGCAGGTCGAGCTTGTAGGAGGGGCTGGTGGCCACGTAGTTCGGCTGGTTGCCGGTGGCGAGCGACACGGCGTTGTGCGGGGAGCCGCTGGCGGCCGCGTTCTGCTTGATGTTCTCCCAGAAGTAGGCGTTGCCGCCGCTGCCCGCGTAGACGCCGATGGCGCCCGGGTAACGGGCGGGGTCGTAGCCGGCGTCCTGGAGGACGGTGTAGCAGCTTTCGAGGAACAGCCGGTGCTGCGGGTTGGTGAGCGCGGCTTCGCGGTCGGACATGCCGAACAGGCCGGCGTCGAGCTGGTCGAAGCCGTCGACGACGGGTGCGGCGCTGACCCAGCCGGGGTCGTCGACCTCGGCTTCGAGCGCGCCGCGGGCGAGTTGTTCCTCGCGGGTGAACGCGGTGACCGACTCGACGCCGTCGACGAGGTTGCGCCAGAACTGGTGCACGTCGCTCGCGCCGGGCACCCGGGCGGCGATGCCGACGATCGCGATCGGCTCGGCACCGTCGTGGTCGTCCGGTGTGCCGATCTCGTACGGCTGGTCCATCTCTGCTAGATCCCCTCTGGTCACTGCGCGCTGCCTGTGGTGCGGCGCGGTGGGTTGCGTCTGGCGCGGTTGCGCCGGGCCGCGGCGCGGTTGGCCGCTGCCGCGAGCAGCGGCTTGTCCTCCGGTCCCGACAGGTGCGCGGCGAGCGCGCGGATGTTGGGGAACCGGAAGAGGTCGAGCATCTTGATCTGGCGGCCGGTGGCGGCGGTGAGCCTGCCGTGGACGGCGGCCATGGCCATGGAGTGGCCGCCGATGTCGAAGAAGTTGTCGGCGAGGCCGACGGTGTCGCGGCCGAGCACTTCCCGCCAGATGCCGGCGAGGAGCTCTTCCATGTCCGAGGTGTCCCCGCTGGGGACGGGCACGGTCACGGTGACGATCTCGGGTGCGGCGACGGTCATGGCGCCGGGTGCGGGGGTGCGGACCGCTGCCCTGGGCAGGTGGGGTGCGACCTGTGCGGGGTCGGCGCCGGGGGCGTCGGCGAGCGCGCCGACGAGTTCGGCGAGGTCGGTGAGCAGGGCGACGATCCGGTCGGTGTCGAACAGGTCGGGGTTGTGGACGGTGTCGAACGCGAGCCTGCCGTCGCGTTCGACGACGTAGACGGTGAGGTCGAACGGCGAGCCGGGTTTGGGCACGGCGATCGGCGTGGTGTCCACTCCGGACAGCCGCAGCCGGGGTTCGTGGAAGTTCAGCACGTTGAACAGCACCTGCACGAGCGGTGCGCGTGAGGTGTCGCGCGGGACGCCGAGCGCGTCGACGATCCGGTCGAGCGGCGCGGCGGGGTGTGCGGTGGCGTCGCGGAGTCCGGCGGCGTTGGTGTGGACGGTGTCGGCGAAGGTGCCGGTGCCCGCCCGCAGCCGCACGGGCACGGTGTCGATGAAGAACCCGATGGCGTCGTCGAACTCGGCGTGGGTGCGGTCGGCGACGATGGCGCCGAGCACGTGGTCGGGTTGGCCGGTGATCCTGCGGAGCAGTTCGGCGAACCCGGCGAGCAGCACCCCGGCGGTGGTGGCGCCGAGTTTCGCGGCGGCGGCACGGACCGCGGTGTCCACGTGGGACGGGAGGGTGACGGTGGTCTCGGCGCCGGTGTAGGTCTGGACGGCGGGGCGGGGCCGGTCGCGGGGCAGGTCGAGCACGGTGGGCGCGCCCGCGAGGTGGCCGGTCCACCAGGCGAGGTCGGCGGCGCCGTTGGCGCGGTCGCGGCGGTCGCGCCAGACGGCGTAGTCGGCGTAGCCGGCGCGCAGTGGCGGCAGCTGCGGGGTGGCGCCGGTGCGTGCCTGCCGGTAGGCGTCGGCGAGGTCGGTGTAGAGGGGTGCCTGTGACCAGCCGTCGAACACGGCGTGGTGGACGGTGATCGCGAGGACGTGGTCGTGGTCGCCGAGCCGGTAGAGGGTGACGTGCCAGGCGGGGCCGGTGGCGAGGTCGAACACGTGCCGGGCGCCCGCGGCGAGCCTGCGTTCGAGGTCGGCGTGGTCGGTGACGTCGACGACGTGGAGGGGCACGTCGGCGGGCGGGGTGCGTTCGGCGTAGGGCGCGCCCGCGGTCTGCTTGATGCGCCAGCGCAGCACGTCGTGCCGGTCGGCGACGGCGCGCAGCGCGGCGCGGAGCGCGTGGAGGTCGAGCGGGCCGGTGAGCCGCTGGGCGAGCGCGATGTTGTAGGGCGCGTCGTCGGGGGCGAGCTGGTCGGTGAACCAGAGCCGGGTCTGGGGCGGGGAGAGGGTGGGCGGGTTGCCGGTGGTGAGTTCGCGGCCGGGCAGCGGGTCGGCGGTGGCGAGCACGGCGGCGAGGCCGGGCACGGTGGGTGCGGTGAACAGGTCCCGGACGGAGAGCTTCCTGCCGAGCCGGTCGCGGAGCGCGGCGACGAGGCGCATGGCGGCGATGGAGTTGCCGCCGCCGGTGACGAAGTCGGTGTCGCGGCCGGGCGTCTGGCCGAGGACGCTCGCCCAGACGCGGGCGATCTCCTGTTCGAGCGGGGTGCCGTCGAACTCGGGGGTGTCGGCGGCGAGGTCGGCGACGGCCTGCGCGGCGAGCGCGCGGAGGGTGGCGCGGTCGAGTTTGCCGGTGCGCGGGTCGGCGGGCAGTTCGTCGCGGCGCAGCACGATGGTGGGCCGCATGGCGCTGGTGAGCCGGGTGGCGGTGAACTCGGCGAGCGCGGTGTCGTCGGGTGCGGTGGCGGGGGCGAGGAACGCGACGAGGCGGGTGCCGTCGGCGCCGGGGACGGCTTCGACGGCGGCGTGGCGGACGGCGGGGTGTTCGGCGAGGACGGCTTCGACCTCGCCGAGTTCGATGCGCTGGCCGCGGACCTTGACCTGGCGGTCGATGCGGCCGAGGTGGACGATCGTGCCGTCGGGGGCGCGGCGGACGCGGTCGCCGGTGCGGTAGAGCCGTTCGCCGGGGTGGGTGCCGAAGGGGTCGGGGAGGAACCGTTCCGCGGTGAGCGCGGGCCGGTCGAGGTAGCCGTCGGCGACGCCGGGGCCGCCGACGAGCAGTTCGCCGGGTTCGCCGTCGGGGACGGGCCGCAGCCGGTCGTCCACGACGTACAGGCGGTGGCCGGGGGTGACGCGGCCGATGGGCACGGGGTCCTGGCCGACGGTGACCGGGCCGGTGACGACGGAGACGGTGGTCTCGGTGGGGCCGTAGACGTTGACGAACTGCCTGCCGGGCGCCCAGCGGGCGACGAGGTCGGCGGGCAGGGGTTCCCCGCCGGCGAACACGCGCCGCCAGGACGGCACGTCCGCGGGGTCCACCGTGGCCAGCATGGTGGGGGTGAGCAGGCCCCATTCGACGTCGTGGGCGACGAGGAAGCGGCGCAGCCGTTCGGGGTCGGCGCGGTCGTCGGCGGGCACGAACTGCACTTCGGCGCCCGCGGTGAGGGTCACGAACAGGTCGATGGTGATGGCGTCGAAGCCGAGCGAGGAGGCGGCGAGGGTGCGGGTGCCGGGTTCGAGCGGGTACAGCTCCTGCCAGCCGGCGACGTAGGCGGCGACGTTGCGGTGGGTGGTGAGCACGCCTTTGGGGCGGCCGGTGGAGCCGGAGGTGTAGAGCACGTGGAAGGTGTCGTGTTCGGTGGCCGGGCAGGGCCGGGGCCGCGCGGTGCCTTCCGGGGCGAGGGTGCGGATGCCGGGCACGTCGCCGAACTCGGTGGCCGCGGCGTCGCCGACGACGGTGGTGACGCCCGCGTCGGCGGCGATCTCCAGCAGCCGCTTGCGGGGGCCGCCGGGGTCCATGGGCACGTAGCAGGCGCCGGAGAGCAGCACGCCGAGGACGGTGACGACGTGGCCCGCGTCGCGGGTGGCGCAGATCCCGACCCTGGTGCCGGGGCCGGCGCCGAGGTCGCGGAGGGCGTCGGCGACGGCGGCGGCGCGTTCGGTCAGTTCCCGGTAGGTGAGCCGGGTGTCCCACTGCCGCACGGCGACGGCGTCGGGGGTGCGGGCGGCCTGGGCGAGGATCCGGTCGGGGACGGTCATCGTCGTGCTCCACGGGGTGTGTACGGGGCGGGGTCGGTGAGCTGGAACCGCAGTTCGCTCACGTACCGCCCGCCGTGCGCGTCCGGCAGCCACGAGTCCGCTGTGGACGGCAGTTGTTCGGTGATGGTCACGGAGACGTCGGGGCCGGTCTGCCGCGCGGTGCGCAGCATCGTGCAGAGGACCTGCGCGAAGCCGGGGCTCGCGAGGTCGACGTAGGTCGGTTTGGTTTCCGTGCCGAGTTTGACGAAGACGCGTTCCGGCAGCCCCAGCCGCTGCCGGAACGCGCGGGTGGCGAGGAACCGGGCGCGTTCGCCGGTGACGTCGGCGAGGCCGGTGGCGGCGACGGTGGTGCGCCAGGTGCGGCGGGCGACGACGAGCCGGTCGATCACGATGCGCGGGCTCGCGGCGGCGGGGCCGACGAGTTTGAAGCTGTCGAGCAGCACGACGGTGAGCACGTGCCCGAACGCCTCGACCAGCGGCCAGGTGCGGCCGTCGGGCAGGACGGCGGTGAGTTCGCCGTCGCGGTCCTCGACGAGGATCGAGGTGGCGGGCACGAGGTGCGGGGACGCGCCGCGGGCGTCGACGACGCCCAGTTCGCAGTCGCCGGGGGTGTTGAGGCCGTGCCGGGCGCGGCCGGTGTTGCGGGGCGCGTCGTCGGGGAACAGCATGCGGATGCGGGGCCCGAAGTCGGCGTGGTGCGCGGCCCGCAGCGCCTCCTGGTCGGGGTGCCACGGCGAGAACAGGGCGCTGTCGAACGGGTTGTAGGCGGGGTGCAGTTCGCCGAGCACCACGAGCGTGTCCGGGTCGTCGAGGGCGGCGACGTCGGCGGCGCACACCTGCAGGTCGACGCTGTGCACGCGTGCGGAGGGCCAGCCGGGACCGGGTGCGGCGAACAGTTCCGCGGCTTCGGCGGCGAGTTCGGCGGCGGTGAGCCGGACCTCGGCGGCGCCTGCGTGTTCGGCGAGCCGGAACAGCCGTGACCAGCGGGCGGTGAACTCGGCGCCGATGGCCGCGCCCGCGCCGCCCGCGGTGTCGAACAGTTCCTCCTGCATCGGGTACCACAGGTCGGACAGGTACACCGGGCCCGCTTGTCCGCTGTGCAGGTCGGCGGCGATGCGTTCGCAGGCGTCACCGAACCGCGCGGACAGCCACCGGGCGGCGCGCAGGACGATGTCGAGGGGCGCGGCGACGGAGCCGAGCAGGCCGCCGCCGACGACGAGGTCGGCGTCGCGGGTGGTGTCGAGGTAGGTGAGGGTGCGGCCGGCGTACATCTGCCCGCTGCGGCGGGTCGCGGCGCTGCCGGTGACGGCGGTGAACTCGGCGTCCACGGCGGGCAGTGCGGCGGGGTCGGCGGTGGCGGCGTCGCGTGCGGCGCTGAGCCGGTCGAACGCGGCGGTGACGCGGGCGCGGACGGCGTCGTCGCCGATGGCGGCGATCCGTTCGCGCAGCACGGTTTCCGCTTCGTGGGAGAGCGGCAGGTTGGCGTCCCAGCGCAGGATGCCGCGGTCGACGAGCCGGTCGAGCAGCAGGTAGCCGTCCTGGTCGCCGCGTCCGACGCCGGCGACGACCTCGTGGGCGGGGGTGTGCCCGTCGCAGCGGGACAGCAGCTGGGCGTCCACGGCGGACAGTTCGACCGGGTCGGTGAGCGGTTTGCGCAGCCACCGGCCGTCGACGGTGAGGTGTGGCCGCGGGACGGGTGGCCACCAGCGGCGGACGGCGAGGTCGGCGGCGAGCGCGGTGCCGTACTCGATGAGCGCCCAGGCTTCGAAGAACACGGCCCGGTCGCGCACGAGTCCCGGTCCGAGCCGGATCGCGGTGGCCGCTTCCGGGTCGACGGTGCCCCAGGAGACGGGGCCGAAGAACCCGATGGTCTCGCTCTTGGCGCAGTAGCGCTGCCAGTAGCGCAGCAGCGCCTTCTCGCGGTCGCGGCGGCGCACGGTCCTCGGCGCGTCCGGGCCGCCGGCGACCAGTTTGTCCAGTGTGGACAGCACGGCGGGGTTCTGCCAGGCGACGGCTTCGCGCAGGAGCGGGTCGGCGGCGACGTCGCCGATGGCGGCGGCGCCGGCGTGGAGTGCTTCGGCGAACGCCTTGTCGAACAGGTCCGCCGGTTCGTCGCCCGCGTTGAGGGCGTCGGCGGCGGCGGCCGCTTCGGGTGCGGTGAACCGGTCGAGGCGGGCGGCGGGGAAGCCGGCGGAGCGCAGCAGGACGTCACGCCATACCGACCACCCGGTGTCGCCGAGCGGTACGAGGTGGGTCATCGCGCGGCCTCCGGGCGGTCCGCGGTGTCGGCGGTGTCGGTGGTGTCGACGGTGTCGACGATGTGGAGGCGGAGTTCGCTGACGTAGCGGTTGCCCGCCGCGTCGGGCACCCACGCCTGACCGGGTCCGGGGAGCAGTTCGCTGACGACGACGGGCACGTCGGGGCCGCCGTCGGCGATGGCGGCGCGGATCATGGTGCAGAGCAGCGCGGCGTAGTGGGGGCTGGTGAGGTCGGCGTAGCAGGGTTTGGTCTCGGTGCCGAGTTTGACGAACACGGCGTCGGGCAGGCCCTCGGCGAGCCGCCAGCGGCGGACGGCGAGGTAGCGGTCCCGCTCCCCCTTCGCGGTGGCGAGGCCGGTGGCGGCGGCGGTGGTGCGCCAGGTCTCGCGGCTGACGACGAGGCCGTCGACGGTGATCCGCGGGGTGTGCGGCGCGGGTGAGGTGAGTTTGAACGCGTCGACCGCGTGGATGGCGATGAGCTGGGAGAACACCTCGAGCAGCGGCCAGCGCGCGCCGTCGGGGTCGGTCGCGACGAGCTCTCCGTCCACTTCGGACACGACGAGGCCGGTGGTGGCGAGGACGTGGTCGAGGTCGGCGCCGGGGGCCTGGGCGAACGCGAGCCGCACGTCGGTGGGGCCGGCGA
The DNA here is from genome assembly GCF_054661535.1 of Actinophytocola sp. KF-1. Classification (NCBI taxonomy): domain Bacteria; kingdom Bacillati; phylum Actinomycetota; class Actinomycetes; order Pseudonocardiales; family Pseudonocardiaceae; genus Actinophytocola; species Actinophytocola sp. KF-1. The sequence continues at coordinate 202,335 of NZ_BAAFVK010000003.1, read as the reverse complement.
GGCTCTCGGCGACGCGGCTGGTGCGGCGGGGCCAGTCGGACGGGAACAGGGGACGGACGCGGCGGGTGCCGAGGTCCTCGGCGAGTGCGGCGCGGAGGCGTTCGGGGTCGGGGTGGGCGGGGGTGAACACGTCGCAGTCGAACGAGGCCCACGCGGTGTGCAGTTCGCCGAGGACGACGGTGAACTCGCCGCGGGCGAGCGCGTCGGGGCCCGCCGCGCACACCTGGAGGTCGGGGCTGTGGAGGCGGGCGGCGCGCCAGGTGGTGGGGTTGGCGGGGAAGGCGGTGTCGACGCGGTCGGTGAGCGCGGCGGTGGTGGTGTGGACGGGGCCGTCGGCGTGGTCGAGGTCGAACACGCCGGCCCAGCGGCGGGCGAACTCGTCGGCGACGGTGTCGACGGGCCGGTCGCCGGTGGTGCCCCAGAACAGGCCCTGGGCGAGGAACCACAGGTCGGACAGGCGGACGGGGCCGTCACCGGCGTCGGCGCGCAGTTCGGTGTGGAGGTCGCGCAGCGCGGTGTCGTAGGCGGCGGCGAGTTCGGCGGAGAGCCAGCGGGCGGCGCGCAGGAGCAGGTCGAGCGGGCCGGCGATGGTGTCGAGGAGCGGGCGGCCGACGGTGACGTCGAGGTCGCGGGCGGTGTCCTCGTAGCAGAGGGTGCGCCCGGCGTAGGTCTGCCCGCCGCGGCGGCGGGGTGCCGCGCCGGTGAGCCCGGTGAACACTGTGTCCAAGGTGGACAGTGCGGTGCGCAGTGCGTGCGGGTCGCCCGCGGCGGCGGCGACGGCGTCGCGGGCCGCGGTGAGCCGGTCGAGGCCCGCGCTCGCGGCGGCGCGGGTGTCGTCGTCGCCGATGCCTGCGATGCGCCTGCGCAGCACGGCTTCGGCGGCGGAGGTGTTGGGCAGGCAGGCGTCCCAGGTGACGAGTTCGCGCTCGACGAGGTTGGTGAGGATGGTGTAGCCGTCGTCGTCGCGGCGCAGCCCGATGGCGGGGTCGGCGACCACGGCGGCGGCGGGTTGTTTGCCGTCGCAGGCGGCGAGGAGTGCCGCTTCGGCGGCGGTGAGGGTCACGGGTGGGCGGCCGGGGCGGTGGACCTGCCTGCCGTCGAGGGTGAGGTGTGGTGCGAGCAGCGGCGGCCACCAGCGGCGGACGGCGGGGTCGGCGCTGATGGCGTCGGCGTAGGCCTGCACGACCCAGGCTTCGAGGACGACCCAGCGGCGGCGGGTGAGGCCGGGGCCCGCGGTGGCGGTCGCGGCGGCGGGGTGCTGGTCGTCGACGGTGACCCAGCAGCTGGGGCCGAAGAACCCGACGGTCTCGTTCTTGCCGCAGTAGCGCTGCCAGTACTTGAGGACGGCGCGTTCGCGGTCGCGGTAGCGGACGTTGCGGGGGGCGTCGTCGCCGGCGGCGACGAGCCCGTCGAGCGCGTGGAGGGCGTTGGTGTTCTGCCAGGTGACGGCTTCGCGGAAGAGCGGGTCGGCGGCCATGGCGCGCAGGCGTCGCGCGCCGGCGGCGACGGCGGCGCCGAAGTCGGTGTCGAAGGTGTTGTGCTCGCCGCGCAGGCAGGCGTCGGCGCTCGCGGCGGCGGCCGGTGCGGACAGGGCGGTGAGGCCGTCGGCGGGGAACCCGGCCGAGCGCAGCAGCGCGTCGCGCCACACCGACCATCCGGTGTCGCCGAGCGGGACGCGGTGCTCCCCCGTCATGACGTTCTTCCCGGCAGGGCGGAGAGCAGGTCCTTGGTGAGCAGTTCGGTGACGCGGCTGGCGTCGTCGTGGAGGAAGAAGTGGTCGCCGTCGACCTCCTGGACGGTGAACCCGGCGGTGGTGTGCCGGTCCCACGCCTGGATGTGGGCGAGGGTGACGGCGGTGTCGGCGCGGCCGGCGTAGGCGATGACGGGCACGGGCAGTGGTTCGCCGTCGGTGTGGAGGTACTGGTCGAGGTAGGTGAAGTCGGCGCGCAGCACGGGGAGCAGCAGTTCGAGGAGTTCGGGTTCGGCGAGCACGTCGGCGGACAGGCCGCCGCCCTCGGCGACGCGGGCGAGCAGGGCGTCGTCGTCCAGTGTGGACAGCCCGGCGAAGGTGCCGGTGGCGGGGAGGTGCGGGGCGCGGCAGCCGCCGACGTAGAGCTTGACGGGGAGGCGGCCGCCGGTGTGGTGGAGGTGGCGGATGACCTCGTAGGCGTGCCAGCCGCCGAGGGAGTGGCCGTAGATGGCGTAGGGGCCGTCGTGGTGGGCCTGGATGGCGTCGGCGAGTTCGGCGACCCGGGTGTCGTCGAACTCGGGGTCCTCGATGATGCGGTTCTCCCGGCCGGGCAGCTGGACGGCGACGACCTCGACGTCGGGTCCGACGGCGGCGGGCCAGCGGCGGTAGGCGCTGGCGCCGGCGCCCGCGTACGGCAGGCAGAACAGCCGCACGGCCGCGTCGGGCCTCGGTTGCGGGATCACGAACCAGTTCACGCCTGGCCTCCTCGCCTCGTGGGCTCGATCCAGTGCCGTTCGCGCTGGAAGGGGTAGGTGGGCAGCGGGATGCGCCGCCCTCGGGTGGCGGGCAGTCGGTCGGCGCCCGCGACCCAGAGTTCCGCGTCGGCGCGTGCGGGGCCGGTGCCCAGCACGGTTCCGGGGGTGAGTGCGTCGAGTGCGGCGACGGCGTCGTCGACGGTGGTGGCGACGACGGCGGCGCGGCAGGGGAAGGCGCGCCTTCCGGTGGCGAGGGTGTGTGCCACGTCGGCGAGGGCGGGTCTGCGGGTGGCGAGGTGGTCGCGCAGCCGGGTGGCGGCGGCGCGCAGCGCGGTCTCGTCGTGTGCGGACAGCGGCAGGACGACGGGGCCGGGTGCGGGTTCGATGCCGGTGCGGGGTGCCTGGGCGACGAGCAGGTGGACGTTGGTGCCGCCCATGCCGAAGGAGCTGACGCCGGCGACGCGGCGGCCGGTGTCGGGCCAGTCGCGGACCTTGGTGGGCACGTAGAGGGGGCCTGCGGCGAGTTCGACTTCGGGGTGGGGGCGGGTGAAGTGCAGGTTGGGCGGGATGACGCCGGTGTGCACGGCGAGCACGGCCTTGACGAGCCCGGCGATGCCGGCGGCGGCGTCGAGGTGGCCGATGTTGGTCTTGACGGAGCCGAGTGCCACGGATTCGGGTGCGGCGCCCGCGAGGACGTCGTTGAGTGCGGCGACCTCGATGGCGTCGCCGAGCGGGGTGCCGGAGCCGTGGGCTTCGACGTACTGGACGTCCTCGGGGGCGAGCTCGGCGGCGGCGAGCGCGTCGGCGACGGCGGCGGCCTGCCCCGCGGGGCTGGGCACGGCGTAGCCCGCGCGGTCGGCGCCGTCGTTGGTCATGCCCCAGCCGGGCAGGACGGCGTAGATGTGGTCGCCGTCGGCGAGCGCGTCGGCGAGCCTGCGCAGGACGACGATCCCGGCGCCGGAGCCGAACCCGGACCCGGCGGCGGCTTCGTCGAAGGCGCGGCAGCGCCCGTCGGGGGAGGTCATGCCGCCGGGGGTGTGGCGGTGGCGGGGCCAGGTGACGCTGACGCCGCCCGCGAGCGCGATGTCGCAGCGGTAGTCGGTGAGGCTCTGCGCGGCGAGGCACACGGCGGCGAGTGAGCTGGAGCAGGCGCTCTGCACGGCGAGCGCGGGTCCGGTGAGCCCGAGGCGGTAGGCGATCTGGCCGGGGAGGTGGTCGGGGAACTGGCGGGCGAGGAGCTGCGCTTCCCAGTCGTCGGGGTCGGCGTCGGTGACGGCGGGGTTGCCGAAGAGGTGGAACAGGAAGTACCGGTTGGCCGACGCGGAGGCGAAGACGCCGACGGACAGGTCGGGTTCGCCGCCGGGGACGTGCCCGGCGTTTTCCATGGCCTCCCAGGCGGTTTCGAGGAGGATCCGGTGCTGGGGGTCGGTGCGGGCGGCTTCGTCGGCGGTGAAGGAGAAGAACCGGGCGTCGAAGTCGGTGATGCCGTCGAGGCGGCCGCCCGCGCGCACGTGTGCGGGGTCGGCGCGCAGCGCGGGGCCGATGCCGAGTGCGGCGAGTTCGTCGTCGGTGTAGTCGTGGACGGCGTCGGTGCCCGCGCAGAGGTTCCACCAGAAGGCGTCGAGGTCGGCGGCGCCGGGGAACCGGCCGGCCATGCCGATGACGGCGATCTCGTCGCCGGTGTGGCCGGGGTCGGCGGGGGTGGTGGTGTCGCGGGGCGCGGTCCTGGTGCCGGTGCGTTCGTGGCCGCCGTCGAGGTAGGCGGCCTGTGCGGCGATGGTGGTGTGGGTGAACAGCGCGAGGAGCGGCACGTCGGTGCCGAACTCGGCGCTGAGGCGTTGCTGGACCTGGCCGAGCAGCAGTGAGTGGCCGCCGACGTCGAAGAAGGCGGCGTCGGGGGCGATCCAGTCGGCGCGCAGGACCGCGCACCAGATGGCGTGGACGCGGGTCTCGGTGCCGGTCATGCCGGGGGTGGTGGCGGTGGTGGTGATGGGCGGGTCGGGCAGCGCGCGTTCGTCGACCTTGCCGGTGACGGTCAACGGGAACTCGTCGACGACGACGACGGCGCGGGGCACGGCGTGGCCGGGTAGCTGGTCGGCGAGGGCGGCGCGCAGGGCGCGGGGGTCGAGCCCGGTGCCGGTGACGTAGCCGAGGAGGGTCTCGTCGCGGGCGATGGCGCGGGCGGCGGTGACGCCGGGCTGGGCGCGCAGCGCGGCTTCGACCTCGGCGGGTTCGACGCGGAAGCCGCGGACGTTGACCTGCCGGTCGAGCCGGCCGAGGCAGACGAGGGTGCCGTCGGGCAGCCGTTCGCCGAGGTCGCCGGTGCGGTAGTGGCCGGGCCCGAACGCCGGACTGTCCACATTGGCGTATCCGGTGACGAGGTGGTCGCTGTGGACGGTGAGCTCGCCGTGGTCGCCGGTGCCGTCGCCGAGTTCGATGCGGTAGCCGGGCAGCGGGGTGCCGATGGGCAGCGGCCCGGTGGCCGTTTCGTCCACTTCGGACGGCCGGATGCGGTGCTGCGCGGCGAAGGTGACCTCGGTGGCGCCGTAGCCGTTGACGAACTCGACGTCCGGCGCGAAGGAGTCGCGGCCACGCCGGACGTCGGCGTAGGTGGACTGCTCGCCGCCGAGCAGCACCGTGCGCACTGTGTCCAACCGAGCAGGCCCCAGGGTGTCGAGGAGATACCGGTACACCGTCGGCGTCGCGTGGAAGATCGTTACACGGTGGCGGGCGAGGCCGGCGGCGACGTGCGCGAGGCCGTGGGTGCGGACGTCGAGGGGGACGACGGCGGCGCCGGTGAGCAGTGCCGGGTAGAGGTCGGGGATGGCGGCGTCGAAGCTGAAGGAGGCGAGCAGGCTGAGCCGGTCGGCTGCGGTGACGCGCAGGCTCGCGATCTGGTTGTCCACGACGTGGAGCAGGTTGCGGTGGGTCTGCGCGACGGCCTTGGGCCTGCCGGTGGAGCCGGACGTGAACAGCACGTAGGCGACGTCGTCGAGGCCGGCGGCGGTGCGGTCGGCGGGGCCGAGGGGCGCGGTGTCGTCACGCGCGATGACCGTGTGGTCACCGAGGCGAGCGGCGAGGCCGGCGTGCTCGGGGTCGGCCAGCACGGTGGTGACGCCGGCGTCGGTGACCATCGTGGACAGCCGGGCGTGCGGGAAGGAGGGGTCGAGCGGCACGTAGGCGCAGCCCGCGGCGAGGGTGCCGAGGATGCCGGCGATGGCGGGCAGTCCGTGGCCGGTGACGAGTCCGACGCGGCTGCCGGGGCGCACGCCGGCGGCGGTGAGCGCGCGGGCCCGTCCGCCGGCGAGGGCGGCGAGTTCGGCGTAGGTCACGACGCGGTCGTGATCGTCCACAACGGCGTGATGATCGGGTAGGCGCTCCGCGATGTCAGCGAAGCGGTGGATGGTCGGCACGAGCGTCATCGCACGCGAAACACACAACGAAACCGGCGGGACAACGCGCTCCTCTGACGTGCTCGGGCTCGGGGTCACGACAGGCTAAATCGGAGCGCGCGCGGATTCGCTACGCGCGGGACCAGTTAGACCGAACGATCTTCGGCGATATTCCGTTCGTCGCAACATTTTCGACCGAACAGCGCCAAGAGGCCCAAATGCTCCACCTACTATAGCGAGTCGGTCAACCACGGTGCGTCAACACGTGCATTTCGCCCATTCCCGGAACCGTCCCCTGTGGACGGGAAATGGTTGCGGCGTCAAGGAAAACGGCGGCGGCCGGGACGGGGCTCTGCGCCTGTCAACCGGGCGGCCCGCCGATCCTGTTTGATGGGGGTGTGACCCACGGCGAGCTGCACACGACCGGACCGGGCGCGGCCGCCGCCCCGGGCTGGCGGGCCGCGCCGCTGCCGGTGGTCGTCGTGGGCTGGGACGGTCTGGTCGAGGACGTGACCGACGTGTGCCGCGACGTCCTCCCCGCGGTCCGGACCGGTGCCCGGTTCGCGGACGTGGCGCCCGCGTGGCTGCGGGAGGCCCACGACCGGGTGGTCGCCGGGGGCGGCGCCGGTGCGGTGTGCCGCGGTGTGGTCGGTGACCGGGGGTTCGCCGCGCACGCGGTGCCGCACGGCGCGGGCGGGGTGGCGTGGTGGCTGGTCGACACGACGGCCGAGGAGGCGCTGCGGCTCGAGCGCAAGCGGACCGATTTCCTCGCGACGGCGTCGTCGGCGCTGCTGGCGTCGTTGCACCCGGGCCGGTGCATGGAGATGACCGCACGGCTCGCCGCGACCTACCTGGCCGACGCGGCGGTGGTGATCGGGCCCGGCGGGCAGGGCTGGTACCCGACGGTGACGTGCGGGCCGGACGGGACGCCGCGGCACGACCGGCTGGCGTTCGACCCGGCGGAGGTGCCGGGGCTCGCGGAGGCGTTGCAGGGGTTCCCGCCCGTCCCGTCGCGGTGGATCGATCCAGCCGCGGCGCCCGGGTGGGCGGCGCCGCCGGGGTTCGGCCCGGTGGGGTCCGTGGTGGTGACGCCGCTGCCGGGGCACGGTGTGCCCGCCGGCGCGCTGGTGTTGCTGCGGCGGTCCGCCAAGGCGGCGTTCCAGGAGGACGAGGAGCTGTTCGCGCGGCTGTTCGCGGCGCGGGCGGGGGTCGCGATGTCCGCGGCGCACGTCTACGCCGAGCAGTCCGCGATCACCGAGCTGCTGATGCGGGACCTGCTGCCGCCGACGCCGCGCGCGGTCGCGGGCATCGAGTTCGCGGGCAGGTACCGGGCGGCGTTCGACACCGACCGGGTCGGCGGTGACTTCTACGACGTGCACCCGCCGGACGACGAGCGCGCCGAGACGCTGGCGGTGCTCGGCGACGTGTGCGGGAAGGGCCTGGAGGCGGCGGTGCTGACCGGCAAGATCCGCACGACACTGCGTGCGCTGCTGCCGATGGCCGACGACCACCAGCGGCTGCTGCGGCTGCTGAACAACGCGCTGCTCACCGCGCACAGCACGCGGTTCGCGACGCTGGTGCTGGCCTCGGCGGTCCGTGACGGCGCGGTGGTGCGGTTGCGGCTGACCGCGGCGGGGCACCTGCCGCCGCTGGTGGTGCGGGCGGACGGTGCGGTCGAGGAGGTCGCGACGAAGGGCACGCTGGTCGGGGTGCTGCCGTCGATGCGGTCGACGTCGGCGGAGGTGACGTTGTCGGCCGGGGACACGTGCCTGCTGTACACGGACGGGATCACCGAGGCGCCCGGCGGGCCGCTGGGCGCGGAGATGTTCGGGGAGCCGCGGCTGCGGACGGTGCTGGCGGAGTGCGGGGGCCTGCCGGCGGAGGCGATCGTGGAGCGGATCCAGATGCTGGCGATGCAGTGGGCGGGTACCCGCTCGCACGACGACATGGCGGTGCTGGCGATCTCGGCGCCGCGCGGACGGGGCGGGTCGTGACCGGTAACCGGGTGCTCAGCAGCGGCACGCACGCGCGGCACGTCGAGCGGTTGTGGGCCGCGGTGATGGCGGGCGACGAGTACGCGGCGCGGGACGTGGTGACACAGGCCTTGGAGGAGGGGGTGCCCGCCGAGTCGGTGCTGCTGGACGTGATCGGCGCGGTGCAGCGGCGGGTCGGCGCGGAGTGGGCGGCGGCGCGGATCAACGTGGCGCAGGAGCACGCGGCGACGGCGATCAACGAGCGGGTGATCGCGACGTTGTCGGACCGGGCGGGCAGGCCCGCGGCCCGGCCGGGCCGGATCGCGGTGGCGTGCGTGGACGGTGAGTGGCACGCGCTGCCCGCGCGGCTGCTGGCGGAGACGCTGACGTTGCGCGGGTTCGCGGTGGACTACCTGGGTGCGCAGGTCCCGGCGCCGCACCTGATCGCGCACCTGCACCGCACGGCGCCGGACGCGGTGGCGTTGTCGAGCTCGATCCCGACCCGGCTGCCCGCGGCGCACGCGACGATCACGGCGTGCCAGGCGGCGGGGGTGCCGGTGATCGTCGGGGGCGCGGCGTTCGGGCCGGACGGCCGGTACGCGCGGTTGCTGGGTGCGCAGGCGTGGGCGCCGGACGCCCGGGCGGCCGCGGACCGGCTCGCGGCGGGGCCGCTCCCCCACCCCGGTCCGGTGAACCACCCGGTCGACGACCTGCCCCACCTCGCCGACCAGGAGTACGCGATGGTGGCGCGGTCGGCGTCGTCGCTGGTCGGCTCGGTGTTCGCGGCGCTGGCGGAGCGGGTGCCCGCCATGGGCGGCTACTCGGAGCAGCAGCGGCAGCACACGGCCGAGGACCTGGCGCACATCGTGGACTTCCTGGCGACCGCCTTGTACGTGGGGGACGGCGAGGTGCTCACCGGGTTCCTGGGGTGGACCGCGGAGATCCTCGCGGCGCGGGGCGTGCCGCCCGCCGTGCTGCGTGCGGGGGTGGAGCTGCTGGCGGCGGAGCTGCGGGAGTTCCCGAGAGCGAGCGCGCTCCTCGCCGCCGGGCTCGGCCACCTCGAACGGATCGGCGCATGACCGACGCCTCGGCGTTCACCTGGACCTGGGCGCGGCCGGACGCGCGCACGGGGTGCGTCACGCTGTCCGGCGACCTGGTGCACCGCAACGCGGAGCAGTTGCTGGGCGCGGTCGGTGAGCGGCTCGCGGCCCACGACGAGCTGCGGGAGCTGCGGATCGACTGCGCGGGGCTGGACGTGTGCGACTCGCGGGGCCTGTCGGTGCTGTTGATGATCCGCCGCCGCACGGAGTCGCTGGGGATCGCGATGTCGGTGGTGAACCGGACGACGATGCTGGACCGGTTGATGGAGCGGACGGGCACGGCGGAGTACCTGACGGGTGAGTCCCGGTAGGTCAGCGGTCGAGGAGGCCGCGCAGGACGGTGCGGTCGGCGTCGGTGGTGGCGTGGGCGAGCGCGGTTTCGTAGGCGGTGGCGGCTTCGCCGGGTCTGCCGAGGCGGCGGAGCAGGTTGCCGCGCACCGAGTGGTAGAGGTGGTAGCGCCGCAGCGGTAGCGCGTCGACGATCGCGAGCGCTTCGGCGGGGCCGCGGAGTTCGGCGAGCGCGACGGCGCGGTTGAGCGCGACGACCGGCGTGGGTGCGACGGCCATGAGCTGGTCGTAGAGGGCGACGATCTGGGCCCAGTCGGTGTCGCCGGTGGTGGGGGCGTCGCTGTGGACGGCGTTGATGGCGGCCTGGATCTGGTAGGGGCCGGGCTGGTTGCGGCGCAGGCAGCGGCGCACGAGTTCCTGGCCTTCGTCGATCATGGCGCGGTCCCAGCGTGTGCGGTCCTGGTCGGCGAGCAGCACGAGCTCGCCGGTGGCGGTGACGCGGGCGGGGCGGCGGGACTCGCTGAGCAGCATGAGCGCGAGCAAGCCGGTGACCTCGGGTTCGTCGGGCATGAGCGCGGCCAGTACGCGGCCGAGCCGGATCGCCTCGGCGGACAGGTCGGGGCGGTCGACGGTCGAGTGGCCCTCGTTGAAGATCAGGTAGACGACGGCGAGGACGCCCGCGAGCCGGCCGGGGAGGTCGGCCTCGGCGGGGACGCGGTAGGGGATGCCGGCGTCGCGGATCTTGTTCTTGGCGCGGACGAGGCGCTGCGCCATGGTGGCTTCCGGGACGAGGAACGCGCGGGCGACCTCGGCGGTGGTGAGACCGCCGAGCAGCCGCAGGGTGAGGGCGACCCGCACGCCCATGGCGAGCGCGGGGTGGCAGCAGGTGAAGATGAGGCGCAGCCGGTCGTCGCGCACCACGCCCTCCTCCTCGGGTTCGGTGGTCAGCAGGTCGAGTGCCTGGCGGTGGCGTTCCTCGCGGGTGGCTTCGCGGCGCAGGCGGTCGATGGCGCGGTTGCGGGCGGTGGTGATGAGCCAGCCCGCGGGGCTGGGCGGGACGCCGTCGGCCGGCCAGCGGCGGACGGCCTCGACGAACGCGTCCTGCACGGCCTCCTCGGCGAGGCCGATGTCGCCCAGGGCCCGGACGAGCACGGACACGGCTCGCCCGTACTCGCGGCGGTAGATCTCGTCGATGCTCATCGGCGCGGCGCGTACATGATCACGGCGACACCGGCGAGGCAGAGGGCGGCGCCGAGGTAGTCCCACCGGTCGGGGCGGAACTTGTCGACGACGACACCCCAGGCGAGGGACCCGGCGACGAACACCCCGCCGTAGGCGGCGAGGATCCGCCCGAAGTGCGGGTCGGGCTGGAAGGTGGCGACGAAGCCGTAGGCGCCGAGCGCGAGCACGCCGGCGGCGATCCACCAGAGGCCGCGGTCCTCGCGCCAGCCCTGCCAGACCAGCCAGGCGCCGCCGATCTCGGCGAGCGCCGCCAGCACGAACAACACGAGTGACTTGGCAACGCTCACTGGAACGGGCGCACCTCGATCGCGAGCGGCGCGAGCACGGCGGCGAGCTTGCGCCCCCACCCGAGCGCGGCGTCGAGGTCCTCGGCCTGGACGACCGTGAACCCGCCGAGGAACTCCTTGGCCTCGATGAACGGGCCGTCGGTGACGAGGACGTCGTCGCCGGTGGCGCGCAGGACGGTCGCACTGGCAGGCGGGTGCAGGCCGCCCGCGAACACCCACGCGCCCGCGGCGCGCATCTCCTGGTTGAGCGCGTCCAGGTTCCGCATGATCGGCTCCAGGACTTCCGGGGCCGGCGTGCCTTCCGGCTGGTAGATGCTCAGCAGGTACTGCTTCATGGCGCTGATCCTTCCGCAGCGGGTCCTCATCTCCCACACGAACACGTCCGGCCCACATCGACACCCGATGTACTATGATTTCCATATCTTCTCGAAGTCATATGGAGGGGGCATGTTCCCGATCACCGGCGCGACCGCCGCCGGGGTACGGCGGGTGGTGGTCCTCGCCGCGACGGACGCCGACGACCCGCCCGCCGAGCAGCCGTCCCGCGTCGACGGCGACCACAACAAGGAGGTCGAGGCGGCCGCGATCGACAGCGGGCTGGAGTGGGTTCGAGGCGGTCCCGGCCGAGGCCGCGACGGCGGGGATGGTGCGGCACGGCGTGGCCGCGCTGATGGCACGGTACGCCCGGGAGGACGGCAGACCGGCGCTGGTCAGCGGCGACGTCGCGACGGTGCTGGGCCGCCCGGCGCGCACGTTCGCGGAGTGGGTGGCCGGCCACGCGAGCTCGTTCGAGCGCACGTCATGACCGCACGCCGCGGTCCTGCTCAAGCACGCCGCCATGCCTGGACTGGCAGGCCGCGCCCGCGCCGCGCTGCGGTCGGCGACCTCGAGGTGGGGGTCTTGCGGAGGATGTGGGGGCCGGGATGGTGGGCAAGGCGCGCCCCGCACTCCGCGCACCGACGCGGTCGGCGACCTCGAGGTGGTGCTCCTGCCCAGCGTGTGCGGCCGGGCAGGTAGGCCCACTCGCCCACATCGCCCCGCAAGCCGCGTTCGCGTCGGTCGGCCGTGCGCGCGGGCGCCGCAGCCATCGTCTACCGGTCGGCGGTGTTCCGGTGACCGGCGTGCACGTCGGGTTCGTGCTGGCCGCTGCCGCCGCCAACTCGTTTTCCGCGGTCGCGGATTTGCTCCGCGTGCCTCGGATCCTGGCGGGAATGGCGCGGGTGGGCGTCCCGGCGCGGCTGCTCCCGTGGCTGGGCGTGCCGAAACGATCGCCGTGGTCGGGTTGCTCGTCGGGTTGGCCGAGCCGTGGTCGGCGGTGGCGGCCGCGGCCGGGCTGGTGGTGTTCTTCGCCATCGCGGTCGGCGTTCACCTGCGGGCGCGGGACCTGATGATCGGGTTGCCGCTCGGGTTCCTCCTGCCGGCGGCCGGAGTGGTGGTCACGGCACCGGTGTGAGCAGGGTGCCGTCGGTGAGGAACCGCGCCAGGTTGCGAAACGCCAGGTCCCCCATGGCCTCGCGGGTTTCCGTGGTGGCGCTCGCGATGTGCGGGAGCAGCACGACGTTGTCCAGTCCCAGCAACGCCGCCGGCACGTCCGGTTCCTCGGCGAACACGTCGAGCGCCGCGCCCGCGATGCCGCCGGTGGTCAGCGCGGTCACCAGCGCGGGCTCGTCCACGACGCTCCCCCGCGCGATGTTCACCAGGTAACCCGCCGGGCCGAGCGCGGTGAGCACCGCCGCGGACACGAGGCCCGCGGTCGCCTGCCCGCCCGAGGTCGCGACCACCAGCACCTCGGCGCCGGCCGCGAGCGCGACCGGGGACTCCGCGTACCGGTACGGCACGTCCGGGACGCGGTGGCGGGAGTGGTAGCTCAGGTCGGCGTCGAACGCGGCGAGCCGCCGCGCGATCGCCCGTCCGATGCGGCCGAGACCCAGGATGCCGACACGGCGGCCGGTGACCTTCGTGGCGAGCGGGAACTGGCCGCGCCGCCAGTCGCCGCGGCGGACGAACCGGTCCGCGGCGGTGAGCCCGCGCAGCACGTCGATCATGCCGCCGACGGCGAGGTCGGCGACACAGTCGGTGAGCACGTCCGGGGTGTTGGACACCGCGATGCCCCGCGCACGGGCATGGGCGACGTCCGTCGTCTCGTAGCCCACTCCGAAGTGGACGATCGCCCGCAGCGACGGCATGGCGTCGATCTGGTCGTTGGTCACGCCGTACCGCGAGGAGGTGATCGCGGCGACCACGTCGTCCGACGGCTCGGCCACGACCGTGTAGTTCGCCCGCAGCCGTTCCTCCAGCGACGGCAGCAGCGGGCAGACCTGCAGCACGGTCACGCGGTCTCCAACGCGGGTCGTTTCGGGTCGAACCGCCATCCCGGCACGAGGTACCGCATGGCGACGGCGTCGTCGCGCGCGCCGAGCGCCTCCCTGAGGTACAGCTCGTGTGCCGCCTCGACCTGGTCGAGGTCGAGGGTGACGCCGAGCCCGGGCGCGTCCGGCACGGCGAGGTGCCCGTCGGTCAGCGGGATCGGGGCGGTGGTGAGCCGCTGCCCGTCCTGCCAGATCCAGTGGGTGTCGATGGCCGTGATGTCACCGGGCGCCGCGGCCGCGACGTGGGTGAACATGGCGAGCGAGACGTCGAAGTGGTTGTTCGAGTGCGACCCCCACGTCAGACCCCACGCCTCGCACAGCTGCGCGACCCGCACGGAACCCTGCATGGTCCAGAAGTGCGGGTCGGCGAGCGGGATGTCCACAGCGGACTGCCGCACGGCGTGCCCGAGCTGCCGCCAGTCCGTGGCCACCATGTTGGTGGCGGTCCGCAGACCGGTGGCGCGCCGGAACTCGGCGAGGGTCTCCCGCCCGGAATAGCCGTGTTCGGCGCCGCAGGGATCCTCCGCGTAGGCCAGGACGTCCCGCAGGGCACGGCCGTGCCGGACGGCATCGGCCAGGAGCCAGCCGCCGTTGGGGTCGAGGGTGAGGTCGGCGCCCGGGAAGCGGTCCGCCAGCGCCCGCATCACCTCCACCTCCTGCTCGCCCGGCAGCACGCCGCCCTTGAGCTTGAAGTCGGTGAACCCGTAGCGGGCCTGCGCGGCCTCGGCCTGGGCCACGATGCCTGCGGGGTCGAGCGCCTCCCGGTCACGGACACCGAACCAGTCGTCCCCCTCCCCCGCCCGGTAGGCGAGGTCGGTCCTCGTGCGGTCGCCCACGAAGAACAGGTACCCGAGCGCGCGGACCCGGTCCCGTTGCCGCCCTTCGCCGAGCAGCGCGGCCACCGGCACCTCGAGGTGCTGCCCGAGGAGGTCGAGCATGGCGGCCTCGACAGCGGTGCGGACGTGCACGGTCACCCGCAGGTCGAACGTCTGCGGCCCGCGCCCGCCCGCGTCACGGGCCCCGAACCGGCCCTGCACGGCCGCGAGCACGGCGTTGTGGTCACCCACCTTCGCGCCGACCACGAGGTCGCGGGCCTCGGTGAGCGTGTCGGTGATGGCAGGCCCGCCGGGCACCTCACCGACCCCGGTGCGACCGTCGGTGTCGGTGAGGACCAACAGGTTGCGCGTGAAGTACGGGCCGTGCGCACCGGACAGGTTGAGCAGCATGCTGTCCTGCCCGGCGACGGGGACCACCCGGTAACCGGCGACGACGGGCGGTGTCACTCGGCGGCCCCGTCCCGCAACCTCGGCACGCCGAGCGGGTTGTCCGCACGCAGTTCGTCCGGCAGCAGCGCGTCCGGCACGTTCTGGTACGACACCGGCCGCAGCCACCGTTCGATCGCGAGCGTGCCGACGGAGGTGGTCGCGGGGTTGGACGTGGCCGGGAACGGTCCACCGTGGACGACCGCGTGCCCCACCTCGACACCCGTCGGCCAGCCACCGAACAGCACCCGGCCTGCGAGCAGTTCCAGGCGCGGCAGCAACGCGGCTGCGGTGTCCCGGTCGGACCGCGCGGCGTGCACGGTCGCGGTCAGCTGACCCTCCAGGGTGTCCAGGATCTGCTCCAGCTGCGCCACGTCCCGCACCCGCACGACCAGCGACGCGGCGCCGAACACCTCGTCCTGCAGGTCCTTGTCGGCGAGGAACGTGTCACCGTCGGTGGCGAACAACCTGGCCTGCCCGCACGCGCCGATCGCGTCGTCGATCCCGCCCGCGGCGACCTCCGTGACGTTCTTCGCCGACGCCAACCGGTCCGTTCCCGCCACGTACGACCGCTGGATGTTCGCGTTGAGCATCGCCGCACCCGGCGCGGCCCCGACCGCCGCACCCGCCGCGGCCAGGAACTCCGTCGCGTCACCGAGCGCGAACACCAGACCTGGGTTCGTGCACAACTGCCCCGCGGACGTGGTGAGCGACGCGACGAACGCCGCACCCAGCGACGCGCCCTGTTCCGCCAGCGCCCCCGGCAACAGGATCACCGGGTTGACCGACGACATCTCCGCGTACACCGGGATCGGCACCGGCCGGGACGCGGCAGCCGCCACGAGCGCGAGCCCGCCCGAACGCGAACCGGTGAACCCGACCGCCGCGATCCTGGGATGCGTGACCAGAGCGGTCCCCAGGTCCCGGCCGTCACCGAACAACAGCGAGAACACCCCCTCCGGCAACCCGTGCTCGGCGACCGCGGCCCGGATCGCGCGGCCGACCAGCTCGGACGTGCCAGGGTGCGCGCTGTGCGCCTTCACCACCACCGGCGCGCCCGCGGCGAGCGCGGACGCCGTGTCACCACCCGCCACGGAGAACGCGAGCGGGAAGTTCGACGCCGAGAACACCGCGACCGGCCCCAGCGGGATCTTCCGCTGCCGCAGATCGGGCTTCGGCAACGGAGTGCGATCCGGGTTCGGCGTGTCGAGCCGGACACCGAGGAACCGGCCCGCCGCGACCACCGACGCGAACAACCGCAGCTGGTTCGTGGTGCGGGCCAGCTCACCCCGCACACGCGGGCCGGGGATGCCGGTCTCGGCGACCACACGCGCGACCAACGTGTCGCCCAGCGCGTCGACGTTGCCGGCCACCGTGTTCAGGAACGCCGCGCGCGCCGTCAGCGACGTCGCGCGGTAGGTACCGAACGCGTCCCACGCGAGCGCGACAGCGCGGTCCACGTCGCCGGCATCACCGAGCCCGTAAACCGGATCGAGCTCCGCACCGGTGGCCGGGTTCACACCCCGCACCGCACCCGCGCTCCCCCGCACGTCGGCAGCGCCGATCAGCATCGATCCGGTCAGGGCCACTGTGGCGGTCATGCCAGGTTCACCTTCTCCACCAGGGTCTTCAGCTCGTCGAACTCGCCGGACGTCAGATCGGCCAACGGCGGCCGCACCGGCCCGGGATCGCGCCCGACCGCACGCAGCCCGGCCTTCACGATGGACACGGCGTACCCGGCACGCCGATCGCGGATCTCGATGTACGGCAGCACGAACTCGTCCAGTTTGCGGTACACGGCCGCCGCGTCGCGCGCCCGCACCGCCGCGAAGAACTCCAGCGCCCAGCTCGGCGCGAAGTTGTAGATGGCCGAGGAGTAGGTCGTGACCCCCATCTCCAGATACGGCAACGCGTAGGTCTCCGCGGTCGGCAGACCACCGATCGACAACAACCGCTCCCCCAACCGCGCGTACACCTTCGTCATCAGGTCCACGTTGCCCACGCCGTCCTTGAACCCGACCAGGTTCGCGCACTCGTCGGCGAGCCGCGCCGTGGTCTCGAACGTGAGCTTCCCGTTGGCGCGGTGGTAGACGATCACACCCAGCGACGTCGCCGCGCACACCGCCCGGACGTGCGCGTACAACCCCTCCTGCGGCACCTCGGTCAGGTACGGCGGCAGCAGCAGAACACCGGACGCGCCCGCGGCCTCGGCATCCCGGGCCATCGCCACGGCCTGCGCGGTGCCATACCCGGCAGGCGCCAGCACCGGCGTGTCACCCGCGGCCGCGACCGCCGCCCGGACCACACGCGCCACCTCGTCCGGCGTCAACGAGAAGAACTCGCCCGTGCCACCCGCCGCGAACAACCCCGCGGCCGCGTACGAGGCCTGCCACGCCACGTGCTCGCGATACGCGTCCTCGTCGAAGCTCAACTCCGCCGTGGCGTGCGTGACGGGGAACGACAGCAACCCGGTACCGAGTGTGTCGCGCAGGGATTCCGGACTGAGGGTCATGCGTCCGAGCGTATGACCGCCCGCGATACCTGTCTAAGTCCAAGAGCGCATCCTCCGATACCTTTCCGGCATGTCCTTCACCCTCGAGCAGCTCCGCGGCTTCGTCGCCGTCGCCGAGGAGGGCAACTTCGGCCGCGCCGCCGCCCGCCTGCGCATCACCCAGCCGCCCCTCTCCCGCCAGGTGCAGAAGCTCGAACGCGCACTCGAAGTGGAACTCCTCGTCCGAACCCCACGCGCCGTCCTGCTCACCCCCGCAGGCGAAGCGTTCCTGCCCGAAGCACGACGCATGCTCTCCCTCGCCGCCGCCGCACCCATCACCGCACGCAACGCCGCCCGCGGCACCGCGGGCACACTCCGGATCGGGTTCACCGCCATCTCCGCGCTGACCGTCCTCGGCACGTGGATCCGCACCATCGCCCAGCACCTCCCCGCCGTCGACCTCACCCTCACCGAAATGGTCTCCCGCGACCAGGTCGACGCCCTCCTCGCAGGCGACATCCACGTCGGCCTCGCCCGAGGCGTACCCGCCTCCGAGATCCTGTCGACCCGCCGCGTGCACACCGAGAGCCTCATCCTCGCCTGCCCACGCGGCCACGCCCTCACCGAACTCGGCCACCCACCCGCACTGATCGACATCGGCCGCCACGACGTCGTCAACTACGCCCCCGTCACCGCCCGCTACCTCCAAGAACTCGTGATCAGCTGCTTCCACGGCGCCGGCGTCGAACCCCGCTACGTCCAGCAGGTCGGACAGGTCCACAGCCTCCTCGCCCTCGTCGACGCCGGCATCGGCGTCGGCCTCGTACCCCGGTCCGCGGCCCGGCTCCACCTGCCCAACCTCGCGTTCACCGAGATCGCCGGCCTGCGCCCCGACATCGTCGAAACCCACTGCGTCTGGCGCACCGCACACAACAACCCGGCACTCGACGCGCTCCTCCGGCTCACCGACCCGGACACCCCGTCGACAGGTTCCTGACCCTCCGGCCGACTGTGCCACCATCCACTGTGACCGTATGGGGGTTCGTCGTACTCAGCGTGGTCGTCCTGCTCGGCACACTGCTGCAGGTGTCCATCGGCTTCGGACTCGGCCTCGTCGCCGCACCCGTGCTCGCCATCGTCGCCCCGCCACTCGTGCCCGTCGTGAACCTGCTCCTCGCCGTCGGCATCACCGCCGCGGTCCTCGTCCAGGACCGCGCACACCTCGACCTCCGCGGCACCGGATGGGCACTCGCGGGCCGCGTCCCCGGCACCCTCGCCGGCGCCACCCTCGTCGCACTCCTGCCCGCACGCCCACTCGCCTTCCTCGTCGTCGCCGTGGTCGTGTTCGGCGTCGTCGCCACCGTGTGGGGCTTCCGGCCACGACCGACCCGCCGAGCCGTGGTCGTCGCCGGCGCCATGTCCGGCCTCATGGGCACCACCACCTCCATCGGCGGACCCCCGATGGCCATGGTGTGGCAACAGTTCGCCGGGCCGAGGCTCCGCAGCACCATGGGCGCGTTCTTCCTCGCCGGGTCCGCGATGAGCCTCGCCGCGTTGACCGTCTCCGGGTCCGTCGACCTGCACAACCTGCGCTACGCCCTGCTCCTGTCCCCCGCCGCCGCGGCAGGGTTCCTGCTCGCCCGCCCGATCGGCAAACACCTCGACGTGCGGCGCACCCGCTTCGCCGCGATGGGCGTCGCACTGGCGGGCGCGACGATCTTGCTCGTGCGGCAGTTCGCCTGACCCCTCCCTTCCTGGCTGTTTGAAGGGTGCGTGGTGCGCGGTGCTGCTCACTGCGACCTGACACTAAAATTGGACATCTATATAGCTTATATTTGATGATGAAAGAAAGGGGAGAGGCGGCTCGGACGCCGCGAGCCGGGAGCAAACACACGAGAGCTGGCGCGACCCGGGCCGCCCGCGGAGGTTCAGCGGCTCGACCGGATTCGCGCGGGGTCTTTCGAGGCGACCCGACAGCCATTTCGCCGCGAGCAAGCGGGCGAAAGTGCCGCGGCGCGGATCGCGCCGACTCGCGGCCCGCGCCGCATTCGGCTCCGCCAGCAAACCGATGCTCCGGGCTCCACCTGCACACCTCCCCAGTGGGCCGATCACGACCGGTGCGAGACCCCTCCCCCTCCCCAGTGGGCCGAATCGCTACCGGAGTGCGACCCCCTCCTCCTCCCCGGTCGGCCGAATCGCTACCGGAGCGCGAACCCCTCCCCCTCCGCAGCCGTTTTCGAGCCGAGCCCCGGGCCCCACCTCACCCTTGTCCGTGGCGCAATAATCGGACATATATATAGTCACTATTTGATTGTTGTAGTCGACCAGGGGAGTGGCCATCGCGAAGGCAACCGTCAGTTCTTGCGGCGTCGCTTGGGGCGGCTCGCCGTCAGCTGCTCCGCCCGTGCCGTGAGCGCGTCGACCTTCTCGCGCAGCTCCGGCTGGACCTCCCCGTCAGTGAGGTCCGCGGCCAGCTCGGCGTAGTCCGCCGCCAGCTCGCGGTACTTCCGCCGGAAACCCTGCCCCGAGCTGCCCGCCCGCCCGTCGAGCGCGATGATGTGCTTCGCCAGCACGGCGGCCTTCGCGTTCAGTGAGCCGCGCGCATCGGTCGCCGCCTCGCGGTCCGCGCGGTGGGTCGCCGCGAGCCTGCCTGCCCGGCGCCCGGCCACGTACAGGGTGAGCGCGCCGCCGAGCACGGCCGCGACCGCGGCGATCGCCACCAGGTACCTCGGCAGCGACGGGCTGATCGTCCGCGCCCCGTCCGGCACGATGCCCGCCTTCACGAGCCCGTCGTAGTTCACCGCGATCACCCGCAGCGCCTCCAGCGGGCGGTCGACGAACTGGTCCGCTCCCCCGGCGATCCTGCTCTCCGCGACGAACGCCTTGCCGAAGTTCTCGTCGTCGCCGCCGGGGAACTGTGCGCACCCGTACGTCTCGAACTCGTCATCGCCGGGGCTGAGCAGCAGCACCAGCGTGCCGTCGGCGGCGCCGGACACGTCGTCGCAGCCCTCGGACAGGTCCGCGCCCGGCTCGAGGAACGCCACGACCAGCCTGCGGTTGCCGATGATCCGCTCGGCCGCCGCCTCGTCCAGGTCGATGCCGGACGCCACGTACACCGACGACGACCGCACCTCGCGCGCGACCGGCCCGTCGAGGATCCCGGCGGACCACGACGCCCACCCGGCCAGCACGAGCAACCCGGCCGTCGCGAGCCCGAACGGGGTGGCGAGGAACTTCTGCACGCGGTTCACGAGATCCCACCCGCCAGGTAGTTCGCCGGCCGGTAGTCGGCGCGGCCGAGCGCGCGGGCCGCGGTGTCCAGTTCGGACTCCGCGCTGTCGAGCAGGCGCCGGACGTGCCGGTCCGGCAGGTCGTCCGCCACCGAGGCGCGTGCCTCCGCCAGTTTGCTGAGCGCCCTGGCGAGCGCCGCGTCCCGGGACAGGGCCGACATCTCGATCGCGAGCGTGGTCAGCCCGGCGAGCCGCGCGGGCGGTCGGCGCGGCGGCCCGACGCCGGGGCCGAGCACCCTGCGCACGGACAGCCCGAGGAACGCCAGCACGCACGCCGCGAACAGCCACGGCAGCACCGGCAGGGCGACCCGCAGCGGGTCGAACGGCTGGTACGGCAGCGGCCGGTCGAACAGCCCCGCGTACCGCACGTCCGTGACCTGGTCGAGGTACACGCCGAGCACGTTGTCCTGCGGGTACGCGTAGGTGGCGAGCCGGTCGGCGAACCGGTTGTACACCCCGGCGGCGACGACGTCGGCGAACGACTCCGCGTGCGGGCCGTGGTACTCGGCCCAGTTCCCGTACATCACGACGATCGGCCTGCCGGGGAACTCCGCCGCGAGCGCGGCGCCGTACTCCGGCACCGGTTCGCCGTACGGCTGTTGCGGGAACGCGGCGAACAGCGGTTCCTCGTCGGGAAAAGCCGTGTCGGCGCGGTCCGGAATGGACGTCAGCGTCGCGCCGTCGGCGACGTGGAGGCGGTCGGCACGCAGGTCCGCGAGCACCGGCGCCAGCTCGGCGGCGGTCGGCGCGCGCCAGCGGAACAGGTCGACGTCCGGCGGCAGCTCCTGGTCGCGTTCACTCGCGATGATCGTCAGCAGGAGGCTCGTGACGTCACCGGTGGCGAACTGCGCGCGCCAGCCCGCGTTGTCGTCGGCGCTGACCCCGTACAGGGTGCCGGTGATCTCGGTGCCGATCACCTGGACGGTCGCGTTCTCGACCTCGTCGAGCTGGTCCTGCTGCTTCTCCGTCAGGCCGGGCGGGGTGACCAGGATGCGGATGTCGGCGTCGCCGATCGCGTCGGTGACCATCTTCTCGTCCCAGTGCGCGATCGAGCCGGGCAGCCGCACCACCGGGTCCTCGTCGAGCATCGCGGTCAGCTCGTCGACCGACGGGAGGTCGGTGTCGGTCAGCTCGCCCGCGTCGCCCTCGTCGACGGTGTCCTTTCCGGACGGCGACTGCGCGTAGCTGACGTCGACGGTCTGCCGCTGCGCCACCAGGAACACGACGATCATCACGACGGCGGCGGCGAGGAAGACCCACCGCAGCCGCTGCAGGCGCTCACTCATCGGCGGCCGCCCGCCACAGCCGGTCGGCCCGTTCCGCGCAGTCGGTGGCCTCCTGCGCGGCGGTCACCCCTCCCCTGCCCGCGGCGAGGAGCTCCGCGCGGGCGAACAGGTCGTCGGCCTCGGGTACGTCGGCGGGTGCGGCGTCCCGGCTGATGGCCGCGCTGTCGATGGCGGCCCTGGCCGCCGACCAGGCGGTGCGTGTGCTGAGTGATCGCGCCCGCACCCTGGGTAGGTACGCGACGGCGAACCCGGCCGCCACGATCAGCACCACGCCCACCACCCACACCCAGATCACGTGTCCGATTCTGCCTGATGGCGATCAGCGGCCGGCACGGACCACGTTGTCCGACGTGGACAGTCCGGACGTGACGGTGGCGTGGGACGGTCACCACCGGGGCGCCGTCGGGTCGAAGCCGGGGTGGGTGCGGCGGTAGTAGCCGGTGTCGTCGCGTTCGGTGATGCCGCACGCGAGGTACTGCTCGTGCAGGCGTGCGAGGGCGTCGCGGTCCAGTTCGACGCCGAGGCCGGGGCCGGTGGGCACGGGCACGGCGCCGTTCTCGAACCGCAGCGCGCCCGGGACGATCACGTCGTCCTCGGCGGCCTTCCACGGCCAGTGCGTGTCGCACGCGTAGGTGAGGTTGGGGGTCGCGGCCGCGAGGTGGGTCATGGCGGCGAGGCTGATGCCGAGGTGCGAGTTGGAGTGCATCGACAGCGACAGGCCGAACGTGTCGCACGTGTTCGCGAGGGACTGGGAGCGGCGCAGGCCGCCCCAGAAGTGGTGGTCGGAGAGGATCACCTGCACGGCGTCCTCCTCGACGGCGGGCCGCAGGTGCTCGAAGGCGACCACGCACATGTTGGTGGCGAGCGGCATCGGCGACTCCCGGGCGACGCGGGCCATGCCGGCGATGCCGGTGGTCGGGTCCTCCAGGTACTCGAGCACCCCGTCCAGTTCCCGGGCGACCCTGATGGACGTGGCGACGCGCCACGCGCCGTTGGGGTCGAGGCGCAGCGGGTGGTCCGGGAACTCCTCGCGCAGCGCGGTGATCGCCGCGACCTCCTCCTCGGGCGGGAACACGCCGCCCTTGAGCTTGATGGCGGAGAACCCGTACTCGTCGACGATGCGCCGCGCCTGCGCGACGAGCTGACCGGGGTCGAGCGCCTCGCCGTACGCGTCGGGTTCGGCGCCGGGGTGGCCGGCCCACTTGTAGAAGAGGTAGGCGCTGTAGTCGACGCGGTCGCGGACGGCGCCGCCGAGCAGGTCGCTGACGGGTCTGCCGAGGGCCTTGCCCTGGATGTCGAGGCAGGCGACCTCGAACGGCGACAGGACGCGGTCGGCGGTGCTGCTGCCGGTGACCATGCCCGACATGCCGTGCCCGCCTTCGCCGTCGTCGAGGCTGCCGCGGACCCGGCGCGCGATCTCGTGGGTGTGCCAGACGTCGACCCCGGTCAGCGCCGCGGCGGCGGCCCGCAGGCGGGCGACGTGCTTGGCGTCGCCGTAGGTCTCGCCGAGCCCGTGGAGCCCGGAGTCGGTGACCACCTCAACGACGGCCCGCAACGCGTACGGCTCGTGCACCCCGACGGTGTTGAGCAGCGGCGGATCCCGGAACGCGACGGGCGTGACACGAACCCCCTGAACACGGTGCACCACCCCATCCCATCGCGAGTCACGCTCGCACGCACACCGAGTTGCCGGTTTCGTGCACATGCCGGCCCAGCGCACCTGCACGAAACCGCCAACTCGCTATGCCTGAGCGCGAGACTCGCGAGGGCTGGGGGCGCGGGTCACGGCAGCTGTGCGATCGCGTCGATCTCCACCACCGCGCCGCGGGGCAGTTCGGCCACGCCGACGACCGTGCGCGCGGGCCTCGGTTCGGGCCACAGCTCGATGAACTGTTCGTTCGCCTGGTCGCGCAGCGCCATGTCGGTGACGAAGTAGGTCAGCTTCACGACGTCGGCGAGCCCGGCGCCGACGGTCGCCATGCGCTGCTCGAGCTGTGCCATCGCCGCGTCCACCGCGGCCCGGCCGCCGGCGACCACCGAGCCGTCCTCGGCCAGCGGCAGCGACCCTGACACGAACACGAGCCCGTTCGCGACGACGGCATCGCTGTACGGGTGCTGTGGATCAGTCATGAGCTGACCCTCTCACGGAGTGTCATGCGGGTGTGCCGGGGCCATCACCATCCGCTTCCGAACGGCAAACGTCAACGTGGAATTACTCATCCCGGCCCCTCGCTCAACGCGCGTTCAACACTTCTTCAACGAATTGCGGTCAATCACGCCACGGACTCGGAAAGATATCCGTACGGTCACTCCGCTTGTTCACGTATGTGCGCTCGGGTTGTCTGCGAGCCGCCCCGGCCGGACAACTCAGCGAAGGAGCACGGGTGCTTGAGGTCGACTTACTCGGACCGGTCGAGGTCCGGGTGTCGGATGTGGACGTCGCACTTTCCCCCTTGGAACGCAACCTGTTGACCTTGCTGGCCCTCACGCAGGGCATCGCACTGTCGACCGAACGCATCATCGACCAGCTGTGGGGCGACCGCCTCCCCGCCTCCCCGCGATCCCGGGTGCAGGGGTTGATCTCGTCGCTGCGCCGCAAAATCGGCGACGTGCTGGTCACCCGCCACCCCGGTTATCTGCTCGACCGCACACAGCTCGTCGTGGACATCGAGAAATGCGAGAAGTTCGCATTCCAGGCGTCCACCGCGGGCAGCACGAACGAGGCGGCGGAACTGCTGCGGCGCGCGCTCGCGGTGTGGCGCGGCGAGCCGCTCGACGGGGTGACCGCGCCCGGCGCGGACGCCGACCGCACCCGGCTCGCGGAACTGCGCGTCGGCCTGCTCGAGGCCCGTTTCGACGCCGAGCTGGAGCTGGGCAGGCACGCGGAGGTGGTCGCGGAACTCGCGGCCGCGGTCGCCGAGCACCCGCTCCGGGAACGCCTCGCGGGCCAGCACATGACCGCCCTGTACCGGGCCAACCGGCGCGCCGACGCCCTCCTCGCCTACCAGGCCCTGCGCGAACGCCTCGCCGACGAGCTGGGCAGCGACCCGTGCCACGACCTGCGGGCCCTCCACACCTCGATCCTGCGCGGCGCCGACGCGGCCCCCGCACCGGACGACGACCCGGCGCCACCGCGCCGCGGCACGAGACGACGCAAGAACGCGCCCGCCCAGCTCCCGCCCGGCGCGGGCCACTTCACCGGGCGCGACGCGGAGCTGCGGGCGCTGACCGACGCCATCGCCGAGGAGACCGGCGAGCCCCGCGTCCTGGTGGTCACGTCGGCCGCCGGGCTCGGCAAGACCGCGCTCGTGGTGCGCTGGGCGCACTCGGTGGCGTGCCGCTTCCCCGACGGCCAGCTGTTCGTCGACCTCGGCGGCCACGACCCCCGGCAGGCGCTGCCGCCGGAGGCCGCGCTCACCGGCCTGCTCACCGCGCTCGGCACCAGCACCAAGCGGATGCCCGCGACGCTGCCGGACCTGCTCGCCCGCTACCGCACCGTGCTGAACGGCAGGAGCGTGCTGGTGGTCGCCGACAACGCGGGCACGGTCGCGCAGGTCGCGGCGCTCGTGCCGCCCACCCCGGGCAGCAGGCTCGTCGTGACGGGACGCCGCCGCCTGCCCGGGCTGTCCGCACAGCACGCGGTGCGCGAGCTGACGGTCGAACCGCTCCCCCGCGACGACGCCCGCGACCTGCTGCGCCGCGTCCTCGGCCAGGGCCGGCTGCGCGACCCCGCGCTCGACGAGGTCCTGCACTGGTGCGGCGGCTGGCCGCTCGCGCTGCGGCACGTCGCGACGAAGCTCGCCGCCCGCCCCGGCCAGCCGGTCGCCTCGTTCCTCGCCGAGCTCCGCGCCGCCGCCCGGCTCGTCGTCGACGGCGACGACCGCACCGTCCACAGTGTCCTGACCGACACGCTGCGGTGCGTCAGCCCGGCCGCCGCGCGGTTGTTCGGGCGGCTGCGCACGTCGGCCGACGGCGTGCCGATCACCACGGTCGCCGCCGACCTGCCACCGCACGAGGCCCGTGTGCTGCTGGACGAGCTGGTCGCCACGCACCTGGTCGTCGAGGACGCGTCCGGCCGGTTCCGCTGCCACGACGTGGTGCGCCGGTTCGCGGCCGAGCCGGCGCCGGACGTCCGCGAGCTGGTCACCGCGGGTCCTGTGGTGGATTCCCAGCGGATCTGAAGCGCGTTCGCAGCGGCCGCGGCCAGCATTCCGCGCATGACCACGACCGAGGCGACGGCGGCCGAGCGCCGCGCGAGCGCGCTCCACGACGCCGACCGCACATGCCGCGCACTCGGCATCCGCCTCGGCGCCGTCGCGCCCGGCCGCGCGACGGCGCGGATGACGGTGACCGACTCGATGGTCAACGGGCTGGGCACCGGCCACGGCGGCTACCTGTTCCTGCTCGCCGACGCGGCGTTCTCGTTCGCGGCCAACACCCACGAGCCGGTCGCGGTCGCGCAGGCCGCGCAGGTGACCTTCCTCCGGCCGGTCGCCGTGGGCGACGAGCTGGTGGCCGAGGCCACCGAACGGGCGCGGCACGGCCTGTCCGGCATCTACGACGTGACCATCCACTCCGGCGGCGACGTCGTCGCCGAGTTCCGCGGCCACAGCGTCCTGCTGCCCGGCAGGACCCGGCCCAGCAAGGAGATCTCATGACCGCGGTCAGCGAACGGCCCGTGGACGTCCGGGAGGGACGGTCCGGGCTGCGCAGCATGTACTGGGTGTTCCCCGACCGGGAGTCCACGCGCAGGCGCACGATGTGGGGCGCGGCGTTCTGGGACTGCTACGCCTCGGTCGCCGAGGAGCTGGGCATGCGCTGGGTGCCGGCGCCGCCCGACGCGATCGCGGTCGACGCGAGCGACCTCGCCGACCCGAAGGTGTACGTGCACGGCGAGCGCGCGACGCCTGCCGACTCGCTGTTCGTCACCGTGCCCTACACGCTGCCCTACCAGTCGGCGGACGTGTTCGGCCAGTACGCGATCTACGCGGTGCTGGAGCAGTGCGGCTTCTACCTGCCCGCGCCGCCGAAGTGGGCGGCGGTCAACAACGACAAGCTCGCGACCGTGCTGTTCCTGAAGGACTCGCCGGTCCCGCCGATCCCCAGCGTGCGCATCGCCACCGGCCCGGACCTCGGGTCGCGGCTGTACGAGCCCGCGCTCGCCGGCGTCACCTACCCGGCGATCGTCAAGCCGGTCGGCTGGTGCTCCGGCTGGGGCGTCTGCCTCGCCCGGTCCGAGGAGGACCTGCGCAACCTGCTGAGCCTGGCGCAGGGCGGGGACACGCCGGTGGTCGTGCAGCCCTACCTCGGCGAGCGGCTCGTCGACTACCGCGTGACCGTCGTCGAGGGCGAGCCGCACCTGGTGGTGCGCCGCACCCCCAAGGCGGGGTCGCTGACCGCGAACTACGGGACCGGCAACTACGCGTTCGGCGCGCTGCCCGACGAGCTGGCGGCCGCGGTCGCGTACTTCGCCGAGCGGATGCCGGTGCCCTACTTCTGCCTCGACTTCCTGTTCGACGGCGAGCGGTACTGGTTCTCCGAGATGGAGCTGGACGGCGCGATCGCCTGCCCCGACCCGTCCGACCCCGAGTCCGTCCGCGGGCAACGCGACCTCGTCGCGGCGCGGTTCCGCGCCTACCGGAAGGCACACGCGGCACACCTGACGGAGGTCAGCGTCTGATGCACCACACCACTCTGCCCACGATCGGCGACGAGCACCTGGCGGCGCTGCGGAAGCTGCTCGCCGACGTCCGCTCCGTCCCCGCCCTCGCCGAGCGCTACGCGCACCTCGACACGGTCACCGACGTGGCCGACCTCGAGAAGGTGCCGGTCATGCTGAAGGACGACCTGCAGGCCGCGCTGCGGCACCTGGAACCCCGCGCCGCCACCGGCACCACCTGGGTGTTCCAGAGCGGCGGCAGCACCGGCTCCCCCATGGTCGGCTACGCGCCGACCGGCCTCTACATGCGTGAGGTGCACGAGCACTGGGGCGCGCTCGACGCCGACGACGTGGTCGTGAACGCGTGGAGCGCCGGGAAGATGTGGGGCGCGCACTACCTGTTCAACGAGCTGGTCGACCTGGCCGGTTGCGTCGCGATGTCGCTCGGCGCCATCGTGCAGGAGGAGTACAGCGCCTGGTTCGACTTCTTCGCCGCGCGCGGGGTGACCGCGATCGGCGGCACGCCGAGCGTGCTGCGGCTGCTGTTCGCGCACGCCCGCGAACACGGGCACCGGCTGCCGTCGCTGCGCAAGGTGCTGTTCCTCGGCGAGGCGTGGGACGCGCGGCTGGACGAGGACATCGCGGCCGTGGCGCCGGACGCGCGGCGGTGGGGCATGTTCGGCAGCACCGAGACGTGGGTGATGGCCACCAACACACCGGACTGCGCCGCGGACGTGTGGCACCTCATGCCGTCGCAGCTGGTGCACTTCGGCGAGGACGAGCTGATGGACTTCACGTCGCTGAAGCCGGACGGGCTCAACCCGGTGCTGCGGTACCGGACCGGGGACGCGGGCCGGGTCGTGCCGTGCCCGTGCGGGTCGGACGGGCTGCGGGTGCTGGGCCGCCGGGACGGGCTCGTGAAGTTCCGCGGGCACCTGGTGAACGTGGCCGACCTGATCGCGCAGGTGTCCGGTGTGGACGGCGTGCAGCGGGCGCAGCTGGTCGTGCACGAGTACGCCGACCGCGGCTCGGTGCTGGAGGTGCTGCTGCTGGCGGCGCGGGACGCGGCCGACGTGGCGCAGCGGGTGCGGGACCACGTCCTGGCGTCCGCGTTCGGGCCGAGCATCGTGTTCCAGCGGGTGCCGGAGTCGCTGCGGGTCACCGTCACCGACGCGTTGATCAGCAACGACCGCACGGGCAAGACCGCGAACCTCGTGACGCGGCTTCATTCATGAAGGGACCCTCGCTCGGCAGGGAGTTCACCCTCCTGTGGGCCGGGCAGTCGGTGTCGAACGTCGGTGACCGGATCACGCTGCTGGTCGTCCCGACGCTGATGATCTTCCTGCTGGACGCGTCCGCGTTCGAGGTGGGGCTCGTCAGCATGGCGCAGTACCTGGCGATCCCGGTGCTCGCCCTGGTCGCGGGCGGGCTGGTGGACCGGTGGGACCTGCGGGGTCTGCTGATCGTGTGCGACCTGGTCCGGTTCGCCGCGATCGCGCTGGTGCCGGTCGCGTGGTGGCTCGGGTTCCTGTCGGTGCCGCTGCTGTTCGGCTGCGTGGTGGTGGTGAGCGCGGCGACGGTGTTCTTCACGACCGGGTACATCCCGGCGGTGACGGCGATCGTGCCGACCGCCGACCTGGTGCGGGCGAACTCGCGGCTGGAGGCGAGCCGGACGACCGCGGAGCTGGGCGGCCCGGCGCTCGCGGGCTGGCTGTACAACGCGTTCGGCGCGGTGTCGTTGCTGGTGGACGCGGCGACGTACCTGTTCTCGGCGACCTGTCTCCGGTTGATGAAGCCGTGCGGTGGCCGCGGCGGCAGCG
Source organism: Actinophytocola sp. KF-1 (assembly GCF_054661535.1). Taxonomy (NCBI): domain Bacteria; kingdom Bacillati; phylum Actinomycetota; class Actinomycetes; order Pseudonocardiales; family Pseudonocardiaceae; genus Actinophytocola; species Actinophytocola sp. KF-1. The sequence continues at coordinate 173,431 of NZ_BAAFVK010000003.1, read as the reverse complement.
GGCAGACCCTGTGGTCGCGGCTGGCGGTGGGGATCCGCGCGAACCTGCGGAACCCGGTGCTGCGCAAGTCGACCGCGGGCACGCTGCTCGCGAACATCGGCGGCCCGATCTTCGTGACGCAGCTGCCGGTGCTGGCCTACCAGGGGCTGCACCTGTCGGCGGGCACGTACGGCACGGTGATGTCGGTGGCGGCGGTCGGGTCGGTCGTCGGGGCGGTGCTCGCGCCGCGGGTCAGCGCCCGGTACGGCAAGGGCCGGATCCTGGCGTGGTCGATGGTGCTGCACTCGGCGTCCGGGCTGGGCGTGCTGTTCGCGACGGCCGCGCCCGCGCCGGTGGTGCTGGCGCTGACGATGGCGTCGTACGGCTGGTTCTTCGCCTGGTACAACATCTGCAGCGCGGCCGTGCGGCAGGAACACATGCCGGTCGCGGACCAGGCGGTGATCACGGGCGCGTACCGGACGGTCACCTGGGGCGTCATCCCGATCAGCGTCTTCGCGGGCGGCGCCATTGTCTCGCTGCTGGCCCGCAGCATGGACATCCGCACGGCGGCGACCGTCACGATGGTGTGCGCCACGGTCATCGGCATCAGCTCGTACGTCCCGCTGCGGTCCATGCACTCGTTGTTGGCACGGTCACGGACAGAGGAGTTGGTGGCATGACGCGGGTCGCGCTGGTCACGGGCGCGTCGTCGGGCATCGGCCTCGCGACGGCGATAGCCGCGGCGAAGGCGGGCTTCACGACGGTGGGCACCGTCCGCTCCGGCGGCGCCCGGCTGCTGGCCGCCGCGGCGGCGGCACGGGTCTCGATCGACGTGCGGCAGCTGGAACTGACGTCGCAGGCGTCCATCGAGTCCTGTGTGGACGACGTGGTGACCACCCACGGGCGGTTGGACGCGCTGGTCAACAACGCGGGCATCGCGAACTCCAGCCCCACCCTCGAACTGTCCACGATGGACCTCCTGCGCACGCAGATGGAGGTGAACTTCTTCGGCGTGGTCGCGACCAGCCGCGCCGCCATGCCCCACCTGCGGGCCACGCGCGGGCGGCTGCTGACGGTGTCGAGCGTGCGCGGCGTGCTCGGCCAGCCGTTCAACGAGGCGTACTCGGCGGCGAAGTTCGCGGTGGAGGGGTTCATGGAGGCCCTCGCGCCGGTGGCCGCGTCGGTGGGGGTCGCGGTGTCGCTGATCGAGCCGGCGGCCGTGCTCGACACGTCGTTCGTCGCGTCGTCCTCGCTGGACCCGGCCGCGCTGCTGGCCCGGTCCGGTCCGTACGAGCCCGCGTTCCGGGCGTACCGGTCGTGGGTGGCGTCGGGCGCGGTGGAGGGCGCGCAGACGTCGGCGGAGGTGGCGGAGGTCATCGTGGACGCGTTGACGTGCGACGACCCGGCACCCCGCATCCCGACGAGCGCGTACGCCCGGGATTACGTGTCGCGGAAGCTGAAGGACCCCACGGGCCGCGACCTGCTGGCCACGACGCGCGGCTGGATCACGCCGTCCGAACCCGCCCTGCGCGCCGGTATTCACTGACGATGTCGTGCTGGAGCACACCGGCCGGGAGCCCTTCCCATTCCAGCTCGTCGTACATCAGGACGACTGGTCGGTGCCTGGCGGCAGCGGCGACTTGTCTGACCCTCTTCCGCCAGTCCATTCTCGTGAATTCGATCGGGTCTCTGACGAGCACCACGAACACAGGAATCCGCTGGTAGGAGTCGTACTGACGCTCGGCCGCTTCCACAGCGGCCGAGAGCGTCGCCGTGGCGTCCACGAGGCGGTTCGTGAAGTTCCTCGAGGTGGTGATCCTCAGGTCGAACGCGAGCAGTTGTCGTTCCTTCGGGAGCATCACGAGCGCGTCCACCGAAAACGGACCTGACTTGAGGTCCTGCAGAATGGTCGCCCCCGGATACGCCTCGCGCAGTTTCGCGTTCAGCACCTCGATCGCGTGCGTGACACGTCGTCTCGCGGTGGCCGGGTCCCGGGGAACGTCACGCTCCCCCGCCAAACTCCCGGTCCCCGAATCTGGCGGCACCTCCGGCTCCGGCCCGTCGACTGGCTCGTCATCCCGCACGGACACCGAACCGTGCTGCGCGGCCGCCTCGGCCGCTTCGTCTTCGACGAGTTCCTCGGCTTCGACAGCCAGGGTCTCCCGCTTCTCCTCATCCGTCATCTGCATCAGTTCGAGCTCACGACGCATCTTGGCGACTTCGACGACATCCCTCTCGTCGAGGAGGCGCTGTTTCTTGCTCCATCCGGTGAGCCCGGCGATGGCCATCGCCACTCCCACTACGACCATCGCTCCCAGGACGAAAGGCGCGATGGTCGTCGCCATGAGCACGACCTGTTGCTTGTGTTCGATGGCTTCCCGTGCCGCCGGAGTGAGCTTGGCAAGCTCTTCCCGCTTGATGAGCAGGTCACTCTGTGTCTGGAGCAGGTAGCCGCCGAGACCGAGGGACGCGACGACGATCGCGACCCCCAGCGTGGTCAGGTACTTGAGGAAGTGCCCCTGATCTGTCGGTCCCAGCATTCAGCCCCCAGTGCTGCTTCGGCGAAGCACTGTAGAGGAACCGGGGCTCAGGGCCGGGGCGGGGTCCACTCCGGGTCGCGGCCCAGGAAGGCGAGCAGACTCGCCAGCGGGGTCTCCTCCCCCGGCACCTTCACCGCCGGCTGGAAACCCGCGCCCGGCCGGAGGCGGCGCTCGTTGTCGGGGACGTCCCGGTCCGCGACCTTCTGTGCGGCCGCCACCAGGTCGTCCTCCAGTGCGACCGTCCGGCCCAGCGACGCGGCCACGTCCCACGTGTGCACGACGTAGTCGAGCAGGTGGAACCCGATCGCCTGCTCGGCGGGGAACGGCCTCGTCGCGCTGATGTTCGGTAGCCAGAACTCCGGGGCCGCGGTCGCGAACGCGGTCACCACCGCGTCGGCGGAGACGGCGTAGTCGCGGCGTGGGTCGTCGCCGAACCGCGCCTCCGCCCACGTCGGGCGTTCGCCGCGGGCGGCGGCCGCGAAGCCGTGGTTCTCGGTGGTCATGTGGGCCAGCAGGTCGCGCAGCGTCCAGCCCGCGCACGGGGTCGGCAGTGCCCACTGGTCGTCGTGGATCTGGGACACGACCACCACGCTGTGCCGCATCGCGCGGCCGTGCAGTTCCAGCACCGGTACCCCTCCGTCACGACGGCAGCCGCCCCCGGAGGAGCGGCTGCCGTGCACCTGTCATCTCAGACGAACATACCCGCATGCCGTGTGCGCAGCTCGCGCTTGAGCACCTTGCCCGTCGGGCCCAGCGGGAAGTCGGCGGGCTCCCGGGCGATCCGCACCGCCGCGAGCTGTGCCAGCCCGGCCGCCGCCAGCTCCTTGTTCGCGCGTTCGAGGATCGCCTCCGGCGTCCACGACGACGCGTCCGCCTGCGGGCGCACCACCGCGACCGGCACCATGGCCGCGCCGTCCGGCACGCCGATCACCGAGCAGTCCTGCACGATCTCGTCGCAGTCGGCCAGCAGGACCTCCTCGAGCGGCAGGCTGTACACCGGGCCGCCTGCGGTGTCGATGACGTCGACCGTCCGGTCCAGGTGGTAGAAGTTGCCGTCGGCGTCGCGGCGGGCGACGTCGCCGGTCAGCCAGAAGCCGTTCAGCTCGAACGACCTGGTCAGGCGCTCGTTGTTCCAGTAGCCCGGGGTGCGCGACGGCGTCTTCACGCCCAGCAGGCCGACCGTCCCGTCCGGCACCTCGTTGCCGTCGTCGTCCAGGACCGCCGCCTGGTGCACCACCTCGAGCGGCTTGCCGACGCACCGGTCGTTGCGCGGCGTCTCCGGCGTCGTGACCTGCCCGAACAGCGCCATCCCCATCTCCGAGCTGCCCAGCCCGTCGATGAACTGCGACCCCGGCAGCGCGTCGCCCGCCGCCGCGTCCGACGGCAGGAGCCACGGCTTGATCAGCCCGGCAGGCCGTTCCCCGAGCCGCACCAGCTTGCGGATGTGCCCGTGGTGCGCCGAGTCGCCGGTGTTGAACCACGAGTGCACCCTCGCGGCGCCCTTCGCGGGCGGCTCGCCGGTCGCCAGCTCCACGAACGTGCGCGGGAACGACGCCACCATCGTCGGCTGGAACGCCTCCATCACCGGCTCGACACCCGCGCGGCGCCAGTCGGACATCACGACCACCGGCAGCCCCAGCAGCGTGGCGGTCAGGAAGTAGCTCAGCCCGCCCGCGTGCGTGTGCGGCATCAGCGACATCAGCCGGTCGTACGGCTGCGCGGGGAACCGGACCATGCGCGGCTGCTTGCCGTCCCAGAACTGGCGGTGCGCAAGCATCGTCGACTTCGGGGTGCCCGTCGTGCCGGACGAGTGGATCAACGCGACCACGTCGTCGGCGTCGTGCCGGTACGGGTACCCGTCCGGCAGGTCCACACCGGACACGTCACCGGCCTCGACCTCCGCGGCCAGGGCCAGGAACCGGGGCCGGCGGGCGAGGCCCTGCCGGTACGCCGACGCGAGGCGGGTCGTGTCGTCCGCGACCACCCCGACGACACCGACGTGGTCGAGGTAGCGGACCATCACGTCCGGCCGCATCGCGTCGTTGACCAGCGTCGGGACCGCGCCCAGCGAGGTGAGCGCGAGGAAGTGCAGCAGCGGCGGCAGGCCCTCGGCGATCACGACCGCGACCGGCTCGCCCGGCTGGACGCCGTTGGCCACGTACCACTTCGCGTACCGCTCGCGGATCGCCGCGAGGTCGGTCAGGCTGTGCCCGCGCAGCACGACCTCGCGGCGGTGGTCGCGGTGGTGGCTGTACACGAAGGGCACGTCCCGGTTCGGGTTCGCGGCCAGCGCGTGGTCGAGGAAGTTGCCCGCGCCGAGGTCGGGCTCGGTCATGAAGCGCTCCCGCACCTCCAGGGGAGCGATCGACGTCTGGCTCATCGGAGGGGACTCCATTCGTTCGTGATCTCGGTCGCCGCCCGGTGCCCCGAACGGATCGCGCCTTCCATCAGCCCGAAGAACTCGGTGCTCGTCTCCGTGCCCGCCCAGTGGATCCGGCCGTGCGGGGCGGTGAGGTGCGGCCCGAGCCGCGCCCAGTCCCCCGGCCCGAACAGCGCCGCGTAGCAGCCCCGGCTGTACCGCTCCCCGGTCCAGTCGGTGACGTGCACGGCGACCGGGTCCGGCAGCAGCGGGAAGATCCGCTTCGCCTGCGCCACGGCCTCGGCCCGCTGCTCCGCCGCGGAAAGGGCGCCGTACCGGTGGGCCTCCGCGCCGGTGACGAACCCGGTCAGCACCCCGGCACCACTGCCCGGCGAGTCGTCCACGGTGGACAGCAGGGGGCCCTCGTGGTTGACCGACCAGCCCGACAGCCCGTGCTCACGCCACAGCGGGCGCGGGTACACGAGGTGCACCTTCACCGTGCAGCCGCGGGCCGTGGTGTCCGCGGCCCGGCGGTGCGGCAGGCCCGGGATGTCGAGGCGGTCGGCGAGCAGCGGCGGCAGTGCGACCACGGCCGCGTCGGCGCGCTCCACGCCACGTTCTGTGTGGACGGTGACGCCGGCGGCGTCCGCGGTCACGCCGCGGACCTCCGTACCCAGCCGCACGTCGAGGCCGTCGGCGAGCCGCGTGCACAGCTGGTGCGCGCCGCCGTCGACGCGGTCCTGCTGCGCGCCGCCCTCGAACGCGTTGAGGTAGCGGGTGCCGCCGCCGGACCGCAGGTAGAACACGACGTGCAGCATCGACACCGACGCCGGGTCGGCCGCCATCATCTCGCCGAGGAACAGCGGGAAGAACAGCCGCGCGTCGGGGTGGGTCAGGTGCTCCTCCGCCCACGCGCGGGCGGTCAGCTCGTCGAGCCGGGCCGCGCCGGGGGTGCGCCACGGCGCCGCGGCGTCGACGGTCGCGGTCAGCTCGTCGAGGCGGTCGAACATGTCGCCGAGCGCGACCGCGTTCAGCGGCGGGAACCGGCCGTGCCGCGTCTGCCCGGCGCCACCGAGCAGGAACCGGCTGTCACCGTCCATTGTGGTCGGTGTGGTCTTCAGGCCCAGCCTGGCCAGCTGGTCGTGCAGCGCGGTGTGCCGGTCGCCCAGGTACGCGGCACCGGCGTCAGCCCACTGCCCGGGCGCGACCTCGATGCCGTGCGTGCGCCCCCCGACCCGGTCGCGCGCCTCGAAGACGGTCACGGCGACGCCCTCGGCCGCGAGGTCCGCGGCCGCGGTCAGCCCGGCGAGCCCGGCGCCGACGACGATCACCTTCACCGCGGCACGCTCGCGATCCGCTTCGCCAGCGCGTCGGGGGTCGGCGCGAGCACGAAGTCGTCGAAGGTCAGCTCGACGCCGTGGGTGCGGGCGACCGCGCTCAGCACCCGCGTCGCGAGCAGCGAGTCCCCGCCCATGGCGAAGAAGTCCGAGTCGCCGTCGACCTCGTCCGTCTCCAGCACGCGCCGGAAGATGTCCTGCACACTCATCGCTTTCCTTCCATGACGAGGAGACCGGCCGCGTGGGTCCCGGCGCGGTCGACTTTCCCGCTCGCCGTGCGCACCAGGGCGGGCACGACGGTGAGCCTGCTGGGCACCAGGTGAGCGGGCACCCGCGTGCGCAGCTCGGCGAGGACCGCCGCGGCCTCGACCGGTTCGCGCACGACGACGTAGGCGGCGAGGGTCGTGTGGTCCGCCGTCCGCACCCCGGCCACCGCGGCCTCGGTCACCGCCGGGTGCCGGACCAGGTGCGCCTCGACCTCGGCGGGGTCGACCCGGACGCCGCGGACCTTGATCTCGCCGTCGAGCCTGCCCTCGTGCACGAGCATCCCGTCGGGACGGCGGCTCACCCGGTCACCGGTGCGGAACACGCGCACGCCGTGCCGTTCGGTGAACCGCTCCGCGGTCTTCCCCGGCATACCGAGGTAGCCGAGCGCGAGCGCCGGGCCGCCCACGAGCAGCTCACCGTCCTCGACGAGCTCGACGACGTGCGGCAGGGCGTGCCCGATCGGCACCTTCCCGGCCGGCGCGGACAGCTCGCAGGCATGCGTGATCAGCGTGGTCTCGGTGCAGCCGTACGTGTTGAGCAACCGCGCCCCGGTGCCGAGCCGCAGCCAGTCGGCGAGCCGGTCGGGCCGGACGGCCTCGCCGCCGGTGACGACGAGCCGCACGCAGCCCGGGAGGGACGCGGCGTCCTCGGTGAGGTGGTGGACCAGCTCGTGCCAGAACGCGGTCGGCAGGTCCAGCACGGTGACGTGTGCGCGTTCGACCATGCGCAGGAAGCGCGGGAAGGAGCCGGTGTGCGCGTCGGCGTCGAGCACGAGCGTCGCGCCCGCGGTGAGGGCGGGCAGGATCTCCTCGAAGCAGGTGTCCCAGTTCAGCGACGCGAACTGCAGGACCCGGTCGGCGGGTGTGATCGCGAACAGGTCGCGCAGCGCGGCGGTGACGGTCGCGATGGCGGGCACCGGGGTGGCGACGGGTTTCGGCGCGCCCGTCGACCCGGACGTGAACAGGACGTACGCGGGTGCCTCCCCGCGGACCGGGGGGCCGGGTTCGCCGAGCACCCGGTCGCAGACCACGCGCATCGCGGCGAGCCGCCCGGCCGGGAACGACGGGTCGAGCGGGCAGTACGCGCCGCCCGCGAGCCACACCCCCAGCAGCGCGGCGATCGTCTCCGGGGTGCGCGTCGCGGGCACGCCGACGATCCCGGGCCGGTCACCCAGCCTGGCCGCGACCGCCTCGGCCGCGGTCCGCAGCGCCTCGTAGGTGACCGGCGTGCCGTCGTGCACCAGCGCGGGGCGGTCGGGTGCCCGCGCGGCGGCGGCGAGGAACTCCTCGGCTGGGGTCATGGTGCGCGAGTCTCCCAGCACCGCCTGCAGATTCACTGCGAATCGACTGCGAATCAGGTGCTCTAGGCTTCCCGGCATGCCGAAGACCAGCGCCGCGTTCCTCGTCTACCGCCGCGGCACGGACGGGCTCGAGGTGCTGATCGCGCACATGGGCGGCCCGTTCTGGGCGCGCAAGGACGCCGGTGCGTGGTCCATCCCGAAGGGCGAGTACACCGACGACGAGGAGCCGCTGGCCGCGGCCCGGCGTGAGTTCGCCGAGGAGATGGGCTCGGCGCCGCCCGACGGCGAGGTGGTGCCGCTCGGTGTGGTCAAGCAGTCCGGTGGGAAGTCGGTCACGACGTTCGCGGTCGAGGGTGATTTCGACCTCGCCGGGTTCCGGTCCAACACGTTCGAGCTGGAGTGGCCGCGCGGGTCCGGCCGGGTGCGGGAGTTCCCCGAGGTCGACCGGGCGGCGTGGGTGCCGGTCGAGGTCGCGCGGGAGAAGCTGGTCAAGGGGCAGGTGCCCGTCCTGGACGCCCTGCTGGCGCACGTGGGATAGCGGCTACGACCGCAGCCAGTGCGGGTCGTGGGCCTGCGGCACCCACGTCTGCTCGGCGGGCTGGCAGCCGGTGATCGCGTACCTGCGCACGCCGGCGACCACCAGCGGGTCGAGGTCCAGCGCCCGTTCCAGCTCCTCGCGCGAGGTCGTCGCGAAGATCGTCAGGTTGTCCGCGGGCACCCGGCTCGGCAGCAGCCACCCGCGTTCTCGCTGGTCAAGGCACCACAGCAGGTGCCGGCCGATCAGGGTGTGGTTGGCCGGGGCATCCCACTGGAAGTCACCGCGGTTGTGGCCCAACGCGACGTACAACCGCTCCGGATCTTCGGGACTCACACCCTAGATAGTGCACCACCGGGCGGTGGGCGCGCCGGGACGTCCGGGAATACTCCAGTCCGGCGCGAGAGCCGGGGGGCCGCGTGGCCGGGCGGAACGTGCCGTTCTTCACCGCGCTGGCGGTCGGCGCGCCGGGCACGTTCGTGCCGCTGTCGCTGGTGGTGCCCGCGGCGGGGCGCGGTGACCGCATCGTGACGTCGGGGTGAGTAGTCGTACGGATCCGGCGGGCGGGGCGGGCGCGATCTACTGAGGTGCATGGTTGACCACTTATCGGCGTCCCTGCCCCGGCTGGCCGACGCACTCCTCGAGGTCGGCGCGCGCCTGGGTGAGATCGGCGCGGAACTGCACGCCCTGCAGGCTGAACCGACCGTGCCGAGCGCACCACCCACGGCCGACACGGCGGGCGCGCCGTCCGCCGGTCCTGCCGCCGCTGAGCAGCCCGGCCCGCCAAGCGTCGCGGGCCCTCCCGCCACCGGCGCGCAACCCGGCCCCGCCTTCCCCCGCGTGACGCCGAGCGGTGGGCCCGCCTTCCCGGGCGTGACGCCGAGCGGTGCCCCCGCCTTCCCGCCCGCGCGGGCCGCCGCCACCAGCCTGCCCGGCCGACCGCCGGCCCCCTGGTACCCGCCGCCCCAGCCGCCTCCCCCGCCCGGCCCCACCCTGTGGGAACGGCTCAGCCGCGACGGCGCGGGCAGCCGCATCCTCGCCTGGGCCGGTGGCGTCGTCACCCTCGCCGGGGTGGTGCTCCTGCTCGTCCTCGCCATCCAGCGCGGGTACCTCGGCCCGCTGCCCCGCGTGCTCCTCGGCGCCGCGCTGGGCGCCGCGCTCGCCGGGATCGGCACCCGCCTGCACCGCACGCCCGCCGCCCGCACCGGGGCCTACGCCCTCGCCGCGACCGGGGTGGCCGTGCTCTACCTCGACGTCGTCGCCGCCACCTCGCTGTACGACTTCCTCCCCGCGTGGGGCGGGCTGGCCGCCGGGCTCGCGGTGACCGCGGGCGGCGTCGCCCTCGCCGGGTGGTGGGGGTCGCAGGTGTTCGCCGTGTTCGTCGTCGTGTGCTGTGCCGTGTCGGCGCCCGTGATCACCGGCGGGTTCGACACCCTGCTGCTGTGCTTCCTGCTCGTCCTGCTGCTCGGCACCACGCCGGTGCAGCTCGCCAAGCGGTGGGGGCAGTTGCTGCTCGCCGCCGGTGCGCCGCCTGTCGTGGCGGCGGTGATCGGCATCGGCACCGCCGAGCGGATCGGGGCGGACGCCACCACCACCGCCATCCTCGCGGGTGTGACCAGCGCCGTCGTCATCCTCCTCGCCACCGCGACCGCCCTGCGCAGGCCCGCCGACGACGTCGCGCTCGCCGTCCTCTACCTCGCGCCCGTGCCCGGGATGCTCGCCGCGCTGCTGCTCCCCCGCCTCGGCGCCACGATCCTGCCCGCGGCCGTCGGCGCGCTCCTCGTCGGCGTCTGGGCGCTGGGCAGGCGCGCCGGCCTGCGCCCGGTCTTCGCGCTCTCCGCGGGTGGCATCGGGTCGCTCGCGATCGTGCAGGCCACGGCCACCGCGTTCGACGGGGACGCGCGTGCGGTCGCCTTCCTCGCCGAGGCGTTGCTCGTCGCCGTGCTCGCCGTGCGCATCCGGCTCGCCGCCGCGCTCGCGCCCGCCGGGGTGTGCGGGGTCGTCGGGTTCGTCATCGCGCTCGCCTACCCGGCACGTCCGGTGCTCGTCACCCGGCCACCTGGGTGGGTGGTCGACACCGGCACGGCCGTCGCGCTGGGGGTGACCGGTGCCGTGCTCGCCGCGGCCGCGATCGTCCTGTGCTGGGCCGGGTTCCGGCTCGGCGTGCTGTCGGCCGAGGAGCACACGCCGCACGGCTGGGTGCCCGCCGGGCTCGTCGCCCTCTACGGCTCCACCGCGGCGCTCGTCGCCGTCGGGCTGCTGATCTCCCCGGACCGCGACGGGTTCCTGCTCGGGCACGTGCTGGTCACCGTGTCGTGGACCGTCGGCGCGCTGCTGCTCCTGCTGCGCGGCATCGACGCGGTGCCCATGCGGGTCGCCGGGTTGTCGCTGGTGGTCGCGGCGCTCGCCAAGCTCGTGCTGTTCGACCTGTCCTCTTTGGACGGCATGGCGCGGGTGGCGGCGTTCCTCGTCGCCGGGCTGGTGCTGCTGGCGGCCGGGGCGCGGTACGCCAAGCTCGTGGCGGCCCGGTCCCGGTAGCCCGGGTCACGTACTGGCGACGCCACCGGCCGCGTGCGCGTTCCCCGGGCGACGGCGGACGCGCGACCACCAGACAGCCGTTGGCTAGACTCGGCGACGTGCCGCGAGTGGGGATCTTGGTGGCCACCGGGCTGCTCGCGGCGTTGGTCGTCGCGGCCGTCGTGCTGCCCGTGCCCGACCCGGCGCAGCTGCGGGCGTGGGTCGCGGGCGCCGGGTGGGGCGCCCCGGTGCTGCTGTTCCTCGCCTACGTCGTGGCCACGCTCGTGCCCATCCCGCGGACGGTGTTCTCGCTCGCGTCCGGGCTGCTGCTCGGCCCTGTGGCCGGGGTGGCCGTCGCGTTGACGGCGACCGCGGTGAGCGCGCTGCTGAGCTTCGCGCTCGCGCGGTCCGTGGGCAGGCGCCTCGTCGCCCGGCACCTGGAACGCGAGCGCGTGCGCGCGGTGGACGCACGGCTGACCGGCGGCGGCTGGCTGGCCGTCGCGTCGCTGCGGATCATCCCGGCGATCCCGTTCCTGCCCACGAACTACGCGTGCGGCCTGTCGTCGGTGCGGGCGCGGCCCTACCTGGCGGGCACCATGATCGGGAGCCTGCCCGGCACGGCCGCGGCCGTCGCCCTCGGTGACACGCTGACCGGGACCACTCCGCCTGCCCTGCTCGCCGTGTACGGGGTCCTGGCGGTGGCCGGCGCGGCGGGGCTGTGGTTCGCGATCCGCCGCCGCCCGGCCCTCCTGCCCTGACCCGTCAGTCGTTGCCCGCTTCCATGGCCGCGTGGTCGAGGAGCACGTCGTCCTCCGTGACCTTGCCCCGCGACGCGATCACCTCGGCGCCACCTTCCGGCATCGCGCCGATCAGGCCGGTCGACGCGGCCTGCGCGGCGCCGATCAGCGTCGGGTGCTCGCTGCCGACCATGCCCAGCCCCGCGTACTGCTCCAGCTTGGCGCGCGAGTCCGCGATGTCGAGGTTGCGCATGGTCAGCTGACCGATGCGGTCCACCGGGCCGAACGCCGAGTCCTCGGTGCGCTCCATGGACAGCTTGTCCGGGTGGTAGCTGAACGCGGGCCCCGTCGTGTCCATGATCGAGTAGTCCTCGCCGCGGCGCAGGCGCAGGGTGACCTCGCCGGTCACGGCGGTGCCCACCCAGCGCTGGAGCGCCTCGCGCAGCATCAGCGCCTGCGGGTCCAGCCAGCGGCCCTCGTACATGAGCCTGCCCAGCCGCCTGCCCTCGTGGTGGTAGCTCGCGAGGGTGTCCTCGTTGTGGATCGCGTTGACCAGGCGCTCGTACGCCGCGTGCAGCAGCGCCATGCCCGGGGCCTCGTAGATGCCGCGGCTCTTGGCCTCGATGACGCGGTTCTCGATCTGGTCGGACATGCCGAGACCGTGGCGGCCGCCGATGGCGTTGGCCTCCAGCACCAGGTCGACGGCGGACTCGAACTCCTTGCCGTTGATCGTGACCGGCCTGCCCTGTTCGAAGCCGATGGTCACGTCCTCCGGTGCGATCTCGACGTCGGCGTCCCAGAACCGCACGCCCATGATGGGGTCGACGATCTCGATGCCGGTGTCGAGGTGCTCGAGGGACTTCGCCTCGTGCGTGGCGCCCCAGATGTTCGCGTCGGTGGAGTAGGCCTTCTCCGTGCTGTCGCGGTAGGGCAGCCCGCGGCTCTCCAGCCACTCGGACATCTCCTTGCGGCCACCGAGCTCGCCGACGAAGTCCGCGTCCAGCCACGGCTTGTAGATCCGCAGCGACGGGTTGGCGAGCAGGCCGTAGCGGTAGAACCGCTCGATGTCGTTGCCCTTGAAGGTCGACCCGTCACCCCAGATCTGCACGTCGTCCTCGAGCATCCTGCGCACCAGCAGGGTGCCCGTGACCGCACGGCCGAGGGGCGTGGTGTTGAAGTAGACGCGGCCGCCGGAGCGGATGTGGAACGCACCGCAGGCCAGCGCGGCGAGACCTTCCTCGACCAGCGCGGCCCGGCAGTCCACGAGCCTGCCGAGCTCGGCGCCGTACGCCGTGGCCCGGCCGGGGATCGACTCGATGTCGGGCTCGTCGTACTGGCCAATGTTCGCGGTGTAGGTGCACGGCACGGCACCCTTCTCGCGCATCCACGCGACAGCTACGGAGGTGTCGAGGCCGCCGGAGAAGGCGATGCCAACGCGTTCGCCGACGGGGAGCGAGGTGAGCACTTTGGACACGAGAGTCATTATGCATGCTCATGCATGACCATGCGAGCCCGGGTGGGGTCTCATCCAGCGCGACGCGAGCGGAACGACTGGGTCAGGTGGTCCTGGAGACGAGCGTGCCGGAACTGGTACACCGCCCCTGACCTGCGCAGGACACCCCGCTGGTAGGCGTCGTCGAGGAACGCGGGCAGCGACCACGGCACGCGCCCGTGCAACGGCAACCACACGCGCGCGAACAGGAACCACGTCCCCCACGCCGTGAGGCTCGCCACGCACAGCCCCACCGCGAGCCCGAGCGCGACGCCGTAGGACAACCCGTACAGCAGCCCCAGCCGCGGCCCGTGCACCACCGCGACCGTCGCCGTGTACCCCAGGCACGTGACCAGGCCGAACACCACCGACTGGACGGCGACGTTGCGGCGGTTCACGCCCAGCAGGTTCATCGGGCTGACCGCCGTGCTGATGTCCACCGGCACCTCGAAGTTCGCCAGCACGCCCCAGCACAGGCCCCAGATCAGCCCGAACGCCAGCCCGAAGCCCACGGTGGCCTGGATGGACGTGCCGATCCGGCCCACGATCCAGAACGTCGCGCCCAGCACGTTCGCGATGCCCAGCCCCGCGCCGAGACCGGCGCCGACGGCGCACCCGACCGCCAGCCTGCGCAGGAAGGTCGTCCGCGAGCTGCTCCGCCCCCGCAGCTGGATCCGCACCCGCGACGGCGCGAACACGGTCCCGCCGAACGCGAGCACGGCGCCGTGCGCGAGCCCGATGGTCAGCGCGACCGCGAGCCCCTCCATCGGACCGGCGGCCAGCGCCGCCGACAGGCCGTTGCCGAGTCCCGATTCCGGTGAGCCGACACCGAACGCGTGGATGAGGCCGATCACGCACGCCGACGGGATCCCGGCGGCCAGTCCCAGCACCATCCCGCTGACCACCATCCGCAGCCACGCCGGCATCCGGTTGCCGAGCTGCCACCACGCGAGGTCGTGCGTGCCGAGGCGGTCGAGGTGGTGGGCGAGGAACCCGAGCCAGTGCTCCACCCGGTCCACGTCGTGGCCGCGCTCGCCGGGCCGCCGGTACGCGGCGGGCACGACGGTGCCGAGCAGGTGCCGCTCGATCGCCGCCGCGGCCGGGAAGCGGCCGGTGTCCAGCAGCTCCGCCGGGTCGTGGTCGGGGGTGTCGCTGTAGACGGTCCGCGCGAGGCTCACCATCAGCGGCGTGGTCAGGACGGCCGCGAGGTCGCCGTCCGGGTGGTCGCGGACCTCCGCCAGCACCGGCGCCCACGCCGTGCCCGTCTCGCCGCGCTTGCGGGTCGTCCTGGGGAGGTAGCCCGCGAGGTCGGCCGCCGTCAGGTCGCCGAGCACGACCGCGCCCGCCGAGGTCAGCACGTCGGTCGACGCGACGGCGGCGCGGTACTCGTCGATGCGGCTCGTCACGACCAGCGGCAGGGTCGTGGTGTTCAGCGCGGCGAGCGCGGCCCGGTGCAGCCCGTGCCCGATCTCGTCGAAGCCGTCCAGCACGGGCAGGACGCGGCCGGTCTCCACGAGCGCCGCGGCGAGCGTCACCCCGCCCGGTCCCGGGGCGGCGAGGCCGGGGTGGTCGCGCAGGAGCTGGTCGATCAGCCAGTCCCGCAGCGGGGTGGTGGCCGGGTGCCACGAGCCGACGGAGAAGATCACCGGCACCGGGTCGGCCGGGGTCGCGGCGGCCAGCATGCCCAGCACGAAGCGGATGGTCAGGATCGTCTTGCCGGAGCCGGCCCGGCCCAGCACGACCAGCCTGCCGGACGGGACGCGGCGGTAGACGTCGACGATGTCGTCCAGCTCGCCCTCCAGCGGCACCGGTTCCGCCTGCTCCCCCGGCCCCGCGCGACGGATGTTCAGCCAGGAGTCGATCAGCGCGGCGGGCGCGGCGGTCCAGCGGACCGGCAGCGGGACCGGGTCGTGGATCTGGCGCTGCTCCTCCTCGCGCCGCAGCCGGGCGCGCAGCTCGTAGGCGAGCCTGCCCGCGGCCTCGGCCAACGGGTCGGGCGGGCCGGCGGGCGCCGGTGCGCTCACGATCGACGGTTGCCGCTCGGCGGCGACGAGGAGCTCGATCCGTTCGGCCGGGGTGAGCCCGAGAGCGGCGGCGAGCGCGTCGACGGTGCCCATGCGCGGGTCGGTGTGGTCGCCGGTCTCCAGGCGCCGCACGGTGCGCACGCCGAGCCCGGCACGCTCGGCCAGCGCCTCCTGCGTCAGCCCCGCACGCACCCGGAACCGTCGCAACAGCGGGCCGAACTGGCTCGCCATCCACACCCCCTCCCGGTCGGTACCACCAAGATCCAACCCTAAGGGCAGGCGCGTGCCCCTTTCGCGGTGCGGACGTCCGGCGTTGCACACTGGTCCGGCCGAGCCTGCCCGGGCCCGACCCGAAGGAGCATGATGATCTTCATTACCGCCAAGTTCCGCGTCCGCCCGGAGCACGCGGACGACTGGCCGTCGATCACCCGCGAGTTCACCGAGGCCACCAGGGCCGAAGCGGGGTGCCTGTGGTTCGACTGGTCGCGCAGCGTCGACGACCCGAACGAGTACGTGCTGGTCGAGGCGTTCCGCGACGGCGAAGCGGGCGGCGAGCACGTCCGGTCGGCGCACTTCAAGGCCGCGCAGGAGAAGCTGCCGCCCTACCTCGTGGCGACCCCGAGGATCGTCAACGCCACGGTCGAGCAGGACGACTGGTCGGAACTCGGCGAACTGGCCGTGCGGGACTGATCAGCTGGTTACCGTGGGGGCATGGAGAGCACACCGGCCGTGCGCCCGCTCGCGGTGGCGGCCCGGCGCGCGCTGTTCCTCGCCGGGCTCGCCGTCGCGGTCTGGTCCGTCGTCAGGGTCGTGCGGCTGGTCGCGGGCGACGACAGCGCGGTGGCCGACGACGACCGCCACGGCTACGCCGCGATCTTCTCGCTGGTGCTCACCCCGGTGCTGGCCGTCGCCGTCGTGACGCTCGTGACCGCCACGGCCGAACTGTGGCGGTCGGGCCGGTCCCAGCGCATCGCCCCGGGGGTCGCGCTGGCGTTGTCGGCCCCGCTCGCGAGCCCGGTGGCCATCGCCGCCGTGGCCGTCGGCGCCGCCATCCTCACGGCCGCGATCGTCGACCGGCGCGTGGACAGGTAGCCGCAGCGTTCGTCGGCGTGCTGACGGCGACGCGGCGGTCCACCGCGCGCTCGACCGGCTGCGCCACATCTGCTGCTCCGACGGGGTCGGCGTCAGGAAATGTCCGAGGTCTTCTTGTCGAAGCGCAAACCGATGGTCACCGAGTAGGGCACTTCGGCCAATTCCTCCGCACGCTGGCCGAGAACGGCGACTCCTCGGTCCCAGACGCGGATCCATCGGAACACCACCCGGACGTGCGTCGCGGCGGGAATGTTGATCGCGGTCGTCTGCTCGAACACGAGTTCCGACTTCAGGTCGAGGGAATACTTCGAGAGGACCTCACTCTGGATCCGCCCCTGCATCGCGGCGACGTCGAGAAACTTCACACCGGCGTTCCCACCGATCGTCCTCGCCTTGTCCATGTGCACGGCGACCTCGACCCTGGCCGTGTGCGCGACGCGGATCGTCTCGACAGACGTGGAGGAGCTGCCGGAGTTGTCGAAGGTGTACACGTTCTCGCCGTGTGGCTCTTCGTACTGCGTGACCGAGGACAGGCGCAGCACGTCGGCGCCTTTCACCCGCACGACGGGTTCCGGCGCGGGCCGCCGGGTCGGGACGGCGGCAGCCGGCCGGAAACCGGTCGGCTGCCCGGGGCTGCCGCCGAGCGTGGCCGTGGCCAGGGCTTGCGGGCGCCGCCCGGCCAGCGCCCGGTGCAGGTCGGTGCGCATGTCCGCGGCCGACTGGTAACGGTCCGGCACGCCCTTCGACAGCGCTTTCAGCACGATCGCGTCCAGCGCGGGAGACACCCGTGGGTTGAGCGCCGACGGGGGCCTCGGCTCCTCCCGGACATGCCGGTACGCCACGGCGACCGGGGAGTCGCCGATGAACGGGGGCTCCCCGGTCAGGAGTTCGAACAGCACGCACCCGGCCGCGTACACGTCGGTGCGCCCGTCCAGCGCCTCACCGCGAGCCTGTTCGGGTGAGAGGTACTGGGCGGTGCCGATGACCGTGTCCTCGTCGGCCGTGCCGACGCTCGTGGCGATGCTCGAGTTCTTCACCTTGACCGCGCCGGACCTGGTGAGCATCACGTTCCCCGGCTTCACGTCCCGGTGCACGATGCCCTGCCGGTGGATGAAATCCAGCGCCGCGCAGACGTCCGCCATGATCTCCACCGCGCGCTGCGCGGGCAGCGCACCCGAGGTCCGCACGACGTCGCGCAGCGTCCGCCCGTCCACGTACTCCATGACGATGTACGGCGTCGGGCCCAGCTCGGTCTTCGTCTCACCGGTGTCGTACACGGCGACGATCGCCGGATGGTCCAGCAGCGCGATGGCCTGCGCCTCGCGGCGGAAGCGTTCCTGGTACTCCGGATCGCGGGCCAGTTCGGGGTTCAGCATCTTGACCGCCACGTCCCTGCCAAGGCGGACGTCACGACCCTTGCGCACCTCGGACATGCTGCCGTGGCCGAGTACCTCACCCAGCTCGTACCGGTGGGAGAGCAGTCTGGGTGTACTCACGAAGCCACCCCTCAGTTTCACGAAACCGATGTAGCTCCGGATCACGCTACACGGCGAGGGGGAAAGGTTCAGGTGCGCGGATCCGGGTCACGAAGCCGCCCGCGGCAAGCGGTGACGGGACCGTACTGCCCGCCCTCGGCGTCCTGCGCGCGGGTGCTCCACCGGACAGCAGCACGGGTCCGCGGCGAGACACCCGTGGCCATTCCCCCCTCGACCGGGTGGCTCAGACCGCGCCGACCCAGCGGTGGTAGGCGGCCACGTCCACGTTGCTGCCGCAGACGATGGTGACCACGTGCCGCCCCGCGAAGCGGTCCGGGTCCTCGAGCAGCGCCGCGATGCCCAGTGCGGCCGACGGTTCCACGACGAGCCCGGCGTGCTCCAGCAGCAGCCGCATCCCGGCCATGATCGACGACTCCCGCACCAGGACGGCGTCGTCGGCGGTCTGGAGGAGGTCGTCGAGGACCGCCGGGATGGGGAAGCGGCCCGCGACGCCGTCGGCGATGGTGTCGGTCGCGTCGGTCGTGACGACGCGCCGTGCGTGCCAGGAACGCGTCATCGCCGGTGCGCCTGCGGGCTGGACGCAGATCACCTCGGTGCCCGGCGACCGGGTCTTGAGCACGTGGCCGACGCCGGTGGCGAGCGCCCCGCCGCCGAGGGCGATCAGCACCGCGTCGAAGGACGGCGCCGCGTCCACCAGCTCCAGGCCGATGGTCGCCGCGCCCTCGCAGGTCTCGAGGTCCAGGCTGTCCTCGACCAGCCGGATCCCGTCGCGCCGCGCGATGTCCGCGGCCCGCGCGCGGGCGGCGTCGAAGTCGGCGTCCACCACCTCCAGCTTGGCGCCGAACGCGCGGATGCGCTCGAGCTTCGCGGCCGGTGCGAAGCGGGACGCGACGACCGTGACGTCGAGCCCGCGCTTGCGGGCGGACCACGCGAGGGCCTGCCCGAGGTTGCCCGCGCTGGCGCACACCGCCGCGCGTGCGCCGCCGTCCGCGAGCAGGCTCGCGACCACCTCGGTGCCGCGGCCCTTGAAGCTGCGCACCGGGTTCGCCGTCTCGAGCTTGACGCTGACCGCGCAGCCGACGTGGGGTTCCAGCGCCTCGCACCGGTACAGCGGGGTGTCGAGGAACACCGGGTCGATCATGCGTCGCGCGGCCTGGATCCGGTCGAGGTCGAGACGCGTTCCCTGCACGGTGCGGGAGTCTAGTGTCGCGCCGACGGGTGGCCCCGCCCGTGTGGACGGGGCCACCCTCGCGTCATCCGGTCGCGGCCTTCGCCGGGACCGGTGCGTAGCCGGCGGGCCGGGCGGTGAACGTGCCCCGCCCGTGCGTCCGGCTGCGCAGGCGGTCGGCGTACCCGAACAGCTCGGCCAGCGGCACGGTCGCGGTGATCGTCACCGTGCCACCGCGTGCCGCCGACGCCGTCACGCGGCCCCGGCGCACCGCCAGGTCACCGAGCACGCCGCCCATGGCGTCCGCAGGCACGGTGACCGCGACCTCGGACACCGGTTCCAGCAACGTCATCGCGCAGGCGCGCAACGCTTCGCGCAGCCCGAGCCTGCCCGCGGCGCGGAACGCCATCTCCGACGAGTCGTTCGGGTGCGTCGCCCCGTCGGTGAGGGTGACCGCGAGCCCGGTGACGGGGTGACCCCCGAGCGGGCCCTCGGCCAGTGCGTCCCGGCACCCGGCCTCGAAGGCGCGCACGTACTCGCGGGGCACGCGCCCGCCGACGACGGCCGACCGGAACACGAAGTCCTCGGCCGCGGGCGCGACGTCCAGCACGACGTGGGCGAACTGGCCGGGGCCGCCCGCCTGCCGCACGTGCCGGAAGACCACATCGGACACCCCGGACGCGACCGTCTCCCGGTAGGCCACCTCGGGCCTGCCGACCGCGACCGCGAGCCCCCGGCCGCGCCGGATCTTCTCCACCGCCACCTCCAGGTGCAGTTCTCCCATGCCGGACAACAACGTCTGCCCGGTCTGCGTGTCGGTGCGCACGGTCAGCGACGGGTCCTCCTCGACCAGTTCGGCCAGCGCCGCGGCCAGCCGTTCGGTGTCGGCCGTCCGGCGTGCCTCGACCGCGACGGACACCACCGGTTCGGTGACCGACGGCGGTTCGAGGAGCACCGGGGCCGACGGCGCGCAGAGGCTGGCGCCGACGCGCGCGGTCTTCGGGCCGACCACGGCGACGATGTCACCGGCCGACGCCGCCGCCAGTTCCGTGTGCCGGTCCGCGTGCACCCGCAGGATGCGCGCGACCCGTTCCTTCCGGTCCGCACCGGCGTCCAGCACCGTCTCTCCCTTGTGGACGGTGCCGGCGTAGACCCGAACGTACGTCAGCCGTCCCGTCGGCGTCGCGACCACCTTGAACACCAGGCCGGCGAACGGCGCTGCCGGGTCGTTGCCGGGCACGTCGGCGGGCGAGGGCAGGTACTCGACGACGGCGGACAGCAACGGCTCGATCCCGCGGTTGCGGTAGGCGGAGCCGCACAGCACGACCACACCGTCACCGCTGCGGGTCAGGTCCCGCAGCGCCGCGGTCAACGTCGCCGCGGATACCGGCGTCTCGGCGCAGAACTCCTCCAGTGCGGCGGGATGTCGTTCCGCCACCGCCTCTTCGAGCGCGTGCCGCCGTCGCCGTGCCTCGGCCAGGAGGGCGTCCGGTACGGGTCCTTCGACCATCCGGTCGTCGATCCACCGCAGGGCACGCATTTCCAGCAGGTCGACCACACCGGTGAAGCCTTCCTCTCTGCCGATGGGGAACTGGACGACGAGCGGCGCCGGGTGCAGCCGCTGCCGTATCGACGCGACGGCCGCGTCGAGGTCGGCGCCCGCGCGGTCCATCTTGTTGACGAACGCGATCCTCGGCACGCCGTGCCGGTCGGCCTGCCGCCACACCGACTCGCTCTGCGGCTCGACCCCGGCGACGGCGTCGAACACCACGACCGCGCCGTCGAGCACCCGCAGGGAACGTTCGACCTCCGCGGCGAAGTCGACGTGGCCGGGGGTGTCGATCAGGTTGATCCAGTGGCCGTCCCAGGCACAGCTCACGGCCGCGGCGAAGATGGTGATGCCGCGGTCGCGTTCCTGGGGGTCGAAGTCGGTGACGGTCGTGCCGTCGTGGACCTCACCGCGCTTGTGGGTGGTGCCCGTGGCGTAGAGGATCCGTTCGGTGATGGTGGTCTTGCCCGCGTCGACGTGGGCGAGGATGCCGAGGTTGCGGACAGTGTTCAGCGATCGCACGAGGCGGCCTTCCGAGGTGGTCCGGACAAGGTCGGCGCGATGCACGGGACGAACGCACACGAGCACGCGGCACGCGGCCGCGTCAGCGGGGTGTCGTCACCGGGTCCGGGGCCGGGCGCGCAGCCGGCGCCGGGGCGCCGGGGAGATCAGGAGCACCTCGAACCGCGCACGGGAGACGGCGTCGTGACGGCGCACGGCCTGCCTCCTCGTGTCGCGGGGGGGCGCGTCCGGTGTGGACGCGCGGTTCGGCTGCACTGTAGCGGGGCGGGTACGGGCAGCGGAACCGATTTTCACCGCGCGTGCGCGACGACCGTCTTCGGCGACAGGCGGCCCTTCGCGGGTTCGCGGGAGATGGCGCCCGCCGACGCCGCGGCGGTCAGCACCCCGATGGTGTCGGCGGGGCGGTAGATCGTCTCGCGCAGGGTGTGCTGCTGGAGGTCGGCGACCGTGCAGCTGCCCCGCCGGGCGAGCTCGGCCAGCAGCACGCGGCGCAGCGGCAGCAGTTGCGGGGTCAGGGAGATGTCGACGAGCGCGTGCTCGGCGTCGCGCGGGTCGCGGTAGCGGATGCCCGCGAACTCGTCGGCGGCCCAGAGCTCGTTCTTGAACGTCGTGAGGTGCTTGTCGCTGCCGGTGGCGAACAGCAGCAGCCGGGTGTTCCCCGC
This sequence comes from Actinophytocola sp. KF-1, assembly GCF_054661535.1. Lineage (NCBI taxonomy): Bacteria > Bacillati > Actinomycetota > Actinomycetes > Pseudonocardiales > Pseudonocardiaceae > Actinophytocola > Actinophytocola sp. KF-1. Next base: position 151,855 of record NZ_BAAFVK010000003.1, on the reverse strand, counting down.
GTCGTCGGCGAGTTCCACGGTCACCGCGTACGGCAGGCCCGCGTCCCGCAGCCGTGCCCGGTCGGCGCGCACCCGGTCCGCCGTCGCCGCGGGCAGAACGAGCAGGACCTCGCGCCCCTTGCCCGGCAGCAGCGCGTCGACGACCCGCCACACCGCGGGCTCGTCGAGCACACCGTCGGCCGTGGCGTCGAGGTGTGCCAGCGCCGGGCCGGTCACCGCCAGGTCGCCCGGGCCGGCGACCGAGCGCACCGACAGCCCCGGCGGCGTCTCCCGTGCGGTGCTGCCCCCGCCCAGCAGCACCCCGCCCAGCAGCACCACGTCCAGCTCGTGCCCGGCGAGCCGGTCGGCGAACTCGGCGAACACCCGCAGCGCGGCCGCGTCGTCCCGGCCCGCCTCGACGTAGGTGGCGCGCCGGTGCGACCGCAGCACGGACGGCGTCCACGCGTCGAGGTAGCGCACGAGGACCTCACGCAGCACCGCCGTGTGCGGACCGGCCATGCACCGGTTGTACCCCGGTCCGGCCCCGGGCACCAGACAAGGCCCGCGACCTGCGGTTGTAGTGGCCGTGTAGTGGCCGCGCACAACCTTGCCGGGCCAGCGGCGGCGGGACCCGCTCCCGGCCGCCGGACGTCCGAACGCGAGGAGAACGCACATGAGGAAGCTGCTCAGGGTCGTCGGGTTGCTCGGGGTGGCGGCGGCCTTGACGGCCGGCACCGCGGCGGGCGCATCCGGCGCCGAACCGCGGCCCGCCGAGGTGTACGCCGGGATCACGGCCGCCGACGTCGCCGACCCCACGGCGGTCCTGCCCGCCGACAGCGCCGACGGCGAGATCGGCACGCTGCAGACGGTCGAGGGCGCCATCGCCTGGTTCCGCAACCGCAACGGCAGCAGCGCCTACGAGGGCTACTGCGAGCGCGCGGTCCGCCTGGCGTGGAACCGGGCGACGCACCACGCCAGCGCGATCGAGCACTGGCGCTCCTCCGACGGCGTCCGCCACACCACGGGCACGCCGCCGCGCGGTGCGTTCGTGTTCTGGAACATCTCGTCCTACGGCCACGTCGGCCTGGCCGACGGCAACGGCGGCGTGTGGGCGACCAGCGTCGGCGGCCACATCGGGCACGTCCGGCAGGGGTACTTCGCCAACTACCTCGGCTGGAAGCGCGGCAACAGCAACTAGTCGGTCCCGCGCGTCTGGTGGGACGACGGCTCCACCAGACGCGCGGGCCCGCGTGCCCGCCTGCACCGCGCGAGCAGCAGCAGCGCCTGCGTCTCCCCGCCCCGGTTCCCCGTCCGCCGGAACACGTCCAGCGCCCGCTCCCCCAGCCCGCGCGCCCGGTCCGGCGCACCGGCCGCGAGCAGCGTCTGCCCGATCCCCAGCAACGCGTAGGCCGTGCAGCGTTCGTCCCGCAGCTCCTCGAGGATGGCGAGCGCGGTGGTCAGCTCCCGTTCCGCGGCGGCCAGGTCGCCGGTGCCGCGGTGCACCGCGCCGAGTTCGGTCCGCACCTTCGCCTCCCGGTGGCGGTCCCCGATGTCGCGGGCCACCGCCAGCGCCGCCGACAACCGGGCCGCCGCCTCCTCGTGGTCGCCCAGCACGTGGCACACGGTCCCCAGCGAGCCGAGCATCTGCGCCTCGCCACCGCGGTCGCCGACCGCCCTGAGCCGGTCGAGGGCACGCCGGTAGTGCGGGAGCGCGTCCGCGGGCCGGATCCCCACCCGCGCCACCGTGCCGAGGCCCGCCACCGCGAACGCCTCCCCGCGCGCGTCGCCGAGCCGCGCGAACAACTCCGCGGACCGGGTGAACGCGTGCCGGGCGGCGCCGTACTCGTCGCGGTAGAGCCGGACCTGGCCGAGCCCGCGCAGGATCGCGGCCTCGCCCGCGAGGTCGCCTGCGGCACGCACGGCGTCGAGTGCGTGCTCGTGGCAGGCGCGCCAGTCGTCGTAGTGACCGCGCAGGTCCTGGAACGGCACCGCCGCGGCCGCGAGCTGCCACGCCAGCGCCGCCTCGCCCGCCGCGGCGCACAGCTCGACGGCCCTGGTCAGCGCGACCCGGTGCGCGGCGAACCACCCGAGCGGTTCGGCGACCACCGACCGCTCCTGCGCCTCGTCGAGCGTCCAGCCGAGCGGTTCGCCGGTGACCGCGCCGAACGCGGCCGGCAGCTGCGCGGCGGCCCGCTTGACCAGCGACAGCAGCGCCGACATCGCCCGGCGGAACGCGGCGGCGCGCTCCTGCTCCGGTTCGCCGGCGAGGATCTCCCGTGCGTGGCAGTGCAGGAGGCTGTGCAGCGCGTACTGCGGGTGGCCGCCCCGGCCCGGGCCTGCCAGCGCGACCAGGTTCGCGTCGACCAGCAGGTCGAGCACGTCGTGCGCGGGCCTGCCGAGCAGCGCGTCGACCGCCCACGCCGGGAACTCGCGGCCGCCGAGCAGTGCGAGCCTGCCGAACGCGCGGACCCCGTCGCCGGGCAGCTGCCGGACGCTGAGCTCGAAGCTCCGCCGCACCGCGAGGTCCCCGACGCGCAGCTCACCCAGCCGTGTCGACTCGTCGGCGAGGCGGTCGCGCAGCGTGCGCAGCGACCAGGCGCGCCTCCCCGCGAGCCGCGTCCCGGCGATGCGGATGGCGAGCGGCAGCCTGCCGCAGAACTCGACGATGTCGGCGGCGTGCCCGGCCTCGGCGGCCACCCGGTCGGCGCCCGCGACGGCCGCGAGCAGCCGGGTGCTCTCCGCCGCGTCGAACACGGCCAGTTCGACGTCGTGCGCGCCGGTCAGCTCGGGCAGCCGGGAGCGGGCGGTCACCAGCACGGCGCAGCCGCCGTCGGCGGGCAGCAGCGGCCGGACCTGCGCGGCGGTCGCCGCGTCGTCGAGCACCACCAGCACCCGGCGCCCGGCGAGCCGGGACCGGAACAGCGCCGCCCTGGCCGTCGCCCCGTCCGGCAGGCCTGCGCCGAACACCCCGAGCGCGTGCAGGAAGTCCGCGAGCACCGTGGCGGGGTCGGCGGGCCGGTCCCCGGTGGCGTCGAGATCGGCGTGGAACTGGCCGTCGGGGTACGCGGCCCGCAGCCGGTGCGCGACGTGCAGGGCGAGCACGGACTTCCCGGTGCCCGGCGGTCCCGACACGACGGCGACCGGCGCCGCGAACGTGCCGGGCCGCGGGGTCAGCGCGGTCAGCAGCTCGGCGACGGCGGCCTCCCGGCCCACGAAGTCCGGCAGGTCGGCGGGCAGCTGGTGCACCACCGCGGCGTCCCGCGGCGTCTCGTCCCGCAGGACCGCGGCGTGGGCCTCCCGCAGCGCGGGCCCCGGCTCGACGCCGAGGTTCGCGACGAAGCGGGCCCGCACGTCGGCGTAGGCGGCGAGCGCGTCGGCCCGGCGCCCGGCCCCGGCGAGCGCGAGGAGGTACTGCTGCCACAGGCGTTCCCGGTAGGGGTGCTCGGCGAGCAGCCCGGTGAGCTCCTCGATGACGGGTCCGTGTTCGCCGAGCCGGACCCGCAGCGCCAGCCGGTCCTCCGTCGCGGCGAGCCGCGCCTCGGCCAGCCCGCTCAGCTCGGCCTCCCACGCGGGCACCGCGGGCAGGTCGGCGAGCGGGTCCCCGCGCCAGAGCCGTTCCGCCGCACGGAGTTCCGCGACCGCGACGGCGGGGTCGCGCTCCGCACGGGCTCGTGCGCACGCGTCGCGGAACACCCAGGCGTCGACCGACTCCGGCGGCGTGCGCAGCTCGTAGCCGGTGCCGCTGGTGACGAGCCCGTCCCCGTCGAACGGCAGCGCGCGCCGCAGCCGCCACACGTAGGTCTGCAGGTTCGCGGCGGCCGACGTCGGCGGGTCCGCACCCCAGAGCACGTCGACGAGCTGCGCGGCCCGCACCGGCCTGCCCACGTTCAGCAGCAGGTGCGCGAGGACCATCCGCTGCTTGGTCCCGCCGAGCGGCACCGCCCGCCCGGCCACCTCCACGCGCAGCGGCCCCAGCAGCTGGAATCGCACCGGCCGCGCCTCCCGAGTTCGCAGGGCTACCCGGAAGTAGACCGCCGCGCGCCCGCGTCGGTTCCCTCGCCGTCGGCGAACGCGGCGGCGACCCTGCGTCCCCCGATCGTGTCCCTCCGCGTCACGCCGCTGTTTTTGTCGGTGGCCGGTGCCACACTCGCCGGTGGCAACGACGCCCCACCTCAGGAGGAAGCCATGACCGGCGTTCGCGTGCTCGTCGGCACCCGCAAGGGCGCCTTCGTGCTGACCTCGGACGGCACCCGCAAGGACTGGACGGTCTCCGGTCCCCACTTCGGCGGCTGGGAGGTCTACCACGTGGCCGGCTCGCCGGTGGACCCCGACCGCCTGTACGCGTCGCAGCACACGGCGTGGTTCGGCCAGCTCGTCCAGCGCTCCGACGACGGTGGCCGGTCGTGGCGCCCGGTGGGCAAGGACTTCGACTACGACGGCGACCCCGGCACGCACCAGTACTACGACGGGACGCAGGTGCCGTGGGTGTTCAAGCGGGTGTGGCACCTCGAACCGTCCCTGTCCGACCCCGACCTCGTGTACGCGGGCATCGAGGACGCCGGGTTCTTCCGCACCACCGACGGCGGCGGCAGCTGGCACGAGCTGCCCGGCCTGCGCGCGCACGGCACCGGCCCGTCGTGGGGCCCGGGCGCGGGCGGGCTGTGCCTGCACACGATCCTCCAGCACCCTGCCGATCCGCAGCGGCTGTTCATCGCGATCTCGGCCGCGGGCGCGTTCCGCACCGACGACGGCGCCAAGACGTGGCGGGCGATCAACCGCGGCCTGGTCTCCGACGGCATCCCGGACCCGGACGCCGAGGTCGGCCACTGCGTGCACCGGCTCGCCATGCACCCGTCGCGGCCCGACACGCTGTTCATGCAGAAGCACTGGGACGTCATGCGTTCCGACGACGCTGGTGAGAACTGGCGCGAGATCAGCGGCGACCTGCCGACCGACTTCGGGTTCCCGATCGGCGTGCACGCCCACGAGCCGGACACGATCTACGTCGTCCCCATCACCAGCGACTCCGAGCACTACCCGCCGGAGGGCCGCCTGCGCGTGTACCGCTCCCGCACCGGCGGCGACGAGTGGGAACCGCTGACGAAGGGGCTGCCGCAGGAGAACTGCTACGTCAACGTCCTGCGGGACGCCATGGCTATCGACAGCCTCGACGACTGCGGCGTGTACTTCGGCACCACCGGCGGCCAGGTCTACTGCTCCCCCGACGCGGGCGACACGTGGTCGCCGATCGTGAGCCACCTGCCCTCGGTGCTGTCGGTGGAGGTGCAGACGTTGTGAGCGTGCGCGTCAAACTACCCACGCACCTGCGGCGCCTGGCGGGTGTCGACGGCGAGGTGTGCCTGGACGTCGGCGCGGAGGTCACCACGGACGCGGTGCTCACCGCGCTGGAGGCGCGCTACCCCGTGCTGCGCGGCACCATCCGCGACGCGGCCGGGCGCAGGCGTGCGTTCGTCCGGTACTTCGCGTGCGAGCAGGACCTCTCGCACGACCCGCCCGGCACCCCGCTGCCCGCCCGCGTCGCGGACGGCTCGGAACCGTTCCTGGTGGTGGGTTCGATGGCAGGCGGCTGACCACGCACGCCGTGTCAGCGGTGCACCCGCAGGCGCGGCGGCAGGCGGCGTTCGACGCCGTAGGGCTGCAGGTGCGGCGCGAGCGGGCCGGCGAACGCGTCGGCCAGCGCTGCCGGGGTCCACGCGCCGGCGGTCGTGCACGGGTGGTCGGCGAACGCGTTCGTGGTCACCACCGACACGCGGCGGCCGTCGAAGCGGAAGAACTGGCCGGTGATGCCGTCGGCGAGGTCGCTGAGCAGGAACGTCACGAGCGGCGCCACCGCATCCGGCCGCTTGTCCGCGATCCCGGCGAGCGGCGGTGCGTCCTGTGTGGACGGAGCGAGGCCGCGGCCGAGCGCGTTCTCCGTCATCCGGGTGAGCGCCATCGGCGAGATCGCGTTGACCCGGATGCCCGCCGCCTCCAGGTCGAGCGCCGCACTGTAGGTGAGCGCGGCCAGGGCGCCCTTGGTGGCGGCGTAGGTCGAGACGCTCGGGAAGCCGAACATGCCGCCGGAGGAAGCGTTGACGATCGCGCCACCGCCGCCGTCCCGCATGACCGCGCTCGCCGCGGCCTGGCACTGCAGCGCGCCGAGCACGTTCACGAGCACCGCCCGGCGCATGGCGTCCGGCCGCTCGTCCCACGGGAGTGCCTCGTGGTACAGCCCGGCGTTGTTGACCAGCCCGTCGAGCCTGCCGAACGCCGCCACGCAGGTGGCGACCAGCGCGTCGACGGCCTCGGGATCGCTCACGTCGTGCCCGCTCGCGACGGCGTCCCCGCCCGCGGCGGTGATCTCGCCGACCACGGCGTGCGCCTCCGCCACGTCGACGTCGTTGACCACCACCGACGCACCCGCCGCGGCCAGGTCCAGCGCGTAGGCCCGGCCGAGCCCACGACCCGCCCCGGTCACGATGGCCGCCTTGCCGCCGAGCACACCCATCACGCCTCCGCTCGTCAACGTCTGCGTAGATGTTGACAACCGGACGTGGACCACGTCAAGCCGCCCGCGGCCCCCAAGCAGATGGGGCGGTCGCCCCCGGTTGTCCGATGCCGAGGTGTAGCCCTGGCTGTGGGGCGGGCTCTGCTGGGGATCCGTTCCGGGGCTCGCCGGGGTGCGCGGTCGCACCACCCCACGGCTTCGGGGTCGTTCGGCCATTGGGGTGGTGCGGGGGCGCAAAGTAGGTGGTTTCCACGGGTGACGCGTCCCCCCGGCACCTGGCACCGTCCTGCGGCATGTGCGCAGCGGCGCCCGACGGCGCGGGTTTTCACGTGGGGAGCACGTGGATGGGTGAGTTCTGGTGGGTGCCCGCGCTCGCGCTGCACGAGCGGTGCGCCGCTCCCCTGCCGCCACCGGTGGCGACCGACGACGCGGAGCGGTGGCGGGACGCGTTCGGCGCCGACGGGCTCGCCGGGTGGCTGGCCGACCACGGCCTGGACGAGGCCACGCTCGCCGCGGTGCTGGCCGAGTCGCCGGACCGTACCGGGCGGCGGGTCCCGCGGCCCGGCTGGGTGCCGCTGGTGGAACGGGCCGTGCGGGCCGGGGTGCCGGCCGTTCCCGCCGTGCCCGCCGGCTGGCAGGACGCGTTCGCGTTGCCCCTGTCCCCTCTTGTCGCCGAGGCGGCCGCGATGGTCCGGGCGGCCGCCGACGGGACCGGCATCGACGTGGACGGGGTCGTGCGGTCGTTCTCCGCGGGGTTGTCCCGGCGGCTGGTGGCGGTCGCGGCCCGCACGTTCGTCGCGGAGTTGCACGCCCAGCGCGGTGCCGGGGTGCTGGCGGGGGACGATCCGGCCGCGCGGTTCGCCGACTTCGTCGCCCGGCTCGCCCGGCCCGGCGGGCTCGCGGGGCTGTTCATCCGCTACCCGGTGCTGGCCCGCCTGCTCGGGCAGGCGTGCGAGTTCGCCGCCGACGCGACCGTGGAGCTGCTGCGGCGGTTCGCCGCCGACCGGGACGCCCTCGTCGCCGGGCTGCTCGGCGGTGTCGACCCCGGGGCGCTGGTGCGGGTCGTGGCCGGGCTGGGCGACGCCCACCAGCGTGGGCGCACCGTGTCGATGGTCGTGTTCGCGGACGGGCGGCGGGTGGTCTACCGGCCCCGCGACGTCGGGACGCACCTCCGGTTCGGCGAGCTGGTGCGACGGCTCAACGACGCGGCGCCCGGGCTGGGACTGCGGTCCGTCGCGGTGCTCCCGCGCGCCGGGTACGGGTGGCTCGAGCACGTCCCGCACCGGGCCATGACCGACCCCGGCGAGGTGGACCGGTTCTACCGCAGGCAGGGCGCGCTGCTCGCGTTGCTCCACGTGCTCGACGGCGCCGACATCCACTGCGAGAACCTCATCGCCGTCGGCGACCAGCCCGTGCTCATCGACGTCGAGACCATGTTCCACCCCGACCTGCCGCAGCCCGGCGTGCCCCGCGACGATCCCGCCACCCGCGCGTTCGGCTCGTCCGTGCACCGCACCGCGCTGCTGCCGTTCCCCGTCGTCGGGGAGCACGGCGTGCTCGACATCTCCGGGCTGGGCGGCGACGCGGGCGCGACCACGCCTGCGAGCGTCGTCGGCTGGGACTTCGCCGGCACCGACCGGATGCGGCTCGCCCGCAGGCCCGCGCCCTACGCGGGCGCGCGCAACCGGCCCCGGATCGGTGACCGGCCCGCCGACCCCGTCGACCACGAACCCGCGCTGCAGGACGGGTTCCGGCTCGGGTACCACGCGATCATGGCGCGGCGCGCGGAGTTCGCCGCGTACGTCGAGACCTGCGCCGACGTCGAGGTCCGGGTGGTGGCGCGGCCGACCGACCGGTACGCGTTCCTCCTCGACGAGTCCACCCACCCCGCCCTGCTGCGCGACGCGCTGGAACGCGACCTGGTCCTCGGCGAGCTGTGCCGCCGGTCCGCGGCGGATCCCGTGCGGCGCAGGCTGGTCGCGCACGAGCTGGCCGACCTGTGGGCCGGGCAGGTGCCGCTGTTCACGGCACGGCCCGGCGCGCGGCACCTGTGGTCCTCGGCCGGGCGCCGGATCGACGACGTGCTCGAACGGACCGGTGTGCGCGGCGCGGTGGACAAGCTGCGGGACATGGGCGAGGCCGACCGGCGCACCCAGGCGTGGGTAGTGTCCGCCGCGCTCGCGACCCGGCGCCGCACCGCGGGCGCGGAGGACCACGTGGGCGCCGGGCCCGTCCCCGGGGCACCGGCCGGCGCAGGCGCGCACCCGCAGCGCCTGCTCGTCGCGGCGTGCGCGCTCGCCGACCAGCTCGTCGCCGCCAGCCAGGCCACGCCCAGCCGGGTGAACTGGCTCGGTCTCGAACTGGTCGACCGGCGGCAGTGGGCCGTGCTGCCGATGGGTGGCGGTCTCGCCGACGGCTACCTCGGCGTCGCCCTGTTCCTCGCGCAGCTCGCCGACCTGAGCGGGATCGCCCGGTACGCCGACACCGCCCGCGCCGCCGTCGGCGCGGTGCCGGCACTGCTCGCCACCCTCGCCGAACGTGCCGGGGTGCTCGCCATCGTCGGCCGCGGCGGGCTGCGCGGGCTCGGCGGGCTGGCCTACGGGCTCGCCCGGCTCGCCACGCTCCTCGACGACACCGGGCTCCGGGACTGCGCCGCGACCGCCGTGGACCTCGCGGCCCGGGCGCCGAGCAGGCCGGGGTGGGCCGATGGCGACGCGGGCTGCCTCGCCGCGATGCGTGCCGTCGCCGCCGAACTCGGCCTGGCGACGGCGGCCCGGCTCGCCGCCGAGTGCGCCACCCGGACCGCCGCGCACGTGTCCGGCACCGGGCTCCCCGCCGGGTTCGCCGACGGGCTGGCGGGCCTCGCGTGGGCGCTGACCGGCGCCGACGACGAGCCGGCGCACGCGGCGGCGGCACGGCACGCGATCGACCGGCTCCCGCCCGGCGACGCGGCCACCGGCTGGTGCCGGGGCGCGGCGGGCATCGCGATCGCCCGCAGCCACGCCGACCCCGCGGCGGCGGCGACCGCGCTCCTCGACCGGCCCGTGCTCCGCGACCTCAGCCTCTGCCACGGCGAGCTCGGCGTCATGGAGGCGGTCACCGAACTCGCCGGGCGGGCCGGGGACCGCGCGGTCACGGTGGCCGCCCGGCGCCGCGCCGGACTGGTCCTCGCCGCGCTCGACCGGTACGGCCCGTCCTGCGGCACCCCCGGATCGGTGTCCACGCCCGGCCTCGTCAGCGGCTGGGCCGGGATCGGGTACGGGCTGCTGCGGCTGGGTTTCCCCGGCCGCGTGCCGTCCGTGCTCCTGTTGCAACCCAGTCGGAACAACGAGAGGAAAGAACACCATGCGTGACCAGCACCCGATCACGACCGTGCCCGACAACGACCCCCTCGGCCCGGTCGCCACGATGCCGTCGGTGACCTTCGGCAGACGCGAAGCGGCGCTCGCGGGCATCGGCGCGGTGGGCGGCGACGGCGACCAGCCGCCGTCGGCCGCGTTCACGTGGCACATCACGTGCTCGTCCATCACCCTCAACCACGGAGCAGCGGAGGACGGCGACCAGACCTAATTCCTGGCGCGCACAGCCCATCGGCCGGGCGCACATCTGGCGGATAGACCGGTCCTGCACCCCGTGGAATGGTGTGGCCATGGGGCGCAGGTCACCGGTAGTAGTCGGTCGGGGCAAGGAAATCAACGACATCCGCGACGCGCTCGACGCGGCCCGGGCCGGCCGCGGACGCACGGTCTTCCTCGTCGGCGAGAGCGGCATCGGCAAGTCGCGGCTCGCGACGGCGGCCGCGGAGCTCGCCTTCGACGCCGGGATGCGGCTGCTGCGGGGACGGGGCACCGTGATCGGGCCGATGGTCCCGTTCCGGTCGCTCACCGAGGCGCTGTTCTCCCTGTCCCGCGACGAGAACCCCGTCGACGTGGCCGCGCTCGGCCCGTACCGGCCGATCCTGGCCCGCCTCGTGCCGGACTGGGGCGCGCCCGCCACGCAGGACGGCGGCTCGGTCGTCGTGCTCGCGGAGGCGGTGCTGCGGCTGACCGCGCTCGCCGGGCGCGGCTGCGGCTGCCTGCTCACCCTCGACGACCTGCAGGACACCGACGCCGAGACGCTCGCCGTCGTCGAGTACCTGATCGACAACCTGGACCGGCAGCCGACCACGGTGATCGGCACGATCCGGTCCGAGCCGTCCCCCGCGCTGCGCCTCGCGCGGCTCGCCGCCCAGCGCGGCACCGCGGTCGTCGTCGAGCTGGAACGGCTCACCCGCGAGGAGACCGGCCTGCTCGCGGCCGCCTGCCTCGGCACCGCCCCGGCCGAGGTGCCGGAACCGGCGGTCGACCTGCTGTGGGCAGGCAGCGCGGGCATCCCGTTCCACGCCGAGGAACTCGTGTCCGGCATGGTCGACGGCGGGCTGCTCGTGTCACGCGGTGGGCGCTGGCACACGAGCGAACGGCTGCAGACGAGGCTGCCGGAGACGTTCGCGCGCAGCCTCGCCCGGCCCGTCGACCTCCTCGACCCCCGCGCCAAGGAACTGCTCACCACGGCCGCCATGATCGGCAACCGCTTCCCGCTCGCCGCGGTGCGCGCCGCCACCGGGCTCACCGACCGCGACCTGCTCAGCTACCTGCACGAGGAGACCGCCGCGCAGCTCGTCGACGTCGACGAGCAGACCCCCGACTGGTACTGCTTCCGGCACCGGCTCATCCGCGAGGCGCTGCTCACCACGCTGTCGGCCGCCGAGCGCGCCGCGCTCGCCAGGAAGGCGGCCGACACGCTGCCTGCCGTGTACCCGGGCCTGCCCGGCGAGTGGTGCCAGGTCACCGCCACCCTGCTGGTGGAGGCGGGGGACACGACAGCCGCGGGCCGCCTGTTCACCGAGGCGGGCAGGCGCGCGCTCGCGCAGGGCGCCGCCAGCTCGGCCGTCGCGTTGCTGGACCGCGCGTGGGAGCTCCTGCCACCCGGCGACACCCCGGCCCGCGCCGACACCATGGAGTCGCTGCTGTACGCGCTGGCGGAGGGCGGGCTCGTCGAACGCGCGCTGACGTCCATCGGCGTCCTCGACCAGCTCGGCGGCGGGCTCGAACCCAAGCGCAGGGCGCGGCTGCACACCCGGCTCGCGTGGGCGGCGGTCGTCGCCGGGCAGCCCGCGCAGAGCATGGCCCAGCTCGACGCCGCCCGCGCGCTGCTCGGCCCGGAAGCGTCGCCGGAGGACACCGCGCCGGTGGACGTGGTGGCCGCGCACCTCGCGCTCGACCTCGGCGGCCAGGAGCAGTTCGACGCCGCGGAGGCCATCGCCAGGAAGGTCGCGGTCGTCGCGGAGGCCGTCCCGCTGCCGGTCGTCGCCTGCCAGGCGCTGCAGCTGCTCGGGGCCGTGGTCCGCGCCCGCGACCCCGCCGCCGCGACCGCCTACCTCGAACGTGCGCACGCCGTCGCCGTCCAGCACGACCTGCCGATCTGGGTGATCCACGCGCTGGTGCGGCTGGGCAACGACGACGCGCTGCGCGAGGCGGACACCACGCGGGTGGAGCAGGCGCGCGAACAGGCCGCGCGGGTGGGAGCGGTGAGCGCCAGGTACCTCGCCGAGACCGTCATCGCGACGCACACCGTGCTGTCCGGCGACTTCGCGACCGCGGGCACACTGCTCGACCAGGTCATCGACGCGGCCGGGCGGCTGCGGCTGCGGGACACGCTCCACCAGGCGCTGCTCGCCCGCGCGATGCTCGCCGCCCACCGCGGCCGCCGCCGCGACATGGACCGGGTCCTCGCGCGGTTCCGCGAGCTCGACGGCGACGCGCTGCCGATGTACGCCTCCCGCGTGCACGGGCTGGTGCGGGCGGTCTGCGCGCTGCTCGAGGAGGACCGGCCCGCGGCCCGCGACGAGCTGGCGCAGGCGCTGCACGCGGAGGACACCAACCCGTCGATCCTGCAGCTGAGCGGCCGCCACGGCCTGCACCTGCTGGTGTGCGCGGTCGACGGCGACCTCGACCAGGACGGCTTCGACGCGGTCGTCGCCGACCCGGCCGACCGGTTGCGGTGGGACCGGCAGTTCGCGCTGTTCGCGCGTGCCGTGCTCGCCGGGCGGGCGGGCCGTGCGGAGCAGGCCGCCGAGGACGTCGCCGAGGCGATGCGTGCCGGCGCGCCCTACGCGATGGCCGTGCACCTCGGGCTGCGGCTCGTCGGGGAGGCCGCCATCGCCGACGGGTGGGGCACCCACGCCGAGTGGCTGCGTGCCGCCGAGGACTACTTCCACGGCGCGGACGTGCCCGCCGTCGCGAGCGCGTGCCGCGCGCTGCTGCGCGGCACCGGGGAGCGCGTCGCGCCGCGACGCACGGGCGCGGCGGAGATCCCGCCGTCGTTGCGGTCCGCCGGGGTGACCGTGCGCGAGTTCGAGGTGCTGCGGCTGCTCGCGGAACGGCTGGGCAACCGCGAGATCGCCGAGCGGCTGCACCTGTCCACCCGCACGGTGGAGGGGCACGTGTCCAGCCTCATCACCAAGACCGGGCTGCCGAACCGGCGCGCGCTGAGCAAGCTCGCCCTGTCCGGCCCGGACTCGGCCATCGCGACGGCGTGACACCGCGCCCGGCCGCCCGGAGGGGGCGGTGCGGCCGGGCGCGGTGCCGTCAACGGGTGCTCAGCGCGTCTCCGTCCCGGCGGGCGCGGTGGCGGCGCGGGCCGCTGCCGCCCGCTTGGCCGCCCGTGCCGAGCGGGCGGGCACTCCGTTGACCCCTTCCGTGCTGATCGCGTAGGACGCGGTCACCCACGCCAGCGCGTCCGCGTTGCGGTCGAGCACGGAACGGTCGATGTTGCCGAGGTTGTCGCACGCCTCGTGGTAGCAGGCGTCGAACGGGACCCCCGCCGTGCCGCCCCACTTCGCCGCCTGGGCGGGCGTCTTGACGTCCTGGTTGCCGGTGAACACGCCCCCGGAGGGGATCCCGGCGGTCAGGAACGGCAGGTGGTCGGAACGCATGGCGGGCAACGGGATCCGTTCCGTCTCCGTGCCCGTCGCGGCGAGGTAGCTCGCGAACGCGTCCTCGATCGCCGTCGACCCGTACGGCCCGGCGTCGCCGTCGTAGACGAAGTAGCCGGCGTTCGGCGCGGCGATGCCGTCGGCGTTGAGGTACAGCGCGATGTCGAGCTGCTGTTCGAAGGTCAGGTGGTCGAGGTAGTAGGGCGCGGAGACGATGCCGAACTCCCAGGAACCCCAGAACACGAACCGGACCGCGTTGTTCACCTTCGGCGCCGGCCCCATCTTCAGCGCCAGCTCCAGCAGCGCGGCGGCGCCGCTGCCGTTGGTGCCGACACCCGCGCCCTCCACCACGCTGTCGAGGTGCGCGCCGGCCATCACGACGTTGCCGGGGCGACCGGTGGTGGTCTGCGCGATGAGCGTGCGGGACGTGCGCATCTCGGTGAGCGTCCGCAGCTCGACCGTCGCGGACTGACCGGCCTTGGCGAGCAGTGCCTCGCCGATCGAGCGGGAGACGCCGCCGGTGGGGATCTTCGCGTCGGCCTCCGACACGAGGCTCGCCCGCAGCCAGGTGTCGGTGGTGTTGTAGATGATCGTCGCGATCGCGCCGGCGGCGGCCGCCGCCTTCTGCTTGACCGCGAACGTGCAGCCGCCCCGCCGCACCAGGACCACCGTGCCGGTGTAGTTCGCGTTCGCGTAGTCCGTGGCGTCGCAGCCGTGCGTCGGGTCGTCCGGCGGCACGGCGAGCGGCCCGGTGACGCCGCCCACGGGGGTGTCCGGCGTGTACAGCGCCATGTGCACCTTCACGGCCGTGCCGCCGACGACGAGCCGTTCGGCCAGCGGCGCGGAGTAGCGGACCGGGAAGTCCTGGGCGGTGACCTCGAACCCGGCCGCCGTCAGCTTGCCCGCGACGTAGTCGGCCGAGGCCAGCAGGCCCGGTGTGCCGGGCGCGCGGTTGCCGCCGTTGCGGTCCGCGATCCGCTGGAACGCGATCAGGTGGCGGTTCATGCCGTCCAGCGTCACGGCCTTCGTCATCTGCCGTGCGAGCTTGGGTCCGTCGGGCGCGGCCTCACCCGCGCTCGCGGGCAGCACCGTGAGCCCGAGCGCGGTGCACGCCGCGGCCAGGACCGCGACCGCGCGACGCGGTCTCCTCCACGAGGACATGGTCTTCTCCTTCTGTGTCAACGGGTTCGGGTGGCCGCGCGCGCGGCGCGGCCGGGCAGGTCGCCGGTGCCGGCGGCGTAGCGGGCGGTCACGGCGGCGAGTGCGGCGGTGTTGGCGGCGAGCGCGACGCGGTCCACGTTGTGCAGGTCGTCGGCCGCGCGGTGGTAGCCGGGGTCGAACGGGATCCCGGCGGTGCCGCCCCACTTCGCGGCCTGGGCCGGGGTTTTGATGGCGGTGGCGCCGGTGTAGAGCCCGCCGGCCGGGATGCCCGCGGCCACGAACGGCATGTGGTCGAACCCGCCGACGAGCGACAGCGGTTCGCTCGCCACGCCCTGCTCGGCGAGCGCGTCCCGGAAGGCCGCCTCGATGGCCGCGCAGCCCAGCGGCGCGCGGTCGCCGAGGTCGGCGCCGCTGAACACGAAGTACCCGCCGTTGGACGAGCCGAGCATGTCCACGTTCAGGTACAGCGCGATGTCCAGCCGCTCCTCGTCGGTCCGGCTCTCGACGTACTCGGTGGAGCCGACCTGGCCGAACTCCTCCGCGCCCCACCACGCGAACCGCACCGCGTTGGCCACGTCGGGGTTGGGGCCGAGCCGCAGCGCGGTCTCCAGCAGCGCGGCGCAGCCGGTCGCGGCGTCGTTGATGCCGGGGCCCTCCACGACGCTGTCCAGGTGGGCGCCCGCCATCACGACGTTGTCGAACGCGCCGGTCCTCGTCTGCGCGATGACCGTGCGGGACGTCCGCGGTGCCGAGGACATCCGCAGGTCCAGCGTGACCGGGGCACCGGCCATGGTCCGCAGCCGCTCCCCCAGCACCCGGCTGACGCCGCCGGTCGGGATCCGCGCCTCGTCGTCCGACACCAGCGTGCCGAGCAGCCACTCGTCGTTGGTGTTGTGCACGAGCACCCCGGCCGCGCCCGCGGCGGCCGCGTTCTGCTGCTTGCGGGCGTGCGGGCAGCCGCCGCGTTCGACGAGCACGATCCGGCCGGTGTGGTCGCCGTCGGCGAAGTCCGCCGGGTCGCAGCCGCGGGTGCGGCCGGGCGGCAGCACCGACAGCGGCGCGCTGATCCCGCCGGGCGGCGTGTTCGGCGAGTACCGCATCACGGTCACCTCGAGCTCCTCGCCCGCGACCACCAGCCGCTCGGCGACCGTCTCGGCGTAGGTGATCGGGAACTCCCGCACGGCGACGTCGAACCCCGCCGCGGTGAGCAGGCCGGCCACGTAGTCGACGGACTCCTCGTGGCCGGGCGTGCCCGACGCGCGGGTGCCGCCGTTGCGGTCGGCGATCCGCTGCAGCTCGGTGAGGTGGCCGAGCACCGCCGCGATCCCGGCGGGCTCGGCACGCACCCCGGTGGCGGACATCAGGACGCCACCGCCCCGGCCACCGACGGCGACGCGGCCACCGTCGCCGTCCGTGCCGCGGCGCTGCGCTGGCGCTCCCGCGCCGCGCGCGGCGGCACCCCGTTGACGCCCTCGGTGCTGATCGCGTACGACGCGACCGTGTAGGCCATCGCGTCGGCGTTGCGGTCCAGCTCGGCGCGGTCGACGTTGCCGAGGTTGTCGCACCGCGTCTGGTGGCACGGGTCGAACGCGACGCCCTCGGTGCCGCCCCACTTCGCCGCCTGCGCCGCGGTCTTCAGCCGGAACGACCCCGAGTACAGGCCACCGCTGGGGATGCCGAGGGTGTGGAAGCCGAAGTGGTCGGAGTTGCCGTCGTAGTCGGTGCCCTCGGTGGGGATGCCCCGCCCGTTCAGGTAACCGGTGATGAGCTGCTCGATCTGCGCGGTGCCGTACGGGCCGCCGCCGCGCCCGTCGGAGTTGTCGCCGTCGAACACGAAGTGGCCGCCGTTGGGTGAGCCGAGCATGTCGAAGTGCAGGTACATCGCGATGTCGAGCTGTTCATCGAAGTCGAGGGAGGCGCGGTAGTCCGTGGAACCGGACTGCGTCCACTCCGCGCCCCAGAACACGAACCGGACCGCGTTGTTCACCTTCGGCGCCGGTCCCATCTTCAGCGCCAGCTCCAGCAGCGCGGCCGCGCCGGTCGCGTTGTCGTTGATGCCGGGGACGTCGTCCTCGCTGTCGAGCTGCGCACCGGCCAGCACCACGTTGTCCGCGCGCCCGGTCCTGGTCTGCACCACCAGGTTGCGGCTGGGTGTCGGCTGGATGTGGGTGCGGATGTCCACGTCGGCGAGCTCGCCGCCGCGCGCCACCAGCTCGGTGCCCTCGGCGTTGGACAGCAGCCCGGTGGGGATCCAGGTCTCGTTCGGGGTGCCGGTGAGGATGCCGCGGCCGGGCCCGGGCGCCAGGTTGTAGACCAGTGCCACCAGCGCGCCGTGGTCGGCGGCCACCTGCTGCTTCTGCGTGAACGTGCAGCCGCCGCGCGCGATCAGCGCGATGGACCCGGTCGCGTCGAGTCCGGTGTAGTCACTGGCCTCGCACCCGGACGTGGCGTCGACGGGCACCGGGAGCAGCGGCCCGCGCACCCCGCCGATGGGGGTGTTGGGCGAGAAGATGATGGGGAACGGGGAGATGCGGGTGGTGCCCGCGGCGACCGTCGAGGCGTCGGTGACCCTGCGGTCGTACCGGAACTCGAGTGCGCTCACCGCGAACCCGGCGTCGCGCAGCTTGCCCGCCACGTACTCGTGGCTGAGCCGGAAACCGGCCGTGTACGCGGCTCTGGTCCCGTCCTCGCTGCGGTCGGCGAACCGCTGGAACGCGATCAGGTGCCGGTTGATGTTGTCGATCGTGACCTTGTCGACCAGCTTGTCGGCGAGGTTCGGCGCCGCGGCAGCGGGTGCGGCGGTCAGCGCGAGCACCACGCCGGTGACGACCGCCGCGACGAGCGCGCGGACGGCGGTCCTGCGTGGTCCGTTGTGGACAGTGGGGTGCATCTCGGGTGTCTCCTCAGGTGGGTGTGCGGAGTCGGGTCAGCCCGCGAGTGACGCCTCGCGCAGCTTGTTCAGGTGGGGCAGGCCGTCGAGGGCGGCGTCGGTGTCGCCGAGGAAGTCGACGAGGCAGGCGATCTCGTCGACGCCCGCGCCCCGCACGGCCTCGACGACGGCGGTGGCGTCGGCGACCGTGCCGAACAGGCCGCCGGTCTCGAAGTAGCGGTCGAACGAGCGCTCGACCAGGAAGTCGACGTCGTCCGGCGTGAGCGTGTCCGGGTCGACGCCGGGCAGCAGGTCCCCGGACGCCCTGGCGATCAGCCCGATCGAGCTGCGCAGGTAGGCGCTGAACGGCTCGCGGACGACTGCCTTCACCGCCTCGCGGTCGTCGCCGAGGAACGCGTGCAGCATCAGGGTGACGTGCCCCGCCCGGTCGCCGTGCTCGGCGGCCAGGACCGCCCGGTAGTCGGCGATCTTGCCGGCCAGGTCGTCGAGGTCCTGCCCCAGCAGGTGCGTCAGCACGCCGGCGCCGAGCCTGCCCGCGGTGCGGAACGTCTCGGGGTTGCCGGAACAGGTCACCCACACCGGCAGCTCCGGCTGGACCGGCGCCGGGTAGGTGCGCACGGCGACCCGGTCGCCCGCGCCGTCGGTCAGCTCGACCTCCTCGCGCCGCCACAGCCTGCGGACGGTGTCGACGGTCGCGGTGAGGACGTCGCGCCGGTCCGCGTAGTTCTCCGGCCGGATCGCGAAGTCGACGGCGTGCCAGCCGGAGGTGAACGAGATGCCCACGCGGCCGCGGGACAGGTTGTCCACGACCGCCCAGTCCTCGGCGATCCGGACCGCGGGGTGTAGGGGCGCCACCACGCTGCCCGCCCGGATCGCCACCCGGTCGGTGACCGCCGCGACCGCGGCCCCGGCGACGGCCGGGTTCGGGTAGTCGCCACCGAACGGGTGGAAGTGCCGTTCGGGGGTCCACACGGCACTGAAGCCGTGCCGGTCGGCGAACCGGGCGCCCTCGAGCAGCAGGCGGTACCCGTCGCTTCGCTCGGCGTGGTCGGCGAAGTAGAAGAGGCTGAAGTCCACGGTTGTCCTCCGGGGTCAGGCACGTGCGGCGGAGACGGGGTCGGCGCCCGCCCGTGGCTTCTCGCGGACCGCGAGCGTCAGCAGCACGGACACCACGAGGAGCGCGGCGGGCACCAGGAACGCGATCCGCACGGCGTCGGTCAGCCCGGTGCGGAACACCGCGCCGGCCGCGTCGTGCAGGGCACCGGCGGCGTCGGCCGACGTGCCGGGCGGGACGGGGATGTGGAACTGGTCGGGGCCGACCTCGAGCCGTCCGGCGGTGGCCTCGGCGACACCGGCGCGCAACGGGTCCCGCAGTGCCGGGTCGAGCGCGGCGGCGTGGGTGTCGGCGGCGTCCCGCAGCGCGGCGCCCAGCCGCGACTGGACGACCGCGCCGACCACGGCGGCCGCGACGGTGGCGCCGAAGTTGCGGATCGTGTTGAGGGCGCCGGACGCCGCGCCCGCCATCGCGGGGTCGATGTCGTGCATGGCGATGGCGAGCGGGGGCGCGAACACCACGCCCATCGCGACGCCGATGACGACGAGCCCGGGCAGCAGGTCCCACCAGCCCGCGGCGGGCCCGGCGGCCAGCGCCAGCTGCCCCAGCCCGACGGCGAACAGCAGCAGGCCGGCGACGAGGAGGTACTTGCCGCCGAACCGGTCGGTCAGCCTGCCGGTCACCGGCGCGACGGCGCTGGAGACCACCGGCGCGATCGCGATGACCACCCCGGCGGACACCGCCGCCAGCCCCAGCCCGGACTGCAGCAGGATCGACAACAGCAGCAGCATCGCCCCGACCGCGCCGACGAGCGTGATCGTGACCGCCGCCATGCACGCGAAGTTGCGGTCGCGCAGGATCACGAACGGCAGCAACGGTTCCCGGTCCTGCCTGCCGCGCTCCACGCGGGCGAACACCGCGAGCAGCACCACCCCCGCGCCGATGACGGCCGCGACCGGCACCGGCCCCCACACGCGGCCCCAGCCGTGCGACTGGCCCTCGATGAGCCCGTAGCTGATCAGGAACAGTGCGGCGCCGGCGAGCGCGGACCCGAGCAGGTCCAGCCTGCGCCGCCGCCCGCCCGCCACGTCGGGCACCAGCAGGAGCGCGAGCACCGCGGTGGCGAGGCAGACCGGGACGTTCACGAGGAACACCCAGCGCCAGCCCCAGGCGGAGACGATGAGCCCGCCGAGGCTCGGGCCGATGGCGACCGCGAGTCCCGCGACCGCGCCCCAGATGCCCATGGCCCGGCCGCGGCGCTCCGGCGGGAAGATCTTGCTGATCATGGACAGCGACTGCGGGGACACGAGCGCGCCGCCGAACGCCTGCACCAGCCGGGCCAGGATCAGCACGGCCGGCGACTGCGCGAGCCCGGCGAGCACCGAGCCGGCGGCGAACACCACCAGGCCGATGACGTAGAGCCTGCGCGGCCCGTACAGGTCGCCGAGCCGGCCCGCGGTGATGACGACCGCGGCGAGCACGATGGTGTAGCCGTTGACCATCCACAGCAGCTCGTCGAACGTCGCGTCCAGGCCGGTGCCGACCGCCGGGATGGCCGTGTTCACCGACGTGCTGCTCACGCCGGTCACGAACAGCCCCAGCATCAGGGTGTACAGCACCACCCAGGGGCTGCGGCCGCCGGTCATGCCCGGTCCATGGCCTCGGCGAGGCTCCTGGGCCGCATGTCGGTCCAGTGCTCCTCGACGTGGTCGAGGCACTCCTGCCTGCCCGCCGGGCCGTGCGCCACCGTCCAGCCCGCGGGCACCTCGGCGAACTCGGGCCACAGCGAGTACTGGCCCTCGTCGTTGACGAGCGCGTAGTAGGTGCCGTCGGCGTCTTCGAACGGGTTGGTCATGACATCCTCCCGATGAGTTCCACTGTGGACAGTTGGGTGGCGAGCGCCGCGGCGATGCCGGACAGGTGCTCGGACCGGGTCATCTCGCCGTGGGCGCAGGCGACCGGCCGGATGTCGACGCGGCCGAGGACGTGCGGCGCCCACGCCGCCGCCGGGTCCGCGAGCCCGGGCGGCCGGTCGGCGGTGGCGGAGAAGAACAGGACGTCGCCGTCGAAGGTCCCCGGCCGGTGGTCGGCGCGCAGGGCCGCGTTGTTGGCGAAGACGGCGGCGACGGCGGGCAGCACGTCCGGGCCGAGCATGGCGAGGGCGCCCGCGCCCGCTCCGGCGAGCCGGGTGGCCGCCGCCAGGTCGAGTGGTCCGGCGCCGAGGTCCCGCACACCGAGCGAGCGCAGGAGGTCGGCCAGGACCTCGGGCTCGTCCCGGGCCGGCGCGGGTCCGGTGGCCGGGTAGGCGTCCATCATGGCGAGCAGCGCGACCCGTTCGCCGTCCGCGCGCAGCCGCACGGCCATGGCGTGGGCGACGTTGCCGCCGAACGACCAGCCGAGCAGGTGGTAGGGCCCGGTGGGCTGCACGGCGCGGAGCTGGGCCACGTAGTCGGCGGCCATCTCCGCCACACCGGTCGCGAGCGGCGAGTGCCCGTCGAGGCCGCGTGCCTGCAGGCCGTACACCGGCTGGTCTGGTCCGAGCGCGTGCAGGAGTCCGGAGTAGACCCAGCTGATCCCGGCGGCGGGGTGCACGCAGAACAGCGGTGGCCGCGGTCCGGCCGTGCGCAGCGGTAGCAGCACGTCGAGGGCGCCACCCGCGTCCGCGTCGCCGTCGAGCAGTGCGGCGAGCGCGGCCGGGGTGGGGGCCTGGAACAGGTCCCGGATGCCCGCCCGGACGCCGAGGTCGGCCCGGACGCGGCCGACGAGCCCGGTCGCGAGCAGCGAGTGCCCGCCGAGGTCGAAGAAGTTGTCGTCGGCGCGGACCCCGGGGACGCCGAGGACCTCACCGAACAACCGGCACAGCAGCCCTTCCCGGGAGGTGCGCGGCGCGCGTCCCGCGCTGCCCGTGAGCGCGGGCGCCGGGAGCGCGGCACGGTCGAGCTTTCCGTTGGGGCTCAACGGGAGCGCGTCGAGGCGCACGACGACCGAGGGGACCATGTGCGCCGGGAGCACGGCCGCGGCGTGGGCGCGGACCGCGGCGGGGTCCATCTCCCCCGTGCCGTCGGGGACCGCGTAGCCGACGAGCCGGTCCTCGCGGACGGTCGCGGCGGCCCTGGCGACGCCGGGCGCACCGGCGAGCGCGGCCTCGACCTCGCCCAGCTCGACCCGGTGGCCGCGCACCTTGACCTGGTCGTCGGTGCGGCCGACGAACTCCAGCTCGCCGTCGCGCCGCCACCGGACCCGGTCGCCGGTCCGGTACATGCGCCCCGGCGTGAACGGGTCGGCGACGAAGCGTTCCGCCGTGGGCCCCGGCCGGTGCAGGTAGCCGCGGGCGAGGCCGGGACCGGCGACGTACAGATCACCGGGCACCCCGGGCGGGGTGAGGCGCAGCCGGGCGTCGAGCACGTAGACGCGGACGTAGTCGTGGGGCCTGCCGATCGGGACCTGGCCCTCGGGTGCCGGCATGCCCGGGTCGAGGCGGTACTCGGTGCAGTTGACGCAGATCTCGGTGGGGCCGTAGACGTTGCGGACCACGGCCGCCGGGTTCTGCCGCCGCCACGGGGCGAGGGCCGGGCCGAGGAGCGGTTCGCCGCCGAGCATCAGCTCGCCGCCGGGTGCGAGTGTGGCGGGCAGATCGGTCAGCGCGGGCAGGTGACTGGGGGTGGCCTTGACGAACGTCGCCGGCGGGCCCGCGGGGGCGTCGGGGTCCAGCGGGGCGACGTGGACGCGGCCGCCGGTGACGAGCGGGGTGTAGAGCGCGGTCACGGTCAGGTCGAACGACACGGCGGTGTGCAGGAGCACGGTGCCGCGGGCCGCCGGGTACGTGTCCTTGGCACGGGCCAGGTAGGTGGCGAGCGCGCCGTGCTCGACGACGACGCCCTTCGGCCGGCCGGTCGAGCCGGACGTGTGGATCGCGTACACGGGGTGCGCGGCGGTCAGGGGTGCGCGCCGGTCGGCGTCGGTCACCGGTCCGGCGTCCCGCGCGTGCACGGCCGCCGCGGTCGCCGGGTCGTCGAGCACGAGCCGCGGCACGCCGGTGCCGGGCAGCGCGGTGCCCGCGGTGGTGACGAGCAGTGCGGGGACCGCGTCGTGCAGGACCAGCTCGGTGCGCGCCGCGGGGTGCGCGGGGTCGACGGGCAGGTAGGCCGCGCCGGACCGCACGACCGCGAGCAGCGCGACCACCAGGTCGGCGGTGGCGGGCACGGCGAGCGCGACGAGCCGTTCCGGGCCCGCGCCGAGCGCGACGAGGTGGCGCGCCAGCCGGTTGACCCGCGCGTCCAGCTCCCGGTAGGTCAGTTCGCCGTCGGGGTCGGACACGGCGACGGCGTCCGGGGTGCGGGCGACCTGGGCGGTGACGAGGTCCGGCAGGAGGACCGCGGGCCGGGTGGTGCCGGTGCCGTTCCACTCGACGAGCAGGCGGTGGCGTTCCCCGGCGGTCAGCAGGTCGATCGTGCCGACCGGTGCGTCGGGGTCGGCGACCGCGGCGGTGAGGAGCCGGACCAGCCGGTCGCGCAGGTCCTCGACGGTCGCGCGGTCGAACAGGTCGGTGCGGTAGCCGAGCACGCCGGTGAGAGCGCCGTCGGTCTCGGTGAGCACCAGGGAGAGGTCGTAGCGAGCGGTGAACCCGCCGACCGGTTCCTCGCCGACCTCGAGCCCGGGCAGCTCGACCGTCGTGTCCGGCAGGTTCTGCAACGCGAACATCACCTGGAACAGCGGGTGGTGCGCCAGGGAACGGGCCGGGTTCAGCACCTCCACGAGGCGTTCGAACGGCACGTCCTGGTTGGCGTGCGCGGCGAGATCGGTCTCGCGGACCCGCGCCACCAGCTCCCGGAAGCTGGGGTCCCCGGCCAGGTCGGTGCGCAGCACCAGCGTGTTGACGAAGAACCCGACGAGGTCGTCCAGCGCCTCGTCGGTGCGGCCCGCCACCGGACTGCCGATCGCGATGTCGGTGCCCGCGCCCGACCGGTTCAGCACCGCCAGCAGACCGGCACGCAGCACCATGAACAGGCTCGCTCGGGCCTCCCGGGCGAACGCGGTGAGCCGGGTGAGCAGGTCGGCGTCGACGTGCACCGGCACCTGCTCGCCGTGGTGGCCCGCGACGGCGGGCCGGGGCCGGTCGGTCGGCAGCGCGAGGCGTTCCGGCAGGCCCGCGAGCGCCGCCCGCCAGTACGCCACCTGACCGTCCACATCGGCGTCGTCGAACAGCTCGCGCTGCCAGCGCGCGTAGTCCGCGTACCGCACCGGCAGCGGTGTCCACTGTGGAGCACGGCCGGAGCGGCGGGCCGCGTACGCGGTCGCGAGGTCGCGCGCCAGCGGCGCCAGGGAGGCGCCGTCGGTGGCGATGTGGTGCATCACGACGAGCAGCACGTGCTCGCCGGGCCCCCGCCGGAACAGGGTGGCCCGCAGGAGCGGCCCGGTCGCGAGGTCGAACGGGACGGCGGTCTCGGCGGCGAGCGCGTCCGGTGTCCAGGGCGCGGTCCGCCACGGCACCTCGGCCGTGCCGAGCACGACGGGCCGCGGTTCGCCCCCGCTCTCCGGGTACGTGGTGCGGAGCGGTTCGTGGCGGGCCACGACGTCGGTGACGGCCGCGCGCACCGCGTCCACGTCGAGGTCGCCGCGCAGCCGCAGCGCGAACGGGACGTGGTGGCGCCCCGCCTCGCCCGCCAGCCTGCTGAGGAACCACAGCCTGCGCT
This sequence comes from Actinophytocola sp. KF-1, assembly GCF_054661535.1. Taxonomy (NCBI): domain Bacteria; kingdom Bacillati; phylum Actinomycetota; class Actinomycetes; order Pseudonocardiales; family Pseudonocardiaceae; genus Actinophytocola; species Actinophytocola sp. KF-1. Next base: position 127,597 of record NZ_BAAFVK010000003.1, on the reverse strand, counting down.
GGCCGAACGACAGCGGCGCCGCGTCCGCCGGTGTCCCGGGCCGCACCCTGGTCCGCGCGGCCGCCGCACCGGGCAGCCGCTCGACGAGTCCCGCCGGCGTGGGTGCCTCGAACAGGTCCCGCACGGCGAGTTCCACGCCGAGCAGCGCACGGACGCGGCTGACCAGTCGGGTGGCGAGCAGCGAGTGCCCGCCCAGCGCGAAGAAGTCGTCGGCCATGCCCGCCGTGGCGACGCCGAGGACGTCGGCGAACGCCCGGCACACCAGCTGTTCGGTGGCGTTGCGGGGTTCCTGCCCGGCAGGCGCCGGGGCTTCCGGTGCGGGCAGCGCACGCCGGTCGAGCTTGCGGTTGCGCGTCAGGGGCAGCTCGTCGAGCACGACGAACGCCGCGGGCACCATGTACGCGGGCAGGGTGGCACGCAGGTGCGCTGTCAACGCGGCGGTGTCCACCGGGCCGGCGGGCACCACGTAGCCGACCAGCCGCCGGTCCCCCGGCCGGTCCTCGCGGGCCACGACCGCGGCCTGGGCGACGGCGGGGTGCCGGGTCAGCGCGGCCTCGACCTCGCCGAGCTCGATGCGGAACCCGCGGATCTTGACCTGGGTGTCGACGCGGCCCAGGTACTCGAGCAGGTCGTCGCGGCGCAGGCGCACGAGGTCGCCGGTGCGGTAGAGCCGGGTGCCGGGCGGGCCGAACGGGTTGGCGGTGAACCGTTCCGCCGTCAACGCGGGGCGGTTCAGGTAGCCGCGGGCGAGCACGGCGCCCGCCAGGTACAGCTCGCCCGGCACCCCCGGTGGCACCGGCCGCAGCCACCGGTCGAGCACGTAGACCGCGGCACCCGCGATGGGCTGGCCGATGGGTGCGCTCGCGTCCCAGCTGGACTCGCCGGCGGGCAGCGCGTACCCGGTGACCACGTGCGTCTCGGTCGGGCCGTAGTGGTTGTGCAGCCGCCTGCCCGGTGCGCGGCGGACGAACGCGCGCAGCCGTTCCCCGAGCACGAGCGCCTCACCGGCCTGCGCGACGTGCCGCAGCGCGGGGAGGTCGCGGTCCTGGTCGAGCGCGGCCTCGGCGATCGCGTCGAGCACGAGGTTGGGTGCGTACAGCTCGGTGACGCCTCGCTCGTCGAGCCAGGCGGCGAAGGCCGCCGGGTCGCGGCGGGTGTCCTCGGCGGGGATCACCAGGCACTTGCCCGCGGTCAGCGCGGAAAGGATCTCCTGCGCGGAGACGTCGAACGTGGTGGCCGTGAACTGGGCGACCCGTGCGCCCTGCCCCGCCTCGCCGATCGCGTCGTGGTGCCAGGCCATCAGGTTCACCAGCGGCCCGGCGGGCATCGTGACGCCCTTGGGGACGCCGGTGGAGCCGGACGTGTAGAGGACGTAGGCGGGGGTGTCCGGGGTGAGCGGCGCGAGCCGGTCGGCGTCGGTCAGGTCGGTGTCCACGCCGGACCCGCTGCCGAGGTCGGCGAGGCGCAGGCACGGCACCCCGTCGACGGCGGTCTCGCCGGTCAGCACGAGCACCGGGCGGGCGTCGGCGAGCACGGTCCGCACCCGCTCGGGCGGGTGCTCGAGGTCGATCGGCAGGTAGGCCGCGCCGGCCTTCAGCACCGCGAGCACGGCGGTGACGAACGCGGGCGAGCGGGGCAGGGCCAACGCCACGATCCGTTCGGGGCCCGCGCCGCGGGCGACGAGGGCACGGGCGAGCCGGTTCGCGGCGCGGTTCAGCTCCGCGTAGGTGACGCCGGGACCGCCGGTGTCGTGCTGGATCGCGAGCGCGCCGGGCGTGCGGGCGGCGTGGTGCTCGACGAGCGCGGGCAGCGTGGTCGCGGGCGGCCTGCCGTCGGCGGGGCGGGTGAGCCGGGCCCGTTCGGCGCCGGTGAGGATCTCCAGTGCGCTGACCGGCAGGCCGGGGTCGGCGGCGGCCGCGGCGAGGAGCCGGACGTAGCGGGCGGCGATGGACTCGGCGGTGGCCCGGTCGAACAGGTCGGCGCTGTACTCGAGCACCCCGTCGACGCCGCCGCCCGGGTGCTCGGTGAGGGAGAGCAGCAGGTCGTACTTGGCGCTGCCGCTGCCGACGTCCTGGACGGCGACGTCGAGCCCGGGCAGGGCGGCGGTGGCGTCGCCGGTGTTCTGCAGCACGAACAGGACCTGGAACAGCGGGTGGTGCGACAGCGAGCGCGCCGGGTTCAGCACCTCCACGAGGCGTTCGAACGGCACGTCCTGGTTCGCGTGCGCGGCGAGGTCGGTCTCGCGGACCCGCCCGACCAGCTCCCGGAACGTGGGGTCGCCGGTGAGGTCCGTGCGCAGCACCAACGTGTTGACGAAGAAGCCCACCAGGTCGTCCAGCGCGGCGTCGGTGCGGCCCGCCACGGGGCTGCCGATCGCGATGTCCGTGCCGGCGCCCAACCGGTTGAGCAACGCCACCAGACCCGCTCGCAGCACCATGAACAGGCTGGCGCCCGAGCCGTGGCACAGCGCGGTGAGCGCGTCGTGCAGGACCGGGTCGATCGCGACCGGCACCTGGCCGCCGCGGTAGGTGTTCACGGCCGGGGCGGGCCGGTCGGCGGGGAGGTCGATGCGTTCCGGCAGCCCGTCGAGCGTCCGCCGCCAGTGGTCCACCTGGGCCGCGGCGAGGCTGTCCGGATCGGCCTCGTCCCCCAGCAGCCGTTGCTGCCACAGCGTGTAGTCGGTGTAGGTCACCGGCAACGGCGTCCACTGTGGCGTGTCACCGGCGCGGCGGGCCGTGTACGCCGCAGCCAGGTCCCGCGCCAGCGGGCCCATGGACGCGCCGTCGGTCGCGATGTGGTGCACCACGAGGAGCAGCACGTGGTCCTCGGGACCGAGCACCAGCAGGCACGCCCGCACCGGCAGCTCGGTGGCGAGGTCGAACCCGGCCTCGGTCTCGGTGCGCAGGACGTCGTCGAGTGCGTGCGCGGCCACGGGGATCATCCGCCACGGCACGGTCACGTCGGCCGGGTCGGTGACGTGCTGGGCGGGGTCGCCCCCGTGGTCGGGGAAGGTCGTGCGCAGGGGTTCGTGCCTGGCCACCACGTCACCGACGGCCGCGCGCAGGGCAGCGGCGTCGAGCGGGCCGCGCAGCCGCAGCGCGAACGGGACGTTGTAGAGGCCGGGCGCGTCCTGGAGGCGGTTGAGGAACCACAGCCTGCGCTGGGCGAACGACAGCGGGACCGCCTCGGGCCGCGGCACGGGGCGCAGCGCGGGCCGGGTGGTGCCGGCGGCCGCGAGGTGACCGGCGAGCCCGGCGACCGTCGGCGCCTCGAACAGCGCCCGGATCGGCAGCTCGACGCCGAGGGCGGCGCGGACCCGGCTCGCGAGCCGGGTGGCGAGCAGCGAGTGCCCGCCGAGGTCGAAGAAGCTGTCGTCGATGCCCACCCTCGGCACGCCGAGCACCTCGGCGAACAGGTCGCACAGCGCCTGCTCGCGCGGGTCGCGCGGTGGCCGCTCCCCCGCCGCGGCGGCGAGGTGCGGCGCCGGGAGCGCGGTGCGGTCGAGCTTTCCGTTGGGGCTCAGGGGCAGCACGTCGAGGACGACGACCGCCGAGGGCACCATGTGGTCGGGCAGCGCGGTGGCGAGGTGGGCGCGCAGGTCTCCGGGGTCGGCGGCGGTGACCGCGTAGGCGACGAGCCTGCGGTCGCCGGGCCGGTCCTCGTGGACGACCACAGCGGCGTCGGTGACGTCCGGGTGGCGGAGGACGGCGGCCTGGATCTCGCCCAGTTCGACGCGGTGGCCGCGGATCTTCACCTGCCGGTCGGCGCGGCCGAGGAACACGAGGTTGCCGTCGCGGCGCCTGCGCACGAGGTCGCCGGTGCGGTACATGCGTGCGCCGGGCGCGCCGAACGGGTCGGGCACGAAGCGTTCGGCGGTCATGCCGGGCTGGTTCAGGTAGCCGCGGGCGAGGCCGTCGCCCGCGATGTACAGCTCGCCGGGAACGCCGGGCGGCACCGGCGCCAGGCGGTGGTCGAGGACGTGGGCGCGGGTGTTGTGGACGGGGCGGCCGATGGGCGGGGTGTCCACTCCGGACAACGGGTCGCTCATGGTGGCGACGACGGTGGTCTCGGTGGGTCCGTAGACCTGCATCATGGTCCGGCCCGGTGACCAGCGGGCCACCAGCTCCGGCGAGCACGCCTCCCCACCGACGACGAAACCCCGCAGCGTCGGGAGGTCCCGGTCCGCGGGCACGGACGCCAGCATCGACGCGACGAGATCGGTGTGCGTGACGGCGTGCTCGGTGACGAGCGTGGCGAGGTCCGTGCCGACGAGGTGCCGTTCCGGCGTGGGCACGACGAGGGTGGCGCCCGCGAGCAGCGTCATCGCGATGTCCGCCATGGACACGTCGAAGCTGATCGACACCGCCAGCAGGAACCGGCTCGACGTGTCCAAGCCCAGCCGGCCGATGTGCGCGGCGGCGACCCCGGCGATGCCGCGGTGGGTCACCACGACGCCCTTCGGCCGCCCGGTGGACCCGGACGTGAAGATCACGTACGCGGGGTGCGACACGAGCAGCGGGCAGGTGCGGTCTGCGTCGGTGACGGCCGCGGCGGACCCGGCCGCGATCAGGGCGGCGGTCGCGGGGTCGTCGAGCACGACCAGTGGGGTCGCGGTGGCGGGCAGGGTCGTCGCGGTGGTGGTGACGAGGAGGGCGGGTGCGGTGTCGGCGAGCATCAGCGCGATGCGTTCGGCCGGGTAGCCGGGATCGACCGGCAGGTAGGCGGCACCGGACTTCAGCACCGCGAGCCACGCGACGACCATGTCCACCGACCGCGGCACGGCGAGTGCCACCACGCGTTCGGGGCCCGCGCCGGACGCGATCAGGTGCCGCGCCAGGCGGTTCGCGCGCTCGTCCAGCTCCCCGTACGTCAGCTCCGCGTCCCCGCACACCACCGCGGTCCGGTCCCGGCACGTCGCCACCCGCCGTGCCACCAGCTCGCCCAGGGGCGCCACCGCCACCGCGTGGCGGGTGGCGTCCCGGTCGGCGGCCAGCTGCGCGTGTTCCGCCGGGGTCAGCAGGTCCACGTCGTCGACGCGGCGGTCCGGGTCGGCGATGACCGCGTCGAGCAGGCGGACGAGCCGGCCGGCGAGGGACCGGGCGGTGTCGTCGTCGAACAGGTCCGTCCGGTACTCGACGGTCAGGTCCGCGCCGCCCGGTTCGACGTTGCGGTGTTCGGCGAACCGCACGACGAGGTCGAACCGGGCGGCCGCGGTGTGCACGGGTACCGCCTCGACGGCCAGTCCGGTCAGCTCGGGCACCGGGTCGGGTTCGCTCTGCGCGAGCAGCATCACCTGGAACAGCGGGTGCGTGGTGAGGGACCGGGCCGGGTTGAGCACCTCCACGAGCCGCTCGAACGGCACGTCCTGGTGCGCGAACGCCGCCAGATCGGTCTCCCGCACCCGCGCCAGCAACTCCCGAAAGGACACTCCCCCGCTCGTGTCGGTGCGCAACACCACCGTGTTGACGAAGAACCCGACCAGGTAGTCGAGCGCCTCGTCGGTGCGCCCCGCCACCGGTGTGCCGATGGGGATGTCGGTGCCCGCACCCATCCGGGTCAGCAGCGCCGCGAGCGCGGCCTGCACCACCATCAGCGGGCTGACCCGGTGGTCGCGTGCCAGGTCGCGGAACCGGGTGTGCCAGTCGCCGTCGAGCCCGACCGTGACGGTCGCCGCGGCCTCGCCGGGTGCGGCCGGATGACGGTCGGCGGGCAGCGCCAGCCGGTCGGGCAGGTCCGCGAGGGTGGTGCGCCAGAAGCCGAGCTGCCGGGCGACGACACTGTCCGGATCGGACTCGGCGCCGAGCAGTTCCTGTTGCCACAGCGTGTAGTCCGCGTACTGCACCGGCAGCGGCGCCCACTCGGGTGCCGCACCGGCCAGCCGGGCGCGGTACGCCGCCGACAGGTCCCGCACCAGCGGCGACAGCGACCACCCGTCGGCGGCGATGTGGTGCACCACCAACAAGAGCACGTGCTCGTCGGCCGACACCCGGAACAGGTGGCACCGCAACGGCGCCTCCACCGCCAGGTCGAAACCCACGCGGGCGGCGGCGGTCATGGCCGCGGCGAGGTGCTCGGGCCGGACGTCGGTCTCGGCGAACACCGGCGGGGCGGGCTCGGCGACGAGCTGGTGCGGTTCGCCGTCGACGTCCGGGAACGTGGTGCGCAGCGGTTCGTGGCGGCCGACCAGATCGGCGAGGGCCGCGCGCAGGGCGGGCACGTCCAGCGGGCCGCGCACCCGGAACGCCGTGGGGCTGTTGTAGGTCGCACCGTGACCTTCGAGCTGGTTGAGGAACCACAGCCTGCGCTGGGCGAACGACAGCGGGATCACGATGCCTCCTGCCGGTTGCGTGCCCGCAGCACCGGCCGGGGCCGCGATGGGGACGCCGTCTGGACGCGGGCGGCGAGCGCGGCGACGGTGGGGCTCTCGAAGAACGCCCGCAGCGTCAGCTCCACCCCCAGCGCCCGGTGGACGCGGCTGATGAGCTTGGTGGCGAGCAGCGAATGGCCGCCGAGGTCGAAGAAGTCGTCGTCCACGCCCACCTCCGCGTGCCCGAGCACGTCGGCGAACAGGCCGCAGAGGAGTTCCTCGCCGGGACGGTCCGGCGGCCTGCTCGGCGTCCGGGTCAGGTCGGGTGCGGGCAACGCGGCGTGGTCCAGTTTCCCGTTGGGGGTCAGGGGAAGCACGTCGAGGACGACGACGGCCGACGGCACCATGTAGTCCGGCAGCAGGGTGCCCGCGTGCGCGCGGAGCGCGGCCGGGTCGAGCGGCCGGCCGGCGGCGGGCACGGCGTAGGCGACGAGCCGGTCGTCGCGGACGACCACGGCGGCGTCCTCGACGTCGTCGTGCCGCGCGACGGCGGCCTGGATCTCGCCGAGCTCGACGCGGTAGCCGCGGATCTTCACCTGCCGGTCGGCGCGGCCGACGAACACGAGGTCGCCGTCCCGGCGCCTGCGCACGAGGTCACCGGTGCGGTACATGCGGGCGCCGGGGTCGCCGAACGGGTCGGCGACGAACCGTTCGGCCGTGAGCGGCGCCCGGTTCAGGTAGCCGCGCGCGACACCGGCGCCGGTCACGTACAGCTCGCCCGCGACCCCGGGCGGAACGGGTTCGAGGAAGCGGTCCAGCACGTAGGCCCGCGTGCCGGGGATCGACCGCCCGATCGGCGGGACGTCCGTGCCGGACAGCGGGTCGCTCATCGTCGCGACCACCGTGGTCTCGGTGGGCCCGTAGACCTGCATCATCGTCCGGCCCGGTGACCACCGGGCCACCAGCTCCGGCGAGCACGCCTCCCCGCCCACCACGAAACCCCGCAGCGACGGCAGGTCCCGGTCCGCGGGCACCGACGCCAGCATCGACGCCACCAGGTCGGTGTGCGTGACGGTGTGCTCGTCCACCAGGTCGGCCAGCTCCGCACCCACGGCGTGCCGGTCGGGCGTGGGCACGACGAGGGCGGCACCCGCGAGCAACGTCATCGCGATGTCCGCCATGGACACGTCGAAGCTGATCGACACCGCCAGCAGGAACCGGCTCGACGTGTCCAGCCCCAGCCGGTCGACGTGCACGCCGGCGACCCCCGCGATCCCCCGGTGCGTGACGACCACGCCCTTGGGCCGTCCCGTCGAGCCGGACGTGAAGATCACGTACGCGGGGTGCGACACCAGCAGCGGCGACGTCCGGTCCGCGTCGGTGACCGGTGCGGCGGACTCGGCCGCGATCAGCGCGGCCGTCGCGGGATCGTCCAGCACCACCAGCGGCGCACCGGGGAAGGCGGCCGCGGACGCCGCCGTCGTCAGCACCCGGATCGGTGCCGCGTCGGCGAGCATCAGCGCGATGCGTTCGGCCGGGTAGCCCGGGTCGACCGGCAGGTACGCGGCACCCGACTTCAGCGCGGCGAGCCACGCCACGACCATGTCCACCGACCGCGGCACGGCCAGCGCCACCACCCGTTCCGGCCCGGCGCCCAGCCCCACGAGGTGGCGCGCCAGCCGGTTCGCCCGCTCGTCCAGCTCCGCGTACGTCAGCTCCTCGGTGCCGCACACGACGGCCGTCGCGTCCGGGCACATCGCGACCCGCCGTGCCACCAGTTCCGGCAGCGGCGCCACGTCGGCGGAGCAGGCGGCGGTGTCCCGCAGCAGCTCCGCGCGCCGGTCCGCCGAGAGGACGGGGACGCGGTCGACGGGCGCGTCCGGGCGGGACACCGCCGCGTCGAGCACCCGCACCAGTGCGGCGGCGAGTTCGCCGACGGTGCCGGGTTCGAACAGGACGGTGCTGTACTCGATGGCGCCGTCGATGCCCGCCGGTGCACCCGCGTCGGTGCGCCGCTCCGCGAGGTCCACCACGAGGTCGAACTTGGCGACTCCGGCGGCGAGGACGGCGACCTCTGCGGTCGCGCCGGGCAGCGCCAGCTCGGCGCGCACGGCGTTCTGGAAGACGAGCATCACCTGGAACAGCGGGTGCCGCGCGAGCGACCGGGCCGGGTTGAGCACCTCCACCAGGCGCTCGAACGGCACGTCCTGATGCGCGAACGCCGCCAGATCCGTCTCCCGCACCCGCGCCAGCAACTCCCGGAACGACACTCCCCCGCTCGTGTCGGTCCGCAACACCACCGTGTTCACGAAGAACCCGACCAGCTCGTCGAGCGCCTCGTCGGTACGCCCCGCCACCGGTGTCCCGATCGGGATGTCGGTGCCCGCACCCATCCGGGTCAGCAGCACCGCGAACGCCGCCTGCACGACCATGAACGCGGTGGTCCCGGTGTCCCGGGCCAGCTCGACGACCCTGCGGTGCAGGTCCGCGTCGACACGCACCGGCACGGTGTCCCCGTCGTAGCCGACCGCCGCTGGGCGCGGGTGGTCGAACGGCAGCTCCAGGTGGTCGGGCAGCCCGGCGAGCTGCCCGGTCCAGTACGCGAGCTGGGCTCCCGTCTGCTCGGCGTCGGCGAGCAGTTCCCGTTGCCACAGCGTGTAGTCCGCGTACTGCACCGGCAACGGCGCCCACGCCGGTGCGGTGCCCGCGACCCGGGCCCCGTACGCCGCCGACAGGTCCCGCACCAACGGCGTCAGCGACCAGCCGTCCCCGGCGACGTGGTGCACCACGACGAGCAGCACGTGCTCGTCCGCCGCCACCCGGAACAGGTGGCACCGCAACGGCACCTCCACCGCCAGGTCGAAACCGGCCCGGGCCGCCCGGCGCACGGCGTCGTCGACGCGGTCCGCCGCGACCTGCTCCACCGACAGCGGTGGCGGCGCGGCGTCCAGCACGAGCTGGCACGGCTCGCCGTCGGTGGCGGGCAGGACGGTGCGCAGCACCTCGTGCCGGTCGGTGACGTCGGCGAGCGCGGCACGCAGCGCCGCCACGTCGAGCCGCCCGGTGATCCGCAGGGCCAGCGGGATGTTGTAGGTGGCGCTCGGGCCTTCGAGCCGGTTGAGGAACCAGAGCCGTTGCTGTGCCGGGGACAGCGGGACCGTCGCGGGCCGGTCCGCGCGGGTCAGCGGCGGCCGGGCGACGCCGGTGGCCGCGGGTTCGAGCAGCACGCGGGCGAGTCGCTCGACGGTCGGCGCCTCGAACAAGACCCGGATCGGCAGCTCGACCCCGAACACGGCCCGCACGCGGCCGATCAGCCGGATCGCGAGCAGGGAGTGCCCGCCGCTGCGGAAGAAGTGGTCGGTCACGCCCACGCCCGGCACGCCGAGCACCTCGGCGAACAGGTCGCACAGCACGGCCTCCTGCGCCGAGCGCGGCGCCCGGCCCGGCCCGTCCGTTCCGGTCGTCTCCGGCGCGGGCAGCGCGGCGCGGTCGACCTTCCCGTTGGGGGTCTGGGGCAGGACGTCCATGAGCACGACCGCCGCGGGCACCATGTAGTCGGGCAGGCGCTCGGCGGCCCGCGCCAGCAGCTCCGAATGCACCGGCTGCCGTCCCGGCACCGGCACCACGTAGGCGACGAGGCGCTGATCGCCCGGCCGGTCCTCGCGGGCGACGACGACCGCACGGGTCACGTCGGCGTGCTCGCCGAGCACGGCCTCGATCTCGCCGAGCTCGATGCGGAACCCGCGGACCTTCACCTGGTGGTCGACGCGGCCGAGGAACTCCAGGCGGCCGTCGGCGCCCCAGCGCGCCAGGTCACCGGTGCGGTACATGCGGGATCCCGCCGCGAACGGGTCGGCGACGAACCGCTGCGTGGTCAGGCCCGGCTTGTTCAGGTAGCCGCGTGCCACGCCGTCGCCCGCGATGTACAGCTCGCCCGCGACGCCGGACGGGACCGGGCGCAGCGCCCGGTCGAGGACGTACACCCGCGTGTTGGCGATGGGGCCGCCGATCGTGGGCAGTCCCGGCCGCGCGTCCAGCCGCGCCGCGGTCGACCAGATGGTGGTCTCGGTGGGGCCGTACAGGTTCGTCACCTCGACGGCCAGCTCCCGCAGCGCGGTGGCGAGCTCGGCGGGCAGCGCCTCCCCGCCGACGAGCACACGCAGCCCGCGCACCCGGTCCGGCGCGGTGGTCACCAGCGCCTGCCACAGCGACGGTGTCGCCTGCACGACCGTCACCCCGCCGCGTGCCGCCAGGTCCGCCAGCCGCGCCGGGTCGACCACGACGTCCCTCGGCGCGAGGACGATCCCGGCGCCCGTGATCAGCGGCAGGAACACCTCGAGCGCCGCGATGTCGAAGGCGGTGGTGGTGACCGCGAGCAGCCGGTCCGCTGTCGTGAGGGGGAACCGGTCCCGCATGTCCAGCAGGAAGTTCACCAGCGCGCCGCGGGGCACCACGACGCCCTTGGGCCGCCCGGTCGAGCCGGAGGTGTGGATGACGTAGGCGGCGCCGTCCGGGCGCACGGGGGCGAGCCGGTCGGCGTCGGTCAGGTCGGTGTCCGGGTAGGCGGCCGTGGCGAGGTCGTCGACGGTCACGGCCGTGTCGAGCCCCAGCTCGCGCGCCAGCGCGGTGGTGGTGAGGACCAGGGCAGGCGCGGCGTCGGCGAGGATGTGGCGCACCCGCTCGACCGGGTAGTCCGGGTCCACCGGCACGTAGGCCGCGCCGGTCTTGAGCACCGCGGGCAGGGCGGTGACGAGGTCGGCCGACCGCGGCAGGACGATCGCCACGAGCCGTTCCGGGCCGACGCCGCGGGCGACGAGCGCGTGCGCCAGCCGGTTGGCCCGCGCGTTCAGCTCGGCGTGGGTCAGCTCGACCCCGCCCGCGGACAACGCGAGTGCCGCCGGGTTCGTGCGGGCCTGGGCCTCGACGAGTGCGGTCACGTCGGTGCCGGGCAGCGCGCGGGCCGGGCCGGTGCCCGCGGCGACGAGCCGTGCGCGCTCGTCCGGTCCGAGCGGGTCGATCCGGCCCGCGGGCGCCGCCGGGTCCCGCGCGACCGAGGTGAGCCACCGGCACAGCTGGTCGGCGGCCCGCGCGGCGTCCGCCGGGTCGACGAGGTCCGGGCGGTAGCAGACCCGCAGGCGCAGGCGGGTGCCCGGCGCGGCGTACAGGGTGAGCGGGTAGTGGCTCGGGTAGGTCGTCGTCAGCCCGTCCGCCCGCGGGCCGTGCGGCTGCGTGGCGATGGCGGCCGGGAAGTTCTCGACCACGGCGAGGGTGTCGAACAGCTCGGGCAGCCCGGTGGCGCGCTGGATCTCGGCGAGCCCGACGTGCGTGTGCGGCGCGGTGGCCGCCTGCTGGTCCCGCACCTGCGCGAGCACCGCCGCGGCCGGTGCCGCCGGGTCGAGCCGCACCCGCAGCGGCACCGTGTTGACCAGCAACCCGATCGTCGTCTCCGCGCCGGGCAGCTCCGGCGGACGGCAGGACACGGTGGTGCCGATGACCACGTCGTCGCGGCCGGTCAGCCTGCCGACGATGGCGGCCCACGCGGCCTGGACGGCGGCGCCGACGGTGAGCCCGTCCGCAGCCAGCACCTCGGCCAGCGCGCGGGTCGTCGACTCGGGCAGCTCGACCACGACCTCCTCGGTGCGCCCGCCCGCGTGCCCGTGCGCCGCCGCGACGAGGGTGGGTTCCCCGACCCCGGCCAGGACCTCCTGCCAGAACCGGGCCGACGCGGCGTGGTCGCGGGTGCCGAGCCAGGCCAGGTAGTCGCGGAAGGGACGCGACGACGTCGGCGCGCCGGCGTGGGCGGCGAGCCACTCCCCGATCAGCAGCGGCGCGGACCAGCCGTCGAACAGGATGTGGTGGTTGGTGAGCAGGACCCGGTGGTGGTCGGGAGCGAGCCGGACCACCGTCACGCGCAGCAGGGGCGGCGCGGCGAGGTCGAAGCCGCGGGACCGCTCGTCCTCGGCGAGCACCGCGACGGCCGCCGCCTGCTCGTCGGCCGGGAGCCGGGACAGGTCGGTCTCCCGCCACGGCAGGTCCACAGTGGACGGCACGAACTGCGCGCCGCCCGACGGCAGGAACCCCGCGCGCAGGTTGGCGTGGCGGGCCAGCACCCGCTCGGCGGCGGCGCGCAGGGCGGCGAGGTCCACGGGACCGGTCAGGTCGAACGCGAGGCCCATCGTGTAGGCGTCGGCGGCGCCGTCGTAGGCGGCGTGGAACAGCAGCCCCTCCTGCAACGGCGCGAGCGGCCAGACCTCGGTCACCGCGTTCGCGGAGAGCCAGGCGCGGTCCGCCGCGGACAGCGTGACCGGCGGCGGGTCCGCGGGCAGGTGCACCGGTCCGGCCGGCCGGGCGGCCGCTGCGAGCCGCGCGACGGTCCGGTGGGCGAGGACGTCACCCGGGTCGAACGCGAGCCCGGCCGCGCGTGCCCGGATCGCCAGGCGCATGGCGACGATGCTGTCGGCGCCGAGCGCGAGCACGTCGTCGTCGACCCCGATCCCGTCGAGGCCGAGCAGGTCGGCCACGAGCGTGCACAGGGTCCGTTCCTCTGCCGTGCGCGGCGCGGTGCCGGTGCCGGCGAACCGCGGCCGGGGCAGTGCCGCGCGGTCGAGCTTTCCGCTGGGGGTCAACGGGAACGCGGGCAACTCCACGAGTGCGGCGGGCACCATGTGCGCGGGCAGCGTGGTGGCGACGTGCGCCAGCACCGCGTCGGTGTCGAGCGCACCGGCGGCCACCGCGTAGGCGACGAGCACCGGGACACCCGGGACGTCCTCGCGCACCACGACGGCGGCCTGCGCGACGGCCGGGTGCCCGGTGAGCGCCGCCTCGATCTCGCCGAGTTCCACGCGTGCGCCGCGGATCTTGACCTGGTGGTCGGTCCGGCCGCGGTAGACGAGCGCGCCGTCGGGCCGCCGCGTCGCGAGGTCGCCGGTGCGGTACATCCTGGTCCCCGGCGGGCCGAAGGGGTCGGCGACGAACCGTTCCGCCGTGAGCCCGCGGCGGCCGTGGTACCCGTGCGCCAGCTGCACGCCCGCGAGGTACAGCTCGCCGACCTCGCCGTCGGGCAGCGGCGCCAGGTCCGGGCCGAGCACGTGGGTGGCCGTGCCCCACACCGGGTGTCCGATGGGGACGGTCGCGTCGCCGGCGTCGCCGGCACAGTGCCAGTACGTCACGTCCACCGACGCCTCGGTCGGCCCGTACAGGTTGTGCAGCCCGGCGGGCAGCAGGTCCCGGCACCGCGCCGCGAGGTCCGCTGGCAGCGCCTCGCCGCTGCAGATCACCGTGCGCAGCCCGGCGCAGCGCGCGGGCACGGTCGGTTCCGCGAGGAACACGGCGAGCATCGACGGTACGAAGTGGACGGTGGTGACCGACTCGGTCTCGATGAGCGCCGCGAGGTAGGCGGGGTCGCGGTGCCCGTCGGGCCGCGCGACCACCAGCGTGGCGCCGGTGAGCAGCGGCCAGAAGAACTCCCACACCGACACGTCGAAGCTGGACGGGGTCTTCTGCAGCACGCGGTCGCCCGGTCCCAGGCGGTAGGTGTCCTGCATCCACAGCAGGCGGTTCACGATGCCCCGGTGCGGCACCAGCACGCCCTTGGGGCGGCCGGTCGAGCCGGACGTGTAGATGAGGTACGCCGGGTGGTGCGGGCCGGCGGGCACCACGGCCGCGGGCGCCGCGGGCGTACCCACCGCCAGCACCGTGATCTCGGTGACGGGCAGCCGGTGCGCGTGCGCGGCCGAGGTCAGGACGACGGGCGCGCCGGAGTCGGCGAGCATGAACGCCACCCGGTCCGGCGGGTAGTCCAGGTCGAGGGGCAGGTAGGCGGCTCCGGCGTACAGGGTGCCGACGAGGGCGACCACCAGCTCCAGCGAGCGGGGCAGCGCCACCGCGACCACGTCCCCGGCCCGCGTGCCCTCGGCGACGAGCAGACCGGCCAGCTCCCGCGCCCGCCGGTCGAGCGCCGCGTAGGTCAGCGACTCGCCCTCGTACACGACCGCGACCGCGTCCGGGGTCCTGGCCGCCTGTGCACGCAGCAGCCCGGTCAGCGTCCCGTCCTCCGTCGCGCCCATCGCGTTCCTCCCGCATCGGTTGACCGGTCCCGCCCAGCCTGTTCGTTTCCGGCGGGCCGATCCCGTGCCATTCGCGGCGGAATTGGACCGTTTTCGGCGGTCCCCGGAAATGTGGACCGTGTTAGGCTCCGTGCGATTCGACAATTCGGGAGGGGGCACATGGACCATTTGGCCGAAGCCGCTGACCTGACCGATTTACTCGGTGACTGGACCGCCGCGAAGGGACCGCTCTACCGCAAGCTCGCGGCCGCGCTGGCCGCGGCGATCCGGTGCGGCGACCTGCCCGACGGACGGCGGCTGCCCTCCGAGCGCGACCTCGCCAAGCTGCTCACGGTCAGCCGCGCCACCGTGGTCGCCGCCTACGACGAGCTGCGCGGCACCGGCCTCGTCGACAGCGTGCGGGGCAGCGGCACCCGGGTCACCTCCGGTCCCCGCACGCCGGGCGGCGCGGACGGCCGGGTGCCCGGCGGCCGGGCGACGTCGATCTTCCAGCGCCTGGTCGACGGGCCGGGCGAGGTCATCTCGCTGGCGTTCGCGGTCGAACCGGCCGCGCCGGAGCTGGGCGACGCCATCTGGGACCTCCGCCACGACGACCTCGACGAGCTGATGGCCGACACCGGCTACCACCCGCGTGGCCTGCCCGCGCTGCGCCGCGCGATCGCCGACCACCACACCGAGGCGCACCTGCCCACGGTCCCCGACCAGGTCCTCGTCACCACCGGCGCCCAGCAGGCCGTCGGTCTCGTCGCGCAGATGTACCTGCGGCCCGGCGCCACCGCGGTCGTGGAACAGCCGAGCTGGCCGGGGTGCCTCGACGTGCTCCGCGCGGCGGGCGCGCGGCTCGCCGGCGTGCCGCTCGACGAGGACGGCGTCCGGCCTGACGAGCTGGCCAGGGCGTTCGCCGAGCACCGGCCCGCGCTCGCCTACCTCACCCCGACCTTCCACAACCCGACCGGCACCCTCATGTCCGACGGGCGGCGCAGGCGGGTCGCGGAGCTCGCGGCCCGGTCCGGCGTCCCCGTGCTCGAGGACAACGCCTACCCCGGCTTCGCCGCGCTGTCCGGCAAGCACCTGCCGCCGCCGGTGGCCGCGTACTCGCAGGGCGACGCGGAGATCCTCACCGTCGGCTCGCTCGCCAAGGCGGTGTGGGCCGGGCTGCGGATCGGCTGGGTGCGCGGCCCGGCCGCGACGATCGAGCGGCTCGCCAGGTACAAGGCGCGAGCCGACCTCGGCGGGCCGGTGCTCGACCAGGTGCTGGCGGCGCGGCTCTTGCCCAAGATCGCCGACATCGCGGGCGCGCGCACGGCGGCGCTGCTGGCCCGGCGCGACCACCTGGCCGCCCTCCTCGCCGGCCGGCTGCCGACCTGGCGCTGGCGGGCGCCGGACGGCGGCACCGCGCTGTGGGTCCGCCTGCCCGGCGTCGACGCCCGGATCTTCGCCCAGGTCGCGCTGCGGCACGGGGTCGAGGTGGTGCCGGGGTCGGCCACCGACCCGGCGGGCGGCCACGACGACCACATCAGGCTGCCGTTCACGCTGCCGACCGAGGTCAGCACCGCGCTCGTGGAGCGCCTGGCGGCGGCCTGGGCGGAGTTCACCCGCCACACCACCGCGCGCTAGCGCGGGCCGGTCTCGCCCCTTCTCCCTGGACACGGCCTCCTCGGGTGTCCCCGGGGGTCGCATGACAGACGACCACGTGGGTGACGACCGTGAGAACCACGTGTATTGCCTCCGCAGCACGTCAGCGTCGGCGCCGCGCGGGCGACGGGTGACCGGACCGGTCCCCACGATCACCTTCGGGCACGACCCGCGCACCGACCGTGCCCACCCGCGCACGCCCGCCCGGCGATCGTCCACGTAGTACCGGCGGGAATGGGATGTCAGGTGTTTTCCACCCATGTGCGGCCCGGGGCCGCGCTGCGATTCTGTTCGAGTAATTCGCCGTCGGGGTGTATTTCAGTCGAATTGCGCGTTGGCTGAATTGTCTTTGTCGACGTTCTGGAGAACAGCCGTGGAAGAAATGCTCGCGGCACGCGTGCGTGCCCAGGTGCGTGCCCGGCCCGACGACGTCGCGCTCGTGTGGCGCGGCGAGGAGGTCGGGTACGGCGAACTGGGGCGGCGCGCCGACGAGCTGGCGGGCGGGCTGTCCGGGCTCGGGTTCGCCCCGGGGGTCCCGGTCGCGGTGCGGGCGGACAAGTCACCCACGACCGTCGCGCTGCTGCTGGCGCTGCTCGACACCGGCAGGCCGTTCCTCCTGCTCGCCCCGGACCTCCCGGCGACCACGACCGCGACCCTGGTGGCGCGGGCCGGTTGTGGCGCGCTCCTCTCCCCCGCCCCCGAGGCGGTCACCCCCGGCGGCACGGCGGCCCCGCTGCCCGCCGGCACCGCGATGCTGCTCACCACGTCCGGCTCCACAGGGCTGCCGAAGATCGTGCCGCTGCCCGGCGACGGGATCGGCCGGTTCACGCGCTGGGCGGCGGACCGGTTCGGGCTCGGTCCCGGCCGGACGGTGCTCAACTACGCGCCGCTGAACTTCGACCTGTGCCTGCTCGACGTGTGGGCCACGCTCGCCGCGGGCGGCCGGGTCGTGCTGGTCGACCCGGACCGCGCCACCCGGCCCGCGTACCTCGCCGGCCTGCTGCGGGACCACGGCGTGCACGTGGTGCAGGCGGTGCCGATGGTCTACCAGCTGCTCACCGCGCAGCCCGCCACGTTCCCCGCCGTCGAGCACGTGATCTCCACCGGGGACGTGCTGCCCGAGTGGTGCCTGTCCGAACTGCCGCGCCTCTTCCCCTCGGCGCGGCGCTACAACCTGTACGGCTGCACCGAGACCAACGACAGCTTCCTCCACGAGCTCGACGAGCGGACGCCGACACCCGTGCCGCTCGGCACACCGATCGACGGCGTCCGCTCGGTGCTCGTCGCGGACGGCGCCGTGCTGACCGGGCCGGGGGTCGGCGAGCTGTACGTCAGCACGCCGTTCCAGGCGCCGGGCTACCTCGACGCGGCCGCGACCGCCGCCGCGTTCGGGCCCTGCCCCGACGGCACCGGCCAGCACCGGTACTTCCGCTCCGGCGACCTCGTGCGCCGCCACCCCGACGGCACGCTGACGCTCGAGGGACGCACCGACTTCCAGGTCAAGGTGCGGGGCGTCCGCGTGAACCCCCTGACCGTCGAACAGGTCCTGCTCGCGCACCCGGCCGTGACCGCCGCGGTCGTCGTGGCCCTGCCGGACCCGGTGGCCGGGCACGAACTGCACGCGGTCGTCAGCCACGACGGCTCGCTGAACACCCTCGTCGTGCGCGGGCACTGCGCGGGCCTGCTGCCGCGCGCGGCCATCCCGTCGGTGATCCACCTCGCCGACACCCCGCTGCCGAGGACCTCGACCGGCAAACCCGACCGGGCCCGGATCACCAGCACCTACCTCGAGAGGACGAGATGAACCACATCCCGACCGTCACCAGGTTCGTCATCGACGAGTTCCTGCCCGACGTCCCGGCGGCCGAGCTCGGTCCCGACTACGACCTGGTCGAGGGCGGCGTGATCGACAGCCTCGGCCTGCTCCGGCTGATGGCGTGGCTCGCCGAGCGGTTCGACCTGCCCGTCGAGGACATGGAGCTGGACCCGGACGCCTTCCGGTCGGTCGGCTCGATCGCCGCGTTCATCACCCAGGCCGCGCCCGCGTCGGCGGGCTGACCCGTGGCCGATCTGCTCGCCACCCTGGTGCGCCGGGACGAACCGGTCGGCCGGGCCGCGTGGCGGTCGTTCCTCGACCGCGTCACCGCCCGGCGGCTGCGGCCCGGTGAGGCGGCCGCGGTGCTCGCGTCGCTGTCCACGGCGCTGCCGGACACCGCCACCCTCGGCGCGTTCGCCGGCTGCCTCGTCGAACGGCGGGTCGCGACCTCCCGGCTGCCCGGCGTGGTGAACGTCGTCGGCACCGGCGGTGGGCCGCCCACGTTCAACGTGTCCACCGCGGCGGCGTTCGTGGCCGCGGCGATGGGGGTGCCGGTGGTCAAGACCGGTTCCCGCGCCTACACCAGCAGGACCGGCTCGTTCGACCTGCTCGACCGGCTCGGCGTCGCCAGGACCGGGAGCCACGCCGAGACCGCCGACCACCTCGGCAGGCACGGCATCGCCTTCGCGGGCGAGTACGTCTACCCGGCTGCCGTCGCGGAGCTGGCGCACGCGATCGCCCCGCTGTCCCTGCGTGCGGTCGGCGGGATCGTCAACCTCGTCGGCCCGTTCCTCGCCGACACCGCGGCGAGCGCACAGCTGACCGGCGTGAGCGCGCCCGCGGCGCTGCCCGCGCTGCGCCACCTGGCGACGGAGGCCCGTGACCGGCGGGTGTGGTTGTGCCACAACGACCTCGGCGCCGACGAGCTGCTGAGCTTCACCGACAACACCGTGTGCCCCAACGACGGCCCCGGCTTCACGGTGGCCGGCAACGACGACGGGCAGCTCGCCGACCTGCGGCCCGCCGACGGTGACGTCGTCGACCGGTTCCTCGCCGTGCTGTCCGGGCGGGCGCCGGCGGTGGCCGTGCGGACGGTCTGCCTCAACGCCGCCGCCCTCGGCGTGCTCGGCGGCCGGTACCCCGATCTCGTCGCCGCGCGCGGCGACGCCGAGGCGGCCGTCCGCACCGGTGCCGCGGCGGACCTGCTGGCGCGGCTGCGTGCCCCTCGGCGGAGCGGTCTGCGGGCAGCCCATGTCTGACCACGGCACCGGCTTCTTCACCGGCGTGCCCGCGGGCGGGATCGGGCTCGCGGTGTTCCTCAACGCGGGTGACCCGCCGCTGCCCGCGCTGCCCGAGCTCGTCGCCGCGCTCGACGAGTCCGGTGTGGACTGCCTGGAACTGGCCGTGCCGTTCCCGGACTCCGTCACCGACGGCCCGGTGGTCCGGCGGTCCGCGCGGCGTGCGCTCGACGCGGGCACCACGCTCCCGGACGTGCTCGCCTGTGTCGGCCGGATCCGGGCGGCCCGGCCGCGGCTGCGCATCGCGTTGCTGGCGGACTGGGCGCACACCGTCCGGCCCGCGGGCCACGCCGAGTTCCTGCGCAGGACGGCCGACTGCGGTGCGGACGCCCTGCTGGTGCACGGGCTGCCCCCGCTGCTGCGCGCGGGCCACCACCGGCTTGCCCACGACCTCGGCGTCCCGCTGGTGACCACCTGCTACCCGACCTCGCCGCGGGCGACCACCGCCGAGTCGGCACGCAACGCCACCGCCTACCTGTACCTCGTCGCGCACCGGGGCCGCACCGGCACCACCGCGCCCGGCGGTTTCGGCCACCTCGCCGAGGTGCTGCGCACGCTGCGCGCGACGACACGTGCCCCGGTCGCCGTCGGGTTCGGGGTGCGCGACCACACCGACGTCGCCGCACTGGCCGACCTCGGGGCGGACGCCGCGGTCGTCGGCAGCGCCGCGGTCGCCGTCGTCGAGCACGCGCTCGGCACCGGCCGCGACGTCGCCGGCGACCTCACCGCCTTCACCACCGCCCTGCGGCCACGGCAGGGCGCCACACCACGTGAGCACCACGCAGAAAGGGAACCAGCATGATCGTGCGAAGACTGGCCGAGGTGACCACGGTGGACTGGGGCAACGGCCTCAGCCGCCGGTTCCTGCTCGAGTCGGACGGCATGGGGTACACCGTCACCGACACCACCGTGCGGGCGGGCACCAAGTCCCGGTTGGAGTACCGGCGGCACCTCGAGGCGTGCTACTGCATCGAGGGCCGGGGCGAGGTGGTCGACGTCGCGGGCCGCGCGCACCCGATCGAGCCGGGCACGTTCTACGCGCTCGACGACCACGACGCGCACTTCCTCATCGCGGCGCCCGACTGCGACCTGCGGCTGGTGTGCGTGTTCACCCCGGCACTGCGCGGGCACGAGAGCCACAAACTGGACCAGGCGGAGTTCTCGCACTACTGACCCGAACGGGGCGTGACCGCCGTGATCAAGTGGACCGAACGGCAGCGGGAGCTGCGGGCCGGGCTGTCGGACTGGTGCCGGGCCATCAACGCCGGGCAGCACCGCGCCGACGAGGACACCGGGTTCTCCTGGGAGAACTGGAAACTCGTCCAGGAGTGCGGCGTCCTGCGGCTCCCCTTCGCCGAGGAATGGGGCGGGCTCGGCCAGGACCTGCTGACGACGATGTACGTGCTGGAGGGGCTCGGCAACGACTGCCGCGACGGCGGGCTCTGCTTCTCGGTCACCACCGCCATGGTGAGCACCGGGATCCCGGTGCAGCGCTTCGGTTCCGGCGCGCAGCGGCGGACGTGGCTGCCCGGCGTGTGCGCGGGCGACGTGGTCGGCGCGCACGCCATCACCGAACCGGACGGCGGTTCCGACGCGCTGACCATGCGCACCAGGGCCGTCCGCGACGGCGACCACTGGGTGCTGACCGGGGGCAAGGCCTTCGTCAGCAACGGCCCGGTCGCGGATCTCTTCGTGGTCTACGCCAGGACCCGGCCGGCGGGCGGGCCGCTGGGCACCACCGCCTTCCTCGTCGAGCGGGACACACCGGGCCTCGCGCTCGGGCAGCCCGTGGCGAAGATGGGCCTGCGCTCGTCGCCGCTGTGCGAGCTGTTCCTGGACGGCGCCCGGGTGCCGGCCACGAACGTGCTCGGGCGTCCCGGCGGCGGGTTCCTGGTGCTCGACCACGTGATGAAGTGGGAGATCCTCTGCTCCTTCGCCGTCAGCCTCGGCGAGATGCAGCACCGGCTGGACCAGTGCGTGCGCTACGCACGCGAGCGGGTCCAGTCCGGTGTGCCCATCGGGACGCACCAGGCGGTGTCCCACCGCATCGCCGACATGAAGATCGGTGTCGAGACGACCAGGAAGTGGTTGTACGACACCGCGTCCCGCTTCGCGGCGGGCGAGAACGTCACGACCGACCTCGCCATCACCAAGATCGTCGCGAGCGAGCAGAACCTCGCCACCGCGCTCGCCGCGGTGCAGATCCACGGCGGCTACGGCTACCTCACCGAGTACGGCGTCGAGGCGAGCCTGCGCGACGCGGTGGCCGGCACCGTCTACTCGGGAACGTCGGAGATCCAGCGCAACCGGGTCGCGGCCATGCTCGGCCTGCCACGCGGTGGAGAGGAGCACCGCCCGTGACACCGCCGACCGAGGAGGGGCCGACGCTCACCGCGACGGAGTTCCTCGACCACGACGACGCCCGGGTGCGTGCGTTCGCCGACCGCGTCGCGCCGCCGGACGGCACACCCGCCGACCGTGCCGTCGCGCTCTACCGCGCGGTCCGCGACGGCGTGCGCTACGAGGTGTACGGCGCGGACCTGTCGCGGACGGGCCTCGCGGCGAGCGCGGTCCTGCGCCGCGGTGCAGGGATGTGCCTGCACAAGTCGGTGCTGTACGCGGCGGCACTGCGCGCGGCGGGGATCCCCAGCCGTCTCGTCCTCACCGACGTCCGCAACCACCTCGCCTCCGACCGCCTGCGCGCGCTCGTCGGCGGTGACGTCTTCCGCTACCACTGCCTGACCGCCGTGCACCTCGGCGGCCGGTGGCTGAAGGCGACGCCGGTGTTCAACAAGCTGCTGTGCCGCCTGTACCGCATGGACCCGCTCGACTTCGACGGCACCGAGGACAGCATGTACCACCCGTTCGACCGCGACGGGCGGCGGCACATGGAGTTCCTGCGGTTCCACGGCGAGTTCGACGACCTCCCCTACGACGAGGTCGTCGCCGGGCTGCGGGCCGCGCACCCCGCCATGTTCGCCGACCGCGACACCGTCGTCGCGGGCTCGCTCGTCGCCGACGCCGCCCGGCGCCCCCTCAGCCCTCCCGAATCCATTGGAGTGTGACCATGACCGACCGGATCAAGTACCTGCTCGACGAGGACGCCATGCCGACGACCTGGTACAACCTGGCGGCGGACCTGCCGGACCTCGCGCCGCTGCGCCATCCCGGCACCGGCGCGCCGATCGTCCTCGACGACCTGCTGCCGATCATGCCCGAGGAGCTGGCCCGCCAGGAGCTGAGCCGGGAACGCACGATCGAGATCCCCGAACCGGTCCGGCAGGTGTACGCCCAGTACCGGCCGTCGCCGCTGTTCCGGGCGCGGCGGCTGGAACGCGCACTCGACACCCCCGCGCGCATCTACTACAAGTACGAGGGCGGCAGCCCCGCGGGCAGCCACAAGCCCAACACCGCGATCGCCCAGGCCTACTACAACAAACAGGCGGGTGTCACGCGGCTCGCCACCGAGACCGGCGCCGGGCAGTGGGGATCGTCGCTGGCGCTCGCCGGTGCGCTGTTCGGCATCGACGTGTCCGTGTTCATGGTGAAGGTCAGCTACCACCAGAAGCCCTACCGCAGGATGCTGATGGAGACCTACGGCGCGCGGTGCGTGCCGAGCCCGAGCCCGGAGACCGCGGCGGGCCGTGCCGTGCTGGCGGCGGACCCGGACTGCCCCGGCAGCCTCGGCATCGCCACGTCCGAGGCGCTGGAGGTGGCGGGTGGCGACCCGGAGACCAACTACGGCGGCGGCAGCGTGCTCAACCACGTGCTGCTGCACCAGACCGTGATCGGGCAGGAGGCCATCGCCCAGTTCGCGCTCGCCGACGACTACCCGGACGTCGTGGTCGGGTGCGCGGGCGGCGGCAGCAACTTCGGCGGGCTGGCGTTCCCGTTCCTCGGCGAGGCGCTGCGCGGCGGCCGTGCCGTGCGCGTGGTCGCCGCAGAGCCTGCCGCGTGCCCGACGCTGACCGAGGGCACGTTCGACTACGACTTCGGCGACACCGCGGGCCTCACCCCGCTGCTGCGCATGCACACGCTCGGCCACGACTTCATCCCGCCGCCCGTGCACGCGGGCGGCCTGCGCTACCACGGGATGGCGCCGCTGGTGAGCGAGGCGGTCGACCGCGGCATGGTCGAGGCGGTCGCGCCGGGGCAGCTCGACTGCTTCGCCGCCGGGGTCCGCTTCGCACGCGCGGAGGGCATCGTGCCCGCGCCGGAGTCGACCCACGCGATCGAGGCGGCGATGCGGGAGGCGTTGCGCTGCCGCGAGGAGGGCACCGCCCGCACCATCCTCTTCGGACTGTCCGGGCACGGCCACTTCGACCTGGCCGCGTACGAGACGTTCCTGTCCGGCGCGATGCGCGACGAGGAGTACGACCGGGACGCGGTCGCGCGGTCGCTCGCCGCGCTGCCCTCGCTCGCCGGCGCGTGAGGCGCGGCACGTGCTCGTGAAGATCTGCGGTGCCACCAGCGTCGCCGAGGTCGCGGGGCTGGCCGCCGCCGACATCGACCTCGTCGGCCTGTGGCACGGCGTCCGGTACGGGCACGCGGACCTGGGCCCCGGCCGGCTCGGCAGGCTGTCGGCGGCGGCGCGGTCGGTGACGCGGCCGCGGCCGGTGCTCGTCACCGTCTCGTCCGATGTGGACCTCGTGCGGACCGCGGTGACCCGGGCCCGGGTGCCGTGGGTGCAGCTGCACGGCTACCAGTCCCCGGGCACGGTCCGCGCGCTGCGGTCGGCGTGCCCGGGGGTGACCGTGGTGAAGGCGCTGCACGTGCGGGACGACGGGTGCGTGGAACAGGGGCTCGTCGGCGCGTACGAACGGTCCGGTGTGGACGTCTTCCTGCTCGACGCGCTCGCCGAGGACGGCAGGGTCGGGAGCACGGGGCGGCCGATCGATCCCGCGGCGGCTGCCGCCGTCGCCGACCGGCTCGGCAGGCCGTTCCTGCTCGCCGGTGGTCTCACGGCGGCGAACGCGGACCGGTACCGGGAGCTCACCGCGCACCCGCGGTTCCTCGGGATCGACGTGGACAGCGCCGCCCGGGGCGCGGACGGCCGGATCGACCACGCACGGGCCGCGACCATCAGGGACCACTGGACGAGGAGGACGGTGCCATGAGCAGGTTCGCCGAGGCGCTGGCCGCCGCGGACACCCCGGTGATCGCGGAGGTCAAGGCGACCACCGGGACGGGCGCCGACCTGCTCGGCGGCCGGTCCCCCGCCGACGTGGTGGCCGCGTACCACGACGCGGGGGTCGCGTGCCTGTCGGTGGTGACCGGCCGCTGGTTCGGCGGCAGCCCCGACCTGCTGCGCGCGGTCACCGCCGGGACGAACCTTCCGGTGCTGCAGAAGGACTTCGTGGTCCGGGCGGCACAGGTGACGGCGGCGCGGGAGCTGGGGGCGTCGGCGGTGCTGCTGACCGCGCAGCTGCTGACCACCGGCACCCTGCGCCACCTCGTCGAGCACGCGCTGGCGCTCGGGCTGACCCCGTTCGTCGAGGTGACCACCGCCGACGAGATCGCGGCCGTCCCGCACGCCGCCGACTGCGTGGTCGCGGTGAACAACAAGAACATCCGCACCCGGGAACGGGACGGCGCCGACCTGGGACGCAGCCTGCGCCTGCTGCCCGCGGTGCTGGCGAGCGGGACCGGGCTCCCGGTCAGCGCGAGCGGCGTCGCCGGTCCAGGTGACGGCGCGCGGCTGCTCGCCGCGGGCTACCGCGGCCTGCTGGTCGGCACGTCGCTGCTGCGCGCGGCCGACCCGCGCGCGTGGGTGGCCGAGCTGAGCCGCCTCGAGAGTGGTCAGGAGGACCGCCATGCGTGGACCCGTCGGTGACCTGGTGGACGACGCGCGGACGGTGGCCGGCAACCCGGCACTGTCCGTGCGGGCGGCGCTGGACCGGCTGCGTCGCGACGACCCGGGCAGCGTGCGCACGGCGGGCCCGATGCCCGCCGACGCGGTGGCGGCCGACTACGCCGGCCGGTTCGCCGGCGTGCCCGCGACCGCGCACGCACGCGACGAACCCGCCGTGCGCTACGCGGTCACCGGAGGCGCGATGCCGGTGCTGCTCGGGTTGTACGGCGCCGCGGACCGGGTGCGGGGGTGGCTGCCCGGCCTGCCCGCGCGGCCGAACCCGCGGTCGGTCCGCGCGCTGCTCGACGGCGCCCGGCCGCCCGTGACGACGACGGACCCGCCGTGCCAGGAGGCGGTGACCCGGACGGCCGACCTGGACGCGGTGCCGATCCTGCGGGCGACCCCGAGGGACGCGGGCCGGTACGTCACGCTGGGCGTGGTACACGCCGTCGACCCCGTCACCGGCGAGCAGGCGCTGTCCGTGCACCGCATGATCGTGCTCGGCGCGGACCGGCTGACGATCTGGATGGTGCCGGGCCGCGCGCTCGGCAGGCTCCACGCGGCGGCGGTGGCGAGGGGCGGGCGGTTGCCGGTGTCGGTCAACATCGGCGCGCCGCCCGCCGCGGTGATCGCGTCCGCGCTCAGCACGGCGGTGCTGCCCGCGGGCACCGGGAAGCTCGCGGTGGCCGGCGCGCTGGCCGGGGCGCCGGTGCGGCTCGCGGCGGCACGCACCCAGCCGGTGCCGGTGCTGGCCGACTCCGAGCTGGTGCTGGAGGGCCACCTCGACGGCACCACCGCGGACGAGGGCCCCGAGGGCCCGTCGATGCCCGAGTTCCTCGGCTACGACGGCACCGTCCGCCACGGGCTGCCGGTGCTCACGGTCACCGCGGTCACGTCCCGCCGGGATCCCTGCTACCAGGCGGTGATCGGCCCGGGGCGGGAGCAGTCGGTGGTGCTCGGCCTCGCCGGTGACCTGTCGGTGGCACTCACCGCGGACGACGGACTGGTCACGGACGTGCACCACGCGGCCGCGGGCGGGGGCATGCTGCTGCTGGCCGTGGCGGTCGAGAAGTCCTCGCCCGCCGACGACGCACGGCTCGCCGGCATCGCCCGCCGGGTGTTCGCCCGCCACGGGTTCGTGAAGCTGATCGTGTTCACCGACTCCGATGTCGACATCCGCTGCGCGGAGGACCTGCTGTGGGCGATCACGACCCGCGCCAACCTCGGCGCCGACGCCACCACGTTCGGCGGGTTCGCCCCGCTGCCGGTCGACCCGTCGCAGAGTCCCGAGTGGACGGAGACGCGCGGTGGCGCGGCGGGCCGGACCTTCGTCGACGCCACGGTGCCCTTCGCCTTGCGGCACACGGTGGTCCGCAGCTTCCCGGGAGCACGCCCATGAGACCCGTGGTGGCCGAGAACATGCCCGCGCTCGCGGGCGCCACGCGGTGGCCGGGCTCCCACGGCGTCGTGCGCGCGATCGGCCCGTCATGACCGCCGCCGAGCAGGTGCAGCCCGTGGCGCCGGAGACGATGCGGTCGGTGCTGGGCCGCGTGCCGACCGGCGTGATGGTGGTGACGGCCGCGACCGCCGCCGGTCAGGCCGCCCGCACCGCGAACAGCTTCACGTCCGTGTCGCTGGCCCCGCCGCTCGTGTCGGTGTGCTTCGGCAGCACGTCACCGTTCGCGGCCGCGCTGCGCGCCGCGGACGGCTGGGGTGTCTCGGTGCTGGCCGACGACCAGCGCGACCTGTCCACGCACTTCGCCCGCCGCGAGACCGGCCGCGGTCTCGCGGGCATCCCGCACACGCTGGGCAGGCACACCGGGGCCGCGCTGCTCACCGATGCGGTGGTGACGATGGAGTGCCGTTCGGTGCTGACCCACCCGGCCGGGGACCACGTGCTGATCGTCGCCGAGGTGCTGGCGATGCAGGTGCGCAGGGACCGGCCGCCGCTGGTGTTCCTGCGGGGCGGCTACCACTCGGTCGGTCCCCGGCTGACGTGGGACTGACCCGCGGTCGTTCGGAGTCGTTCGGGAACGTTCGGGAACGTGGCCGGTGACGGCGGCGCCGCTCACCATCGGGGTCGTCCTGTCCGCTCCGATCCCGTCGGGAGCAACCATGAGCAGTGCCGAACCGAACCGCCGCTACCTCGCCTACCTGTCCGCGCTCGCGCTGGCCGTGACACCGGTCGTGCTGCCGGTCGCGGCGGCGACCGCGGCCGCCGCGCCGTCGGCGGGGGCGTCCGTCGAGAAGCTCACCGCGCTGCGGGGCGCCGCGGCGAAGATCGCGGCGGACCCGGGCTACTCGCCGGCCCGTTTCACCGAGTGCTTCCTGGGCCCGGGCGACAAGCTGATCTGCCTGGGCTGACGTCGTGGACCGGCAGCTCACGCTGGTGGTGAAGAGCTCGAAGTTCTGCAACCTTCGCTGCCGCTACTGCTACGAGTTCGCCGAGCTGGGTTCGCGCGACCGCATGGGTCGCGCGAACCTGCGCCGGCTGTACCGGACGGTGCGCGACCACGTCGTCGCCGCCGACGCCCGTGACGGTGCCCGCACCACCGTGAACCTGATCTGGCACGGCGGCGAACCGCTGCTGCTGCCGCCCGAGTACTACTGGGAGACGTTCGCCGACCTGCGTGCCGAGCTGGCCGGCGTGCCGCACCGCAACGTCGTCCAGACCAACCTGACCGTCCTGGACGACGCGCGGCTGGACCTGCTGCGGACCGGGTTCGACTCCGTCGGCGTGTCGGTCGACCTGTTCGGCGGCCTGCGGGTCAACCAGGCGGGCCGGGACAGCCAGGACCGGGTGCTGGCGAACCTGGAACGGCTGCGCGCCGAGGGCGTGCCGCACGGCTGCATCACCGTGCTGACCGCCGCGAACATCCGCCGGGTCGAGGAGATCTTCGAGCACTACGTCCGGACGCGGACGTCGTTCCGGGTGCTGCCGCTGTTCGACGGCGCCTTCACCGGTCAGCACACCGGCTACGACGTGAGCAGCGCCGAGATCGTCACGGCGCTGACCACGCTGTTCGACCTGTGGCTGGCGAGCCCGGCGCCGATCACGATCGACCCGGTCACCGAGTACGTCGAACGGGCGCTCCGGTACCTCGGCGGCGCACCACCGAGGTACTACGACCGGCGGGCGTGGCTGGACACGCTGCTCGTGGACACGAACGGGGACGCGTACGCGTACGGCGACCCGTACGGCGAGCCGGGTGCCGCGCTGGGCAACGTGTTCACCACCCCGCTGACCGACGTGCTGAGCGGTCCCGCGTTCGACCGGTCCGCGCGGACCGCGGAGACCCGCATCGCCGCGAACTGCGTCGGCTGCGCGCTGTTCGGGGCGTGCGACGGGAGCTACGTCGCGGAGGCCGAGCCGGCGGCGCGGACCGTGGACCCGGCGACGGGGGTCCGCGCGTGCGTGGTCGAGCGTGCCGTGCTCACGCACATCACGAACCGCCTGCGGACCGTGCCGGACCTGGTGGCGTAGCGGCGGTGGTCACCGCGGCGGGTGCGCGGGCCAGAACATCTCCGCCACCAGCACCAGCGCGCGCCGCAGCCCGGCGTCGGGGCGGGCGTCCGTTCGCCCGCCCCGCGTCAGGTACCGGTCGAGCAGCAACCGGCCCGCCGCCGACCGGTCCGGGTCGGCCGACGCCGCGAGCTCCTCGGCCAGCGCGGCCAGGGCCGCGCGCAGCGCGGGAACCGTCGGCGTGTCCGGGTGGGCCAGCAGCGGGCTCGTCGTCAGCAGGGCCGGGGTGTGCCACGCCCGGTAGACGCGGCCGAGCTGGTCGGCGAGCCACGCGCGGCCCCTGCGGTCGCCGACGGGCACGCCGTGCCGGGTCAGCCGGTTCAGCCAGGGCACGAGCGCGGCGGGCGCGAGCCGCAGGGTGTGGATCTGGACCTGCCTGCCGCACCGGAACACGTCCTCGCGGGTCTGCCCGACGAAGGTGAACCCGAGCCGCCGCACCAGCCGCTGGTAGGCGGGCCACTGGGTGGCCACGACCACCTGCCCCGCGCCGATGCCGTGCAGGAGCACGTCCCGCAGCAGCGCCGCCTCGGAGGTGCCGTCCCTGGCGATCGCCATGCCGACGAACACCCCGCCGCTCCCCGCCACGTCCGGGGCGTGCCGCTCCAGCAGCGGTTCGACGAGGTGGTGGGTCGGCGACGCCAGCGGGATCGACGTGATCGCGCCGAGGACGTCGCCGTCGGCGCCGGTGGCGATGCGGAAGCCGTCCGGCCTGCTCGCGACCAGCGGGGTGAGCACCCGTTCGCTGCGCCGCACGTCCAGGTCGGCGCGCCGCGCCCAGTGGTGCAGCAGGCGCAGCACGTCGTCGGTGTCGGACGCCGACGACTCGCGCACCACGATCCGCTCGCCGCGCGCCGGGAACAGCGCGTCGCGGATCGTCGGGTCGCCGGTGAGCCACAGCGCCTGCTCGGTGCGGCGGGCACGCCGGACGTCGTCGGCGCTGCCCGCGAGCACCTTCCCGTTGTGGTCCAGGGCCCTGGCGACCGACCGGCGGTGCCGCAGGGGTTGCCGCCAGCTGTGCACGTGGTCGAACAGCGTGCGGTACGGCTCGCGCACCGCGAGCCCCTCCTCGGCGGCGTGCACCAGGCTCACCGCGGCCAGCCCCTCGAACACCGCGCCGGGGAGCACCTCCTGGTCGGCCTGGCCGCAGCTGGCGAGCAGCGTCAGCGCGCCGAGGTCGGCGGGCTCGGTCTCCTCCCGCCGCAGCCGCGTCACCACCTCGGTCACCGCGAGGTCGGCGAGCGCGCCGGGCACGTCGGCGGGCGCGCCGCGATGCACGGCGCGGCACATCCGGTCGGCGAGCAGCGGCACCCCGCCCGCGAGCGCGACGACCGCGGCCCGCTGCGCCGCGTGGGTGATCCCGCACCGCCGCGCGAGCGCGTCGACCTCGTCGTCGGCCCACGGCAGCACCGGCACGACCGCGATCTCCGGCAGCAGCGCGGCGGGGGTGTGCGGCCAGCCGGGCAGCGGGCGGCGGCTGGCGACCACGACGCGCCCGGTGCGGTACCGGTCCAGCGCGGCGCACAGGGCGGCGAGCGCGGCGGGCGAGTCGGCGTCGTCCACGAGCACGTACGCGGGCCCGCCTGCGAACGCCCGCTCGAGCGCGGCGACGCGATCCCCGGTCGCGAGCCCGGCCCGGGTCGCCGTGACCGGCAGCCGTGCCAGCAAGGTCGACTTGCCGGTGCCGACCGGGCCCGCGAGGTTGACCACACGACGTGCGCTGCTCGTGCGGAGCGCCGCCAGCAGCGCCTCGACCGTGCGGGCCTGGCTACCCGGCCGCACCGCGGCGACCTCGCGTGCGGCGGGGGTGGACGCGGCCTGGTGCGCGCGGCGCCAGCGCGCCCGCCCGGCCTCGCCGACCCCGAGCGCGGCGACGATGTCGACGAGCAGTTCCACGTCGATGCGCGTGCGCCCCGGCCGGAAGCACTCGTAGACGGTCACGCGGCCGGGTCTGCACTCTCCCGCGGGCACACCGCGTGCCGCCCGGACGGCGGTGACGGCCTGGACCAGCCGGGTGAACGACGGGTTGCCTGCCCACGCACGCAGGTCCCGCAGCCGTGCGCACAGTTCGTCCAATGTGGACACCCCGTCGGGCGCGGGCGGACCGTCCCAGCCGGCCGCTCGGTACACCACGTCCCCCATGGCGCCTCCCTCACGCCTCAACCGTCGGAACCGACGGTGCGGCATGCACTGTAACGGCAGGACGCGAGAATCCCACCCCTCCCGCCGCCGATTGCCCCGCACGGGGGAAGCCCACACACCAGTACGGCCGCGAAAGGCACGTTCGCCGCGTCGCCGCGTTGCTGCGAAAGGCGCGTTCGCGGCATTGAGTGCCGGTAACGGGCCTTCCGCGGCATGGGGCTCGCCTCGCTTCGCGGGCCCGGCATCCGGGGGTTTGCATGTCTTGAAAGGCGCGTTCCGGACGGGGTGCCGCGTCCTGAACGGCGCATTCATGTCGCTGAATGGCGTGGTTGGTGTCCTGAACGCGCCTTCCGCGGCATGGGGCTCGCCTCGCTTCGCGGCGGGCTAGCCCGCTTCGCGGGCCCGGGCGCGCAGCGCCCGGCATCCGGGAGATTGCGTGTCCTGAGCGCGCCTTTCAGGACAGGCACCCGCTCTCCCGGTCGGGGCGTTCACGCCGCCAGGTGACAACGTGCCGCGAAAGGCGCGTTCACAGCGTTG
Source organism: Actinophytocola sp. KF-1 (assembly GCF_054661535.1). Taxonomy (NCBI): domain Bacteria; kingdom Bacillati; phylum Actinomycetota; class Actinomycetes; order Pseudonocardiales; family Pseudonocardiaceae; genus Actinophytocola; species Actinophytocola sp. KF-1. Next base: position 96,425 of record NZ_BAAFVK010000003.1, on the reverse strand, counting down.
AGTGCCGGCAACGCGGGGCGGACCGCGTTCAGAACAGGGTCGCGGGCCCGACCGGTGCCGGTTCGGGCAACGGGTCGATATCGGGCACGAGCGCACGCACGTCGTCGTGGAAGCGCCGGGCGAGCGCGGGCGCGTCGTCGTTGTCGGGGGTGTGCACGAAGACCGTCGGCGATCGCCCCTCGCGCAGCCAGCCCGCGACCACCTCGGTCCACGGCCGCCACCCGGCGACGGTGTCCTCGACCGAGTCACGGCCGAGGTAGCGGACGACGGGCCGGTCGGTGAGCGCCCGCGTCCGCCTCGGCAGCCGTGGTTTCTTCGCCCAGGCGTCCTGCTCGGCCGCGCTGACCGGCGGGCGGGCGAAGAAGACCGTGGTGTCGAAGGGCACCCACTCGGCGTCCACGTCGGCGAGCGTCCGCTCCAGCAACGCCGTCGCGCGTGCGTCGGTGAAGAACCCGGGGTGACGCACCTCGACGGCGCGCCTGCGGTCGGCGGGAAGGCGGCGCAGGAAGCGGCCGAGGGCGTCGACGTCGGCGGGACCGAACGAGCCGGGCAGCTGGGCCCACAGGACGGCCCGCTCGCCGAGGGGGTCGACCGCGTCCAGGAACGCCCGCATCTCGGCCTCGACCCCGGCGAACCGGCGCTCGTGCGTGACCACCTTGGGCAGCTTGACGACGAACCGGAACCCGGGTCCGGTCTGCCGCGCCCACGCCGCGACGGTCTCGCGGGCGGGGGTCGCGTAGAAGGTGGTGTTGCCCTCGACCGCGTTGCACCAGCCGGCGTACGCGCGGAGGCGCTCCTTGGCGGGCAGCGATGGCGGGACGAACCGTCCTGGCCACGCCTTGTGGGTCCACATCGCGCAGCCGACATGCAGACGTGCCATTCCGCCTCCTCCCGTCGGTCGCAGGTGAAGTTACTACCCGGTCGGCGGCGACGTCGCGACGAGTGGGAGGCAGGACCGCCGGGCTCGGCATCGACCGGGAAAGCGAATGTGTCCTGAAGGGTGTTCAGGACCCGCAGTCTCGCGGGCCCCATACCGCGAAAGGCGCGTTCGCAGCACTCCCTCTGCCGCCAAAGGCGCGTTACCAGCACTCAACGCCGCGGACGCGCAACGCCGTGAACGCGCCGTTCAGGACGCGCCGCCTGTCCCGAACGCGCCTTTCAGGCACGCAAAAAACCCGGGCCAGCGAAACAGCCGAGCCCCGCAGCGGAAGGGCGCGACCGGAGTCCAAGAGCACCGAGACCGCGCGCTGACCCGGGCGCGGAACGCCGGGATGCACCATCGAGCGATGGGGGAAATCGCTCGAGATATCGAGGTTGACATGAGAAAGAACGTCTGTGTGATCGGCGCGGGTCCGTCCGGATTGGTCGCCGTCAAGGAACTTCTGGACGAAAAGCATTCGGTCACCTGTTTCGAACACAGCGCGGGCCCCGGCGGGATGTTCCGCGCCGGGGTGGCGGCCGACGAACCGGGCGCCTACGACTCGACGAAGCTGACCATCTCCAACTACATGATGACCTTCTCCAGTTTCCCGCCGCGTGACGACGAACGGCGGTACTGGTCGGCTGCCGAATACCGGCAATACCTGCTCGACTTCATCGACGAATTCGATCTCGGCCGCACGATCCGGTACGGCACCGACGTGATCGGTGTGGCGAAGGACGACCGCGGCGGCTACGCCGTCGAGGTGGCCCCCGTCGACGATCCCGCCGCGCGGACGGTGCACCACTTCGACGCGGTGGTCGTCGCGACCGGCACGCACCGCGTGCCGAACTACATCGACCTCCCCGGCCAGGACGACTTCACCGGCGAGATCACGCATTCCGCGCACTACCGCAACGCGGAGCGGTTCCGCGGCAAGCGTGTCCTCTGCATCGGCATCGGTGAGACCGCGGCCGACGTCGTCAGCGAGATCGCGCAGGTCGCCGACCGCTGCACGCTGTCCGTGCGGCGCTACCAGCCGGTGGTCGCGCGCTACCCGCGCGGCCGGGAACACACCAACGACACCTACACGTCGTACCTGCTCAACGCGATTCCGCTGTCGGTCGTCACGCCGTTCCAGAAACTCGGGGCGAAACTCGCGAAACGGTTCGGGAAGACGCCCGCGTCCCGGGCGGTGGCCGACTGGAACTCGAAGAACGAGCACTTCTTCAACCACTTCCTCACCAAGAACGAGGCGTTCGTCGACCGGATCGTCGACGGCACGCTGACGGTCAACGCGTCGGGCATCGAGCGGCTCGGCACGGACCACGTCGTGTTCAAGGACGGCCGCCGGGAAACCATCGACACCGTCATGCTGAACACCGGCTACACCGAGGATTTCGCCCTCGTGAAAGACGTCGACGTCGACGACGTGCGCGGGCTGTACAAGCACATGATCCACCCGGACCTCGGCGCGGGCATGGCCTTCATCGGCTGGGCGAGGCCGACCGTCGGCGGCGTGCCCGCGTGCTCGGAAATGCAGAGCCGCTACTTCGCGCTCCTGTGCAGCGGCAAGCGGAGGCTGCCGGACCGGGCACAGCTGGAGAAGCTCATCGAACGGGAGGCGGCGTTCGAGAACGAGGTGTTCTTCGGCAATCCCGAGCTGCGGACGCTGGTCCACTACACCCGGTACATGCACGGCATGGCGAAGCTGATCGGGTGCTCGCCGTGGCGCCCGGAGCTCGCGGCCAGCCCGCGGCTCGCCTTCCGCCTGTGGTGCGGTTCCCAGGTGCCGCCGGTCTACCGGTTGTTCGGGCCGCACAGCGACCACGGGACCGCGCGGAAGACGGTCCTGAGCCTCCCGTCCGGGTTCTCCTTCGCCCAGACGGCGCTGCTCACCGCGGCGATCGGCGGTGCGCGGCTGCTGACCGCGACCGGGTTGCGGAAACCGGATCCGGTGTACGGCAAGGAACCGCGCAGGTCGCGCCGCGCCGGCCGGACACAGCGGCCCGCCCCTGCCCCGGCCGCGGGCCCGCTGCTGCCCCCGGCACTGACCCGGCGGCTCGCCGGGAAGCTGACGGGCACCGGGCCGGTCGTGCCCGCCGTCGCGCCGTGGACCGGTGAGCCGCTCGTCGAGGTGCGGACGTCGACCCGCGAGGACGTCGCCGCCGCGTTCGCCAGGGCGCGGGGCGCGCAGGCGCGGTGGGCGGCCGTCCCGGTCGCCGAGCGCGCCAAGGTGTTCCGCCGCTACCACGACCTCGTGCTCGGCAACCAGCAGCTGCTCGACCTGGTGCAGGCGCAGACCGGCAAGGCACGCTACAGCGCGGTCGAGGAGACCCTCGACGTCGCGGGCATGTCGCTGTACTACGCGCGCCACGCGCCCCGGCTCCTCAAGCCGCGCCGCCGCAGGGGTGGCGTGCCGATCGCCACGAAACCCACCGAACTGCGCCACCCCAAGGGTGTCGTCGCGATCATCTCGCCGTTCAACTACCCGCTCGCCGACGGCCACACCGACGTCATCCCCGCGCTCATGGCGGGCAACGCCGTGGTGTTCAAGCCGGACACCCAGGTCGCGCTCACGTCGCTGTACGCGCGGGAGCTGATGATCAAGGCGGGGCTGCCCGAGGGCCTGTGGCAGATCGTCGTCGGCGAGCCGGACGAGATCGGGCAGGCGCTGATCGACGGCGCCGACCACGTGTGCTTCACCGGCTCCACCGCGTCGGGCAGCAAGGTGGCCGAGGCCGCGGGCGGCAAGCTCATCAGCGCGACGCTCGAGCTCGGCGGCAAGAACCCGATGATCGTGCTGGCCGACGCCGACCTGGACAAGGCGGTCAAGGGCGCGGTCCGCGCCGCGTTCGCGAGCAGCGGCCAGAACTGCCTGTCCACCGAACGGCTGTACGTGCACGAGTCGCTCTACGCGACGTTCCTCGCGCGCCTGGTCGAACACACCCGCGCCCTCACCCTGGGCGCCGGGCTGGACTTCGGCTACGACATCGGGTCGCTGTCCTCGCAGCGGCAGTTCGACAAGACCGTGCGGCACGTCGACGACGCGGTCGCCAAGGGCGCCAGGGTCGAGGCGGGCGGCAGGGCCAGACCGGAGCTGGGCCCGTACTTCTACGAGCCGACGATCCTGACCGGCGTCACGCCGGACATGGCGGTGCACGGCGAGGAGACGTTCGGCCCGGTGGTGTCGGTGTACCCGTTCGCCGACGACGACCAGGCCGTCGCGCTCGCCAACGCGACCGAGTACGGCCTGGGCGCCAGCATCTGGTCGCGTGACGTGGCCCGCGCCCGCGACCTGGCCGCGCGGGTGAAGGCGGGCCAGGTCAACATCAACGAGAGCTACGCGTCGGTCCACATCTCGAACGACGCGCCGCAGGGCGGCATGAAGGCCTCCGGTCTCGGGCGCCGCCACGGCGAGTACGGCCTGCTGTCGTTCTGCGAGCTGCAGACCGTCGCGAGCCAGCACGGCATCAGCTTCGACCTGAAACCGGGCGTGACCTACGCGCAGGCCGCCCGCCAGAACATCACGGTCTACAAGGTGATGAAGGCGCTGCGGTTGAAGTGAGCCCCCTACCCGCCGCGGCCGGCAGCGGTGCGCCGGCCGCGGCGGTCTCGCCTCACCGCGGGTGCACGCCGCCGTAGAACGTGCCGCTGGACAGGCTGTGCGTGACCCGCTGGACCCGGTCGCTCGAGTTGCCCTCGATCAGCGTGACCCGGTCGCCGTCGACGGACTCCACGATGCCGATGTGGGTGCTGGTCGCGGTGGACTCCGGACCGCTGCCGAACAGCAGCACGTCACCGGGCCGCGCCTGGCCGAGGTTGCCCGCGTCGTAGGCCAGGCCGCGCTCCTCGCCCCACGTGTAGACGTCGCCGGTGAACGGCAGGGACGGGATGTCCACGCCGGACTCGCGCCACACCCACGTGGCGAACGACGAGCACCACGCCGCCGACGGGCCGTACTTGTTCGCGTCGCCGGGGCCCTCCTCGTAGCCGAGCTCGCCCCGGGCGACGTCGAGGATCGTGTTCTCCGTCCCGGCGTTCGGGGGTGGCGTCTCGGCAGGCGGCGCCTGCCCGCCGGGCGGAGCGCCACCAGGAGCGCCACCCGGAGCGCCACCGGGGGCGCCACCCGGACCACCGCCGGGGGCCTCCGCGCCGGGACCGCCGCCCGGCGGCGCACCGCCCGGCTGCCCGCCCGGGACCGCCGGGGTCCCGGGGGCCGGACCGCCGCTCGGGGTCGTGCCCGCGGGCTTGTCCTTGCCGCCCCGGTCGCCGTCGCCGGGCCCGGGCTGTTCCGGCACCGCCGGGATCCACTCCAGCGGCGCGCCGCCGTTGGGCGTGAACGCGCCGGTGTTCGGGTCGGGGATCGTGGAGAACCTCGGGGTGATCTCGTCCAGCAGCTCGGACACCGCCGACGCGACCTCGGTCAGGGCCGCGCTCGCGACGTCGATCTGTGCGGTGACCTGCGGGCGGTAGCGCTCGACCGCCTCGTCGACCATCCGCGCGAGCTCGCCGTCCTCCGCCGGGCAGCCCATCGCGCCGACCTCGGTGACGAGGTTGGCGAACACGCCCTCCAGCGCGTCCCGCGCACCCCGCACCGTGCCGCCCGCGTTGTACAGGTCGGACGCCGCGCTGTTCAGCGCGTCGGCGACCGACATCCCGGCGGCGGTGAACCCGTTCATGTACTCGACGAACCCGTCGGCGGACGCGCCGTCCCACGCGCCGTCGACGTCGCCGACCACCGACCGGACCTTGGTCGTCGCCACCGCGGTCTTGCCGCCCGCCTCGCTGAACCTGGTGCCGAGGTCCTCGAACACGCCGGTGTCGGCGGTGACGTAGACCGGGTCGGCCATGGCCGCCAGCTGCGGCGCGCTGCCGGGCAGCGCGCGGACGTCGTCCCTGTGCGTCATGGCTACTCCCCGTCCCGCGCCGGGACCAGGCACCGGGCGTTGGTCCGGTCGGTCTCGCGGACGGTGTCGATGACGGCCTCGATCGCGACCCCGACCTGGGCGAGCCGCTCGCTCGCCGCCCCGATCTCGGCGCCGACCGCCTCGGTGAACGCGTTGACCGCGTCGGCGAGCTTCCCGGCGCCGTCGAGGTCGCCGAACGTGCCTGCGCCGACCCCGGCCGGGAGGCCGTCCGCGGCGGCGGCCATCGGCCCGGCCTGCCCGGAAACCTCGGTGCGGCACTGTTCAAGAGCCTCGATGTTGACGGCGAATCCGCCCATGGCCATCTCCAGGTCCTCGACGATGTCGAACGTGCGGTGACAGTGGCTGACACTGGCACGCGCGCACCGCCGGGACCAGGACCGCGGACCGGCCATCTGTGTCCGGTGGAAAGCGGAGGTCAGCCCGATCGGCCCGGACCGGCCGGACAGGGGTGTCCGGCGCGGGTGAAACCCGGCGGATATCCTGTGGACAGTCGCTCCGGTTGTGTTGGCGAGGCTCAGGGCCCCCGACGGTCTGTGACATCTCCGCCGTCGACGTACCGCCACGGCCCGCCCCAAGAAGGAGACCCACCATGAGCCAGGACGTGACCGGCTTCGCTGACCTGGCGCTGCGGCCCGAGCTCGTGCGGGCGCTGGCCCGGGTGGGCTACGAGGAGCCGACCCCGATCCAGCGCCTGGCCATCCCCCCGGTGCTGGCGGGCCGCGACCTCGTGGGGCAGGCCGCGACGGGCACCGGCAAGACCGCCGCGTTCGCGCTGCCGGTGCTCCAGCGGATCTCGTGGCCCCGCGAGGACACCGACCCCGTCGGGCTGGTGCTGGTGCCGACGCGGGAGCTGGCCGTCCAGGTGTCCGAGGCCATGCACCGCTACGGGCACGACCTGGGCGCGCGGGTCGTCCCCGTGTACGGCGGCCAGCCCATCGGCAGGCAGCTCGGCTCGCTGCGCCGCGGCGTCGACGTGGTGGTCGCGACGCCGGGACGCGCGCTCGACCACATCGCACGCGGCACGCTGCGGCTCACGGACCTGCGGGTGGTCGTGCTCGACGAGGCCGACGAGATGCTCGACATGGGGTTCGCCGAGGACATCGAGGCGATCCTCGCCGACACCCCGGAGGACCGGCAGACGCTGCTGTTCTCCGCGACCATGCCGGCCAGGATCAACGGCATGATCCGCCGCCACCTGCGGGACCCGGCGCGGATCGAGCTGGGCCGGGAGGAGTCCACGGACAGCGACGTCGCGCTCGTGCGCCAGAGCGTCTACGTCGTCCCGCGCGGGCACAAACCGGCCGCGCTCGGGCGCGTGCTGGACATCGAGGCGCCGACGGCCGCGGTCGTGTTCTGCCGCACCAGGGAGGCGGTCGACCAGCTCACCGAGACGCTGAACGGGCGCGGCTACCGCGCGGAGGGCCTGCACGGCGGGCTCGACCAGGCGCAGCGCGACCGGGTGGTCGGGCGGCTGCGGGCGGGCACGCTCGACCTCGTCGTGGCCACCGACCTCGCCGCCCGTGGCCTGGACATCGAGCAGCTCAGCCACGTCGTCAACTACGACGTGCCGAGCGCCCCGGAGTCGTACGTGCACCGCGTCGGCCGGGTGGGCCGGGCCGGGCGTGAGGGGGTCGCCGTCACCCTCGCCGAGCCACGCGAACTGCGGATGATCAAGACGATCGAGCGGGTCACCGGGAGGCGGATCCCGGTCGAGACGCTGCCGACGGTCGCCGACCTGCGGTCCCGCAAGCTGGAACTGACCCGCGCCGCGTTGCGCGAGACGCTCCTCGACGGCGGGCTGGAGCGGTTCCGCGCCGTGGTCGAGCCGCTCGCGGAGGAGTTCGACCTGGTGGAGGTCGCGCTCGCCGCGGTCCGGTTGGCACACGAGGCCAACGGCGCCGCGGCCGACGAGGAGGACATCCCCGAGGTCGCCGCGTCGGCGCTGGACGACCGCCCCGAGCGGGGGCGCAGGCCGGCGCGGACGCCCCGCGAGGGCATGACCCGGCTGTACGTGGGCACCGGCCGCGCGGCGGGCATCCGGCCGCAGGACCTGGTGGGCGCCATCGCGGGCGAGTCCCGGCTGACCGGCCGCGACATCGGCGCGATCGAGATCGCCGACCGCTTCTCGCTGGTCGAGGTCCCGGAGTCTGCCGCGGACGAGGTGATCGCCGCGCTCAAGGGCAGCAGCATCAAGGGCCGCCGCGCGACGGTCCGCAGGGAGCGCTACGACGCCAAGCCCCGCCCGAAGAAGAGGCGGGGCTGACGCTCACCGGACCACCATGGTCGACCCGGTGACGGCGGAGATGGTCAGCACCGGCGTGAAGGTGAAGTCGCAGTCCTCCGCCACCGGACCGCCGACCAGCTGGCCCCAGGCCTTGACCGTGCCGTCGGTGAACGTGGACAGGATCGGCCCGCCGGAGTCCCCCGGCCGCGCGAGCGCGCCGCCGACGGGGACGTCGACGCAGCTCAGACCGTTGATCCTCCACTGGGCGCCGGTGTCCGGGTCCTCGAAGTCGATGGGCACGTCGCGGTAGGTCATCTGCCCGCAGGCGAGACCGCCGTTCGCGCCGCTGGAGCACACCTTCCCGTAGGTGTTCGTCGTGTTGTCCGCGGCGGTCACCCACCGCTGGTCGCCGGTGCCGGGACCGCCGACCCAGACGCTCGCGTCGCCCGCCGACCCGGAGGTGATCCGGATGAACTCCACGTCGGTCGGTCCCAGGTGGGTGAAGTACCGGTGGCTGACCTCCCCGATGCGCTGGCTCGGGTTGCCGTTCCACACGCTGGTGAGGCGGGTCGCGCAGTGGCCGGCGGTGCTGGCGTAGACCACGCCCTGGTTGCGCCAGGAGTACCCCTGCGTGCAACTGGCCAGCGAGCCGCCCGCGGTGGCCGAGCTGAACCACAGCGCGTTGCCGGTCGTCCACGGCGCCGTGTCCGCGTACCGCCCAAAGAGCGCTCGTGGCCGCGCCGAGACGCCGAAGTCCAGCGGCACGTCGAACGCGCGGCGTGCGGCGGCCTCCACCGCGCCGTCGCGCTCGGTGAGCCGGACGGAGATCCGCGACTCGAACGGAACGGGTATCGCGGTCACGACCTTGTCCTCGGCGCCCGCCCCGCCCCACGTCGCGCGCGTCGACATGATCGCGTTCGCCACGTCGGACAGCTGCCGCGCGGTGTAGCGGACCTTCCGGTAGCGCACCGGAACGGCGGCCGAGGTCGTCCGGACGCGGGCCGCCACCGCCGCGGTGGTGGCCGCCGCGTCGCCGGTGTACGCGACGACGACCGCGCCTTCGGCCTCGTCCCACCGGGTGGCGACGATCGACGACCCGCGTGGCGGGGTCAGCTCCCCGATCAGCGCGGCGGCCGCCTGACCGCGCGACTCCACGGCGGGCGACGCCGCCGGGACGCCCGCGGGTGCGGCTGGGGGTGCGGCTGTGGGTGCCGGGCTCGCGGCAGCCACCCCGGCCGTCGTGACCGCACACACGGCCGCGGCGACCACCGCGGCGGCTCGGCGAAGGCGCATGTTTCTCCCCAGGGCTTCGGTGTCGCGGCGCGACTCGTCCGCACGACGCTAGCCGGGGTTCCCGCTGGGGCGGCACGATCACCGCACAGGTGCCGCACACCGGCGGCGACCCGTCACACGAACCGCCACCGCTGGTCGGCGGCGCCGTTGTCGTCCCAGAGGACGATCTGCGCGCCGCGGGTGGTGGCGCCGGCGGCGAGCACCCGGCTGCCGTTGCCGCACTGGACGCGGAAGGACCCGTCGGCGGCGTACCGCAGCCGCCAGCGGTGGTCGGCGGTGCCGTTGTCCGACCACTGCAGCACCCGGGCGCCGTTGGCGTCGGCCGCGTTCTCCACGCCGAGCACCTTGCCGCTGTGGCCGTTGCGCAGCCGGCACCAGCCGTCGCTGCCGGGCAGCGCGGTCCACAGGTGGTCGGCGGTGCCGCTGTCGTCCCAGGCGATGGCGAGGCCGCCGTCCGCGGTTGACATGTCGCGGACCCCGATGACCAGCCCGGTCGCCACGTTCTGGATGCGCCGGGCGCCCACGGGCACGAACCGCCACCGGTTGTCCGCGGTGCCGTTGTCGGAGTCCTGCACGACCTGTGCGCCGGCGGCGGTGGACCCGTCGAGGACGCCGAGCAGCTTGCCGCTGTTGGCGTTGCGCAGCTTGTGGGTGCCGTCGCCGTTGTCCACCACCGTCCACCGGTGGTCGGCGGTGCCGTTGTCGCTCCACTGCAGCACGCGGGCGTTGTCCGCGGTGGACATGTTCTCGACCCCGAGCACCTTGCCGCTGTTGAGGTTGCGGAGCTTCACCGCGCCGCCGTCGGCGACCACCTGCCAGTTGTGGTCCGCGGTGCCCGTGTCGCCCCACTGCACGGCGAGCCCGCCGTCCGCCGTCGACATGTCGCGCACGCCCAGCACGAGGCCGCTGGCCGCGTTGAACAGCCGGTACCCGCCGTCCGCGCCACCGCCGCCGGTGTTCCAGTAGACGGTGTAGTTGTGGCCGTGGGCGTCGTGGAACGCGCCGAGGCCGACGGTCGTCCCGTTCGCGGTCGCGGTGAACGTGAGCGCCGACGTGCTGGTCCTCGTGACGGAGCCGACGTCGAGGGACGGGAGCGCGGACAACGCGGTGTTGCCGTAGCTGCCGGCCAGCACCGCGGGCCCGTAGGTGACGGCCTGCACGGCGGGGTTGTCGTTGGCGGCACGCATGACCACGCGCATCGGCAGCCGCAGGGTGACGGTGTCGCCGGACGTCCACGACCGGGTGAGGGCGGCGTAGGTGCCGGGGCTCGCGGTGACGTTCTGGGCCACCCCGTTGACGCTCACGGTGGCGCCGGTGGTCCACGCGGGGATGCGCAGCCGCATGGTCCACGAGCCGCCCGCGTTTCCGGTGACGGTCAGCGTGGTGGTGTCCGACGCCGGGTAGGTGGTGGTCTGGGTGACCGTGATCCCCCGCTCCGCCCACGTCAGCACCGAGGGCGTGTACAGGTTCACGGTCAGCGTCGTGCCGTTGTGGAAGTAGATGGAGTCGGCGAGCTTGGTGTTCGTCTCGAGCGCGGTGCCCTGGCAGCACCAGAACGTGCCGTAGTCGGTGCTCCAGGTGCCGCCGCCCCACGCGGGACCGGTGCTGCCCCTGCGGTGCCCGGGGTTGAGCCCGGTGAAGTAGCAGATGTGCCCGTGCGGGTCGGCCGGGTTCTGCTGCCCGATCAGGTGGTTGAGCAGCGCGGTCTCGTAGTAGTCGAAGTAGGCCGCCCGGTTCGGGTCGAGCAGCCACAGCTCGCGGGTGAGCTTGAGCATGTTGTAGGTGTTGCACGCCTCGGCGGTGTCGGTGTTGAGGTACGCCGCGATCGCGTTCGGGGCGCGGAAGTGCTCGGCCTGGCTGTTGCCGCCGATGACGTAGGTGTGCGCGCCGACCGTGATGGCCCACGCGTTGGCGGCGATGTCGCGGTAACGGGTGCTGCCGGTCGCCTTGTACTCGCGGGCCGCGCCGACCCACTTCGGCACCTGGGTGTTGGCGTGCAACCCGTTCAGCCGGTCCTGGTTCGCGGCGAGCGGGTCGAACACGGCGGCGTGGTCGAACCGCTGCGCCGCGGTGAGCCACCGGGCGTCGCCGGTCTGCTGGTACAGGTCGGTGAGCACGGCGTTCATGCCGCCGAACTCGGTGCCCAGCACGCGTTGCATCGTGGCGTACGACAGGCGCCCGGTGCGCCAGTCGACCCAGCCCGCGAACCGCAGCAGCACGTCCCTGGCCTGGGTGCTGCCGGTGTACCGCCACACGTCGAGGAGCCCGGCGAGGGTCTTGTGCAGCGAGTACCACGACACCGACCGCGGCGATCCGGCCTCCATGGCGTCGAAGTCGGACTCCGGGAAGCCGGACAGGTACCCCGCGGTGAACCCGGCGGCCGCGTTGTTCGCCTGGCACCTGGCGAGTTCGGCAACCATGTACGCGGCCCGGTCCCGGCAGGTCGTGTCGCCGAGCACGGCGTACGCCTGCGCCCACGCGGTCAGGAAGTGCCCCTGGCTGTGCGTCCGGAACGGGAAGTCGGGCGCCTCCCAGCCGCCCAGCGGGGCAGCCCCGTTCGTGGACAGCCGGTGGTTGGCGCGGAAGTTGTACAGCAGCCGGTCGACGTCGACGAACCGCAGGTACGCGAGCGTCCGGTTCTGGTTGTCCAGCCAGCGGCCCGCGGTCAGGCGCACCTGCCCGAGGTCGAAGGGGAACGCGGCCACCCCGATGTCCTGGCGCACCGGCGGGACGACCGCCGCTCCGGCCACGCCGCTGAACAGGGTGGGCACGGTGGTCGCGGCGGCGGCGACCCCCGCCGCCTGCAACATCCGGCGACGGCTGAAGGACGACGACATGAGTCTGCTCCTGGTCAGGGCGTGGTGAGGTCGAAGCGGCGCACGGTGACCGCGCCGCCGAGGGCCTGTGTCGCGTAGTTGAAGATGCCGAAGCGGTAGCCCATGAAGAACTGCCACGAGTTGTCGAGGGTCAGCGCGTTGCCCAGGGGGATGAAGGTGGTTCCGTCGGTGCTGTAGGAGAACCGGGCCTGCCTGCCCGACCCCGGCCGGATGTCGGCGCTGGCGCGCAACCAGATCCGGCTGCCGCTCACGGCGGCGCCGGCGACCTCCGTACCCGTTCCCGTCGTGTTCCAGTTGCCGTCCATGGACAGGCCGTTCGTCATCACGACGCGGGTGGTCCCGTTGTCGCGCTTGAGGCCGATCCACGCCGAGGACTGCCGCAGCATCGCGAGCCCCGCCCGGTCACCGTCGCGCATGGCGCCGTGATCGAGTTCGATGGTCGCGGTGGAGGTGGGGCCCTGGATGCGGTGGGTGACGGTGTTGCGTGCCGCGTACAGGTCGTTCGTGACCGTCGCCGTCCGCAGGGTGAGGCCGTTGGCGACGGTGTACCTGGTGGTGTCCGGGTCGTGGTTCCACTCCCACCGCGGGCCGAGCGCCGGGCCCGCGAAGGTGTCCGGTCCGGTCAGCGGGGCCACCGGGTGGGGCGGCAACGGCTGCGGGTAGTTCACGCCCCACCTGCCGTTGACGGTCTGCAGCACCGGCCAGCCGTCGGCCGTCCACGTGATCGGCGCGAGCGCGGGCACCCGGCCGCCGGGGTAGGCGTCGACGAACGCCATGTAGTACCAGGAGCCGTTCGGCAGCTGCACGAGCCCGCCCTGGTGCGGCACGCCGCCGCCGCTGATCGGGCCGGGCAGGTCGAGCAGGACCTGGCGGACGGTGTAGGGGCCGAACGGGCCGTTGTCGGACTTGAGGACGTACTGGCCGTTCGCCGGCCGGGTCAGCCAGATGTAGTAGCTGCCGCCGCGCTTGTAGAACCGGGCGCCCTCCAGGGTGCCGATGTTCGACGGGGTCTGGAACACCTGCTGCGCGCGGACCTGGGTGCGGCCGTCGGCGGACAGCTGGGCCACGCTGATGGTGGTGTTGCCGTACGCGACGTACATGGTGTCGTCGGTGTCGATCAGCATGCCCGCGTCGTAGTAGCAGGTGTCGAGCTGGGCGTGCCTGCTCCACGGTCCCTCCACACTGGACGCCGTGTAGATGAACGTGTCGTTGAACTCGATGCAGCCCGCCCAGTAGTAGGTGCGGTTGCTCGGCCGGTACGCGAGCGTCGACGCCCAGATGCCCTTGACGTAGGCGCGCTGGCCGTTCGTCAGGTCGTACTTCGTGCCGAAGTCCAGCGACGGCACCGAGTGGCCGGCGAACTCCCAGTTGACCAGGTCGTAGGAGCGCAGGATCGGCGCGCCCGGCGAGTAGTGCATGGTCGACGCGGTCATGTAGTACGTCTCGCCGACCCGGATCACCTCGACGTCGGCGAAGTCCTGCCACACCACCGGGTTGGTGTACTGGCCTGCGGGCGGCTGCCCGCCGTCGACGCGGACGAGCTGCCACTGCTGGTTCGCGCCGCCCCAGTCGGTGTACTGCACCACGTTCGCACCGTCCGATGTGGACGCGTTCTGCACCTCGACCGCCTTGCCGCTGTTGCGGTTGACGAGCCGGACGAAGCCGCTGTCGGAGTCGGCGAGCCGGAACTGCTGGTTGGCGCCGTTCCCGTCGGCCCACTGCACGACCGCGGCGCCGTCGGCGGTGGAGAAGTTGTACACGTCGAGGACCTTGCCGGAGTGGCGGGACTTGAGCCGGTAGTAGCCACCACCGGAATCGACGAACTGCCACTGCTGGTTCGCGCCGTCGTTGCGGGTCCACTGCGTGATCCGCGCGCCGTCGTTCGTGGCGAGGCCGTAGACGTCCAGCGCCTTGCCGCTGTTCCGGTTCACCAGCACGTACCAGGCGCTCGTGTCCACGGACGCCGCCGCGCTCGGGGCCGGGTTGGCGGCCATCGCGACGCAGCTCAGCAACAGCGCCACCGCCGCAAGCACACCGGTCAGCCGACCGGATCGACGTCTCGTGAAGACCATGACCAGCGCTCCTCGGGTCGACGTGACGAGGGGGTGTTAGCGCAAACACATGACATCGGCGCCAGCGGAGGGCGCAGTTGTCCGAGCGAATCCAAGGTCAGCAGTTAACTCGCAGTTCACATGAAAGCACCGCGCGTGCGCTCCGGTCAACGGGGCGGAGCAAGAAATGTTAACGCTAACGCTACGAAGGCCTACCGAAGACGCGGCGCTGGATCTCGCGGCGGTAGTCCTCGAGGGTGTTGTCCAGGTGCACGGCGACGGCCGCGGCGGCCTCGTCCGGCTTCCCGTCGCGGATCGCGCGGTGGATGGCGGCGTGCTCCTCGACCGCCTCCCGGGCGTGGCCGCCCATGGTGCCGTGCAGGCCGATCGTGCTGGACTGGCGCTGCAGGCGACGGGCCTCGCGCACCGCGGCGACCAGGAACTCGTTGTGCGACGCGGCGGCGACGGCGAGGTGGAAGTCGTCGTCGCCGCGGTCGAACAACGCCACCTCCCCGGTTTCGCAGCCCTGCCCGCAGACCTCGACCGCCGCCTCGATGGCGCGCAGTTCGACGGGGGTCGCGTTGGTCGCGGCGAGCCTGCCCGCCGCGGTCTCCTGGACCCGGCGGAACTCGAACAGCATGTACACGTGGTCGAGGTCGGCGGGCAGGAAGAACCCGCCCCAGCGCGAGGAACCCAGCATCCCGTCGTCATCGGCGACGTACAGACCGCGCCCCCGGTGCGCCCGGACCCGCCCGATCGCCGAGAGGATCTTGACGGCCTCGCGCACCATGCCGCGACTCGTCTCCAGCCGTGCGGCGAGTTCCTTCTCGGTCGGCATGCGGTCCCCCGGGCGCAGCCCCGCGTCCGCGATGAGCCGGAGGATCCGCTCGGCCACCACCTCGTACCCCGGCCGGTACGACGAGTCGGGCTGCACCTCCACCATGCGGAAATGCTACCGGAGCACATGATCAGGACCGATGAGTCGGACTCATCGCCCGTCGCCCCTTGACTTCTCCCGCCGACGGACGGTTATTGTGTGACCCGGGCAACACCCGCAATCACGGACCCCGAACCGTTCGGTCCCCGGACTGTCACCGCCTTCCTCCTCGAGCACCGGCCGGTGGCGTCGTGACGTGGATTGGGAGCGCTCCCAACGGAGGTGAGCGAACAGATCTGACCGCCCTGCTCCACGACCGCCGCCTCTCCCCCTGCCTCCGGAGGCCCCCGTGCGACACGCATTCGGCAGATTCCTCGCCGTCCTCGCCTGCGCCCTGCTGGTGATCACCCTGACCGCGTCCACCTCACCCGCCGCGCCGGCCGCGGGGGAGAAAGTGCTGCTGTTCACCAAGACCGCGGGTTACCGGCACGACTCCATCCCCGCCGGTGTCGCGATGTTCCAGCAGCTGGCCGCCGACAACGGCTGGCAGCTCACGCACAGCGAGGACTCGGCCGTCTTCACCGACGCCACGCTGTCCACTTTCGACGTCGTGGTCATGTTCCAGACCTCGGGCATGGTCTGGACGAGCGCCGCGCAGCGCACCGCGTTCCAGAACTACCTGCGCGGCGGTGGCGGCATCGTCGCGATCCACAACGCCACCGACATGAACATCGAGAGCGAGTTCCCGTGGTGGGACCAGGTGCTCGGGATGACCATGACGCAGCACTCGGCGACCGTCGCGGGCACCGCGAAGGTCGCCGACCGGGTGCACCCGTCCGGGCAGGGCCTTCCGCAGCGGTGGAACCGCACCGAGGAGTGGTACAACTTCAACCGCAGCGCCCGCGGCGACGTGCACGTGCTGGTCACCGCCGACGAGACGACGTACGACCCCGGCTCGTCGCGGATGGGCCACGACCACCCGATCTCCTGGTGCCGCAACGTGGAGGGCGGCCGGGTGTGGGCGACCGCCATGGGGCACCAGGCTTCCGCGTACTCCGAGCCGCTGTTCCGGTCGCACATCCTCGGCGGTGTCCGGTCGGTGGCGGGCACCGCGGCGGCCGACTGCGGCCCGACGGTGTGGTCGAGCTACGACAAGGTCGAGCTGGACGGCAACACGGTGGCGCCCGGCACGCTCGACGTGGCGCCGGACGGCCGGGTCTTCTACACCCAGTACGGCGGGCAGCTGAAGGTCTACAAGCCGAGCACCAGGACCACGGTCACCGCCGGCACGCTCAACGTCTACACCGGCGGTGAGGACGGCCTCGCCGGCATGGCGCTCGACCCGGGCTTCGCGACCAACGGCTGGGTCTACCTGTACTACTCCCCCGCGGGCACGCAGGAGGTCAACCGGGTGTCCCGCTTCACGATCAGCGGCGACACGATCGTGTCCGGCAGCGAGCAGGTGCTGCTGACCATCCCGGCCGCGCGGCAGTCCGAGCCGGGGCACACCGGCGGCTACCTCACGTTCGGGCCGGGCGGGAACCTGTACGTCGGCGTCGGCGACGACACCAACCCGCACGAGTCCAGCGGCTACACGCCGATCGACGAGCGCTCCGGGCGCAGCCTGTTCGACGCGCAGAAGACCGCCGCGAACACCAACGACCTGCGCGGCAAGATCCTGCGCATCCACCCGGAGTCCAACGGCACCTACACGGTCCCGAGCGGCAACATGTTCGCCCCGGGCACGGCGCGCACCCGCGCGGAGATCTACGCGATGGGCTTCCGCAACCCGTTCCGGTTCACCGTGGACACCGACGGCACGATCTACATGGCCGACTACGGCCCGGACGCGGGCGCCGACAACGCGAGCCGCGGCCCCGGCGGGCTGGTCGAGTGGAACGTCATCAAGTCCCCCGGTTTCTACGGTTGGCCCTACTGCGTCGCGAACAACATCCCGTTCACCGACTACGACTTCGCCACCGGCGCGTCCGGCGCCAAGTTCAGCTGCTCCGCGCCGGTGAACACCTCCCCCAACAACACCGGGCTCACCACCCTGCCCGCCGCGCGGCCGGCCACCGTCTGGTACGGCAACGGCAGCAACGGCAACGCGTTCCCGGAGATGGGCGGCGGCGGCGAGGCCCCGATGGGCTTCCCCGTGTACCACTACGACGAGAACAACCCGTCGCCCACCAAGTTCCCGCGGTACTTCGACAGGACGCCGTTCTTCGGCGAGTGGGCGCGCAACACCCTGCACGAGTTCCGGCTGGACGACTCGGGGAACCTGTTGAAGATCAACCGGTTCCTCGCCAACCTGACGTTCCGGTCGCCGATGGACGCGAAGTTCGGGCCGGACGGCTCGCTGTACCTCCTCGAGTGGGGCAGCGGGTTCGGCAGGGACAACCCCGACTCGGCGCTGTCCCGCATCGACTACATCTCCGGTGACCGCGCGCCGGTCGCCAGGGCGACGGGCACACCGTCGTCCGGCGCGGCGCCGCTCACGGTGAGCTTCTCGAGCGCGGGCTCCGCCGACCCCGAGGGCGGCGCGCTGACCTACCGCTGGACCTTCGGCGACGGCACCACGTCCACGGCGGCCAACCCGTCGCACACCTACACCACCCGCGGCCAGTTCAACGCGCAGCTGACCGTCACCGACCCGAACGGGCGGACCGGGGTCGCCAACGTGCCGGTCACGGTCGGCAACACCGCGCCGACGGTCCGGTTCACCTCGCCCCCGCAGGGCGGCATGTTCGACTTCGGCGACGCGGTCCCGTACGCGGTGACCGTCACCGACCCGGAGGACGGCACGGTCGACTGCGCCAGGGTGGTCACCACGCCCGCGCTCGGGCACGACGAGCACGCGCACCCGCTCGACCCGCAGCCGGGCTGCTCCGGGGTGATCGCCACCCACGACGGCGGGCACAGCGCCGACTCGAACCTGTTCTACGCGGCCGACGCCGTCTACACCGACAACGGCGCGTCCGGCGTGCCCGCGTTGACCGGCCGGGCCCAGGTGGTGCTGCAGCCCAAGCACAAGCAGGCCGAGCACTTCACCCGTTCGTCCGGGGTCCGCGTCGTGTCCCAGTCCGGCGCCGAGGCGGGCGGCCGCATCGGGGACATCGACAACGGCGACTGGATCTCGTTCAGCCCGGTGAACCTGACGGGCATCGACCAGGTGTCGTTCCGCGTGTCCTCACCGGGGCCGGGCGGCACGATCGAGCTGCGGGCGGGCTCGCCGACCGGGCAGCTGGTCGCGACGGCGACGGTGGGCAGCACGGGCGGCTGGGACAACTACGTCAACCTCGCGCCGGTCACCGTGACCCGGCCGTCGGGGACCGTGGAGTTGTTCGTGGTGTTCAGGTCCACCGCGACCGCGCCGTACGACCTGGACTCGATCACGTTCGCCGGGCCGGGCGTCGGCACCCCGGGCGAGGTCACGGCCGGTCCGATCACGGGGGCGAGCGGCAAGTGCGTCGACGTCAACGGCGGCAACTCCGCGGACGGCACCCCGCTCATCATCTGGACCTGCAACGGCGGCGCCAACCAGCAGTGGACCCGCGACGGCACCACCTTCCGCAGCCTCGGCAAGTGCATGACCGCCGCGGGCACCGCCGACGGCAGCGCCGTCCAGCTGTCCACCTGCAACGGCGGTGCCGGGCAGAACTGGGCGATCGGCACCGGCGGCACGCTCGTCAACGCGGGCAAGTGCCTCGACGCCAACGGTGCGGGCACCGCCGACGGCACCCGGCTCATCGTCTGGACCTGCCACGGCGGCACCAACCAACGCTGGACCGTGTCCTGACCCCCTCTCGCAAACCTCCTCCCCCTGACCTCCCTCGCACCTCCCGCTGACCTCCCGCAGACCGGAGACCTCATGCCCGAGCAGTTCCACGCCCGACGCCGGCCGAGACGCCCCTTCGCCCGCCCTGCCCGACGCTCTCCCCATGGCAACGAACGAATCGCCGATCCTGCTCCCTGGGCCCGTACGAATGTCCCATTCGCGCGGACGAGGGTGCCCATCGTCCGGATCCTGGCGGCGTTCGCGCTGGTCGCGGCCACTATCGTACTTCCGGCCATCACCGCGCCGACGCCCGCCGCGGCGCACGCGGTGAATCCCGCCGACTTCCAGCAGGTCGAACTGGCGCGTGGCGTCGGCGAGGTCGGCGAGCCCATGTCCCTCGCCGTCCTGCCGGACCGCTCGGTGCTGCACACCGCGCGGAACGGGGTGCTGCGCAGGACCACCGCGGCCGGCGTCACCAGCGTGATCGGCACTCTGCCCGTCTACACCCACGACGAGGAGGGGCTGCAGGGCGTCGGCGTCGACCCCGGCTTCGCGAGCAACCGGTTCATCTACCTCTACTACGCGCCCCCGCTGTCCACACCGAGCGGTGACGCGCCGGCGACTGGCACGAACTTCTCCGCCTGGAACGGTGTGAACCGGCTGTCCCGGTTCACCCTCAACGCCGACTTCACGCTGAACACGGCGAGCCAGGTGACGGTGCTCGACGTGCCGACCAGCCGCGGCATGTGCTGCCACGTCGGCGGCGACATCGACTTCGACGCCGCGGGCAACCTGTACCTGTCCACCGGCGACGACACCAACCCGTTCGACTCGGCGGGCTACACCCCGATCGACGAGCGCTCCGGCCGCAACCCGGCCTACGACGCGCAGCGCAGCGCCGCCAACACCAACGACCTGCGCGGCAAGGTGCTGCGGATCAAGGTGAACGCCAACGGGTCGTACTCGATCCCGTCCGGCAACCTGTTCGCCCCCGGCACGGCGGGCACCCGGCCGGAGATCTACGCGATGGGGCTGCGCAACCCGTTCCGGTTCGGCGTCGACAAGGCCACCGGGACGCTGTACCTCGGCGACTACGGCCCGGACGCGGGCACCGCGAGCAGCACCAGGGGCCCGGCCGGGCAGGTGGAGTTCAACCGGATCACCTCGGCGGGGAACTACGGCTGGCCGTACTGCACCGGCAAGAACACCACCGCCGAGACCTATGTGGACTACACGTTCCCGTCCGGGCCGTCGGGGTCGCGCTTCAACTGCGCGGCACCGGTGAACAACTCCCCCAACAACACCGGCCTGACCACTCTCCCCGCGGCCCGCGCGGCGTGGCTCAACTACGACAACTGCTCGATCTCGGCGTTCGGCTGCGGCTCCGAGTCGCCGATGGGCGGCGTGGTGTACCGCTACGACGCGGCGAACCCGTCGACGGTGAAGTTCCCCGCCGCGCTCGACGGGCACGTCTTCCTGTCCGAGTTCGGCAGGCGCTGGATCAAGGTCGTCGACGTGAACGCCGACGGGTCGCCGGGGCAGATCAACGACTTCCCCTGGCGCGGCACCCAGGTCATGGACACCGCGTTCGGCCCGGACGGCGCGCTGTACGTGCTGGACTACGGCACCGGATGGGGCAGCGGCAACGCCGACTCCGCGCTCTACCGCATCGAGTACAACCCGGCGGGCAACCAGGCCCCGACCGCGCGGGCGAGCGCCGACCGGACGTCCGGGACCGCGCCGCTGACCGTGACGTTCTCGTCGGCGGGCTCGTCCGACCCGGAGGGCGGTGCGCTGTCCTACCTGTGGACCTTCGGCGACGGCACCACGTCGACCGCGGCCAACCCGGTGAAGACCTACACCACCAACGGCCAGCGCACGGCGACGCTCACCGTCACCGACCCGGGTGGCCGCACCGCCACCGCGAACGTGACGATCACGGTCGGCAACACGGCGCCGACGGTCACGCTGACCACGCCCGCCGACGGCGCCCTGTTCTCGTTCGGCGACACCGTGCCGTACACGATCACCGTGTCCGACCCGGAGGACGGCACGGTCGACTGCTCGCGGGTGACGCTGTCCTACCTCCTCGGGCACGACGAGCACGCGCACCTGATCACCTCCCGCACCGGCTGCTCCGGCACGCTGCAGATCCCCGCGGACGGTGAGCACGACACGGCCGCGAACCTGTACGCGGTGTTCGACGCCGAGTACACCGACGGCGGCGCGAACGGCCAGCCCGCGCTGACCACGCACACGCAGCACACGTTGCAGCCGAGGCACCGCCAGGCGGAGCACCACACCGCCCAGTCGGGCACCGCGCTGTACGACAAGGCGGCCGCGGAGGGCGGCCGGACGGTCGGCGACATCCACAACGGCGACTGGATCGCGTTCCGGCCCTACGCGCTCGGCGGCGAGACCCGGTTCGCGGCGCGGGTGTCCTCCGGCGGTTCCGGCGGCACGCTGTCGGTGCGGACCGGGTCGCCGACCGGGACCGTGCTCGGCTCGGTCACCGTGCCGGTCACCGGCGGGTGGGACACCTTCACCGAGGTGGCCACCACGCTGTCGAACGTCCCCGCCGGCACGACGACGGTGTACCTCACGTTCTCCGGCGGCAGCGGCTTCCTGTTCGATGTGGACGCCGTCACGTTCGGCGCGCCGACGGGCGGCACCACCACCCGGATCACCGGCCTCGGCGGCAAGTGCGTCGACGTCGACGGCGGCAGCACCGCGGACGGCGCCAAGATCCAGTTGTGGACCTGCAACGGCGGGACCAACCAGCAGTGGACCCGGACCGGGACCACCCTGCGGGCGCTCGGCAAGTGCATGACGGCGGCGGGCACCGCGGACGGCAGCGCCGTGCAGCTGTCCACGTGCTCCGGCAGCACCGCGCAGAACTGGTCGCCGCAGTCCGACGGCACCATCCGCACGAGCGGCGGCAAGTGCCTCGACGCGTACGGCGCCAGTTCCGCGGACGGCACCGCCCTGATCACCTGGACCTGCAACGGCGGCGCCAACCAGCGCTGGACGTTGTCGTAGGAGGCATGAGATGACGCACTCGTTCACCCGGCGCGTGCTCGGCGCGACCGCAACCGTCCTCGCCGCCCTCACGGTCGGCGCGAGCCCGCCGGCGGCCGCCGCCGACGCGCCGTACGACGTGCTGGTGTTCTCCAAGACCGCCGGTTTCCGGCACGACGCCATCCCGCAGGGCATCGCCATGATCCGGGAACTGGGCGCGGCGAACAACTTCACCGTGACCGCGACGGAGGACGCGGCGCAGTTCACCAACCTGTCCCAGTACGAGGCCGTGGTGTTCCTCAACACGACCGGCGACGTGCTGAACGCCACCCAGCAGGCGGCGTTCGAGTCCTACGTCCGGGGCGGCGGCGGGTACGTCGGCATCCACTCGGCCGCCGACACCGAGTACGACTGGCCGTTCTACGGGCAGCTGGTCGGCGCGTACTTCGCCTCGCACCCGGCGATCCAGCAGGCCACCGTCCGGGTGGAGAACCGGGCGCACCAGGCCACCCAGCACCTCGGGCAGTCCTGGACGCGCACCGACGAGTGGTACAACTTCCGCACCAACGTCCGGTCGGCCGCCCGCGTGCTCGCCACCCTCGACGAGTCCACCTACTCCGGCGGGTCGATGGGGGCCGACCACCCGCACACCTGGTGCCAGGTGGTCCAGGGTGGCCGGTCGTTCTACACCGGCGCCGGGCACACGCAGGCGAGCTACTCGGAGCAGGCGTTCCGGTCGCTCGTGCTCGGCGGCATCCGGTACGCGGCGGGCCGGACCAGGGCGGACTGCAGGCCGGAGAACGGCTACACCACGCTCTACAACGGCGCCACCACCGGCTGGTCGCAGGCCGGCCCGGGCGGTTTCACCAACAGCGACGCCACGCTCAGCTCGTTCGGCGGCCTGGGCACGCTCTGGTACAGCGCCAAGGAGTTCCGGTCGTACTCGCTGAAGCTGGACTGGCGGATGGCGGGCGACGACAACTCCGGTGTGCTGCTGGGCTTCCCGGCGAGCTCCGACCCGAACACCCACCTGAACCAGGGCCACGAGATCCAGATCGACGCCACCGACTCCGCGGACCGCACCACCGGCGCGATCTACGGCTTCCAGGCGCCCGACCTCGCCGCCCGCGACGCCGCGCTCAACCCGCCCGGCGAGTGGAACACCTTCGAGGCGCTGGTGGAGGGTGAACGGGTCCAGGTGTTCCTCAACGGCGTCAAGGTCAACGACTTCACCAACACCGACCCGAACCGGTCGCTGACCTCCGGGTACATCGGCATCCAGAACCACGGCACCGGCGACGACGTGTCGTTCCGCAACATCCGGGTCAAGGAACTCGGCACCACGCCGGCCGCCGGCCCGATCGTCGGCGCCAGCGGGAAGTGCGTCGACGTCAGCGGCGGCAGCTCCGCGGACGGCACCAGGATCCAGCTGTGGACCTGCAACGGCCAGGTCAACCAGCAGTGGACCCGCGGCGGGACCACGCTGCGCTCGCTGGGCAAGTGCATGACCGCCACCGGGACCGGGGACGGCAGCCAGGTGCAGCTGTCCACGTGCACCGGCGGCACGAACCAGAACTGGTCGGTGCAGTCCGACGGCACCATCCGCACCAGCGGCGGCAAGTGCCTCGACGCCAACGGCGGCTCGTCGGCCAACGGCACCCAGCTGATCACCTGGACGTGTCACGGCGGCACGAACCAGCGGTGGACACTCCCGTGACGGCGAAGGGAACGACATGGCACGCGTGCTGATCCTGACCGGCGACGCCGCCGAGGAACTGGACTCGATGTACCCGGTGTTCCGCCTGCGCGAAGGCGGCCACGAGGCGGTCGTGGCGGCGCCGACGACCCGGCCGGTGAAGCTGGTGGTGCACGACTTCGAACCGGACTGCGACGCCTACACCGAGAAACCCGGCCACCTGCTGCCGGTCGACGTGGCGTTCGCCGACGTGGTGCCCTCGGAGTTCGACGGCCTCGTCATCCCCGGCGGCCGCGCCCCGGAGTACATCCGCACGGACCCCGACGTGGCGCGGATCGTGCGGCACTTCTTCGACCAGGGTCTCCCGGTCGGCACCATCTGCCACGGTCCGCAGGTCCCGGCCGCACTGGGACTCCTGCGCGGCCGGACCACCGCGGCCTTCCCGCCGCTGCGGGCAGATGTGGAGAACGCGGGCGCCACCTTCGAGGACGGCCCGGACGTCGTGGACGGCGCCATGGTGTCGTGCCGCGGCTGGCCGGACCTGCCCGAGTGGTCCCGCGCCTTCATGGCGGTACTCGAGAAGGCGGTGGCGGACAAGGTGCTGCCGACCACCTGACCGCGGAGACCCGCGCGCCCGGCCACCATGCCGGGCGCGCGGCCTGCGCTCAGCGCCTGCCGGGACGACGGCCCGATCACCAGTGGGCAACCGCGCAGTCCAGTCGAGACGGCAGGCACGGCGGACAAGGCGCAGCCACCGACCTGACCGCCGATACCCCAAGCATGGCCGCGACACACCGCCGGGGACTCGGCTTGCGCACGACACGCGCGAAACCGCCGGCGCGGGGCAACCACAACCCGCTCGAGACGGCAGCCACGACGCGGCCACCCACCTGACCGAGACCCGAGCACTGCCGCATCCGACACACCGCCGGGGTCTCGGCTTGCGCACCACGCGCCGACCACCGGCGCGGGCGGCCAAGACCCCACCGCCCGCCTGACCACCGAGACCCCGAGCACCCGACACACCGCCGGGGATGCGGCTTGTGCACGACGCGCCGAAACCCCGCCTCGGAGCAAGCCACGACCCGCCCGCCAGCCCAGTCGAGACGGGCAGACAAGACCCAACCGCCCACCTGACCAACGAGTCCCCGAGCACCGCCGCGCCCCGGCACATCACACCGGGCACGCGGCTTGCGCGCGACGCGCACGAGGACATCGGCGCGTTCCCCAGTCGGGGCAACCGCACACCTGACCACCGAGACCCCGAGCACCGCCGCACCCGGCACACCACACCGGGCGCGCAGCTTGCGCACACGCGCCGACCACCGGCCCGGGCGGCCAAGACCCCACCGCCCACCTGACCACCGAAACCCCAGGCACCGCCGCGCGCGAGGACATCGGCGCGTTCCCCAGTGGGGCAACCGCAACCCACCCACCGGACCACCGAAACCCCGAGCACCGCCGCGCCGGACCATCCGGGGACTCGGCGTGCGCGCGACGCGGCCGAAACCGGGCAGCCACACCATGCCCGGTCAGCACAGCCGAGATGGCCGCTCGCGCCGGACGCCGGCTCGTCACGACGAGCCGGCGTCCGGTGCACCCCCGGCGGACGGTGTCAGACGATCGTGCACGCGGCGCCGTTCAGGGTGAACGACGTCGGTTCCCCGGTGTTGCCGGTGTGACTGGCCTGGAAGCCGATGCTGACCGACGCGCCCGGTGCGATGCCGGGGTTGTAGGTCACGTTCCTGGCCGTCACCTGTCCGGAGGCGGGCGCGTAGCTCGCGTTCCAGCCGGACGTGATGGTCTGGCCCGCCGGGAGGGTGAAGACCAGCGACCAGCCGTTCACCGCGGCGGTGCCGGTGTTGGTGATGGTGATCTCCGAGGTGAGGCCGCCGTTCCAGGCGTTGACCGTGTCGCTGACGCGGCAGGCGCCCGGCTCGGGCTCCGGGTCCGGGTCGGTGCTCTGGAACTGGGTGAAGAACTTCCACACCTCACCCGATGTCCACGTCCGCCACCCGTCACCGCCGCCGTCGACCGGGCCTGGGGTGTGGCCGCCGTCGAACGCCGCCCACACCACCGGGTACCCGGACCGGCATCCCGAGTAGGCGGTGACCACGTGGCTGCGGCTGCCGGGCGCGGGCTCGGGCGGGTTCTGCGCGGTGCAGCCGTTGTTGCGGACGAACGTGTCCCGCAACCCCCGGCCCAGGGAGATCCCGAGCACGTTGTCGGAAATGCCGTGGATGCCCATGTACGCGATCGGCTGGGTGCCGCCCGCGCACCCGCTCAGCTGCGCACCCGAGTACACCGCCACCGCGCGGAACACCCCCGCCCTGGCGCAGGCGAGCGCGTAGCTCATGCCGCCGCCGTAGCTGAACCCGCCCGCGAAGATCTGCGTGGTGTCGACGCACAGCCCCGCCTGCAACTGCCGCAGCATGTCGTCGACGAACGTCACGTCCTGGCCGCCGGAGTTGGCCCAGCCGTTGCCGATGCCCTGCGGCGCCACGAAGATCGTGCCGTTGCCCGCGCTGTCCGCGAGCCGCCGCAGCCCGTAGTACGACCAGTTGTAGCCGTCCGTGCCGCCGGAGTCGACGTCGTTCGCGGTGCCGCCGCGCCAATGGAACCCGAAGATCAGCCGGTACTGCCGGTTCATGTCGTAGTCGGCGGGCAGCCGCAGGATGTAGGTGCGGTTCTGGCCGCTGCTCTGGATCGTGTGGTTGCCGCTGGCGAGTGCCGGCGGCTTCCCGCACCCGGCGGAGGCGGCCGCCGTGCCGACCTCCGCCGGTGCCACGGGCGCGGCCAGGACGAGAAGTGCGGCGACCGCGACGGACCCGAACAGGGATCTGTGTTTTCGCATCGCATGACTCCCTCTGCTAGACGCGTTGGAGCTGGAACCTCTGGTTGGCGGCGCCGGTCACGGTCCACTGGGAGATGCGGGCGCCGTCGGTCGTCGCCGCCGACCACACGTCCATGGCCAGGCCGCTCAGCCGGTTGACGAGGCTGACCACGCCACTCCCCTGGTCGACGACCCGCCACTGCTGGCTGGTGGCGCCGGTGTCCGGCTGCTGGGTGATGTCCGCGCCGCTGCCGGCACTCGCGACCTGCAGCACGAGGCCGCTGTGCCGTGCCCGCACCCGGTAGTGGCCGCCGCCCGCGTCGACGAAGTCGAACTGCTGGTTGGCGCCGCCGGTGGCCGCCCACTGGTGCAGCAGCGCACCGGCCGCGGTGGACACCCCGCTGATGTCGGCGAGCTTCCCGCTGTGCTGGGCGACCAGCCGGTAGTACACCCCCGGCTCCACCACCGAACCGGACTCGCTCCCGGTCGCCCGGTAGGTGTGCCCGGCCTGGACGGTGAACTCGGCCAGGTCGCTCTCGGGCTTCGCGGGCGTGACGACGGCGCCGGCGGTGGTGTCGCGCAGTTCGTAGGTGCCGGTGAACAGGCGGCTGCGGACCCGGACGGTGCCCGCCCGGTCGGGTGTGACGGTCAGCGACGTGATCCGGCCACCCGACCACGTCGCGCCCACGGTGTGCCCGCCCCGGCCGCGCAGGCCCGTGACGCTCCCCGTCGGCCACGCGGGCGGCAGCGCGGGCAGCACGTGCAGCTCGCCGTTGTGGCTGTGCAGCAGCATCTCCGCGATGCCCGACGTGGCGCCGAAGTTGCCGTCGATCTGGAACGGCGGGTGCAGGTCGAACATGTTGGGCGCGAGCCGCTCGATCGTGACGAGGTCGCGCACCAGCTTGTGCGCCCGCGCGCCGTCCTCCAGCCGCGCCCAGAAGTTGATCTTCCAGGCGAGTGACCAGCCGGTGCCCGCGTCGCCGCGCAGCTCGAGGGTGCGGCGGGCGGCGTCGAACAGCGCCGGCGTGCCACGCCGCGTGATCTGGTTGCCGGGGTGCAGGCCCCACAGGTGCGAGACGTGCCGGTGGTTCGGTTCGGTCTCCACCCAGTCGTACAGCCACTCCTGGACGTTGCCGCGCGACCCGACCTTCATCGGCGCGAGCCGCTGCCGCGCCGACCGGACCTGGGTGCGGAAGCCCGCGTCCACGCCGAGCACCTCGCTCGCGCTCGCGGCGCCGTCGAACAGGTCGCGCAGGATCTGCATGTCCATCGTGGGGCCGGCACACACGCTGACCCCCGCGTGGTGCGCCAGCTCCGGCGAGTTCGACGGGTTGGTGACCAGCGTCCCCAGGCTCGGTTCGGTCACCAGCGTGTCGAGGAAGAACTGGGCGGCGCCCTTCACCGCCGGGTAGTTGGCGCGCAGGAACTCGACGTCGCCGGTGAACCGGTAGTGGTCCCAGACCAGCGAGGCGAGCCACGCCCCGCCGGTCTGCCACATGCCCCAGAACGCGCCGTCGACCACCGAGGTGCCCCGCCACGCGTCGGTGTTGTGGTGGGTGACCCAGCCGGACGCGCCGTACTGGGCCTGGGCGGTGCGGGCGCCGGTGACCGCCAGCTCGCCGAGCATGCGGAACACCGGTTGCAGGCACTCGCCGAGGTTGGTGGTGTCGGCGGGCCAGTAGTTCATCGGCAGGTTGGCGTTGATCGTGTACTTCGCGTCCCACGGCGGGCTCATCTGGTCGTTCCAGATGCCCTGCAGGTTCGCGGGCTGGGTGCCCGGCCGGGACGAGGAGATCAGCAGGTACCGGCCGTACTGGAACAACAACGCGGAGAACTGCGGGTCGCTGACCGAGCCGTGCTGGGCGATCCGGACGTCGGTCGGCTGGTCGGCCGCGGCCGTGCGGCCGAGGTCGATCGTCACCCGGTTGAACAGCGCCTGGTGGTCGGCGACGTGCCGGGCCCGGAGGGTGTCGAACGGAACGGCCTGTGCCGCGCCCAGCCGTGTCCTGGCGAGGCCCTGGTAGTCGCCGTTGACGGTGCGGTAGTCGACGTAGCTGGTGCCGATGGACACCAGCAGTGTCACGGCGTTCGCGCCGGAGACCCGCAGCGTGCCGCCCGTGCTGCCGGTGGTGCCGCCCTCGGCGACGACCCTGGCCAGCGCGAGGAACCGGACCGATCCCGCGATGCCCCGCGCGTCGCCGGAGACGCCGTCCAGCGCGATGGTCGCACCGTCCGGACTGAACGTCGTGACCCGCTGCGGGCTGGTGAACGCGGCCGAGAACGAGATCGCGCCCGCCGTCGCGGCGGTCAGCCGCATGACGATCACCTGGTCCGGCGCGCTGGCGAACACCTCGCGGCGGTGCCGCACCCCGCCCACGACGTAGGTGACCACCGACGTCGCGGTGGTGAGGTCGAGCCACCGCTCGTAGCCGGAGACGCCGGTGTTGCCGGGCAGGGTGAGCCGGAGGTCGCCGACCGGCTGGTACGGCAGCTGCGCGGCGGGGCTGCCGAGCATCGTCTGGTCGATCAGGCTCTGCGCCTGGCTCCACTGGTTCGCGAACACCAGCTGCCGGATCTGCGCGATGGCGCCCGCCCCGCGCGGATTGGTGTAGTCGTGCGGGCCACCCGCCCACACCGTGTCCTCGTTGAGCTGCAGCCGTTCGGTGTCGGTGTTGCCGAACACCATGGCGCCGAGGCGGCCGTTGCCGACCGGCAGCGCACGCAGCCAGTCGGCGCCGGCCGCCTCGTCGTACCACAGCGCGAGGTCACCGGCGGCCCGCACGCCGGCAGGCGCGGCGGAGGCCGGGCGGACGGCGGCCGTCCACCCGGCGCCCGCCAGCACGCCGGCCGCGCCGAGCCGCATCGCCTGCCGTCGCGTCAGGTCCGGCATCGGGCGGCTCCGTCCCCGGGTGCGGTGGTCACTGGCTGCTCCAGCGCTGGTTCGCGCCGCCGGTGCAGCTCCACAGCTGGACCTGGGTGCCGTTGGCGGTCGCGGCGCCGACGACGTCGAGGCACAGTCCCGACTGGACGTTCCTGATGGTGCCGTCGCTGTTGCGGGTCCACTTCTGGTTGGTGCCGCCGTGACAGGTCCAGATGATCACCGCGGTGCCGTTGGCGGTCCCGGCGCCCGACGCGTCGAGGCAGCGCCGCGAGTCTCCCGTGTAGACGGACAGCTCCTGCGCCGAGGTGTAGGTCCACTGCTGGTTCGCGCCGGACCAGCAGTCCCAGATCTGCACCCGGGTGCCGGTCGCGGTGGTCTGGTTGGGCACGTCGAGGCACCGGTTCGCGGCGACCGCCCGGATGGGCGTGCCCGTGCCGGGGTTGCCGGTGCCGCCGCCGTTGAGCACGTCGAGGACCGCTTGGTAGGCCTGCTTCTTCTGGTAGTTGGAGTCGAACAGCAACGGCGTTTCGCTGGCGCGCCAGCTGTAGCGGTCGGTGACGCCCCAGACGGTGATGCCGGTGCAGCGCGCGATCGCCATGCACGCCTGGGTGACCTGCCGGTACACGTTCGCCTGACCGGAGCCGGAACCACCCACGTCCAGCTCGGTGATCTGCACGTCCACGCCGAGGTCGGCGAAGCGCTGCAGGTTGGCCTGGTAGCTGCTGAGGTTCGACGACGAGCTGAGGTGGCTCTGGAACCCGACGCAGTCGATCGGCACGCCCCGGTTCTTGAAGTCCGCCACCATGTTGTAGATGCCGGTGCTCTTCGCGTTGATGCCGTCGGTGTTGTAGTCGTTGTAGCAGAGCTTCGCGCCGGGGTCGGCGGCGCGGGCGGCGCGGAAGGCGGCCTCGATCCAGTCGTTGCCGGTGCGCTGCAGGTTCGAGTCGCGCCGCGCGCCGCTGGAGCCGTCGGCGAACGCCTCGTTCACCACGTCCCACGAGTGGATCTGGCCGCGGAAGTGGGTGGCGACCTGGGTGACGTGGTTGATCATCGCCGACCGCAGGTCGCTGCCGGACAGGTTCTGCGCCCACGGCGGCTGCTGCGCGTGCCAGAGCAGGGTGTGGCCGCGCACGCTCATGCCGCGAGCGCGGGCGTAGCTGACGATCTGGTCGGCGCTGCCGTAGCTGAACTGGTTCCGGTTGGGTTCGGTGGCGTCCCACTTCATCGCGTTCTCGGGGACGACACTGTTGAACTCACGGCTGAGCGTGCCGGAGTAGGAGCCGTCGCCGAGGAGGTTGGGGGCGACGGCGGCGCCGAAGTAGCGGCCGCTCTGCGCCGCCGCGGCGCCGAGCGTGTCGGCGGCGCTCGCGGTGCCCGCGGTCAGGACGAGACCGGTCGCCGCGAGGCACGCGGTCGTCACCGCCGAAAGCACCGCACGGAGGCGCACTGGTGATCTTTTGGTCATGACTGCCCTCGTTTCGTCGTCAATGGGACGTCAGCAGGGTGAACAGGGGTGTGTGGTTCCCGGCGCCGTCGATCAGGCGCGCGACCAGCGCTGGTTGGGCTGGCCGTTGCAGGTCCAGAGGATGGTGGCGGTGCCGTTGGCGGTGCCCGCCTGGTTGACGTCGAGGCAGAGCCCGGCGTTGGCGTTGCGGATGGAGCCGTCCGCGCCCAACGTCCAGCGCTGGTTGGCCTGCCCGTTGCACGGCCAGATGATCACGCGGGTGCCGTTGGCCGTGCCCTGGTTGTAGGCGTCGAGGCACTTGTCGCCGAAGACGCGGATCTCCCCGCCCTCCCACGTGGTCCAGGACTGGTTCGCGGCCGTGTGGCAGTCCCAGATCAGCACGGTGGCCCCGGCGGCGGTCGACGCGCCGTCCACGTCGAGGCACCGGTTCGAGCCCGCCCCGCGCAGCCGGGACGTCGTCGCGGCGAGCGGTGTGCCACCGGACACCCGGTACGCGGCCACCCCGTGCGCGGGCACGCTCGCACTGATCTGCCCGGACGTGGTTGCGGTGCCGCCGGTCCACAGGTCGGTCAGCGTGAACGACGCGCCGGACAGGCCGACCTGCGCCGCCGTCGTGCTGACGGTGGCGGTCGCGCTCCCCCGGTTGAACAGTCCGACCGCGACCGACCCGTCGGCGAGCGACTTGGCGAACACCTCGACGTTCCCGTCGTCGCGCACCCGGCGCCCGCCCGCGCCGAGCCGGTCCTGGTTCACCGCGATCAGGCGCGGGTTGCGCAGGACCGCGCTGACGTCGGCGGACATGGTGCGGATGTCGTTGCCCGCCATCAACGGCGCCGCCATCAGCGCCCACAGCGCGAAGTGCGCCCGCGACTCGGTCAGCGTGAGCCCCGGCCTCCCGACCACCAGCATGTCGGGGTCGTTCCAGTGGCCCGGCCCGGCCTGCGCGGCAAGCGGCGCGGTGACGTCGACGACGTTGCCGACACCCATCGGGTAACTGTTGGTGTTGCCGTTCTGCCAGATGTCGAGGAGGTCCTCCGTGGTCCGCCACAGGTCGGCGACCGCGCCCCAGTTGTACTTGTCGCCGGTGATGGCGTGGAAGCTGTTGGGGTTGATGCTGTAGACGATGGGCCTGCCGGTCGCGCGCAGCGCGTCGCGCATCAGCGAGAACCGGGCCACCTGCTGGTCCCGCGTCCCGTCCGGGGAGCACCAGTCGTACTTCAGGTAGTCCACGCCCCACGAGGCGAACGTGTTCGCGTCCTGCACCTCGTGCCCCATGCTGCCGGTCGAGCCGGGATGGGTGCCGACGCGCTGGGCACAGGTCCGTTCCGTGGGCACCTGGTAGATCCCGAACTTCAGCCCGCGCGAGTGGATGTAGTCGCCGAGCGCCTTCATGCCGCTGGGGAACTTCGTGGGGTGCGCCCGGAGGTTGCCCTGCGCGTCGCGTTGCGGGTCGAACCAGCAGTCGTCCACCACCACGTACTGGTAGCCCGCGTCCCGCATCCCGGAGCTGACCATGGCGTCGGCGGCCTGCCGGACCGCCGTCTCGGTCACGCCGCACCCGAAGCTGTTCCAGCTGTTCCACCCGAGCGGCGGTGTCACGGCCGGGCTCCCCGGCGCCGCCACCGCCACCGTCCGGTGCGATCCGGCGGGGACCACGACCAGTCCGACCGCCACCACCGCGGTGAGCACGGCCGCGAGAAGCTCTCGAACGCCACGCATGAAGAAACCCCCATCGTCTTTGACGGCAGAAGCACGGCCCACCACGGAGCCGCGTCCGATCAGGTTCCTGCGAAATGGAGAAATGCTACGATGTGAACGCTAACACAGTGGGCGGAGCGGAACAAGACCACTACACAGCGCTGTTCCACCGAAACTTTCGCCAGCCGGGACGCATCCGACGTGATCGCAAACAACCGCAGCGAAAACAACAGGAAATCGTCAACCACCGTTATCTGGAGCGCTCCCACAGCGCGGTTACCGCAGTTCCGGGCCAGGGATGCGCACCCCCTCGCCCGCGGGCGAGCCGCGGCGATGAGTCGTACCCATCCCGCCGCGTGCGTGCCCGGTAAACGTCGCGACGTCCGTGCTCGCCCCCGCGACAATGACCGGCATGGACGAGGTCGAGGTGGTCGTCGCCCACCACGAGTGCGCGACCCTGCGCGTCGGCGACGTGTTCCTGAAGATCGACGCCGACCAGGCACGTACCGACGTCGAGGTGGAGGCGATGGCCCTGGCGCCGGTCCCGACCCCGGACGTCCGGTGGCGCGAGCCGCCCGTGCTCGCGCTCGCCGCCCTCCCGGGGTCGGCCCTCGGCCGCCTCGGCGAACCGTCGACCGCGTCGGCGGCGGCCTGGGCCGCGGCGGGTGCCGCCGTACCCGCACTGCACGACGCCCCGCTGCCGCCGTGGCCCGGGAGGAGCCCCGCCGACGTCGCGGCGCGCCTCGACGAGGAATGCGCGTGGCTCGTCGCGAACGACGTCCTGCCCGCCGAGCTGGTCACCCGCAACCGCGCGGTCGCCGACGCCGCGCTGCGGCCGTGGACACCGGTGTTCGTCCACGGCGACCTGCAGGTGGCGCACGTGTTCGTCGACGGCGACGAGGTCACCGGCATCATCGACTGGACGGAAGCCGCCAGGGGCGACGCCCTGTTCGACCTCGCCACCCTCACCCTCGGGCACGAGGAGCACCTCGGCGACGTCGTCGCGGGCTACGGCACCGGCGTCGACCTCGACGTGATCCGCGCCTGGTGGTCGCTGCGCAGCCTGCTGGGCGTCCGCTGGCTGGTCGAGCACGGCTTCGACCCGGCAGCCCCGGGCTGCGAGATCGACGTGCTGAAGTCCGTGGTGTGACACCGCGTCAGTCGTCGCGGGCGCGGCCCCACGCCACGAGGTTGACGACCAGGCCGGCCACGATGGCCAGGCTCGCGAGCACGATCACCACGATGTGGGCCTGGCTCGCGTCGTCGAGCGCGACGTCCGTGACGCGGCCGTCGGTGACCTCGTACCGCACGAGGACCGTCTCGCCGACGTGGTGAGCGGACCCGTTCTCCGGCACCGTCGCCACCTCGGTGCCGTCCGGGCCGGGGTAGGACACGACCACCGAGACGCTGCGCCCGCTGGCGGTGCGCTCGGTGACGGTGCCCTCGGCCGCCGGCCACGACGCGCGGTCGTTCGCCGTCCGGATGGTGAACACCAGCACCAGCACCGCACCGAGCAGGAACAGGCCGAGGAACACCCGCCCCGCCCGCGATCGCAGCTTCCCCATGGACGACCTTTCCTCACCCGCACGGCTCGCGGCAGCGTAGCCGACCGCACACATGCCCCGGCTGCTCGCGGACGGTGAGCTGCCCGGCCAGCGCGGCACGGGACCGGATGCCGAGCTTCGTGTAGACCTTGCGCAGGTGGTACTCAACCGTCTTCGGGCTCAGGACCAGCGCTGCGGACCTCCTCCAGTTCGCCCGCGGCGACGTCGGCCCAGCGCACCGCCCCGCGTCCGCCCGATGGCCGGCTGCCCGGTACGCGGCTCGATCCGCAGCGCGCTGACGTACTCGGCCATAGTCTCTCTATCTCAGTATGTTGCTCATGACCGCTGATGTGGCGCGCGCCGCCGTGCCCTGGTCGGCTTCGGCGCTCGGGCTGAGGACCGCCGTCACGATGACCGCGACGACCGCGAAGCCGACGCCGGCGAACATCCACGTGTGGGGTGGTTCCGGCACGGGTGGCAGGTCGATGGGCCGGGGCCCGGCGATGACCAGCTGACCGTCCCGCGGTTGCATCAGGGGCGTGAACCTGGTGGGCTCGGCGGACGGCTCCGGCTCGGGTGCGGCGCCGGCCGCGTGTGGGAGGGCCATCGCCGGCGTGTGGTCGAACACGGTAGGGCGGTCGGCGAGCCACTCGTTGACCCGAGCCAGCTTCATCCGCAGATCGGCGCGGATGGGCTCGCTGTCGGTGAGTTCCGGGAGCGCCTCGCGTTCGAAGGAGGCGAAGTCGAGTTGGTTGTGGGGTAGGCCGAACCACGTCCACGCGAGCTGGATGGAGCGCCAGTAGTCGGCGACCGTCTGGGTGCGGATGCGTGCCGCGGTCGCCGACAGCAGGTCGGCGTCCGCGAGGGCGGCGAGCGCCTGCTCACGTTCGTCCGCCACCGCATCGCGGGCGAACTGGAGTTTCTCGTTCAGCTCCGCCATCGCCTCGCGTTCGGCGCGCAGCCGGTCGCCGAGGAGGTTGCCCCGGCAGTAGAGCCGTGCCATCAGCACGACCAGGACGCCGAGGATGAGTCCCACGATGACGCCGAACAACGCCGCCTCGAAGATCGACAGGCCGGCTCGCTTGCCGAGCACGGCGACACGGACCCCGCCGATCGCGGCGATGAACGACGCGAGCCCGACGAGGACCTTGTACGCGAAGGCCATGCGGCGGTCGGCCTCGTCCACTTCCTCCAGGGTGGGGGTCGGCCGGTCCGAGACGATCCGGCCCGTCTTCAACGGCCGGTTGTAGTCGCCGACCGCACCGCGCCGGTCGACGCTCACGCGTTCGGCGGCCACGTACAGGCGGGCGCACCACTCGATCGCCAGTACTTGCAGCCCGGTCAGGCCGATACCGATGGCCCAGCGGAACACGCTCCCGGAGCTGCTCTCGAAGGACAGGTTCAGCAGCGGCTTCCACAGCAGCAGGATGTCGAGCGCGCCGAGGAGAGTCGCGGCGAGGATCCGCCACCCGCTCGCCCACGACTCCTCGGTGTGGCGCGAGTCGCCCTCGGCGCTCCGCTGCCTTGCCAGCTCCTCGTCGACCTGTTGCACGGCCTGCAACCGACGGCCGCTGATGGTCTCGCCGTCCGGACCGGTGACCGGTTCGTCGAGCAGGCCGGTGGCGTGTTCGATGTGGTCGACGGCCGTCGCCAGCCGGGTGGCCGCCGTGACCTCCAGGTCGGTGACCCGCTTGTCGATGTCGGTCGAGTACTTCACCGCCAGGCTTCGGCAACTGGCCGCGGCGAGCGGGACGGTACCGCTCGCCGCCTCCTCGATCGGTTGGCCGTGGTAGGTCTGGTCGGTCTGGGGGTCGACCACGTTCACGTAGGTCGTGACCGCGGCGGTCCACACGCCCGGGTCGACCGACCCCAGCGCCGGGAGCGCCTGGCGCGGGACGTTCTCGGCGTGGAACGCGCCCTGGGGAAGTCCTGGGTACTCGGGCATCGTTGTCTTCGACATCTTCATGTTCTGCCTTCTCAGCGGGTGACGAGTTGGATGACGACGACCCGTTGGGCCGGTGACGTGGGCGGTTGGGACGGGTCGGCCCGTTCGTCGAAACCGACACCCCGAGTGGTGATCGCCGCGCCCGCCACGCCGTCCTTGCGCAGCAGAGCGGCGATGGCGTCAGCCCGCGCGGTCGACAGGCGGATCGCGCCGTCGCGGCCGCCGAACCTGGCGCAGTAGCCGGTGACACGCACCCGGTACCGGTCGGGCTCCGCCTTGTACGCCGCGACGACCGCGCTCACCGCGACGTGCACGGCGGCTGAGTCGAGCAGTGTCGCGGTGTCCGGTGCGAACGCGGCGTTGTCGATGCGAGGCGGGGGTGGCGGCTCGTCGTCCACCGGAGGTGGTGGCGGTGTCACCGGGGTGGGTTCCGGCATGGGCACGATCGGCGGGACCGCTGACGCGTTCGGCCACGGCGCACGGGTCGCGTTCTCGCGGAGGGGGTCGGTGACCACGGCACCGAGTTGTTCGGCGAGCGTCCTGATGAATGTGGTCCGCCAGGTTTCCGAACGCGGTGTCAGCGGTTCCTGATTCGCGCCGACGGGATTCAGGAGGATTACGTGCAGGTTCACCATGCTCAGATCCAGATTGCCGAGTGAGCCTTTCTTCAGTTCGTCCACCGCCTGACTCGGGTCGGCCTCGTTCTCCGTCATCGTCGAGATGCTCAACGGGTCGACCGAGGCTGACAGCACGGTCGTCGACAACCACACCTCCACCGGCACGCCGCTGTTCGCGGCCTCGTCCGCCCCGACGCGAAGTGCTTGGTACAGCGAGAAACCGTCGGTGCCTGCCGAGGCTCCGGCCAGTTGGCCGGTCAGCGTCGCCACTCGCCGGTCGACCGTCGCGGCACGCCGTGCTTCGTCGTCCACCCGGTCGCCGTCCTGAGTGACGTCCAGGTCCACCGTGCCGATCTTCTGCGCCCGGCCACCCACGGCGTACGCGGTCAGCGTGGCGCCGCCTTCGTCGGCCGCTTCATGGATTCGGTCCTCCAGCGGCTGCGGCAGGATGCCCGGCGATCGCGTCGTCTTCTCCGCGATCCAGATGATGTCCTGCGTCTCCGGCACTTCCGGCTCGCCTAGCACCACCATGAGGGCGCCGATCAGCGCGACCACTCCAACGGACGCGAAGGCGATCTTGTGATTTTTCGTCAGCCCCTGACGACTTTTTCGCCGGCCTCCGCCTGTCGGGTAGTAGCGGCTCACCCAATCCTCCAGAAACACATTGACGAACGAGATATCCAGTCGCTCGACGTGGTACTCGCCATGGTCATGCTGGTTGTTACCCTCCGCATCCAAAAAAGATCCCCGGATGGCGGTTGCATCCACAGCGCCATCACCCTTGCGGGTGATTCGACAAAATTTCGGAAACGTCGCAGATTGGGTTAACCCTGAACGGCGGATGTTCTTGTCGAACGCCGCGCCGCCCGCGGGCGGTGTGCTGACACTCCACTGACTCGACCGCTTCCCCACGGCCGCTCTCCCGGCGTGATGCCTCGACACCTCATCGAGCGATCGCAGGCGCACTCGATGGAGCGAAACCGCCTGCAGGGGCATCGGATCCGTGCCGGAGGCTCAACCTCCCATCGAGCGACTGTGAACACCCGGTCGAGTGTTCTGAACCGATCGGCCACGCCCGACGTCCCGTGTTCGGCAGGGCAGCCGAGAGAAAGCCGGACACGATGACAGAACCCGCGGAGCCGCAGGCCCCGACCCGGCGCGCCGCGTGGTGGTGGCTCGCCGGTGCCGTCGTGGTCGTCGCCGCGGTGGCGGTGACCCTGGTCCTCACCACGGGCCACGCGGGCGGCGGCGAGAACGCGGAACGCGCGAGTCCCGCAGGCACCACGGCGGGCGGCGGCCAGGACCTCGGCACCCCCGAGGCGGCCGCCGAGTCCTTCGCCGCGGCCGCCAGGTCCGGGTCCGGTGCGAAGCTGCTGTCGCTGGCGTGCGTCGGGCACCTGTCGTGCGTGGCGGAGCACGCGGCCGGCCTGGACGCCGCCCGCCTCGCCGACGCGCGCGCCGTGATCAGCGAGAACGCCTACGAACTCGCCCACCACCTCGAGGGTGCGGTGTTCGCCCCGGCGGTCGACGGCGCCGCGCCGGGCACCAAGGACGTCCCGTACCGCACCCCCGCGATGGCCGAGGGCACCACCCTCACGCTGACCTTCGTCCACTCCGGCGGCGCCTGGCTGTACCTCGGGCCCGCCGGCTGATCACGGACGTGCCTCCCGGCCGGCGGTGCTCGACGACGCCACCGGACCGGCCGGGATGCGGCCCGTCAGCCCGGCCGGTCAGGACGGAACACCACGGTCGCCGGGGACTCCACGTCGGCACGCTCGCTCTGCAGCAGAGCCACACCGAGCGCGGTGAGGGTGTGCAGCACGGTGTTCCTGTTGCGGCGAGTGGTGATGAGGCCGGCCTCGCGCAGCACGGTGGCGTGCTGGCTGGCGCCGGCGGACGAGATGTTGACCCGCCGGGCGAGTTCGCTCGTCGTGCAGGTCTCGGCCAGTGCGCGGAGTGCGGCCGCGCGGGTCTGGCCGACCAGGGCGGCCAGCGCGTGGTCGTTGGGTTGCGCCATGCCGCAGAGCATGGCAATCGCGGTCGTGGCGCGGGGGATCGCGTAGACGAGCGTGGGCGGCGCGGTGCGCTGGTTCGCGTCGACGAGGACGCACGGGTGGTCGCCGAGGAACAGGGACGGGCTCAGCAGCAGGCCGCGCGCGTCGAGGTGCACGTCCAGGTGCCGCTCGTCGGGGATCTCCAGTACCGGCGACCGCCAGCGGACCTTCGGGTGCAGGGTGCTGAGCATCCGCTCCACACCCTTGGTGATGACGATCCGGCCCCGCGCCTCCCGTTCCAGTTCCATCCGGCTGTACGCCTGCCGCCAGTACGGCAGCACGGCGGCGCGGCAGAACTCCGACAGCCGCGCGATCGCCTGCGTGCGCGGCGCTTCGGCGCTCGCCTGGTCCAGCAACCACAGCAGGTCCGACAGCGGCCTGCCCGACGGCGCCAGCCGCTCGACGGCGTCCACCCGGTGTCTCAGCCGGCCGCGGACCTGTGCACGCCAGGTCCTGAACGCCACGTTGTTCTCACCCATGAACAGGTTGAGCGCGAAAACGCTCTCCGCGATCGGCCCCAGCGTGACCCGCATTCGCACGCGCGCCAGCGCCTCGGCGGTGAAATGTAATCTCAGCACGTCAATTCCCCGGACATTCTCGATGAACGCGCCGATGACCGGGATGACGAACAACGTCGGCAGACCACGGGGTCGACAGGCGAAGGGTCGCGTCCTTCGTCGCGCCCGTGTTTCCCGGGGCCCGACAGTTGAACCTAGTTGCCGGACGTGGACCTCGCAAGCCGAGCACCGAGCCGCCTGCCGATGTCGCCGGTCAACCGGTCCGCGGCGGCTTTCAGGTAGAAGTGGTCGCCGGGGAACTCGACCACGTCGAAACCGGCATTCGTGATCTCGGACCAGGCCTGCATCTGCCACGGCCGCACGCACGGGTCGCGGTCCCCGACGTACGCCACGACGGGCACGTCCACCACCGGGTCCGCGCTCGGCCGGTACGTGTCGGCGATCCGGTAGTCGGCGCGGATCGGCGGCAGCAGCAGGGCGCGCAGGTCCGGGTCGTCGAGCACCGCCGCGCCGGCCGGGTCGAGCGCGCGGACGTCCGCGAGCAGGGCGTCGTCGTCCTGGTGCGGGTCGCGGGGGCGGTGGTGCCGGGGCGGCAGGCGCGCGGACACGAAGAGGCCGTGCACCAATGGGTTCCCCATCCGCAGCGCCACCTCGTGCGCAGCGGACGCGCCCATGCTGTGCCCGAACAAGGCGAGCGGCCGGTCGAGGAACGGGTCGAGCGCGGCGGTGACCGCGTCCGCCAGCTCGTGCAGGTCGGCCGGGCACGGTTCGTGCCCGCGGTCCTGCCTGCCCGGGTACTGCACGGCGAGCACCTCGACGTCAGCGGGCAGCAGCGCGGGCCACGACCGGTAGGCGCTCGCCGACCCACCCGCGTGCGGAAAGCACACCAGCCGCAGCCGGGAATCCGGAATCGGGCGGAACCGGCGAAACCACGACGAACCGACGCGTGCTGCCATATCCACCATGCTCGCAGCCCGCGCGCGGGAAACAATGGCGCGCCGACGTGTTTCGGCGCTGGCTGAAGGACGTTGAGAACACCGCCGGGGTGGCGAACGATCGAACGAGACCATGCCCGTGCGCGGCGGAGGGAAAACGCGGATGTCCAATCCTTTCGAGGACGAGAACGGAACATATCTGGTGCTCGTGAACGACGAGGGCCAGTACTCGCTGTGGCCGTCGTTCGCGGACGTTCCGGCGGGCTGGCAGGTGGCGCACGAGGAAGCGGGCCGCGAGGAATGCCTGGCCTACGTCGAACAGCACTGGACGGACATGCGGCCGCGCAGCCTGGCGGAGGCGATGGACCGGCACGGCTGATCCGGAGACACGACGACGCCGGGCTGAGCGACCGGTCCAGCGTCGTCGTGTCTTCCGGTGCCGTTCCGTCAGGCGTGCTGCCGCAGGGTGGGGAACCGCCGCAGGGTGGGGTTCAGCGTCGCGGCGATCGCGATCACGGCCAGGGCGGTGGCGCAGGCCAGGACGCCGGTGGCCCCGCCGCCGGTGCCCGTCATGAGCAGGCCGCCCACGAGCGGGCCCAGCGCCCCCGCCACACCCCCGCACAGGCCGGTGACGCCGCTGAGCCTGCCGCGGTACTCGTCCGGCGTGACCGTCATCTGGTAGGTGATGATCGTCGTGTTCGCGACCGGGGCGAAGAACGCGACCACGCCGAGGATCGCGCCCAGTGCGAGGCCGCCCGGCGCGAACGCCATCGCCGTCGTCAGGGCCGCCGCGATCCACGAGAAGCCGAGCACGATCACCGGTGCGGGCAGCGCCGCGTGCAGCCGGGGCGCCACCACCGCGCCGAGCAGCCCGCCGACGCCGAAGAACGACATCATGATCCCGATCTCCCCCGGGCCCGCCTCGTGCTCGCCGGCCAGCGCCAGGATGACGATGACGAGCGCGGCGAACACGAGGTTGGAGCCCACGATCCACACCAGCGTCGTGCGGATCACGCGGTGCCGCAGCACCCAGGCGAACCCCGAGGACAGGCCCTCCGCCGCGGGTTCCTCGTCGTCGTCGGCGGCGGCATCGGCTTCCCGTGGCGGCAGCCGGAGGAACAGCAGGCCGACGAACGACACCGCGTAGGAGACCGCGTCGACGAGGAACGGCACCATGCGGTTGACGCTGAACAGGAAACCACCCAGCCCCGGCCCGACCAGTCCCGCGATGTAGGTCCTGGCCGTGTTGCGGGCCACCGCGGTCGACAGCTGTGTCTCGTGCACGATCCTCGGCACCGTGGCCTCCTCGGCCGGCCCGAACATCGACGCGCACAGGCCCTCGACGACCGCGACCACCAGGACGTGCTCGAAGGAGAACACCCCCGCCAGCAAGGCGACCGCGAGGCTGCCGAGTGCCAGCGCGCGGCAGCCGTCGCACAGCAGCATGATCTTCTTGCGGTCGAAGCGGTCGGCCAGCACACCGCCGGGCAGCTCCCCCACCATGTGGGCGGCCGCGCTCGCGGCGGACACGATGCCCATCTCCAGCGGTGACCCCGAGGTGGCGAGGATCAGCAGCGGGAACGCGATGTAGGAGATGTCCGACCCCAGCTCGGAGACCACCTGTGTGATCCAGAGCAGGTTGTAGTTCCGGTTGCGGGACAGCGGAAGCGGCTCGATCCGCACACTCATCGGTCCCCCAGGGCGATCGCGCGCAGGGCGTTCAGGTACCGGCCGGCCAGGCGCTGGACGGTGGCGGGGTGGTGGATGGCGGGGCAGTAGGTCCAGGAGAAGCCGAGCCGCCCGCCGTGGACGCTGCCCGCCACCTCGATCAGCCACTGCCGCCGTCCGGCCGGGTCCTGGTCCTCGCCGATCACCGGCAGGTCCGCGCCGAACAGCCCGTCGCCCGCCCCGGCGGAGTCGTCGAACCGGCCGAGGTAGTTGAAGCTGATCTCGGGCAGCGCAGCGCCGCCCAGCGCCCGGGCGCCCGTGCCGGACAGGTACCGCAGGGCGCCGTAGCCCAGCCCTCGGCCGGGCACCGCACGCAGCTGCCGTTTGACCGAGGCGATCGTCGCCGCCCAGTCCTCGGTGTCCGGCACCGCCAGCACCAGCGGGAACAGAGTGGTGAACCAGCCGACGGTGCGGGACAGGTCGACGTCGTCGAACAGGTCCTCGCGGCCGTGGCCCTCCATCGCGAGCGCCACCCGGTCCCGGCCGGTCCACTCGGACAGGACGCGGGCGAGGGCGGCGAGCAGCACGTCGTCGACGCGGGTCCGGTGCGTGACCGGCACGGTCCGCAGCAACGCCCCCGTCTCGCCCGGGTCGAGTTCCACGGAGATCGTCTCGGTCGCCGCGACGGTGTTCTCGCCGGCGCCGTCCACGGGGATCGGTTCGGCGGTCACGGCCGTCCAGTGCGCGAGCTCGTGGTCGAACGACCCCGCCGCCACGTGTTCGTGGAGGCGCCGCGCCCACTCCTGGTACGAGGTCGTCTTGCGGCCGAGGTCGACCGGGTCGCCCCGCCGGGCCTGCCGGTACGCGACGTCCAGGTCGGACATCAGGATCCGCCACGACACGCCGTCGACCACCAGGTGGTGCGCGGTGATGAACAGCCTCGGCGGCCGGTCCGGTCCGAGCGCGAACATCAGCACCCGCACCAGCGGCCCGGTCTCCAGCACGAACCCGCGCTGCGCGGCGACGGCGGCGTCCACGACGGCGGCGTCCTGCGCGGCGGGCGCCAGACCGGACAGATCGACGCGCGTGAACACGTCGGCGCCGGGCCCGTGGTGCTGGCGCCATCGGCCATCGTCGCGGGTGAACCGCAGCCGCAGCGCGTCGTGGTGCGCCCACAGCGCGGCGATCGCGGTCCGCAGGGCGTCCTCCGCCACGTCCGGGGTCAGCTCCACGAACACCGACTGGTTGAGGTGCGTGTGGTTGTCGAACTCGGCGAAGAACCAGTGCTGCACCGGGGTGAGCGCGACCTCGCCGGTGACGGCCGCCCCTTCCCCGTCGTCCGGCGCCGCGACCGCGACCTCGCAGGCCAGGCCGGCGATGGTCTGGTGCAGGAACAGCGCCTTCGACGTCAGCCGCAGCCCGGCACGCCGCGCCTTCGCCACCACCTGGAGGCTCAGGATCGAGTCGCCGCCGAGGTCGAAGAAGTTGTCGTGCACGCCGACCCGCTCGACGCCGAGCACCTCCGCCCACACCCGGGCCAGGGCCTCCTCGACCGGGGTGCGCGGCGCCCCGTCACCCGTGACCAGGTCCGGTGCGGGGAGGGCGCGCCGGTCCACCTTGCCGTTGGGGGTGAGCGGCAGGCGGTCCAGCACCACGAACGCCGACGGCACGAGGTACGCGGGCAGCCGCCCGGACAGGAACCCGCGCAGGTCCGGCGCCGCGCCGACGGGCACGACGTACGCGACGAGCCGCTTGTGCCCGCCGCCATCGTGCGCGACGACGACCGCCTCGGCGACCCCGGGGTGTGCACGCAGCGCGGCCTCGACCTCGCCGAGTTCGACGCGGAACCCGCGGATCTTCACCTGCCCGTCGCGGCGGCCGAGGAACTCCACCGTCCCGTCCGGCCGCCACCGCACCACGTCACCGGTGCGGTACAGCCGCTCCCCCGCACCCCACGGCGACGCGACGAACCGTTCGGCGGTGAGCCCCGGCCTGCCCAGGTAGCCGCGCGCGACGCCGAGCCCGCCGACGTACAGCTCGCCGGGCACCCCGGCCGGGACCGGGTTCAGGTCGGCGTCCAGCACGTGGGTGGTCGTGCCCGCGACGGGCCTGCCGATGGGGACGGTGGTGTCCGGCGGCCCGGGCAGCCGGTGGCAGGTGGTGAACGTCGTGCCCTCGGTGGGCCCGTACCCGTTGACCAGCTGGAGCCCGGGGACCGCCGCCAGCACCTGCGCGCAGTGCGCGGCCGACAGCACGTCGCCGCCCGCCAGCAGGTACCGCAGGCCGGCCAGGGCGGTGACGTCCGCGTCGACGACCTCGTGGAACAGGCCCGCCGTCAGCCACAGCACGGTCACCCGCGCCGAGGCCAGGAACGCACGCAGGTCCTCGACCGACGGCACCTGCGCGTCCGCCACCGCCAGGGTCGCGCCGTTGAGCAGCGCACCCCAGATCTCGAACGTGGCGGCGTCGAAGGAGATCGACGCGGACTGGGCGACCACGTCGGACGGACGCAGGTCGACGTAGTCGGTGCTGCACACGAGCCGCACCACGGCCCGGTGCGTGACGAGCACCCCCTTCGGCCGCCCGGTGGACCCGGACGTGTACATCACGTACGCGAGGTTGTCCGGCCGCACCCGGTTCGGTGGCGGGGTCGCGGGCAGGTCCGGTAGGTCGTCGTCGACACACACGACGCGCCCGGGCAGCCGGTCACGCCACCGGCTCACGGTCAGCACGACCGGCGCGGCGGTGTCCTCGAGCATGAACGCGAGCCGGTCGGGCGGGTAGCCGGGGTCCAGCGGCACGTACGCACCCCCGGCCTTCAGCACGGCAAGCAGGCAGACGATCGCGTCCGCGCTCCGTTCGAGGCAGACCCCGACGGGCACGTCCGGGCCGACGCCGAGGGCCACCAGGTGGTGCGCCAGCCGGTTGGCCCGCGCGTCCAGCTGCGCGTAGGTCAGCGCCGTCCCGGCGAACGTCACCGCCGACGCGTCCGGGGTGCGGGCCGCCTGGCCGGCGAAGACCTCGTGCACGCACCGGCCTGCGGACGCCGCGGACGTTGCGGCCGGGCCGCCGCTCCACTCCGCCA
The DNA here is from genome assembly GCF_054661535.1 of Actinophytocola sp. KF-1. Lineage (NCBI taxonomy): Bacteria > Bacillati > Actinomycetota > Actinomycetes > Pseudonocardiales > Pseudonocardiaceae > Actinophytocola > Actinophytocola sp. KF-1. The sequence continues at coordinate 51,558 of NZ_BAAFVK010000003.1, read as the reverse complement.
CCGCCTGCCGCTCCTCGTCGGTCAGCCACGGCAACCCGCGGAGTGGGGTGCCGGGGTCGGCGGCGATCCCCGCCAGCAGCCGGGACAGGTGCGTGCCCATCCGCTCGACGGTGCCGGCGTCGAAGAGGTCGGCGTTGTAGTCGACCGCCACCGCCAGCTCCCCGCCGACCTCCTCGAACTGCACGGTCAGGTCGTGCCCGGCGGCCTCGGTCGGCAGCTCGACGTCCTCGATCCGCAGCCCGGGCAGCTCCGGCTCGCGCACCGGGGTGTTCTGCAGCACCACCATCGCCTGCACCAGCGGGGTGCGGCTGGGGTCGCGGTCCGGCTGGACGGCCTCCACGACGCGTTCGAACGGCACCTCGTCGTGCGCGAACGCGTCGAGCACGGTGGCGCGCACGTCCCGCAGGAAGTCGCCGAACCGCGCCGATGTGTCCACATCGGACCGCAGCACCAGGGTGTTGACGAAGAACCCGATCAACGGCTCCAGCTCGGTCCGGTCGCGGCCGGACACGGCGGTGCCCACGGCGACGTCCCGTTGCCCGCTGTACCGGGACAGCAGCACGGTCGTGGCCGCCACGAGGGTCATGAACAGCGTCGCGTCGTGCGCCCGCGCCACCTCCTTGAGCCGCCCGAGGACGTCCCCGGGGACCCGGAAGTCGTGGTTGGCGGCGGTGGCGGTGCGCACGGGCGGGCGGGGCCGGTCGGTCGGCAGGTCCAGCGGGGGCAGGCCGGCGAGGCGGTCGCGCCAGTACGCGAGCTGCTCGTCGAGTTCCGTCCCGGACAGCCGTTCCCGTTGCCACACGGCGTAGTCCGCGTACTGCACGGGCAGCGGCGGCAGCGCGACCGGTTCGCCCCGCACGGCCGCGGTGTACCGGGCGCCCAGCTCGTCGGCGAGGACACCCATCGACCAGCCGTCGGTCACGATGTGGTGCAGGCCGAGCACCAGCACGTGCTCGCCGTCGGCGAGCCGGGCGAGCAGCACCCGGAACAGCGGGCCGCGGCGGAGGTCGAACGGCGCGGTGGACTCCCGCCGCAGCAGCGCCGGCAGGTCCTCTTCGGACACCTCGACCGTGCGGACCGGCACCGCGGCGGGTGGGTGGACCACCTGCACACCCCGGCCCTCGACCGCGTCGAACGTGGTGCGCAGCGACTCGTGCCGGGCCACCAGCCCGTCGAGCGCCGCCGAGAGGGCCGTGGTGTCCAGCGTGCCGCGCAGCCGCAGCGCCACCACCGTGTTGTACTCGGCGCCGCCGGCGTCGAAGTCGTCGAGGAACCACAACCGCTGCTGCGCGAACGACATCGGCAGCGGCCCGTCCCGGTCGGCGGCCGGGATCGGCGCCTCGCCCCGGCCCCGGGTGAGCCCGCGGGCCAGCGCCGCGATCGTGGGGGTGTCGAACAGCTGCCTCGGCGACACGGCCGCGCCGAGCGTGGCACGGGCGCGGGAGACGACCTGGATGCTGAGGATCGAGTCGCCGCCCAGCTCGAAGAAGTTGTCGTCGGCGCCGACCCGGTCGACCCCGAGCACCTCGGCCCAGATGTCCGCGAGGACCGTCTCGACCGGACCACTGGGTGCCCGGAACGGCGTTTCGGTGTCCACAACGGACAGATCGGCGGGCAGGGCACGCCGGTTCAGCTTCCCGTTCGGGGTGACCGGCAGCGCGTCGAGCGTCACGAAACCCGACGGCACCATGTACTCGGGCAGGCGCCTGCGCAGGAACTCCCGCAGGTCCGCACTGCCCGGCACGCCACCGGGGCCCGGCACCACACAGCCGACCAGGCGGGTGCGCCCGCGCTCGTCCCTCGGTGCCGCGACGGCCGCCGCGGCCACGCCGGGGTGCTCGGCGAGGACGCTCTCGACCTCGCCCAGCTCGATCCGGAAACCGCGGACCTTGACCTGGTCGTCGGCGCGCCCCAGGAACTCCAGCACGCCGTCGGGACGCCGGCGGGCGAGGTCACCGGTGCGGTACAGCCGCTCCCCGCTCCACGGCGCGGCGACGAACCGCGCCTCGGTCAGGTCCGGCCTGCGCCAGTACCCGGCCGCCACCCCGGCACCGCCGACGTACAGTTCGCCGGCGACACCCGGCGGCACCGGATTGCGGTCCGCGTCCAGCACGTACACGGCCGTGCCGGGCAGGGGCGTGCCGATCGGCACGAACTCGGTGTCGAGCTTGCCGGTCGACGGGCGGAACAGGGTGGCGTCGACCGTGGTCTCGGTGGCGCCGTAGGCGTTGACGACCACGGTGCCGGTGCCGACGCGGTCGAGCAGGGCGAGGCAGTCGGCGGTCCGCCAGCCCTCCGACCCCACCGACAGCAGCCGCAGCGCGTCGAGCCGGGCGCCCGCGGCCACCAGGGCGGTGAGCAGCGACGGGGTGATCTCCATGGCGGTCACCCCGGTCCGCTCCACCAGCGACAGCAGCGCGGGCGGGTCGGTCACCGCGTCGCGTGGGCAGATCACCAGCGACCCGCCGAACAGCAGCGAGCGGAGCACGTCGGCGAAGAACAGGTCGACGCCGGTGCCGGACACCGACAGGAACCGGGGCCGCAGGGCGGTGAGCCCGTACTCGATGTCCCACGCGGCCACGATGTGGCGCAGGTTGCGGTGCGCCACCATGACGCCCTTCGGGGTGCCGGTGGTGCCCGAGGTGTAGACGACGTAGGCGAGGTCGTCGGGCCCGGTCTCGACGTCGGGCGGGGCACCGGCTTCGGCGCGCTCCCGGTCGAGGCACACCACGGCCGCGGCGTGCCCGGGCAGCCGGTCCAGCAGCGGCGTGCGGGTCACGAGCACTGGTGCGGTCGTGTCGGCCAGCAGGAACGCCAGCCGCTCCGGCGGGTAGCCGGGGTCGAGCGGCACGAACGCGGCACCGGCCTTGAGCACGCCCAGCATCGCGATCACCGCGTCCGGCCCGGGTTCCAGGCACAGGGCGACGAGCGCGCCCGGCCCGGCGCCGAGCGCGCGCAACCGGTGCGCGAGCCCGTTGGCGCGGGCGTCCAGGCCGGCGTAGGTGAGCGTGGTGTCGCCGTGCAGGACCGCGACGGTGTCCGGGTGGCGCCGGGCCTGGTCGGCGAACAGGTCGTGCACGCACCGGCCGTCGGCCGCGGTCGAGCCGGTCTCGTTCCACGCGACGAGCACCTGGTGCAGTTCCGCGTCGTCGAGCACCGGCACCTCGGCCAGCCGCCGGTGCGGGCCGGTGACGAACCCGTCGAGGAGCGTGCGCAGCCGGACGCCGAGGCCGGCCACCGTGGCGGCGTCGAACAGTTCCGGGTCGTAGTGCAGCAGCAGGTGCACACGATCGGCGGCGTGCGCGGTGAGGGTGAGCGGGTAGTTCGTCGCGTCGTCGGCGAGGACGTCGGTGACCCGCACGCCGAACCGCTCGGTCATGGTGGCGTCGAACGGGTAGTTCTCGAACACGACGAGCGTGTCGAACAGGTTGGTGCCCCGCGGCACGTCGCTGCACGCCTGCGCCTGGGCGAGCGAGACGTACTCGTACTGGCGGGCGTCCACCTGCTCGGCCTGCAGCGCCCGCAGCCACGACACCACGTCGCGGTCGCCGTCGACGGTGACCCGCACCGGCAGCGTGTTGATGAACAAGCCCGCGATGGAGTCCACGTCCGCGAGTTCGGAGGGCCGGCCGGACACCGTGGCGCCGAAGCACACGTCGCGTTCGCCGCTGTGCCGCGCCAGCAGCACCGCCCACGCGCCCTGCAGGATCGCGTTCACCGTGAGCCGGTTGCGGCGGGCGAAGTCGGTGAGCCGCGCGGACAGGTCGGCGGGCAGTTCGACCGGCACGCCGACCGCCGAGCTGGCGGTGTGCGCGCGGCCGGGCGGCCGGTCGTAGGGCAGCGGTGTCGGCGCGGCGAACCCGGACAGCACGGCACGCCAGTGGTCCTCGGCCGCGGACTGGTCCTGCGCGGCCAGCCAGGCGACGTAGTCGCGGAACGGGCGCCGCCGGGGGTGTTCGGGCACCTGTCCCCGGCGCAGCGCGGCGTGGACGGCGAGCGCCTCGCCGGAGACGTCCGCGGTGCTCCACCCGTCGAGCAGCAGGTGGTGGGTGGTCACCACGAGCAGCACGGAGTCCTCGCCGAGGCGCGCGACGAGCATCCGCAGCAGCGGAGCGGCGCCGAGGTCGAACCCGGTGGCGAGGTCGGCGGTCAGGTACCGGTCGAGCTCCGCCCGCCACCGGGCCTCGCCGAGGTCGCTCCAGTCGAGGTGGGTGACGGGCAGCCGGACGTCCCGGTACACGACCTGCACGGGCTCGGGAACGCCTTCCCACACCACGGCCGTGCGCAGCACCGGGGTCCGGTCGACCACCCGCTGCCACGCGGTGGCGAGCAGTGCGGGATCGCGGACCCCGTCGAGCACGACGGCGGTCTGGTGCACGTAGACGTCGGTGTCCCGACTGGACAGCGAGTGGAACAGCATGCCGCTCTGCATGGGCGTCAGGCGGTACACGTCCTGGACCGCCTGGCCGTCGCCGACGAGCCGGTCCACGGTGGTCTGGTCGAGGCGGGCGAGCGGGAAGTCCGACGGCGTGCAGCCACCCGCGCCCGGCCGGGTGCCGTGCCGGGCGATCGCGGCGAGCGCGTCGGTGAACCCGGTCGCCAGCCGCTCGACCGTCTCGGCGCGGTGCACGTTCGCCGAGTAGGTCCAGGAGAACGTGAGGCGGCCGTGGTCGAGCATGCCGACGACGTCGATCAGGAACGGGCGCGTCTCGCGCGGGTCCTGGATCTCGCCGGACAGCGCGGAGTGGCCGCGGAACACGGTGCCTTCGGCCATGGCGTCCACCTGGCCGTGGTAGTTGAAGGAGATCGGCGCCCGCACGTCCGGCCCTGTCCAGGCGGGGCTGAGGTACCGCAGGGCGTCGTAGCCGATGCCGCGGCCCGGCACGGCACGCAACTGCTCCTTGACGGCCTTGAGCACGTCGCCCCAGTCGCCGTCGGGCACCGCCAGCACGACCGGGAAGTGGGTGGTGAACCAGCCGACCGTGCGGGAGGTGTCCACGTCGTCGAACAGCTCCTCCCGGCCGTGGCCCTCCATCCCGATCAGGGCACGCGGCGCGCCGGTCCACCGGGACAGGGTCCTGGCGAGCGCGGCCAGCAGCAGGTCGGTGATCCTGGCCCGGTACCGGGGCGGCACGTCGTGCAGCAGCGCGCCGGTGGTGGCCTCGTCGACGTGGACGGTGACGGTCCGCTCCGAGCCCGCCAGGTTGCCGCCCGGCAGGTCGACGGGCAGGGGCAGGTCAGCGGCCGATGCGGTCCAGTACCCCAGCTCGTCGTCGAAGCCGCCCCCGCTCGCGTACTCCGCGAGCCGCCGCGCCCAGGTCAGGAACGACGTGGTCCTCGGTTCCAGCCCGGCGGTCCCGCCCGCGGCGAGGTTGCGGCATGCGGTGTCCAGATCGGACAGCAGGATCCGCCAGGAGACGCCGTCGACGACCATGTGGTGCACGCTCAGCAGGAGCAGCGACGGCGTGCCAGGGCCGCGGTCGATCAGCACGGCCTTCGCCACCGGCCCCGTGGTGAGGCTCAGGCTCGCGTGGGTCGCCGTCGCCAGCTCCTGGACGGCGGCGTCCTGGTCCGGTCCGTCCAGTGTGGACAGGTCGACGCGCTCGAACGGCGGTGGCGCGTCCGCGACGTACTGGCGGTCGCGGCCGAACCGCATCCGCAGCGCGTCGTGGTGGGCGGCCAGCGCGGCGAACGCCGACCGCAGCACGTCCTCGGCCACGCCGTCGGCCAGTTCGAGGCACACGGGCATGGCGTAGTGGTCGGGATTGACGGTCTGCGTCTCGGCGAACCACTGCTGCACGGGGATGAGCGGCGCGTCGCCGGTCACCGGTTCCTGCCGCTCCGGTGGCGCCGCAGCGACGGTGATCCCGGACGCCAGTGCCGCGACGGTCTGCCGGAGGAAGATGAGCTTGGACGTCAGGCGCAGTCCCGCCCGGCGGGCGCGGGACACCACCTGGATGCTCAGGATCGAGTCGCCGCCCAGGTCGAAGAAGTTGTCGTGCACGCCGACCCGCTCGACCCCGAGCACCTCGGCCCAGATCCCGGCGAGGGTCCGCTCCACGTCGGTGCGCGGCGCGACGTGGTCCTCGCCCGGGTCGCGTGGCGCGGGCGCGGGCAGGGCACGCCGGTCGACCTTCCCGTTCGGGGTCAGCGGCAGCTCGTCGAGGCGGACGAACGCCGACGGCACCATGTAGTCGGGCAGCCGGCCGGTCATGAACTCCCGCAGCCCGTCGACAGGCACGTCGGTCACCACGTAACCGACGAGATGGCCCTCGTGGGTCACCGCGGCGGCCTGGCGGACGGCGGGGTGCGCCAGCAGCGCGGTCTCCACCTCGCCCAGCTCGACGCGGAAGCCGCGGACCTTGACCTGCTCGTCGACCCGGCCGAGGAACTCGAGGTTCCCGTCGCGCAGCCGCCGCACGCGGTCGCCGGTGCGGTACAGGCGGCCGCCGGGCCGGAACGGGTCGTGGACGAACCGCTCCGCCGTGAGCGACGGCCGGTTCCAGTAGCCGCGCGTCACCCCGGCCCCGCCGATGTACAGCTCCCCCGGCACCCCGGCGGGCACCACGTTCATGCTCTGGTCCAGCACGTACACCTGGGTGTTCGGCAGCGGCTGCCCGATGGGGACGAACGTGCGCCCGGCCAGCGACGCGGCGGTCGGGGTGAACACGGTGGAGTCGACGGTGGCCTCGGTGCCGCCGTAGGCGTTGACCACGGTGGTGGCGGGGTGGAGCCGGGCCAGCAGCGCGCGGCAGTCGGCCGCCCGCCAGCCCTCCGACCCGATGGACAGCAGCCGCAGCGGCGGCAGCTGGTCCACCTCGTCGAGCATGGCGGTGGCGAGCGACGGCACCAGTTCGAGCCCGGTGGCGCCGGTGCGGTCGATGAGCGCCAGCAGCTCCGCCGGTTCGGTGATCGACTCGGCGGGGCAGACGATCAGCGTGCCGCCGAAGCAGACCGACCGGATGATGTCGGCGAAGAACAGGTCGACCGACAGGCTCGACACCGAGACGAACCGCAGCCGCGCGGCAGCCAGCCCGAACCGCGCGTCCCACGCGTTCGCGATGTGGTCGAGGTGGCGGTGCTCGACCATGACGCCCTTCGGGGTGCCGGACGAGCCGGACGTGTAGATGACGTACGCGAGGTCGTCCGGCGCGACGTCGGAGTCCGGGGCGTGCGCGGGGTAGGCGGGCAGGTCGTCGTCCACGCACACCAGCAGCCCGTCGTGGCGGGGCAGGCGGCCGGCGAGGTGCCGCTGGGTCAGCACGACCGGCGCGGCGGTGTCGGCGAGCATGAACGCCAGGCGTTCCGCCGGGTAGCCGGGGTCGAGCGGCACGTAGGCGCCGCCCGCCTTGAGGATCGCGAACAACGCGACGACCACGTCCACGCCGCGGTCCATGTGCACGCCGATCAGGACGCCGGGGCCGACGCCGAACGTGGCGAGGTGGTGGGCGAGGCGGTTGGCGCGGGCGTCCAGCTCGGCGAAGGTCAGCGCGTGGTCCCCGGCGAGCACGGCGGTGTCGTCGGGGTGCCGCGCGGCTTGTCCGGCCAGCCGTTCGTGGACGCAGCGGACCGGAGGGAAGTCGACGTCGGTGTCGTTGGCGTCGACGACGAGCCGGTGCCGTTCCGCGCCCGACAGCAGCGGCAGCCGGTCGAGCCGGGTGTCCGGGTCGGCGACGATGCCGTCGAGCAGCACCCGCAGGTGCCCGATCATCGCGGCGATGGTGGGTTCGTCGAACAGGTCGGTGCTGTACTCGGCGAACCCGGCGAGCTTCCCGTCGCGCTCGTGGAAGTCCAGCGTCAGGTCGAAGGTGGCGGACGCGACGGGCGGCATGAACTCCTCGACCCGCAGGCCCGGCAGCTCCAGCGCGTGGCCGGGGTTGTTCTGCAGCACCACCATGGTCGACACGAGCGGCGTCCTGCTCAGGTCGCGCGCCGGCGCGAGGGCCTCGACCAGCCGCTCGAACGGCACGTCGTCGTGCGCGAACGCGTCCAGGACGGTCGCGCGGACCTGCGCCAGCAGCTCGGTGAACGAGCGCGAACCGTCCACATCGGAGCGGAGGACGACGGTGTTGACGAAGAACCCGACCAGCCGCGCCAGCTCGGCGCGGTCGCGGCCGGACGTCACGGTGCCGACCGCGACGTCCCGCTGACCGGAGTAGCGGGCGAACAGCAGCTGCGTGACCGCGACGAGCGCCATGAACAGGGTGACGCCTTCCCGGCGGCACAGCTCGACGAGCCGCGCCGACAGGTCCTCGGGGAACTCGAACGGCAGCACGGCGCCGGCCGGGCCGCGCTCGGCGGGGCGCGGGCGGTCGGTGGGCAGGTCGAGCGGCTCGAGCCCGCGGAGCCGGTCCTCCCAGTAGGCCAGCTTGTCCTCGAGTGGCTGCTTGCGTTGCCACGCCGCGAAGTCCGCGTACTGCACGGGTGGTGCGGGCAGCGTGGCGGGCACGCCGCGCACCGCGGCCGTGTAGAGCGTGCCGAGTTCCTCGGCGAGGATCTCCATCGACCACCCGTCGGTGACGATGTGGTGCACGGTCAGCACCAGCACGTGCTCCCGCGCCGCCGGCCGGGCCAGCAGGACCCGCAGCAGCGGCCCCTCGCGCAGGTCGAACGGGCGGCGCAGATCGTCGCGCAGGTACGGCTCCAGCTCCGCCTCGGTCAGCTCGACGGTGTGGACGTCGACGTCCGACGGCGGGTGCACGACCTGCACGCCGCGCCCGTCGACGGTGCCGAACGTGGTGCGCAGCGGTTCGTGCCGCTCGACGAGCCCGCGCAGCGCCGCGGCCAGCGCGGTGGTGTCGAGCGTCCCGGTCAGCCGCAGCGCGGTGATCGTGTGGTACTCGTGGCCGCCCGGCTCGAACTCGTCGAGGAACCACAACCGCTGCTGCGCGAACGACAGCGGCAGCGGGCCGGACCGGTCGACGGCCTCGATGGGTTCGGGTGCCTTCCCGGTCGCCACGGCGTCGGCGAGGCCGGTGATCGTCGGGGTGTCGAACAGGTGCCGTGGCGACAGCTCCACGCCCAGGACCGCGCGGATCCGGGACGTGACGCCGATGCTGAGGATGGAGTCGCCGCCGAGGTCGAAGAAGTTGTCCTCGACGCCGACCCGCTCGACACCGAGCACCTGCGCCCAGATCCCGGCGAGCACGTGCTCGGTCGCGGTGCGCGGCGCGACGTACGGCGTCCCGGCGTCCGGCCTGGTGTCCGGTGCGGGCAGCGCCCGCCGGTCGACCTTGCCGTTGGGGGTCATCGGCAGCGCGTCCACGACCACGCACACCGACGGCACCATGTGGCCGGGCAGTGTCCGGCCGAGGAACGCACGCAGGCCCGCGGTGGCCGGTGCGGTGCCGGGAACCGGGACCACGTAGCCGACCAGGTGCCGCACGCCGGGGCGGTCCTCGCGGACCGTCGCCGCGGCCCGCGCCACCTCCGGGTGGGCGGCGAGCGCGGCCTCGACCTCGCCCAACTCGATGCGGAACCCGCGGAGCTTGACCTGGTCGTCGGCGCGGCCCAGGAACACCAGGTCGCCGGACTCCTGCCACCGCACGAGGTCCCCGGTCCGGTACAGCCGCTCCCCCCAGGGCGCGGTGCGGAACCGCTGCGCGGTCAGATCGGGCCGCTGCCAGTACCCGCGGGCGACGCCGTCGCCCGCGACGTACAGCTCGCCCGGCACCCCGACCGGAACCGGCGCGAGGTCCGGGCCGAGCACGTACACGCGGGTGTTGGGCAGCGGCCTGCCGACGGGGACGAGCGTGCCCGTCATCTCGCGAGCGGGCTGGAACACCGTGGCGTCGACCGTGGTCTCGGTGGCGCCGTACGCGTTGACCACCAGCGTGTCCGGGCCGACCTGGCGCAGCACGGCGGCGCAGTCCTCGGTGCGCCAGCCCTCCGAGCCGACCGACAGCAGGCGCAACGCCGCGAGGCCGCTCCCCCGCCGAGCGGCCTCCTCGGCGACCGCGCGGGCCAGCGACGGGCTGATCTCCAGCGCGGTCGCGCCGGTGTCCGCGATGAGGTCGAGCAGGGCGGGCGGGTCCGCGACCGCGTCGGCCGGGCACACCACGAGGCTGCCGCCGAAGCACACCGAGCGGAGCAGGTCGGCGAAGAACAGGTCCACGGACACGCTGGCGACACAGGCGAACCGGGGCCGCAGCGCGGTCAGGCCGTAGCGGGAGTCCCAGGCGTGCGCGATGTGCCACAGGTTGCGGTGTTCGACCATCACGCCCTTGGGGGTGCCGGTCGAGCCGGACGTGTAGACCACGTACGCGAGGTCGTCCGGACCTGCCGGGCACGGCGGGGTGGTCGCCGGGTGGTGGGCGGCGGCCCGCAGGGTCTCCTCGGTGACCACGACGGGCGCGGCGGTGTCGGCGAGCATGAACTCGACGCGCTCGGCGGGGAACTCGGTGTCCAGGGGGACGAACGCGCCGCCCGCCTTCAGCACCCCCAGCATCGCGACGACGACGTCCAGCCCCCGCGGCAGACGGATCCCGACCGGCACCCCGGGCGCCACGCCGTGCTCCACCAGGTGCCACGCCAGGCGGTTGGCGCGGGCGTCCAGCTCGGCGAAGGTCAGCGCCGCATGCCGGTACAGCACCGCGATGTCGTCGGGCCGTTCCCGCACCCGCGCCTCGAACAGCGTGTGCACGGGCCGGGCGGGCGGGAACTCCTCGGCCGTGCCGTTCCACTCCACCGTCAGCCGGTGCCGCTCGGCCTCGGTGAGCATGGACACCTCGGCGAGGGTGCCCGGCTCGTCGGCGAGCGCGGTCAGCAGCGCCCGCAGGTGCGCGACGATCCGCGCCGCGGTCCCGGCGTCGAACAGCGCGGGGTCGTAGCCGAGCGCCAGCTCCAGCCGGTCACCGGCGTGGGCGATGAGGCTGAGCGCGTAGTTGGTGCCCTCCTCCGACGAGAAGTCGCGCACCGCCTGCGTGGTGTCGTAGGGGTAGTTCTCGAACACGACGATGCTGTCGAACAGGTTCGCGCCGCCCGGCACGTCGCTCCACGACCGCAGCTGCGCCAGCGAGACGTGCCCGTACTGGCGGGACTCCGCCTGCGTGACCTGCAGGTCCCGCAGCCACGACAGGACGTCCGCGCCGCCGTCGACGTCGAGCCGCACCGGCAGGGTGTTGATGAACAGGCCGACGATCGACTCGGCGCCGGGGAGCTCCGCGGGACGGCCGGACACGGTCGCGCCGAAGCACACCTCCCGCTCACCGCTGTACCGCGACAGGAGCAGCGCCCACGCGCCCTGCACGAGCGTGTTGATCGTGAGCCGGTGCCGGGTCGCCATGGCGTACAGGCGGCTCGACACGTCGTCCGGGAGGTCGCAGCCGATCTCCTCGGTGGAGCGGGACGCGTGCGCGCCGCCGGCCGGCCGGTCGTACGGGAGCGGGGTCGGCGCGGACAGTCCGGTGAGGACACCGCGCCAATGGGCCTCGGCGGCAGGCTCGTCCTGGCCTGCGAGCCACGCCAGGTAGTCGCGGAACGGCCTGCGCGGCGGCACCGGCTTGCCCGCGTACTCGGCGAGGGCGTCGGAGAGCACCAGCATGCAGCTCCAGCCGTCCAGCAGCACGTGGTGGGAGGCCAGCGTGAGGCGCACCGCGGCACCGGACAGGCGCTGGATCGTCAGCCGCAGCAGCGGCGGCGTGCCGAGGTCGAGGGGCGGCGGTGCGTCGTCGTGGGTGATGGGGAGCCGGGCGGCGCGGTGCACGACCTGCACCGGTTCGGCGAGGCCCGACCAGACGATCGCGGTGCGCAGTGCCGGGGTCCGGTCCACGACGCGTTGCCAGGACGCGCCGAACGCCTCCGGATCGGTGACGCCGTCGACGGTGAGGCTGATCCGGTTCGCGTAGACGTCGGCGTCGTGCCCGCTCAGCGAGTGGAACAGGATGCCGCTCTGCATCGGGGTCAGCGGGTAGACGTCCTCGACGGACCGGCCGTCGCCGACGATCCGGTCCACGGCGGCCTGGTCGAGGCGGGCCAGCGGGAAGTCGTGCGGGGTGCAGCCGCCCGCGCCGGGTTCGGCGCAGTGCGCCACGATCGCGTCGACGGCGGCCACGAGGTCGGCGGCCAGCCGGGTGATCGTCTCCTCGTGGTGCCGGGCCGCCGAGTAGACCCAGCGGAACTCGAGCGTGCCGTGCTCCACCACCGCCACCACGTCGATGAGGTGCGGGCGGACCTGGCCGGGGTGGTGGTCGGCACCCGCGGACGGGAGCAGCTCCCGCACGAGGTCGTCGGCCGGGACGTCGAACTGGCCGAGGTAGTTGACGCTGATCAGCGGCTCGGCGGCGGCGGCGAGCCGGCCCCCGTACCGCAGGGCGCCGTACCCCAGGCCGCGGCGGGGAATGCTCCGCAGCTGTTCCTTGACCGACTTCAGCGCGGTGCCCCAGTCGTCGTCCGGCACGTCCAGCGCGACCGGGTAGAGCGTGGTGAACCAGCCGACCGTGCGGGACAGGTCGACGTCGTCGAACAGGTCCTCCCGGCCGTGGCCCTCCAGGGTGAGCAGCACCCTCGGCCGCCCGGTCCACCGGCGCAGCACCCGGCCGAGCGCGGCGACCAGCACCTCGTCGACCCGCGTCCGGTACACAGTGGACACGTCGTGGAGCAGGGCGGCGGTGCGTGCCCCGTCCAGCCGGGCGGTCACCACGCGGGTGCTCGCCACGGTGTTCGGGCCCTCGCTGTCGAGTGGCAGCGCGGGGTCGGCGTCCTGCCGCGCCCAGTGGTCCCGCTCGTCGTCGAACCCGCCGCGCGCGGTGTGCTCGGTGAGCCGCCGCGCCCAGCGCCGGAAGGACGTCGACCGGACGCCGAGGTCGACCGGTTCGCCGCGGCGGGCCTGGCGGTACGCGGTGCCGAGGTCGTCGAGGAGGATCCGCCACGACACCCCGTCCACGACGAGGTGGTGGGCGGTCAGCAGCAGCCGCGGCCGCCCGTCGGGGTCCTGGTCGAACAACGCGGCACGGAACACGGGGCCGTGTGCCAGGTCGAGGCTCGCCTGGATCTCGGTGACGGCGTCGTCGGTCGCGGCGCGGTGCTCGCGGGTGAACACCGGCCCGTCCTCGGTGGCCGCGACCCGCTGGCGCGGGCCGTCGTCGAACCGGCTGCGCAACGCGTCGTGGTGGGCGGGCAGCGCGTGCACAGCGGTCCGCAGCGCGGCCTCGTCGACGTCCTCGGCCACCGCCAGGAGGAGCGACTGGTTGTGGTGTCCTGGGTGGACGGTGACGGTGTCGAAGAACCAGCGCTGGACGGGCGTCAGCGGCACGGCACCGTCGGCAGGGTCACCGTCGGCCGGTTCGTCCTCGGCGTTGGTGGCCGCCGTGAGTTCGTCCGCGGCCAGTTCCGCGATGGTCTGCCGCAGGAACATCGCCTTGGACGTCAGCGCGAGCCCGGCCTGCCGCGCCCTGGACACGACCTGGAGGCTCAGGATCGAGTCGCCGCCGAGGTCGAAGAAGTTGTCGTGCACGCCGACCCGCTCGACGCCGAGCACCTGCGCCCAGATCCGGGCGAGGGTCTCCTCGGCGGCGCCGCGTGGCGCCACGTACGGGTCGTCCAGCTCCGGCCGTCCCTCCGGCGCGGGCAGGGCGCGCCGGTCGAGCTTTCCGTTGGTGGTCAACGGGAGCTCCGGCAGCGTGACGACCGCGGCGGGCACCATGTGCGCGGGCAGCCTGCTCGCCAGGAACCTGCGCAGGTCGGCGGTGCCGGGTGCGGCGCCCGCGGGCACGACGTAGCAGACGAGCCGCTTGTCGCCCGGGGTGTCCTCGCGCACCACGACCGCGGCCCGGCGGACCCCGGGGTGCTGTTCCGCGGTGGCCTCGATCTCGCCGGGCTCGATGCGGAAGCCGCGGATCTTGACCTGCTGGTCGCCGCGCCCGAGGTACTCCAGCCCGCCCGCGGTCCGGCGGGCCAGGTCGCCTGTGCGGTACATGCGCTCGCCGGGACCGCCGAAGGGATCGGCGACGAACCGGCTCGCGGTGAGTGCCGGGCGGCCGAGGTAACCCCGGGCGAGGCCGGGACCCGCGACGTAGAGTTCGCCGGGCACGCCGACGGGTACCGGCCGCAGGGCCGGGTCGAGCACGTAGACCCGCAGGTCGGGCAGGGCGGCGCCGATCGGGCTGCCCTGCGCGCCCGCGTCGAGCGCGAGGTGCGTGACGTGCACGGTGGTCTCGGTGATGCCGTACATGTTCACGAGCGCCTGACGGGCGTGCCGGCCGCCGAGCCGCGAGGTGTCCAGCGCCTCGCCACCGAAGATCACGTACCGCAGGGTGGGCGGGAGGTCGGCGTCGGCGAGCCGGTAGAACGCCGACGGCGTCTGGTTGAGCACCGTCACCCGCTCCCGCGCGAGCAGCGCGCGGAAGTCCTCGGGCGACCGGGTGACCGCGTGGGGCACGACGACCAGGCGGCCGCCGTGCAGCAGCGCACCCCACAGCTCCCACACCGAGAAGTCGAACGCGTAGGAGTGGAACAGGGTCCACACGTCGCCGGGCCCGAAGCCGAACAGCGGCTCGGTGGTGCCGAACAACCGCACCACGTTGGCGTGGGTGACCGCGACACCCTTCGGGCGGCCGGTGGAGCCGGACGTGTAGATGACGTACGCGAGGTTGTCCGGCGCCGTGCGCACCTCGGGTGGCGTGGCCGGGTACGCGAACGGCGCCCGCAGCCGCTCCTCGGTGAGCACCACCCGCACCCCGGAGTCCGCGACGAGGTAGGCACGCCGTTCCTCCGGCAGGTCCGGGTCCACCGGCACGTACGCGCCACCGGCCTTGAGCACGGCGAGCAACCCGACGACCAGGTCGGCCCCGCGGGGCGCGCACACCCCGACCAGCACGTCCGGGCCGACACCTTCGGCGACGAGGTGGTGCGCCACCTGGTTCGCGCGGGCGTCCAGCTCCGCGTAGGTGAGCGCGGCGTCCTCGAACACGACCGCGGTGGCCTCCGGGGTCCGCGCGGCCTGCTCGGCGAACAGCTCGTGCAGGCACCGCGCGACCGGACGGCCCGGGGTGCTGTGGTGCAGCCGCGCGATCTCGGTGCGCTCGTCCGCGGTCAGCAGCGGCACCTTCCACAGTGGCCGTTCCGGCCGGTCGGCGACCGCGCGCAGCAGCACCAGGAGGTGCCCCGTCATGCGGTCGACCGTGGCCGCGTCGAACAGGTCCGTGCTGTGGAAGGCGAACCCGGTCAGCGCGCCGTCCCGCTCGCGGAAGTCCAGCTGCAGGTCGACGCTCGCCGCCGACACCGGCGGCACGAACTCGCCGACCCGCAGCCCCGGCACCTCGACCGTGCGCGCCGGCGTGTTCTGCAGCACGACCATCGCCTGCACCAGCGGCGTGCGGCTCGGGTCGCGCTCCGGCCGCAGCACCTCCACGAGCCGCTCGAACGGGACCTCGTCGTGCGCGAACGCGTCCAGCACGGTCGACCGCACCCGCGACAGGAACCCGGCGAACGACAGCGTCGTGTCCACATCGGACCGCAGGGCCACTGTGTTGACGAAGAACCCGACGACGTTCTCCAGCTCGGCGCGGTTCCGCCCGGACGTCACCGTGCCGACCGCGATGTCGCGCCGGCCCGTGTACCGGGCGAACAGCACCTGGACCGCCGCCACCAGCACCATGAACAGCGTCGCGCCCGACTCGCGGGCCAGCTCCCGCAACCGCGCGGTCAGCTCCGCGGGGACCGCGAACTCGTGCGCGGCCCCGGACGACGTGCGCACGGGCGGCCGCGGCCGGTCGGCGGGCAGGTCCAGCGGCGCCAGGCCGGCCAACTGCTCCGTCCAGTAGGCGATGCCCTGGTCGAGCGCGCCACCGGACAGCCGCTCCCGCTGCCACACCGCGAAGTCCGCGTACCGCACCGGGAGCGGCGGGAGCGCGGCTGGCGCGCCGGAGACCGCTGCGGTGTACAGCGCGCACAGCTCGTCGACGAGCAGACCCGTCGACCACCCGTCAGTGACGATGTGGTGCGCGTTCAGCAGCAGCCGGTGCTCGCCGTCGGCCACCCGCACCAGCAGCGCCCGGAACAGCGGCAGCGCACGCAGGTCGAACGGCCGGGCCAGCTCGTCCCGCAGCACCTGGTCCAGGTCGCCCGGTGCCGCGGCGAGGTCCACGCACCGGAGGGGCACCGCGAACGGCGGGTGGATCGTCTGCACCCCACCGCCGTCCACCGAACCGAACGTGGTGCGCAGCGACTCGTGCCGGGCGACCAGCCCGTTCAGCGCCGCCCGCAGCGCGTCGACGTCCAGCTCGCCGGACAGCCGCAGCCCGCACGGGCTGTGGTGCTCGGCGCCGCCCGGCTCGAACTCGTCCAGGAACCACAACCGCTGCTGCGCGAACGACAGCGGCAGCCCGTCGGTGCCCGCGACCGGCGTGATCTCGTCGTCCGCCGCGGTGCCGACCTCACCGGCCAGCTGCCTGCGCAGCCGTTCCCGGAGTTCCTCGGGCAGTGCGGCCAGCCGGTCGTCAGACGCTGGAACGTCCATCGAGCACTCTCCGTCAGTTCTCGAACTTCGCCAGGATCAGGTCACGCACCCGCGCGGCGAGGGCGCCGACGGTCGGGGCTTCGAACACTGCGCGGGGTGACACGTCGACGCCGAAGCCGCGGCGCACCCGGGACGCCACGCGGAGGCTGACGATGGAGTCACCGCCGAGCGCGAAGAAGTCGTCGTCGACGCCGACCCGCTCCACGCCGAGCAGCTCCGCCCAGATCCGCGCGAGCGCCTCCTCGGTCGGGTCGCGGGGCGGCACGTACGCGTCCGGTTCGGGTCGCGCCACCACCGGGTCCGGCAGGGCGGCCACGTCGACCTTGCCGTTGGCGTTGAGCGGCAACCGGTCCAGCACCACGATGTCCGACGGCACCAGGTAGTCCGGCAGCCGTTCGGCGAGCGACGCCCGCAGCCGCGGCGCCTCCGCCGAGGACACCACGTACCCGACGAGGTGCTCGCGGCGCACGACGACCACGGCCGCGCTGACCGACGGCTCGGCCAGCAGCGCGGCCCGCACCTCGCCCGGCTCGATCCGGAACCCGCGGATCTTCACCTGCCCGTCCGCGCGGCCGACGAACTCCAGGTCCCCCTCGGCCCCCCACCGGACCAGGTCGCCCGTGCGGTACAGGCGCTCGCCGGCACCGAACGGGTCGGCGACGAACCGTTCCGCGGTCCGGCCGGGACGCCCGAGGTAGCCGCGGGCCAGGCCGCTGCCGCCGAGGTACAGCTCGCCGGTCACCCCGGCGGGCACCGGCCGCAGGTACCGGTCGAGCACGTGCGCCCGCGTGTCGTCCATCGGCAGCCCGATCGGGACGACCCCCGTGCGGGCCTGCGCGGCGGTCACCGGCCGGCACGTCGCGTACGTCGTGTCCTCGGTGGGCCCATAGACGTGCACCACCTCGGTGTCCGGGCACGCCGCCAGCACCCGCGTGAACGCCTCCGGCGCGGCCGTCTCCCCGCCGGTCCACACCTCGCGGACCCCGGCGAGGCAGTCCGGCTGCTCGTCGGCGAGCGCGTTGAACAGCGCCGTCGTCAGGAACACGGCGGTGAGCCGGTGCTCGGCGACGAGCGCCCGTACGTGCCGGGCGTCGAGGTCGGCGGGGCCGATGACGAGCGTGCCGC
This sequence comes from Actinophytocola sp. KF-1, assembly GCF_054661535.1. NCBI lineage: Bacteria > Bacillati > Actinomycetota > Actinomycetes > Pseudonocardiales > Pseudonocardiaceae > Actinophytocola > Actinophytocola sp. KF-1. The sequence continues at coordinate 33,977 of NZ_BAAFVK010000003.1, read as the reverse complement.
CGGACAGCAGCGGTGTCCAGAGCTCGTAGGTGGCCGCGTCGAACGCCTGCGGCGAGTGGAACAGCACCCGCTCGTGCGTGCGCAGCCTGCGGTCCCGCGCCAGGCTCACGATCCCCCGGTGGGTGACCGCGACTCCCTTCGGCGTGCCGGTCGAGCCGGACGTGAACATGACGTACGCCAGCCGGTCCGGCTCGATCACCCGCCCCGGATCGGTGTCCGGGAGGCCGGGTTCGTCGTCCACCGCGAGCGTGCCGACGCCGATGTCGATCTCCCGGTCGGTGAGCAGCAGCACCGCGCCGGTCTCGCGGACGATCAGCCGGTTGCGCGCACCGGGGTTGCTGGGGTGCAGCGGCACGTACACCCCGCCCGCCTTCAGCACGGCGAGCACGGCGACGACCGCGCCGACCGTGTGGTCCAGCAGCGTCGCCACCCGCGACTCGGCCCGCACGCTGCGCGCGATCAGCCGGTGCGCCAGCCGGTTCGCGCGCGCGTTCAGCTCGGCGTAGGTCAGCCGCTCGCCGCCGTGTTCGACGGCGACCGCGTCCGGGGTCTGCCGCACCTGCTCCGCGAACAGCTCGGGCACCCCGCACGCGGGGTGGGAGCGGACGTCGTCCACGACCGGGCGCTGGGCCGGGCCGGCCAGCGGGAGCGAGTGGAGTGGCCGGCCGGGGTCACGGGCCAGCCCGTCCAGCACGACGGTGAGGGTGTCGGCGAGCCGTCGCACGGTGCCGGCCTCGAACAGGCCGGGGTCGTACCGGACGACGAACGACAGCCGCTCACCGGTGTAGACGACGAGGTTCAGCGGGTAGCCGGTGACCTCGACTCCACTCGCCTCCCGCAGCCGCACCCCGGGCTTGTCGGCGGGCCGCCGGTCGACCGGGTAGTTCTCGAACACGACGATGCTGTCGAAGAGGGCGCGGCCGGGTTCGACCGCGGCGCACGACCGCACGGTCGCGAGCGAGAGGTTGTCGTGCTGCCGCGCCCGCGCCTGTCCGGCCTGCAGGTCACGCAGCCAGGACAGCACGTCGCGCCGGCCGTCGACGGGCACGCGCACCGGCAGCGTGCTGATGAAGATGCCCACCATGTCGCCCGCGCCGGGCAGGTCGGCCGGCCGGCCCGACACGGTGGCGCCGAAGCACACGTCCTGCTCGCCCGAGTAGGTCGACAGCAGGATCGCCCACGCGGCCTGGACGAGGGTGTTGGCGGTCAACCCGTTGCGCTGCCCGAACTCCGCGAGCCGTCGCGACAACTCGTCGGGCAGGTCGACGTCCAGCCATTCCGTCGCCTGGGGCTGGTGGCGCGCGGGCGCGTGGTCCTGCGGCAGCCGGGTCGGCGTGCGGAACCCGGCGAGCGCGGTACGCCAGTACTCCCGCGCGGTCGCCTCGTCCCGCGCCAGCAGCCAGTCCACGTAGTCGCGGAACGGGCGGCGGGCGGGATTGCCCGCCCGGCCGTCGTGGCCGGCGAACACGTCGTTCAGCACGTGGAAGGCGCTCCACCCGTCGAGCAGGACGTGGTGGAACGTCCAGAGCACGCGGACCTGGCGGTCCGAGGTGCGGACGATCGTCAGGCGGGTCAGTGGCGCGCGTGCCAGGTCCGTGCCCGCGGCGCGGTCGCCGGCCACCAGCTCCCGCCACCGCCCGTCGACGTCCGGCACGGCACGCCAGTCGTGGACCGTGACCGGGAGGCGCACGGCGCGGTGCACGATCTGGAGTGGACGGTCGAGGTCGCGCCACGCCACCGCCGTGCGCAGGACCGGGGTGCGGTCCACGACGTGCTGCCACGCCCGCGCCAGGCGCTCGGGGTCGGGCACCTCGTCGAGCACCAGGTCGAGTTGTGCGAGGTAGCGGCCGGGCGCCGTCAGCGCGTCGAACAGCATGCCGGTCTGCGTGGGGGTCAGTGGGTACGCGTCCTCGACACCGGGTGCGGCGAGCGACCTCGCCGGGGCGGCGACGTCCTCCAGCGCCGCGCACAGTTCGCCCGCGAGCCGCGCGACCGTGGACCGCCGGTGCAGGTTCTCCGAGTAGTACCAGGTGAGTTCCAGCCGCCCGTCCCGCACGGCGCCGACCACGTCGAGCTGGGACAGCCGCGTGTCCGCGGGGTGCTGGTGCAGGCCCAGCTCGGACACGGCGCGGAACGGGCCGTCACCGGGGTCGTCGAACCGGCCGAGGTAGTTGAGGCTGACGGCCGGGTGCGGGTGGTCGGCGAACGCGCCGTCGAGGTACCGCAGCGCGCCGTAGCCAAGACCACGACCGGGGACCGCGCGGAGCGTGTCGTCCCGGCCGCCGGTCAGCACGACCGGGTACGAGGTGGTGAACCAGCCGACCGTGCGGGTCAGGTCCACCCCGTCCACCACCTCTTCCCGGCCGTGGCCCTCGACGCTGACCAGGACGCGGTCGCGGCCCGTCCAGCCGGTCAGCACGCGGCCGAGCAGGGCCGCCAGGACGTCGGTGATCTCGGTGCCGCGCAGCAGCGCGCGGGTGGTCTCCTCGTCGAGTCGCGTGTGGATGGTGTGGGTGGAGCCGGCGTCGTTCGGGCCGTCGCCGTCGAGCGGCACCGACGGGTCCGCCTGCCGGACCACGTCGGCCCAGTGGTCGCGTTCGGCCGCGAACCCGCCCGCGGCGACGTGCGCGGTGAACCGCCGCGCCCACTCGGGGAACGAGGTCGTGCGGGCGCCGAGGTCGATCCCGGTGCCCGCGCTCGCCTGCCGGTACGCGGTCGCGAGGTCCTCGAGCAGGATCCGCCACGACACCCCGTCCACGACGAGGTGGTGCACCGCCAGCAGCAGCCGGTTCCCGTGCAGCACGGCTCTGAGCAGCGGGCCGTCCGCGATGTCCATCGTGGACAGTGCGGGCTCCCCGCGGTCGAACACCACGCGCTCGTCGTCGGTGGCGACCTGCCTGCCGCCCGGGTACCGCATCCGCAGTGCCTCGTGCCGGGCGGGCAGCGCGGCCACGGCGGCACGCAGCGCGTCCTCGTCGACGGGTTCGGCCAGCTCCACGGTCAGGTGCTGCTGGAAGGCGCCCGGGTGCTCGATCCGCGCGAAGAACATCCGCTGGATCGGGGTCAGCGGCACGTCCCCGGTGACCGGGGCCTGTTCGGCCGCGGTGGGTGCCACGGTGACGCGGCCGGCCAGCGCCGCGACCGTCTGCGCGAGGAACAGGTCCTTCGACGACAGCCACAGCCCGGCCTGCCGAGCCCGGGACACCACCTGGATCGCGAGGATCGAGTCGCCGCCGAGGGCGAAGAAGTTGTCGTCGGCGCCGACCCGGGCCACGCCGAGCACCTCGGCCCAGATCGCCGCGAGCCGCTCCTGCACGGGACCGGCGGGCGGGACGTGCCCGTCGGCGCCGGTCGCCCGCGGCTCGGGCAGGGCCAGGCGGTCGACCTTCCCGGTGGCCGTCACCGGCAGCGCGCCGAGCACGACGAACGCCGAGGGCACCATGTAGACCGGCAGCGACCGCGCCGCGAACGCGGCCAGGTCGTCCCCGTCGAGGTCCGCGTCCTCGGCGGGCACGACGTAGGCGACGAGACGTTTGTGCCCCGGCACGTCCTCCCTGGCCAGCACGACGGCCTTCGCCACGTCCGGGTGCCCGGCCAGCACCGTCTCGACCTCGCCCGGCTCGACCCGGTGGCCGCGGATCTTGACCTGGTGGTCGGCCCGGCCGACGAAGTCGAGGTTGCCGTCGGGCAGCCACCGGACCACGTCCCCGGTGCGGTAGACCCGCTCCCCCGACCCGAGCGGGTCCGGGACGAACCGCTCCTCGGTGAGGTCCGGCCGGCCGACGTACCCGCGGGCGAGGCAGGCGCCCCCGATGTACAGCTCGCCCGGCACACCGACCGGCACGGGGTTGCCGCGCGGGTCCAGCACCGCCAGCCGGGTGTTCGCGATCGGCGCCCCGATCGGCGGCAGCACTCCGGCGGGCTCCGGGGTCACGTCCACGCCGGTGACGAGCACGGTCGCCTCGCTCGGGCCGTAGTGGTTGACCAGCCGCAGCGCGGAACCGGGCCGGGGCCGCGTGCGCAGCACGTCCGCGCCGGTCATGAGCACCCGCATCCGGTTGGGCACCGACTCGAGTCCGGCCAGCACGTCGGGGAGCCGCGGGGTCGGGACGAGCACGATGGTCACGCCGTACCGCGCGAACCAGCGCGCGAGGTCCCGCGAGTCGGCCAGCACGTCCTCGTCCGGCACGGCGAGGCTCGCACCGGCCGCGAGGTTGCACCACACCTCGAGCGCGACCGGGTCGAAGCCGGCGGACACGACCTGCGCGCCGCGGTCGGCGGGGGTGATCGCGTAGTGCCGGGCGTACCAGGCGCACAGGTTGACCACCGACCGGTGCTCCACCATGACGCCCTTGGGCCGCCCGGTCGAGCCGGAGGTGTAGACGATGTAGGCGAGGTTGCCGGGCCCGGCGCCGGCGTCGGGCGCGGTGTCGGGCCACCCGGCCGCGTCGAGTCCGACGAGCTCGGCACCCGTGCCGGCGAACCCGGTGTCCGTCAGCACGATCGGCGCGCCGGTGTCGGCGACGATGAAGGCCAGCCGCTCGGCGGGCTGCGCGGGGTCGAGCGGCACGTAGGCGCCGCCCGCCTTGAGCACCGCGAGCAGCGCGACCACGAACCCCGGTCCGCGCTCGGTGCACACGCCGACCGGCACGTCCGGGCCGACGCCCCGGGCCACGAGCAGGTTGGCGAGCCGGTTGGCGCGGCGGTCCAGCTCGGCGAACGTGAGGTGGTCGTCGCCGTGCACGACCGCGATCGCGTCCGGGGACCGCCGGACCTGCTCGGCGACCAGCTCGTGCACGCAGCGGTCGGCCGGGAACGGCGCCGCGGTGGCGTTCCACGCCGCCAGTTGCCGGTGTTCGGCCGGCGTGAGCAGCGGCAGCTCCGACACCGGCGTGCCGGGGTCGGCGACCACGGCGGCGAGCAGCACCCGCAGGTGGCCGGCCAGCCGCTCGATCGTCGGCGCGTCGAACAGGTCGGTGTTGTACTCGATGACGGTGTGCAGCGCGCCGCCGCGCTCGGTGAACTCGACGTCCAGGTCGAAGATCGCCGACACCTGCGGCAGCGCCAGCTCCTCGACCACGAGGCCGTCGAGGTCGACCGGGCCGGCGGGCGCGTTGTGCAGGGCCACGATCGCCTGCACCAGCGGGGTCCGGCTGGGGTCGCGGTCGGGGCACAGCTCGTCGACCAGCCGCTCGAACGGCACGTCCTGGTTGGCGAACGCACCCAGCGTCGTCTCCCGGACCTGCGCGAGGAAGTCCGTGAACGACAGGCCGGGGTCCACGGTCGCGCGCAGCACCAGCGTGTTGACGAAACAGCCGATGAGGCCCTCCAGCTCGGCCCGGTTCCGGCCGGACACCGCGGTGCCGACCGCGACGTCCTCCTGGCGGCAGTAGCGGGCGAACAGCACCTGGCAGGCCGCGACGAGAACCATGAACAGCGTGGCACCGCACCGGCGGCCCAGGGCGGTCAGCTCGTCGGTCAGGTCGGCGGGGATGGTGAACCGGTGGGCGGCGCCCGCGGTCGTCTTCACCGCCGGGCGCGGCCGGTCGGTCGGCAGCTCCAGCGGCGCGAGGCCCTGCAACCGTTCCCGCCAGTACCGCAGCTGCCCGTCGAGGGTGGCCAGCTGGTCGCGCTGCCAGACGGCGTAGTCGGGGTAGCCGACGGTGAGCGGTCGCAGCGCGGCGGGTCCGCCGTCGCGTGCCGCGCGGTAGAGCGCGCCCAGCTCGTCGGCGAGCACGCCCATGGACCAGCCGTCGATCACCGCGTGGTGCATGCTGAGGACCAGCACGTGGTCGTCGGCGCCGGTGCGGGCGAGCAGCACCCGGAACAGGGGGCCGCGGCGCAGGTCGAACGGCGTGCTCACCGCGTCGCGCAGCAACGCGCCCACGTCTGCGCTATCCACTGTGGACAGCGCGAGGCCGGGTGGACCGATCACCTGGTGGGCGCGGCCCGCGACGGTCGCGAAGGTCGTGCGCAGCGGCTCGTGCCGGGCGACCAGCTCGCGGCAGGCCGCCGCCAGCGCGTCCCGGTCCAGCTCGCCACGCAGCCGCAGGCCGACGCACACGTTGTACTCGACGGCGTCGGGCGCGAACTCGTGGGCGAACCAGAAACGCTGCTGTGCGAAGGACAGCGGCAGCGCACCGGTCCTCGGCACCGGTGTGATCGGGGTCGTGGCGGCCGGGTTCCCCTCGATGCCGGCCGCCAGACCGGCGACGGTCGGCGCGGTGAACAGCGCCCGCGCGGGCAGCTCGACGTGCAGCCGGTCGCGGACCCGCGACAGCACCCGCACGCCGAGCAGCGAGTCGCCGCCGAGCGCGAAGAAGTCGTCGGTCCGGCCGACCCGGTCGCGGCCGAGCACCTCCGCGACGATCTCCGCCAGCGCCTCCTCGACCGGGTTCTCCGGGGCGGCGTACCCGTCGGCGGTGGCGTCCGGGGCGGGCAGGGCGCGCCGGTCGACCTTGCCGTTGGGGGTGAGCGGCAGCCGGTCCAGGGTGACGAACGCGCTGGGCACCAGGTGGCCCGGCACCCGTTCGGCGAGGAAAGTGCGCAGGTCCGGCGCGTGGCCGACGACGTAGGCGACGAGCCGCTTGTGGCCGGACGGCTCGGTGCGCGCCACCACGGCCGCGTCCGCCACCCCGGGGTGCCCGCGCAGCGCGGCCTCGACCTCGCCCGGCTCGATCCGGAAGCCGCGGATCTTCACCTGGTCGTCGTCGCGGCCGAGGAACTCCAGTGTCCCGTCCGGCCGCCGCCGGACGAGATCACCGGTGCGGTACAGGCGTTCCCCGTCCGGCGCCGCGACGAACCGGGTCGCCGTCAGCCCCGGCCGGTTCAGGTACCCGCGGCCCAGCCCGAGACCGCCGGTGTACAGCTCCCCCTCGGCACCCGGCGGCACCGGCCGCAGCCGCCGGTCGAGCACGTGCACGGTGGTGCCGGTGATGGGGTGTCCGATGGGGACGGTCGCGGGCACCTCGGCGGGCAGCCGGTGGCACGTGGTGAACGTCGTGTTCTCCGTGGGGCCGTAGCCGTTGACCAGCGCCAGCTCCGGGTACCGCGCCCGCACGAGCGCGACGTGCTTCGCCGACGCCGCCTCACCGCCGGTGATCAGGCAGCGCAGCCCGCCGAACGCGGTCACGTCCGCGTCGGCCACCTCGTTGAACATCCCCGTGGTCAGGAACGCGACCGTGGCACGGCTCGCGGCCAGGAACGCGCCCAGCTCGGCGACCGACGGCACGCCCGGCGGCGCGGGCGCCACGCAGCCGCCGTTGAGCAGCGCGCCCCAGATCTCGAACGTCGACGCGTCGAACGACACGGACGCGAGCTGCGCCACCACGTCGTCCGGCGTGACGTCGACGTAGTTCGTGTCGCACACCAGCCGCACCACGGCGCGGTGCTCGACGAGGACGCCCTTGGGGGTGCCGGTCGAGCCCGACGTGTACATCACGTAGGCGAGGCCGCGCGGGTGCGCACGCACCCGGGGCGGCTCGGCGGCCGTGCCGGCCAGGGTGTCCAGCGCGACGACCGCGGCGTCCGGGACGGGCAGCCGGTCCCGGAGGTCCCGGCTGGTGAGCACCAGCGGTGCGCCGCTGTCCCGCAGCATGAAGTCCAGCCGCTCCGCCGGGTAGGCGGGGTCGAGCGGCAGGTACGCGCCGCCTGCCTTGAGGATGCCGAGCACGGCCACCACGAGGTCGGCGCCGCGGTCCAGGCACAGCCCGACGATCGTGTCCGGCCCGGCGCCGCGCTCGACGAGCGCGTGGGCCACCCGGTTCGCGCGGGCGTCCAGTTCCGCGTAGCCGAGCCGCGTCGTGCCGCACGCGACGGCGGTGCGGCCGGGGGTGCGCGCCACCCGCTCCGCGACGATCTCGTGCACGCACCGGTCCGCCGGGTTTCCCGGGCGCGTGCCGCTCGCCGGACCGGTCAACGTCCCGTGGGTCACGCTAGACACCTGCCTTCCGCCGTGCGACCCGCCCACCGACCTGCATGAACCCGATCTCCCCCGACTCCGGGTCGCGGACGAACCGGCCCGCGACGGGCGGTTCGTCCGGGAACTCGGCGCAGAACCGCAGTTCCTCGTAGAACGTCAGCTCCCGCAGCAGCCCGTCGTCCAGGTCGACGCGCACCGCGCCGTCCGCCGTGCGCACGAGCGAGTAGCGGACGTCCCCGTTCACGTAGTCGCCGAGGCAGTCCGGGACCTCGGCCACCGCGGGCGCCGCGATCCTCGGCGACGGGTACGTGCCGACCGCCAGCCCGGCGTCCCCCAGGGCGGCCAGCAGGTCGTCCCACAGGGCCAGTCCGCACGACGCGTTCGTGGTCAGCGCCAGCACCACGCCGCTGCGCGGCTCGAACCGCAGGTGGCTGGTCGTGCCGTCGGTGGTGCCGTCGTGCCCGAACCAGTCGGTGTCCCCCGCGCGGAAGCGGGCCAGGCCGAGTCCCCAGCCGTCGGCGAGCCCGTAGGGCGTCCCGTCCCCGCCGCCCGTGCGCATGTCGGCGAGCCTGCCGCTGTGCGGCAGCCGCCCGTCGAGGTGCGCGCGCCCGAACGCCACCAGGTCCGCGGCGCTGCCCGCCAGCGCCCCGGCGGGTGCGTCGGCCGCCGGGAACAGCGGCTCGACCGGCACCGTCCGCGTCCGGACCGAGTGCCCGGGCACCACGGGCCTGCGCGACGGGCCGGCGCAGAACGCGGGCTCGATCTCCAGTGGCCGCAGCACGAACGTCTCGACCGCGTCCTGCCATGTCATGCCCGTGATCTCGGCGATCAGCGCGCCTGCGAGGACGAAACCCGCGTTGGAGTAGGAGAAGGCCGTGCCCGGCGGGTGCATCAGCGTGAGGCTCCGGACAGCGCCGGGCTCCTCGGCGTCGCACGGCAGGCCGCTGGTGTGGCTGAGCAGGTGGCGGGGTGTGACGACGCGGTCCACGTCGGTGGGCCGGGGCAGGTACGTCCCGATCGGGTCGTCCAGCCCGAGATCCCCCGCCGCGACGAGCTGCAGCACGACGGTCGCGGTGAACGCCTTGGTGACCGACCCGTACGGGAACGCGGAGCGGGGGGAGACCGGCGTCGCGCCGCCGTACCGTTCGACGCCGGTCTCCGCGAGGACGGTCCGACCGTCGCGGTGCAGACCGAGCTGCGCGCCGGGTACCTGGTGCCGTTCCGCGAGCCCGGCGAGCAGCCGCCCCAGGTACTCGGCGTTCACGCGATGACTCGGGTCAGCGACCGCGTCTCCACGAACACCCTGCGGATGTCGCGGATCAGGTTGACCCGCTTGAGCCAGCGGTCCTGCCCGTCGTAGCGGGGGTTGAACGGCTCGCGGCCGTGCACGACCCGGTAGTTGTCGAGGAACGCCAGGTCGCCGGGCCGCAGCACGACCCGCTCGACGGACCTGCGCAGCGACTCGAACGCGACCCGCATCGCCTCCTCGGCGGCGGCGTCCCCGTCCCGGGCCGCCGCGAAGTCGAGGTCGATCCGCAGGTACGGGAAGTCGGCGGGCCCGAAGAGCACGGAGCCGTCCATGCTGAACCTGTTCTCGTGCCTGCCCGCCACGTCCTCCTGGTCCAGTTCGGTGTTCTCGTGGGAGTCGTCGGCGAAGAACCGGAACCGGTCGGCGGACAGGACGGCGCGCTTGTCCTCCGGCACGTCGAGGCTGTCGACGTGGACGAACGTGGTGCCCACGTCGTCGGGGTTGCGCAGGCAGAGCAGCGCGACGTAGTCACCGCGGCAGGGGTGGTGGACGTCCTCGGTGTGCAGGGAGAGGGTGGCCTCGCTGCTGGCGCTGGTGAGGGAACGCTCCTGTCCCGGCGCCGGGCACACGTCGTGCACCATGCGGCCCTTCTGCTGGTCGGACCAGGCGAACGGGTCGCCGAGCGCGGCCGCGCACACCAGCAGCAGCAGTTCCTCGCGCTGCCCGGCGGCCGTCTTCGCCGCCATCTCCCACCCCGTCGGCGTCGGCGCGAGGTCGGCGCTCAACGGCAGCCCGGACAGGACCGCGACGTCGGCCTGTTCGATCCGGACCCGGGCCAGGAACCGCCGCACCCGCGCGGGCAGGTACTGGGCGACGGCACCGGCCTCGTCGGCGAACGCGAGCGCGTCCCACGGTTGCCACTGGGCGAACACCTCGTCGACGAGCGCGTCGGTCGCCGCTCGTTCCCCGTCGTCCAGGACCAGCGTTTCCAATCGGGACATTTTCGTTTTCCCTTTCGCTGCGCGCCGCTCACACCCGGCTTTTCCGAAACCCCAGCCTCCGGGCGCCGCGGCGGCGCGGCCACCTCTTTCAGCCGTGGCTGAATGGGGACCGTGCCACCGCGACAAACAAACAGCGGCCCTGGACGAACGCGACTCGTCCGGGACCGCTGTCGCCAACACGACGTGCTGTCGTCATTCCTCACACGCGGGCCCTACCGCCCGCGCCGTCAACGACGCATGACTTACCGTCCTCGCAGTGAAGTTCTGAGCGCTACCTCCTTCGCCGCAGCCGTCACCACTGCCCTCCCACATCGCCGGCCACCGGCCGACCGCGACCCCAGAACACTGCGCATCGAGCAGCGACAATCCTCGTCGTGAATGCCGGGAATCCACAGTGTCGATCGTCATAATCGGACCAAGCGAATGTCACGCGCCCGACCGGCCGAATACGGTTCCGGAACGTGCACGAACACCTTTTGCGGATCACTCGAACAGCGCAGTTTGGCCGGCCGGAAACCGGGTAGCGACGGCCGTCGATCCGGCGGGCGCCCGAGGCGAAACGCGTTTTGCGCACCCGGCCCCGGCGCGCGAGCGCCACCCGCCCCCGGCGCCGTCCTGTAGTGTTGATGACGCCGACGGCACCTCGTACACCGGCAGCAGGGCCGGCCTCGTCCTCGGCGCACTTCTCCCGGCGGAAACGCGTCCGCCCACGAAACGAGCAATTGATGAACTCCCTCCGCGCTGGACCGGTCAGCGCGCTGCCCACCGAACGCCTCACGTTGCGGCCGTGGCAGGTCGACGACGCGGCGGCCGCGCTCGAGGTCTCCGGCCATCCCGACGTGGCGCGCTGGCTGAGCCCGGTCATGGACCAGGTCCGCGACCTCGCGACCGGCACCGAGAACACGCATGCCGCCTCCGTCGTCCGCCACAACGGCATGGCCCGGGCGGGCGAGACCACCAAGTACCTCGGGCTCGAGCCGCAGGTGTTCCGGCTGCGGCAGGCCGACCTGGACCGGGGCGCGCCGGCCGCCCGCCGGCCACCCCACCACGACCGACCGGCAGGAGCACGATGACCACCACCCCGACGTCCCCTCGATCCCTGTTCGTCGCGGCCCGCACCCGCGCGGAGCGGGAACGCGACGACCAGAAACAGCGGGCGGTGCGCACCGTCGCGGGCAACGCACGCGACCGCGGCGACTTCACCGCGTTGCTGGACATGCTCGGCCTCGACTCCCCCGCGGGCAGGCCGGTGCCCCTCAGCCGCCGCCTCGCCGGGTACGTGCAGCGCGTCGCCGCGGCGGTCGGTGTGCCCGCGGACGCCACCGGCCACGAGGTCACCGACACGGCCACCGCCTACCTCGCCCTGGACGAGCGGTCCGTCGCCCACCCCCACCACGACCTCATGCTGCTCTGGGACGAACGGCTCGGCTGGCACATCGCCGTCGAGACCGCCCCCGCCGAACCCCCGGTGGTCATCGCGTACCTGGTCGGCGACGCGGTGCCGCCGCCCGCGGCCGTCGCCCGGTTCGTCACCGACACCACCGACGGCAGGCACGTGAACAGGATCCGGCCGGTGCTCCCCGTCACCGACCGCACCGAGCTGGCCGAGAAGATCGCCGCCCTCGGCTGACCCGCGGCCGGAAGTCGGGCGGGCGCCGACCGGAAGGCTGCCCATTCGGGAGGGAAACCAGCCGGTCGCGCCGGTCATCGTGGACGAACCCGACGAAGGGGGACACCGCCATGACCCGGCCCACCGTGCAGCAGGGCGACTTCGACAACAACGACGTCCGGCTGCTGCAGCAGATGCTGCGCGACATGCACTACCCCGTCGGCAACATCGACGGGGACTTCGGGCCGATCACCGAGGCCGCGCTCATCCAGTACCAGAAGGACCACATGATCGGCGACCCCGAGGGCGTGTGCGGGGCGAACACGTGGGCCGCGCTGGAGGCGCAGTTCGGTGACCTCGACGGGCTGCGGTCCGAGGAGAGCATCGCCGACTACGTCGACGACACCTACGGCACGGCGCACAGCTCCATGGATCCCCAGGAGCAGCTCGACGCGCTGGCGGCCGCCGCCAACGAGCAGCTCACCGCCGCGGGTGTGCCGTACGTGCCGATCGCGTTCGGGGACGCCGGGACGAACTGGGCCGTCTTCGACTGGCGGCCGTGGGCCGTCACCGTCAACCGCGACCTGTACGTCAAGGCGCAGGACAGCGGCGAGGCCGTCGAGAACATGGACACCATCTACCACGAGTCGCGGCACAGCGAGCAGTGGTGGACGATCGCGCGCCTGCTCGCCGGGCTGTACGACATGGACGGCGCCGCCATCAACGCCCACACCGGGCTGAACCTCGACATCGCCAACCTGGCCGCCGCCGACCCGATCCTGCAGTCGAACACCAAGACCACGGCGGCGATCGCCTGGTACGAGCAGACGTTCGGCGTCTCCCCCGTCCCGGCCGGCATCGACCCGCCCCGCGAAGCCGACGCGGGCGCCACCGGTGGCAGCGTCAAGCGGCAGGTGAAGGAGTACGTCGAGGGCGGTCCCGCGACCGGCCGCCGCGTCCTGCGCCGCGACGACCCGGACGCGAGCGAGATCCGCTACCTCCAGGAGCTGCTCATCTACCGCGGCTTCACCCCGGGCCGCGTGGACGGCGACTTCGGCCCGAAGACCGAGGCGGCGGTGAAGGCGTTCCAGTCGAGCAGGGGCCTCGAGGACGACGGCCTGGTCGGCAAGCTCACGTGGGAGGCCCTGCTGCCGTAAGCCGTCAGATCCGGGTGGCCGATCCTCGGACGACCAGTTCCGTGGCGAGTTCGACGTGGTGGGACTCGAGGCGTTCGCCGTCGGCCAGGCGGAGGGCGGTGCGCAGTGCGACGCCGCCCATCTCGCGCAGTGGTTGCCGCACCGTGGTGAGCGGGGGTGACGCGACCCTGGCGAGGAGCGAGTCGTCGAAGCCGACGACGCTCAGGTCCTCCGGCACGCGCAGGCCGCGGGTGCGGGCGGTCTCGACGACACCCAGCGCGATCTCGTCGTTCCCCGCGAACACCGCCGTCGGCGGGTCCGCCAGGTCCAGCAGCGCCGCGGCGCCGTGGACGCCGGTCTCGTAGGTGAACTCCCCCGACCGGACGTAGGCGTCCGGCACCACCAGGTCCCTCGCCTCCATCGCGGCCCGGTAGCCGTGCGCGCGGGCCTGGTTCGCGGCGGCGACGGACGGGCCGCCCTGGTAGGCGATGCGCCGGTGGCCCAGCCCGAGCAGGTGCTGGGTCGCCGCGAAGCCGCCCGCGAAGTTGGTCGACCCGACGCTGTTGACGTCGGCGTGCGGCAGGTGCAGCGGATCGAGCACGACCAGGGGCAGCCCCGCCTGCGTCAGCGCGTCCACGTACGCCGGGGTGTACACGCTGGTGACCGCGATCAGCGCGCGGCGGCCCATCGCCACCAGGTCCCGTGCCCACCGCGGGCCGCGGTCCGGCCTGCTGACCACCACGGAGACCCCCAGCTCGGTCGCGGCGTCCACGACGCCGTCGAGCGCCTCCGCGACGTACGGCTTGAGGTCCCCCGCGAACTGCACCTCGACGGCCGGGCCCGCCTGCCCCTCCGTGCGCCGGACGGCGGGCGCCACGTAGTCGTACCGGCGCAGCAGCTCCCGCACCCGGGAACGGGTCTCCGGCGCCACGTCGCTGCGCCCGTTGACGACCTTCGACACCGTCGCGACGGAGACGCCCGCCAGCCGTGCGACGGCCGCCAGCGTCGTGCGCCTGGCGCCGTCGGGCGCCGGCTTCCCCGCGCCCTTCGCCGGCGACCGGTCGGCCGTCGTCATCACGTCTCCTTTGCTCAGGGCCGAAAGTTTCGAAATGTTTCGAGATGCCTGGTGAGCATACTTTTGGCATCTATTCCAGGCAATCGAGTAATACGCGTCTTGACACTAATCACCGGTCCTCCCTAGGCTGACGACGCCGGTTTTCGAAACTTTTCGAAAGTTTTCGAAACGCGAGTCAGTGGAGTCTCGGCGCGAGAACGGAGCACCAGCGTGGGCACACCAATTTCTCGACGTACCGTCCTCGGTTTGGCCGCGAGCGTGCCTGTCTCGCTGGCACTCTCGGGCTGCGGCACCTCGGGACCGGGCAGCGGCGGCGGCGCGACGTACTGGTTCCTCAGCGGCCCGCCGCAGGAAGGCATCCGGCAGGGCGCGGTCGACCGGTTCAACGCGGCCAACCCCGACTCGAAGATCAGCACGACCACGTTCCAGAACGACCCGTACAAGACGAAGATCAAGACCGCGCTCGGCGCGGGGAAAGCGCCGACGATCATCTGGGGCTGGGGCGGCGGCGGGTTGCGCACCTGGGTCGAGGCGGGCCAGGTCGACGACCTCACCTCGTGGTTCGACGAGCACCCGGAGGTGAAGGACCGGCTGATCCCCACGTCGTTCGGCCCGGCGACCATCGACGGCAGGATCTACGCGATGCCGTGCGAGACGGTCGAGCCGATCGTCCTCTACTACAACAAGAAGGTGTTCGCCGACGTCGGTGTGGAACCGCCGCAGTCGTGGGACGACATCATGGCGCTGGTGCCGAAGTTCCGGGCGAAGAACATCGCGCCGTTCTCCCTCGGCGGTCAGTCCCGCTGGACGAACATGATGTGGCTCGAGTTCCTGTTCGACCGCATCGGCGGCCCCGATGTGTTCCAGGCCGCGTTCGAGGGCGAGAAGGACGCGTGGTCGCACCCGGCCGCCATCCAGGCGCTCACGAAGCTGCAGGACCTGGTGCGCGCCAGGGGTTTCGTCGACGGCTTCTCCTCGATCACCGCGGACTCCAACGCCGACCAGGCCCTGCTCTACACCGGCAAGGCCGCGATGATGCTGCACGGCTCCTGGTCCTACGGCATCCAGCAGGCGCAGGGCGGTGACTTCGTGCCGAGCGGCGGCCTCGGCTACATGAACTTCCCGCCGGTCGAGGGCGGCACCGGCGACCCGAGCGACGCGGTCGGCAACCCCGGGCAGTACCTCGCCATCTCCGCGAAGGCCAGCAAGGAGCAGAAGGAGGTCGCGAAGAAGTTCTTCACCACCGGCGTGCTCGACGACCAGGAGGTGAAGGACTGGATCGAATCCGGCGGCGTGCCGATCCTGAAGGGCACGCAGTCGGAGCTGGAGGCCAGCAAGAACGCCGACTTCGTCTCGTTCGTCTACGACGTCGCCAGCAACGCGAAGACCTTCGCCCAGTCCTGGGACCAGGCGCTGAACCCGACCGCGGCCGAGACCCTGCTCGACAACATCGTGAAGCTGTTCCAGCTGTCGATCTCGCCGCAGCAGTTCGCCGACAACCTCAACGCGGCAACCGGGCAGTGAGCGGGCCCGCGCGCGATCATAGGTCCGTGAGCACACCCCACGCGGAGCGGCGCGGCCGCCACGGCGTCCTGCCGTGGCTGGTCGTGCCCGCACTGGTGTTCTTCACCGGCTTCGCCGTCGTCCCGCTCGTCGGCGTGTTCCTGCTGAGCTTCACCACGTGGGACGGGCTCGGCACCATCCAACCGTCCGGATTGGACACCTGGCGGGCCGTGCTCGCCGACCCCGGCCTGCCGCACGCGGTGTGGATCACCTTCCTGGTGATGCTCGCGTCCTGGGCGGTGCAGACCCCGCTGAGCATCCTGATCGGCACGTTCCTCGCGGGGCAGCAGCGCTACCGCGCGGTGCTCGCGGTGCTGTACTTCATCCCGCTGCTGCTCAGCTCCGCGGCCATCGCGATCGCCTACAAGGCGCTGCTCGACCCGAACTTCGGCCTCGGCGCGGGCCTGGGCATCGACTTCCTCACCCAGGACTGGCTCGGCAGGCCGACGCTCGCGTTCAGCCTCGTGGTGTTCGTGGTGTCCTGGCAGTTCATCCCGTTCCACTCGCTGATCTACCAGGGCGCCGTGCGGCAGATCCCCCAGACCATGTACGAGGCGGCGCAGATCGACGGCGCCGGCCGGGTCCGCCAGTTCTTCAGCATCACCCTGCCCCAGCTGAAGCACACCGTCATCACGTCCTCGACGCTGATGGTGGTCGGGTCGCTGACCTTCTTCGACCTCATCTTCGTGCTCACCGAGGGCGGCCCCGGCGACGCGACCCGCGTGCTCGCGCTGGACATGTACAAGCGGGGGTTCCAGGCCAACCTGATGGGCCCGGCCAGCGCCATCGCCGTCATCCTCGTCCTCGTCGGCCTGGCGCTCGCGCTGCTGCTGCGCAGGCTGGGCGGCCGGGACGCCACCCAGAGCCAGTTCGAGGGGGCCTGACATGAGCCTCACGCTGACCAGGCCCCCGCAGCGGACGCAGGAGCACCGCCCCCGGCAGCGCACCGGCAACCCGGCCGCCGCCGGCCGCAACTGGCTCGGCGGCCTGGCGGGCTGGCTGTGGCTCGCGATCATCGTCATCCCCATCTACTGGGTGCTGATCACGAGCTTCAAGCTGCAGAGCAACTACTACTCGAGCAACCCGATGGTGCCGCCGGGCGACCCCACCCTCGCGAACTACCGGTTCGTGCTGGAGTCCGGCTTCGTCACGTACTTCCTCAACAGCGTCATCGCCACCGCGGGCGCGGTCGTGCCCGCGGTCGTGGTGTCCTTCATGGCCGCCTACGCGATCGTGCGCGGCTGGCGGATGCGGTTCCTGCGCGCGGTCAACGGGCTGTTCCTGATGGGCCTGGCGATCCCGCTGCAGGCGACGGTGATCCCCATCTACCTGATCATCATCGAGCTGCACCTGTACGACAGCCTGCTGGCACTGATCCTCCCGTCGATCGCGTTCGCCATCCCGCTGTCCGTGCTGGTGCTCGCGAACTTCATCCGCGACGTGCCGAAGGAGCTGTTCGAGGCGATGCGGATCGACGGGGCCTCGGAGTGGATGACGATGTGGCGGCTGGCGGCGCCGCTGACCCGGCCCGCCATCCTCACGGTCACCGTCTACAACGCACTGAACATCTGGAACGGGTTCCTGCTGCCGCTGGTGCTCACCCAGAGCCCGGACAAGCGGACCCTGCCGCTCGCGCTGTGGAGCTTCCAGGGCCAGTACAGCGTGAACGTCCCGGCCATCGTCGCCGCGGTCGTGCTCACCACGCTGCCGATCCTGGCGCTCTACACCTTCGGCCGCAGGCAGCTGCTGCGCGGCCTCACCGCGGGCTTCAGCCGGTGACCAGCCGGTGGCGGGGGCCGCTCCCCCGCCACCGGCCCGGCGTCACAGGTCCAGCGTCCAGCTCACGATCCGGCCGGTGTCCCCGGCCGCCCGGTCGCTGACCCGCAGGTTCCACGTGCCGTCGGCGAGCTCACCGGACAGGTCGACCGAGTAGACCTGGTCGATGTTGTCCGTGCCGCTGCCGGTCCGGTTGTGCAGGTTGTACGCGGTGCCGTCGGGGGCGACCAGGTCGACCACGAGGTCACCGATCCAGGTGTGCTCGATGTGCACCTCGACCGTCGCCTCGAAGGAGCCGGCACCGGCGCAGCCGGTGATCGCCAGCGGGCTGCTCACCGTCGCGTTGTCGGTGATGGCGATCTTCTTCTTGGCGGTCTTCGCCGCGCAGTCGGTGCTCGGCGGGAACACCGTCCAGCCGAACGTCGTGCCGCCGGACAGGCCCGCGCTGTCGGTGACGGTCACGGTCACCTCGTGCGCGCCCTCGGTGGTCGGGGTGCCGGACACGAGGCCCGTGGCGTCGAGCGACATGCCCGCGGGCAGTCCGGTCGCGGACCACGTGTACGGGGCGGTGCCGCCGAACGCGGTCAGCCGCACCGAGTCCGCCGTGCCCACGCTGCTCGTCTGGTTGCCCGGGTTGGCGACGAGCGGCGCGCCCGGCGTCCCGTCGGACGGGGTGAACAGCAGCTGGTTCGGCGAGCCCGTGCCCGGGCTCGCCACCTTGCCGGGGGTGGAGTTGGCGACGAGCGCGGCCGCCACCGTGGCGGGCGGGTCGCTCGGGTGGTCGGCGAGCCAGAGCGCGGCCGCACCCGCGACGTGCGGCGTGGCCATGGACGTGCCGCTGATCGTGTTGGTCGCGGTGTCGCCGGTGTACCACGACGAGGTGATGCCGACGCCCGGCGCGAAGATGTCCGTGCACGAGCCGTAGTTGGAGAAGGACGCGCGGGTGTCGGACTCGTCCGTCGCGTTCACCGTGATCGCCTCGGCCACCCGCGCCGGGGTGTAGTTGCACGCGTCGGCGCTGGAGTTGCCGGACGCGATCGCGTAGGCGACCCCGGAGGCGATGGAGTTGCGCACCGCGTCCTCGGTGGCCGCGTGGCTGCCGGACGCGCCGAGGCTCATGTTCGCGACCGCGGGCTTGACGGCGTTCGCGGTCACCCAGTCGATGCCCGCGATGACGCCGGCGAAACTGCCGGAGCCCGCGCAGTCGAGCACCTTGACGGCGACCAGCTGGACGCCCTTGGCGACGCCGTACTCCGCGCCGCCGATGGTGCCCGCCACGTGCGTGCCGTGCCCGTTGCAGTCGCTGTCGTTGCCGTCGCCGACGGTGTTGGTGCCCCAGGTGGCACGGCCGCCGAAGGTGGTGTGGCTGGTCCGGATGCCGGTGTCGAGCACGTACGCGTGCACGTTCGCGGCGGTCGGGGCGTAGGAGTACCTGTCGTCCAGCGGCAGGTCCCGCTGGTCGATGCGGTCCAGGCCCCACGACGGCGGGTTCAGCTGGTCGGTGGTGGCACGCACGACGGCGTCCTGCTCGACGTACTCGACCCTCGGGTCGGCGGCCATCGCCCGCGCCTGCCGCTCGGTCATCCGCGCGGCGAAGCCGTTGAGCGCGTGGCGGTACACCACGGACGCCGCGCCGCCGTACTCGGTGGTGAGCGAGCGCGCGGTGGTCGCCGCGGCGGACCGCGCCGAGGCGTCGTCGGCGAGCACGACGATGTAGCTGCCGTCGATGGCGCCCGCCCGGCCCGCGCCGAGCACGTCGCCCTCGGCCGCCGCGGGCGTCGCGGCGAGACCTGCCGTCGCCGCGGCCGCGGCCACCGCGAGGCCGGCCAGTCTTCGTGACCAGGACACGCGAACTTCTCCCATGTCGGGGTTCTCCCTCGGGGTAGGGGAAGGCACACCCGGGGCACGCGGGCCCGGGGTGTGGTGCAGGGGGTGGAGCGTGTCCGCGCGGACACCCTCGACAGTAGACACACGGCGACCGGTAGGACAATCACCAACCAGGCTGCGAACCATCCGGACATTCACGGCTTGCGTCCTTCGGTCCACGCGGATGCGCCGAAGGTCCTATTCAGCCCCCGCCACCGGGGTCTACTTGGGACCGGTCCAGGGCCGGTCGGTGGTCCCTCGGGAGTCACTACAGCGCGATTGCCGGCCCGTCGGGACCGGTGTTTCGCTGCCTGGGACATGCCGCCCGGGACGCGTCCTGGGGCGCACCGGAGAAAGGTGAGGAATATGCCGGAGCAGGAACACCCCGAGAACGCCGGAACGTCCACGCCCGCGTCGCTCGACATCGGCATCGACGAGCTGCTGGAGGCGCTCAACGACCTCGAGAAGGCGCAGGCCCTGATGGCCGAGCGCGGCTGGACGAGCAAGGACCTCGTGGCCAGGGCCGAGGCGCTCAACAAGTGGCTCGTCGAGTCCATGGCGGCCGTGAACGTCGTCTGACCTGCCGGCCACGGACGGGAACGAGGAGGGTCACGTGCCAGGTGCGAACCGATTCCACGACCTGGTCCGCCGGCTGCGCGCCGCACCGGCCGACGGGTTCGCCGCCCACGCGGTGGCCGCGCTGTCCGAGCCGCTGGACTGGCTCGACCTGGTACGTGGCCGTCTCGAGGAGATGACCGCCGGGGCGCTCGTGGCCGGCACCCGGCGCGTCCTCGTGCCCGGGGTGGAGCCGAAGACGTTCCTGCTGCACGACGAGCCGGGGCGCTTCCGCGTCGTGCTCAACCACTTCGACCGGGACAGTTTCGAGTGCCACCGGGCCGAGGGCCGGATCTCCCCGCACTTCCACCGGTTCAGCTTCGCCACGCGGATGCTGCGCGGCGACTACCACCACATGCTGTTCGACAACGGCGGCGACCTGCGCTCGCCGCGGCTGTCCCTGTGGCACCACACCAAGGACGTCCCCGGCCACGTGTACTACCTGCCGTGGGACGAGTTCCACTGTGTGCTCGCGCCCGCCGACGGGACCATGTCGCTGCAGATCCGCACCCCGGTGCGGTACCGGGCGCCCCAGACGCGGGTGGCGCCGCCCGACCGCGACCTGCTCGTGGCCCGCGACGCGGCGCTGACCGCGCTCACCGAGGACCCGCCGGGGAGCCCGGCCGCGGGCACCGTGCCCGGGTTCGCCCGCCGCTGGCTCGCGGAGGTCGCGGCATGACCTCGCTGCTGCGGCCCGGAGCCGCGACCGTCCCCGCCCCGCCCGCCCGCGCCGCGTTCCTCGGCTACGCCGCGGACGTGGTCGCCGAGGTGCTCGCCGCCGCCGTGCCGCACCGCGGCGGGAAACCCGTGCCGGTCAACGGTTTCCGCCTCCGTGCCCACCACGAGGACACGCCCGTCCACGACGTCCCGGCCGCCGCCGGGGGTGGTTTCGCCGGGTACCTGGACGCGCTGCTGCGCATCACCGTGCCCCGGGTCGCGGGCGTGCCGACGAGGAACGCCCGGTGGCGTGCCGGCGACGAGCACGACCGCTGGTCGGTGCACGACGACCCCTCACCCGACTTCGTCTTCGCGTTCCCCCTGCCCCCGGTCGGCGCGCCACCCGCGGACCCCCTGGGGTTCGCCGCCGCGGTGCTCGCCGCGCTGCTGGACACCGTCGACCTGTGCCACGACGGGTGCCCCGTCGACGTCGACGAGCTGGTGGCGGACGGGCGGCGGGTGCCGCTGCCCACCACCGGGTGCGCGGCCCCGGATCTGGGTTCCCGCAAGGAGATCCCCGGCAGCGGGCTGCAGCCGTTGCACACCGTGGCGGCCACCGAGCCCACGATCGTCACGGTCGCGCGGCACTGGGCGCTGCTGTCCACAGTGGTCACCGTCGCGCCGCTGACCGCGGCGGGCGTGCCCGCGCTGACGCTCGCGGGCCCGGCCGCGAACCGGGTCGACGGCTTCCAGCTGCGGGACCTCTCCGGCTGGCTCGTCGAGTCCGACTGCCACCCCGCGGAGATCTACGAGTACCTGGCGCGGGTCTGCAACGTGGCCTGCAACTTCTGCTACCTGTACGGCAACCCCGACGACCTCGCGGTCGCGCGCGGCAAGAAGGTCATCACCGACGACGAGATGACCACGCGGCTGCGGTACTTCATGCCGCGGGCGCGGCGGATGCTGTTCAAGTCGCAGTGGGAGATCAACGAGTTCCTCGTGGACCCCAAGCTGCCGAAAGTGCTGCGCGAGCTGCGCGCCAGGAGCGCGGAGGAGTTCTACTTCATCACCAACGGCAGCCCGCTGCTCCCCCGGGTGATCGACCTGCTGGACGAGGTCAGGCCGGTCACGCTGATCGTGTCGACCAACACGATCGACGCGCCGCTGCGCACCCAGGTGATGAACGAGCGGCGCACGCAGACCGCGACCGCGCTGTCCTGCCTGGAGCGGCTGTCGGAGCGGCGCATCCCGTTCGGGCTGAGCTTCGTCGCCACGCCGGAGTTCCCGGCCGCGAAGCTCGCCGAGGCGATCGAGAGGATCGAACCGCTGCGCCCGGCGATGATCCGGGTGAACCTGCCCGGCTTCACCCGCGACCATCCCTACGTCATCCCGTTCGACACCGAGGCGGTGTGGGCGAAGGCGGCCCGCGAGGTGGCCGCGCTGCGCGACCGGTTCCGCACGCCGATCGTGATCATCCCGAGCGCGTACGAGGCGAACCTGCGCTACGCGGACCCGCACGAGGCGCGGATCACCGGTGCCGTGCCGGGGTCGCCCGCGGCGCGGGCGGGCTTCCGGTCCGGGGACGTGGTCGAGCGCGTCGGGTTCCTGCCGGTCGAGTCGCGGGCGGAGGTGCAGTCGCTCGTCATGATGCTCACCCGGCCGACCCCGATCGTGGTGCGCCGGGGCGGTGCGACGATCACGCTCACGCTGGACCCCGGCGCGCCCGCGGAGTACCCGTACACCGGGCACCTGATCGGCAAGTACGTCGTCCCGCACGGCCTCGTCGTCGCGCCGTCGCTCAGCCGGGGCGACGCGGGGACCGTGGCCGCCGCCATCGAGGGCGCGGGCGCCACCCGGCCGTGGCTCGTCACGTCGCCGCTGATGGCGCCGCAGGCGAAGGCGTTCGCGCGGCGCTGGCTGCCGGAGCACGCCGGGTCGCTGCACTACGTGGTGGCGCGCAACGAGTACCTCGGCGGCAATATCCAGGTGCTGGACATGGCCACCGTCGACGACATCCACCGGGCGGTGTGCCGGGAGAAGGAACGCACCGGCGCCGAGCCGGACCTGCTGCTGGTGCCCGGCACCGGGTTCAACCGGCAGGGCCGTGACGTGTCCGGCAGGCACTGGGGCGACCTGCGCCGCGCGCTCGGCGTCCCGGTCCGGCTGCTCGACGTGACCACCCAGTTCCTGTTCTGACGGAGGAGTCGCCATGCCCGTGACCGCGGCCCTGGTCCGCCCTCCGGTCGACGTCCTGCACAAGTTCTCCAAGCCCGTGGAATGCCTCGCGCTCGCCTACCTCGGCGCGGCGCTGCGCAAGGCCGGGCACGAGGCCGTGCTGCTCGACGGCATGATGCACGAGTGGAGCGTCGAGGACACCGCGCGGCGGGTCCTCGACGCGCGGCCGGACTTGGTGGGGTTCACGGTGGTGCTCAACCACCTGCCGCCCCAGGTCGAGGCCATCGCGGCGCTGTTGCGGGCGGGCGGCTTCCGCGGTCCGGTGCTCGTGGGCGGGCACGCCGTGTCGTTCTTCCCCGACCGCGTGCTGGCCGCGGCCCCGTCGGTGGACGCGGTGATCCGCGGCGAGGGTGAGGTGCCGGTCCAGCGGGTCGCGGACGCGGTCGCGGGTGGGCGGTCGTGGCGGGACGCGCCGGGGGTGTGCACGCGGGACGGGGCCGGGGTGCGGCAGAACCCGGTCCGCAGGCTGACCGACCTCGACCTGCTCGGCCACCCGGCCCGTGACCTCACCGCCGAGGTCATCGACAACGACGGGCTGGCGGCGATGTCGACGAGCCGCGGCTGCTACGCCCGCTGCACGTTCTGCAGCATCCCCCGCTTCTACGGCCTGGAGCGCCCCGGCCGCGGTCTCCCGTCGGGCGACTGGCTCGGCAGGGACGTCGACAGCATGGTCGCCGAGGTGCTCGACCTGCACGAGCGGTTCGGCCTGCTGGAGCTGCTGATCGTGGACGACGAGTTCTTCGGCGGCAGCGGCGGTGGGCAGGAGCGGGCCGCCGAGTTCGGCGACCGGCTGGCCGCGGCGGGCTCCCCCGTCGCGCTCGCGCTGTCGTTCCGCGCGGAGAACGCCGAACCGGACGTGCTGCGGCGGTTGCGGGCCGGCGGGCTGCGGCACTGCTTCGTGGGCCTGGAGTCCGGTGTGGACAGCGACCTCAAGCTGTACGGCAAGGCGCACACGGCCGACCAGAACCGTGCGGCCGTGCGGGTGATCCGCGACCTCGGGCTGTCGTTCCAGCCGGGGTTCATGATGTTCCACCACGACTCCACGATCGGGCAGCTGCGCCGCAACATGGACTTCCTGCGCGACATCGGCGAGTGCAAGCCGGTGACCGTGAACAGCGCGGTGGACCCGCACTTCGGCACGCCGATGCTGCGGGTGATGCGCCGCGAGGAGGTGCTGGCGGACCACGGCACGCACCTGTCGGCGCGCTTCAAGGACCCGAGGGTGGCGGTGGCCAAGCGGGTGGCGGAGGACGCGGCGGCCGGGTTCCAGGAGTACATGAACACCATCGCCGCGGTGCAGTCGGCCATCACCTACGAGTGGCGGCGCCCCACCCCGGGCCGGACCCCGAAGGGCCAGACCGCGGTGGACGCTTTCGAGCGCGGCGTCAACGAGGCGTTCGTGTCGGTCGTGGACGAGGCCCTCGCGAGCCTCGACGCGGGCACCCCGGCCGACGCGGTGACGACGGCGGCCGCCGACCGGCTCACCGCGGTGCGCGAACGACTCGAGGTGTCGCGGTCGCTGCTGCTGCTCGCGTTGCAGCGGCTGGAAGGCGGAGTGCGGTACCGGACGCAACGCGAACGCATCGATGCCGCACGGGGCGTCCCGGCGGCATGATCGCCGACCGGGTCGTGCTCGGCACGTGGGGCCTCGCCGGGTCGTACACGGTGGACGGCGCGCCGAACGGCTACGCCCAGCTACCCGCCGAGCAGGTGGACGCGGTGCTGGACGCCGCGTGGGCGGCCGGGCTGCGGTGGGTGGACGTCGCGCCGGGGTACGGGGCGGGCGCGGGCATGCGCGCACTCGCCGACTGGCAGCGACGCCGGGGCCGGACGTGGCACGCGGTGGTCAAGCCAGGCCGGGCTGTGGGTGCCGAGGGGCCACGCAGCGACGTGACGATCGCCGGCGTCGCCGAGGAGTTGCTGGTCATCGAGGCGGTACTGCCCGACGCGGCCGGGGTGCTGGTGAAGGACCCGCCGGAGGCAGCGTTCACCGACGGCTCGCTGCCGTCGTTGCTGAGGTGGCTCGCCCACCGCGCCGGCACTGGCTCGATCGGCGGCACGGCCTTCGGCCCGATCCTGGGCTCGACCGGCGGCCCGGCCTCCACTCCGACCGCGAGCATCGCCTCGGTCAGCGGCGCAGCCGCCAACTCGGGCCCCGGCCCGACCTGCACCACAGCACCCGGCTCGACCCCCAACCCGACCCGAGACACCACCACCCTCAACAGCCCAACCTCCACCGGCCACGCGAACCCCCGCCCGGCCCACAGCCCAGCACCCGGTTCGGACTCCCTCCCGATCGGAGACTCCGCCGACATCGGCGGCGCAGCCGCCAACTCGGGCCCCGGCCCGACCTGCACCACAGCACCGGACTCGACCCCCAAACCGACCCGAGACACCACCACCCTCAACAGCGCAACCTCCACCGGCCACGCGAACCCCCGCCCGGCCCACAGCCCAGCACCCGGTTCGGACTCCCGCCCGATCGGAGACTCCGCCGACATCGGCGGCGCAGCCGCCAACTCGGGCTCCGATCCGGCTCACACCACAGCACCCGGCTCGACCCCCAACCCGACCCGAGACACCACCACCCCCAACAGCCCAACCTCCACCTCCACCAGCCGCGCACACCCGCGCCCGACCAGCGACCGAGCCCCCGCACCGGTAGTCGGGATCGCCACGCACCGGCTCGACCTCGCGGCTCGGCTGGGTGAGCCGCCGGTCGCCGGGGCGGTCGTGCAACTGGAGTACCACCTGCTCAACAGGCACGTCGCCGTGCCGGTCGCGGCGGCACTGGCGGCGCGTGGCTGGCGGGTGTGGGCCATGCAGCCACTGGCCTACGGCTTCCTCGGCGGCCGGTACGACGCCGCCACCCGCTTCCCCGCGGACGACTGGCGGTCCCGCATCCCCCCTCGGGTGCGTGCCGCCTTCGCTGCCTCCGCCGCGCTGCTGCCGGTGTGGCTGCCACCGGCGCTCCGCGGGCGGCCACTCGCCGAGGTGGCGCTCGCCTGGTGCCTCGCCGACGAGAACGTCGCGCGGGTCGTCGCCGGGCCGCGTCGTGTGGCGCACGTCGGCTCGGTCGTCCGGGCCGTCGCGCTCGCCCCCGCGCTCGCGGACCGCGTGCGCGACATCGCCTGACCGGCGCCGCGTCCTCATCCCGGGCAAGCCGCGGGCCCGTTGCGCGAGCGGGTCTTGAGCGAGTCTTGAGGCGGTCCCGAGGTCGCGCACACATGGTCGTCGGCATGACAGCCTCCGAACACGACGCGCGACTGCGCTCTGACGTGCTGGCACTGGCCGACAAGGTCGACGCGCGCATCCAGGGCGTGCTGGACCGGCTCCACATCGACAGCGCGGACCCCCGGTACGAACGGGTCATCGACGCGATCATGGGGCTGTGCCTCGTCGTCGACGCCGCGCGGGCCTACGCGCACGACGACGTCGCGCACGGCGACGACCTCGCGAAGTCCGTGGGCCGCTACGCCGGCCGGGTGCTCGACGGCGTCGAGTGAGCTGTCAGCGCCCGGCGCTACGGTGCGCGGTGTGACAGCTGCCCCCGAGCCGGCCACGCGGCCCGGTGCCGCGAAAACCCCGCTGCCACCCGTGTTCCGGGCGCTGTGGCTGGGCACGCTCGTCAACCGGCTCGCGACGTTCGTCGCCCCCTTCCTGATGCTCTACCTGGTGCGTGACCGGGGGGTCGCGCCGGTGACCGCGAGCGCGCTGCTGACCGTGCAGGGCGCAGGCCTCGCGTTGTCCAATGTGGCCGGTGGCTGGCTCGCGGACCGGGTCGGCAGGCGCGGCACGATGATCGCGGGCCTCGCCACGACGGCGGGGATCATGGCGCTGCTGCCCTCCGCCGGTCCGCTGTGGACGGTCGCGGTGCTGGTCGCCGCGCTCGGGCTCACCGCGGACCTGCACCGGCCCGCGCTCAACGCGTTCGTCGCCGACGTGGTGGCGCCGGACGAGCGGGCCCGCGCGTACAGCATGCTGCACTGGGCCACCAACCTCGGCCTGACCGCCGCGCTGGCGGGCGGCGGGCTGATCGCCGAGGCGAGCTACGCCTGGTTGTTCCGCCTCGACGCGGCCACCACGCTGGGTTTCGCGCTCGTGGTGTGGTGGCTGGTCCCCCGCGACGGCCACGACCGCCGGCCGCCGCCTGGGGACCCGGCCCAGGGGCGCTCGCCGTGGCGGGACCCCCGGCTCCTGGCGTTCTCGGTGATCACCTTCCTGGTGTTCCTCGTGTTCTTCCAGAACTTCGTCACGCTGCCGCTCGCCGTCACCGACCTCGGCCTGACGGCGGCGGACTTCGGGCTGGTCCTCGCGGTCAACGGCGTGGCGGTCGCCATCCTGCAGCCGCTCACCGCCGCCCGCCTCAAGCGGTTCCGGCCCGGCACCGCGCTCGCCGCCGGTTACCTGCTGATCGGGGCGGGCTACGGGCTGGTCGCGTTCGCCACCGACGTGCCGGCGCTGGCGGGCACCGTGCTGGTGTGGGGGCTGGGCGAGATCGTCGTCGTCGCGGTCGGCACCGCGTACGTGGCGAGCCTCGTCCCGGCGCACACCCGCGGCCGGTACCTGGGCGTGTACGGCGCGGCGATGGCCGCCGCGGTGGCCGCGGCGCCCCTGGCCGGTACGCTCGCCTACGACGTCCACCCCGACGCCCTCTGGTTCGGTTGCGCCGCGGTCGGTGTGCTGACCGCCGCCTGGCAGCTGCGGCTGGGGCGGGCCCCCGCGAGATGAGGCCGATGACCACCCGACGCGCGTCCCGGATCGCCGAGCTGGCCGCGGACTGGCGGACCGCGCTGCCGCACCGGTCGATCCTGACCACACCGGAGTGGCTGGCCACCGACGAGGAGGGCCGCCGCGACGAGGGCCGGTACGTGCTCGCCGGCGACGCGGGCCTGGTCGCCCAGCGGGTGGCCGCGGGCACCTTCCCGACCAACGACCCGATCGCGCTGCTGCTGTCCGGCGACGTGGACGAGGCGACCGACCCGGCCGCGTACGCGGAGATCACCGCCATGCGTGCCCGGCTCGCCGGCCGGCTCACCGCGGCGGGCTACCCGGTGGCGACCGCGACGCTGCCGAGCGGTTACCTGCCGGGTGTCGTCGGCGACCCGGCCGCGTTCCCCGCGATGCTCGATGAGCTCGCGGCCGCCGCCCGCGACTGGGACTGCCCGGTCACGGCGGTGCCGCACGTACCCGACGGCGACCTACTGACCGGCCTGCTCACGGACCGCGGCTACCTCGGTTTCGCCGCGCTCGCGCAGGCCGAGCTGGCGCTGGACCCGGCGTGGCGGGACTTCGACGCCTACCTGGCCGCGCTGCCGAAGCGGCGGCGCAACACGGTGCGCCGGGAACGCCGCGAGTTCGCCGGTGCGGGCATGGTGGTGCGCGAGGACCGGCTCGGGGAGCGCAAGGCCGAGATGGCGCGGCTGCACACCGAGCAGCTGCGCCGGCACGGCCACGAGATCCCCGACGAGGTCATGCACGGGCTGCTGGACCGCATCGAGCGGCACCTCGCGCCGTGGTGCCGGGTGCTGGTGGCCGAGCGCGACGGCGCGCTGGAGGCGTTCGCGCTGTGCTACGCCCACAGCGGCGAACTGCACGTCAAGATGGCCGGCCTGTCCGCGGACGCGCAGCGGCACTTCGGGTACTTCGCGGTCTGCTACTACGAGGTCATCGCGTACGCGCTGCGGGCACGGCTGCGCACCGTCGTGTTCGGCCCGCTGACCTACCAGGCCAAGGTCGCACGCGGGTGCGGGCTGGCACCCCGGTCGACGTACGTGCGGGTCCCGGCCGGGCTGACCGGCGAGGTGACCGAACTGGCGGCGCTGCTCGACCGCCACCACCGCGCCACCTTCGCCCGTCTCGGCGGGGTCACGTGACCGGTTCGACCGGGATGCCATCGCGCCCGGCGCGGCGGCTGCCCCAGTCGTGGAGAAGCTGCGGCGCCGGGGCCAGTCCCCGCACGTACTCGGCGCGCCGCGGCAGGCACGCGCACATGGTCGCCAAGCACCTCGGCAGGGGCAGCACCGAACAGCAGCGCAGGCGCTGGGTCACGCCCCTGGCAACCGTAGGACGGCAGGGTCGACAGGTCCGGGCACGGGCCGCGCCGCACGGGTACCGTTCGACAACTGCGGGAAGTCGAACGGTGCGTTGTCTGCGGGGGTTTCGGTGCGTTTGGGCGTGCTTGGGCCGATCGAGGTGTCGTCTGCCGGACGCCCGGTCGCGCTCGGGGGCGGCCGGGACCGGCTCCTGCTGGCCGCGTTGCTGCTGAACGCCGACCAGCTGACCCTGACCAGCCAGCTGATCGCCCTGCTGTGGGAACGGCCGCCGACGACGGCGAAGGCGCAGGTGCACAACATGATCAGCCGCCTGCGCAAGCGGCTCGGCGACGGCACCGGCGACCTGATCCTGTCCCGGCCCGGCGGGTACGAGCTGCGCCTGCGCGGGCACGAACTGGACCTCGTCGAGTTCCGGGCGCTGGTCGAGAAGGGCAGGCAGGCCCGGGCGGACGGCAGGCTCGAGGCCGCCGTCCGCACGTTCGACGAGGCGCTGGCGCTGTGGCGCGGGCCCGCGCTCGCCGACATCGCCGAGGACTTCGCCCAGGACACCAGGCACGCCCTGCACGAGGAGCTGCTCGCCGCCGCGGAGGCCCAGCTCAGCGCCGAGCTGGCCCTCGGCCGCCACGACGACGTGCTGCGCAGGGTCGCGACGCTGATCGTCGACCACCCGTACCGGGAGCGGTTGCACGAGATCAAGATGCTGGCGCTCGCCGGTGCGGGCAGGCGCGCCGACGCCCTGGCCGCCTACCAGGACGCCTACCGCCGCCTCGTCGAGGACCTCGGGGTGGAACCCGGGCCGCCGCTGCGGCGCCTCGAACAGCGGATCCTCAACGGTGACCACGTCGTGGCGCCCCCGGCCCCCGCCCGGGTGGTGCCCCGGCAGCTGCCGCCGGTGACGGCGGTGATCGCGGGCAGGGACGAGCTGATCGGCGAGGTGTGCGCCACGCTCCGCACACCCACCCCGTCCGGCCGGGTCGTGGTGCTGGTCGGGCCCGGCGGGGTCGGCAAGACGACCGTGGCGCTGGCGGCCGCGCACGCGGTCGGCGACGACTTCCCGGACGGCCAGCTGTACGCCGACCTGCGCGGGACGCACCAGCCCGCCGACCCGCACGTCGTCGTCGGCAGGCTGCTGCGCGACATGGGCGTGGACGGTGCCGCGCTGCCGGACGACCGCGACGAGCGGGTCGCGATGTACCGCGGCCACCTCGCGCAGCGGCGGCTGCTGGTGGTGCTCGACGACGCCGCGAGCGAGGCCCAGGTGCGGCCGCTGCTGCCGGGTGCGGCCTCCTGCGGCGCCGTGGTCACGTCGCGGCGGCAGCTCGCCGCCTTGGCCGGGCCGGCCAGGTGGACGGTGCCCGTGCCCGCTCCGGAGGCGGCGGCGCAGGTGCTGGCCCGCGTCGTCGGCGCGGAACGGGTGGCACGGGAACCGGACGCGGCCGCGGCGATCGCCGACCTGTGCGGGCACCTGCCGCTGGCGGTGTGCATCGCCGCCGCCCGGCTGTCGGTGCATCCCGAGTGGACGCTGGCGCACTTCCGGCGCAGGCTGGCCGAACAACGCGGCAGGCTCGACGAGCTGGCGGTCGGCGACCTCGACGTGCGGGCCAGCATCGAGCTCAGCTACCAGGCGCTGGACCCGCCGCTGCGCGGCCTCTTCCGGCGGCTCGCGCTGATCGCGGCGCCGGACTGGCCCGCGTGGGTGGCCCACCGCCTGCTCGACGCCACCGGCGGCGGACCGGTCGAGCCGGTGCTCGACCAACTCGTCGACACGCACCTGGTGGAACCGCTCGGCCGGGACGCGTTCGGGCAGCCGAGGTTCCGGCTGCACGACCTCGTCGCGGACTTCGGGCGCGAGCGCGCGGCGGCCGAGGACGAGCCCGCCACGCTCGCCCGTGCGCAATCGGCGATGCTGACCGGCTGGCTGGTGCTCGCGACGGAGGCCGACGAACGGCTCGACCACGGCATGGCGTTCGCGGCCGACCTCGCCCTGCCCGCCGACGCAGGCCCGGCACCGGCCGTGGCCGAGGCGGTCCGGCGCGCGCCCGCCGAGTGGTTCGAGGCCGAGCGGGTCGCCCTCGTCAGCGCCGTGAACCAGGCGTGCCGGCTCGGCGACGGCACGCTGGCCGGGACGATCGCGTTGCGGATCGCGGGTTTCCTCGCGCTGCGGTCCTATGAGGACGACCGCGAGCACACGCTGAACACGGCGATCGTGGCCACCGAGGCCCACGGGCACGAGGACATGCTGGTGCGGCTGCTCGGCGCGCTGTTCGCCATGCGGTCGCAGCGCGACCAGTACGGGGAGCTGCCCGCGATCGCCGCGGCGGAGCTCGCCGTCGCGCGGCGGCTCGGTGACCAGGAACGGGAGTTCCAGGCGCTCAACCACGCGGGCCGGGCCGCGCGCATGCTGGACCGGTTCACCGACGCCGCCGACGCGCTGGACCAGGCCCTCGAGCTGGCGCGCCGCGGCGCGATCCAGCCGCGGCTGCGGTGCCGGGTGCTCAACGCGCTGGCCAACCTGCACACCGACCTCGGCGAACCGGAACGGGCGGTGGAGCTGATCGAGGAGGCGGTCGAGCTCGGCGACACGGTCGGCGGCCGGACCATGGCGATCCTGTTGCGCGACTACGGCCTGGCGCTCATGGACGTCGGCAGGCACCCCGAGGCGGAACGCGCGCTGGAGAAGGCGTACGTCACCGCCCGTGCGCTGGAGGACGACCGCGGCACCGCGTGGGTCGAACAGGCGCAGGCCGACCTCGACATCAGGCTGGGCCGGTGGGCGGACGCCGAGGCGCGGCTGGACCGGTCGCTGCGCGTCCAGCAGGAGGTCGGGGACCGGGAGGGCGTCGGCGAGGTGCTGCGGTCCCGCGGCGACCTCGAAGCGGGCCGGGCCACGCCCGCGCAGGCGGTCGAGCCGCTGCGGCAGTCGCTCGAGATCTGGCGCGCGCTCGGCGCGGCGCTGCAGCAGGCACGCACGCTGGCGCGCATGGACCTGGTGTTCACCGCACTCGGCGAGAACGCCGCCGCCGAGGTGTGCCGCCGCGACTGCGCGGACATCCTCGCCGAGTTGAAGCTGGGGCCGCGTTCCCTGCGCCTGCCCCGGTAGGCGTGCCGGGATCACGGCGGAAACGGGCGGTCGCGCGCCGCTCGGCCGGCGCGGACCGCAGCAGGTACATGGGTGACGGCGGCACCCGGCCAAACCGCGGTGCGGTGCCGAGGTCGTCGCGGCCGGTCCAGCGCTCGATCACGATGCCGTCGGCGATCCGGCGCTATCCCGTGTCGTCTCGCGCGGCGGTGCGGAACCGGCGCTGGTAGGCGGCGGGGCTGATCGACAGCTTCTTCGCGAACACCCGGCGCATGCTCTCGTAGCTGGGGAACCCGGCGAGGGTCGCCGCGTGCGTCGCGGTGTGCCCCTGGTCGAGCAGCGCCCTCGCCATGTCGAACCGGATGTCCTCCACGTACCGGGCCGGCGTGGTGGACAGCTCGTCGTGGAACAGGCGGGTGAGCTGGCGGGTGCTCACGTTGAGGTGCTTCGCGAGCTCCCCCAGCGAATGCCGCCCCTGCGGGTTGGCGGTCACCAGGTCGGTGATCTTCCGCAGCGCGGGGGAACGCGGCGGCGGGCCCTGCAGCGGCGCGGAGAACTGCGACTGGCCGCCCGCACGCTGCAGGTACACCACGAGCGCGCGGGCCACCTCACGGGTCAGGTCGGGCCCGTGGTCCTCCTCGACGAGCGCGAGCGCCAGGTCGATGCCGGCGGTCACCCCCGCCGAGGTGTACGTGGTGCCGTCGCGGACGTAGATCGCGTCGGGTTCGACCTGGCACGTCGGGCACCGGGCGGCGAGCTCGTGGGTGACCTGCCAGTGCGTGGTGGCGCGCTTGCCGTCGAGCAGGCCGGCGGCGGCGAGGACGAACGCGCCCGTGCAGATCGACGCGACGCGCTCGGCGCCCGCCGCGGGCACCCGCGCGGCCTCCGCCAGCTCCCGCGGCACGGGGCGGCGCGGGTACAGGTCGGAGCCGGGCACCAGGTACGTGTGCGGCGCGGGCCCGGCGGTGACGGCGCCGTCGACGGTGACCGCGAACCCGAGGTTCGACCGGACGTCCGCCCCCGTCGGTGACAACAGGACGGTCCGGTAATCCGCGCCGAACCGGTTCGCCGCCGTGAACACCTCCGCGGGCCCCGCGACGTCCAGCAGGGTCACGCCGTCGTAGACGAGGAACGCGATCCGGCGCGGGGGCACAGCCATTCGTAGCACGGTACCGTTCGGCATGACCGCCGACAGACCGACAGTGAGCCTCGACGACGCGCCATTGCTGCAGGCCCGCAACTCCGCGGCCTTCTGGGCGGCGACCGGCACGGCGAGAGGCGACCGCGTCGTCCGCGCACGCGGCTACCTCGCCGTCGTCGGCGGCGCGCGCAACGGCACCCGCGTGCTGATCCAGGAGCCGGACCTCGACGCCGCCGAGATCGCGGAGATCACGGCACTGGTGCGGCAGGCGGCCGGACCGGTCGACCTCGAGGACCCCTACTCGGCCACCGATCTGGGCCTCCTCGGCCTGCGCGACTGGCAGATGCCGGTCATGCTGCGCGAGCCGGGGCCTGCCCCGGCCCCTGCGCTCGACGTCGTCCGGGCACTCGACGAGGCCGACCTCGTCGCCGCCGAGCGGATCGTCATCGACAGCTTCGGACTGACCCGGTTCCAGCCACCCCGTCCCGGCGACCTCTTCCCGCCCGGTCTGGTCGAGCGCGGTGACGCGGCCGTCCACCTCGCACTGGTCGACGCCCAGCCCGCGGGTGCGTGCGTGTCCCTGCTCGCCGACGGCGTCGGCAGCCACTACTGGGTCGGGACGACCGAGGCGTTCCGGTCGCGTGGGGTCGGCAGGGCCGTCATGCTGGCGAGCATCCAGCAGCTGCGGGACCACCGGCTCACGCTGACCGCCTCCCGCCTGGGACGGCCGCTGTACGAGTCGCTCGGCTACGCCGTCGCGGGAATGTCCACCTGGTACTCGTCCACGTGACGTGCCTCAGGCCGAGCCCGCGTGCGGGCTCGGCCTGTCGTGCGCGTCAGCGCAGTGTGGCGAAGAAGGTGCGGATGTCGTCGGTGAGGGTTTCGGGGACTTCGAGTGCGGCGAAGTGGCCGCCGGTGTCGTAGCGGTTCCAGTGGATGATGTTGGTGTTGTCGCGTTCGGCGAAGACCTTGATGGTTTGGAAGTCGTCGGCGAAGAC